>NZ_JAWKJQ010000006.1:0-309782 GCF_041393715.1 Nocardioides sp. | reverse complement strand
CGATCGGCTCCTGGGCCGTCGAGCTGAGCACCCACGCGTGGGACCTGGCCGTGGCGACAGGACGCACCGCGGGGCTCGACGAGTCGCTGGCCGCCGCGGTGCTGCCGATCGCGCAGGGCTACCTCCCGCGGGCGCGTCCCGAGGGCGTCCCGTTCGGACCGGTCGTCGAGACCGGCGCCGACGCCGCTGCCTACGACCGGCTGGTGGCCTGGCAGGGTCGCGACCCCGGCTGGCGACCCGCGTGACCGCGTGCGGGCCGACCCGGAGGGCGCTCAGCGGCTGCTGAGCGCCAGCCGCACGCCCAGCCCGGCCAGCACGGTGCCGGTGACGGCCTCCATCCGGCGGCGCACGACCGAGCCGCGGAACCACAGGTGCGCCCGTGACACGGCCAGCGCGAGGGCGCCGTAGAGAACCAGCTCGAGGGCGACCTGCAGCAGCCCCAGGACGGCCGTGGTCGCGAACAGCGGTCGGTCGGCCGGCACGAACTGCGGATAGAGCGCCAGCAGGAACACCGCGGCCTTCGGGTTGGCGAGCTGGGTGACCAGGCCCTCGCCGACGGCCCAGCCGAGTCCAGGCCCGGCGGGCGGCGTACCGGTCTCCTCCGCGCCGGGCGGAGGTGAGGGATGCCGCCGCTCGGTCCACCAGCCCCGCAGGGAGCGCCAGGCCAGCCAGCCCAGCACGACACAGCCGACCACCTTGAGCACGAGATAGCCCGCCTCGGACGCCGCCACGACCGCGAAGCCCGAGGCGACCGCCAGCGCCCAGGCGTAGAGGCCGATCTCCAGCCCCACGACGATGGCCAGGCCGTAGCGGAGCCCGCGCAGCGCGGTGCGCCGCACGATCAGCGCGAACGCCGGCCCCGGCGTCATCGACACCACCACCACGGCCAGGCAGAACGCCGGCAGGCTGGTCACCATCGGCCCCACCTCCGAGGCGAGTGTGCCGCACGCGTACTCATCCCGGCACGCCGTTTCCGGGGCTAGGGTCGGCCCATGAACCCGCCCGTGCGTCTGATCCGAGCCGAGGAGCTCGCCGAGGCCGACCCGACACCCGGGATGCGTCGCCGGCTGGCGTTCCAGGCCCCCGGCCTGTGGGCCGGCCAGGTCCTCACCCAGCCCGGCGCCGTCTCCGGATGGCACCACCACGACACCAACGTCACCAGCCTGTACGTCGTCCGCGGCGTGCTCCGCCTGGAGTGCGAGGGAGTCGAGGGCTTCGTCGACGCGAGCGCCGGCGACTACCTCGAGGTGCCGGCGTTCACGGTGCATCGTGAGTCCAACCCGACCGACGAGGTGTCGCTCGCGGTGATCGCGCGGGCCGGCACGGGCGCTCCGACGATCAACGTCGACCTTCCCCCGCCTCCCCATCGCTGACCTCGATGGAGCTCACCTATCGCACCGCGACGGCCGGGTTGCGGGCCCTGTTCGCCGCGCTGCTGATGCGGATCACCATCGTCGGTGAGCACCACCTGCCGCGCTCCGGGGCCGTGGTCCTCGCGGCCAACCACATCGGCTATCTCGACTTCGCCTTCGTGGGCCTGCTCGGTCGCCGGCGCCGCCGGTTCGTCCGCTTCCTCGGCAAGAGCGACGTGTTCGAGGGCCCGGTCCTCGGCTGGCTGATGCGGCGGATGAAGCACGTGCCCGTCGACCGCGAGGCGGCGGCGGGCGCGCTCTACGAGGCCGAGGAGCGGCTGCGCGGGGGTGAGGCCGTCGGCGTCTTCGCCGAGGGCACCATCTCGCGGTCGTTCGAGGTCAAGCCGCTGGCCCGCGGCGCCGCCGCGATGGCACAGGCGACCGGCGCCCCGCTGATCCCGGTGGTGCACTTCGGCGGGCACCGGGTGCTGACCGTCGACGGCCGTCGGTACCTCCGCTTCCGGACGCCGGTGACGATCCG
Organism: Nocardioides sp.; assembly: GCF_041393715.1. GTDB lineage: Bacteria > Actinomycetota > Actinomycetes > Propionibacteriales > Nocardioidaceae > Nocardioides. The sequence goes on along the minus strand of NZ_JAWKJQ010000006.1, from coordinate 307,889 downwards.
GGTCGGCCCGCCGGTGCCCACCCACGGGCACCCCTTCGAGGTCACCGACCGGCTGCGGGAGGCGATGAGCGCGATGCTCGCCGAGGTGCTGGCCGACTACCCGCTCGAGCGCGGCGCCTGGTGGGTCCCCGCCGCCCATGGCGGCTCGGCGCCGGCCCCCGAGGAGGCGGCCCGCCTCGACGAGGAGGCGCTGGCGCGGCTGCGGGAGCGGCGGGCGGCGCGCCGACGCTGATCCTGGTCGTCGCTCCTGGTCGTCGCTGGCCCGGGTGCTCTCCCGGTGGGGGGTTGTGTGTCTGGCCCCGTGGGGAGTACGACGGCTGGGGCACACGCATCATACGGGTGGGGTTGTGTGGGTGGGCCCTGTGGGGGTTGCGACGGCTGGCACACGACCGGCGGCGGGGTGGGGTTGTGTGTCTGGGCCCGCGGGGACTACGACGGCTGGGACACACGACCGGCGGCGGGGTGGGGTTGTGTGGGTGGCCCCGCGGGGAGTACGACGGCTGGGACACACGACCCCCTCAAACGCGGACACACGCCCCCTCAGCCCCAGGGGGCAGCGCAGAGCTCAGCCGGGCAGCCAGGAGACGTGGCCGGCGAGGACGGCGTACCCGACGAACGCGCCGACGTCGAGCAGCGTGTGGGCGACCACGAACGGCGTGACCCGGCCCCAGCGGCGGTAGAGCCAGCCGAAGAGCAGCCCCATCGCAGCGTTGCCCAGGAAGCCGCCGAACCCCTGGTAGAGGTGATAGCTGCCGCGCAGCACCGCCGCCCCGCCGATCGCCGCGGCGTCGCCCCAGCCCGCCTGGCGCAGCCGCACCAGCACGAAGCCGAGCACCACGAACTCCTCGAGCACGGCGTTCTCCAACGCCGCCAGCACGAGCACGGGATAGCGCCACCAGACGTCGGGCAGCGCCTCCGGGACGACGGTGAGGTTGATCCCCGACGCATGCGCGAGCAGATAGAAGGCCACCCCGACCGATCCCACGGCCGCGGCGATCGCGGCGCCCCGGGCGGAGTCGGCGACCAGCGCGCGGTCGCCCCACCACACCGAGCGCAGCGTGGTGCCGGAGCGGACCAGCAGGTAGCCCGCCAGCGCCACCGGCACGACGGCGAAGAAGATCCGCAGCAGCTGGTAGGTCAGGTCGAGCCAGGGCCGGTCGGGTGCCAGGCTGGCGTTCATCACCGCGGTCTGTGACGACAGCGGCTCAGGAGCGGTCAGGCTGGCGACGATGTTGACCACGGCGTAGACCCCGGAGCGCCCCAGCGAGACCCCCAGGACCAGGGCGATCTCGACCCAGATCAGCGCACGGGTCAGCGGCGCGGTCGGGGTCTCCACGGGCTTATCCTGCCGTCCCTGGCTGAGCGGCCCCTGTGCCGAGGCCGAAAATTCGCTCGACCGGCGGCGTCGACGGCGGCAGGGTCGGGGTCGTGGACATCCCCGAGTACGCCGACCTGTGGGGCGCCGACCTCGCCGAGCGCTACGACGCCGACGACGCCGAGATGTTCGCTCCCGAGGTGCTCGATCCGGTGCTCGACCTGCTCGAGCGGCTGGCCGACGGTGGGGCCGCCCTCGAGCTCGCGATCGGCACCGGCCGGGTGGGCGTCGCGCTGCATGCGCGCGGCGTGCCGGTCAGCGGCATCGAGCTGTCCGAGCCGATGGTGGCGCAGCTGCGGGCCAAGCTCGACGAGGCGGCGCTGCCGGTCGTGGTCGGCGACATGGCGACCGCGCGGGTGCCCGGCGAGTTCTCCGTGGTCTACCTCGTCTACAACACGATCACCAACCTGCTCACCCAGGACGCCCAGGTGGCCTGCTTCGCCAACGCCGCCCGGCACCTGCGACCCGGCGGCGCCTTCGTGGTCGAGTGCTTCGTGCCGCCGCTGCGGCAGCTGCCGCCCGGTCAGGACGCCGCGCCGTTCCACGTCTCGGCCGAGCACGTCGGGATCGACACCGTGGACGTGGCGACCCAGCTGCTCACCTCCCACCACTTCTCCCTGGAGCCCGACGGGAGCTATCGGCGCGGGGAGTCGCGGCATCGCTACGCCTGGCCCGCGGAGATGGACCTGATGGCGCGGCTGGCGGGGATGACCCTCGCCGAGCGGTGGGCCGACTGGGACCGGTCGGCGTACACCTCCGAGAGCGGGAAGCACGTCTCCGTGTGGCGCACCTCGCCGTCGAGCCCCCCGCACAGTTGACGAATTCGTAACAGCACGTCAATCCGCCGCACATCTTCCGGCGTCACGCTCGTCTGGTCGGCTCCACCACCGTGGCAGAGACAAGGGGGAAAGACCGGATGACCACCGACATCGACATCCAGCTGGATCAGCTGCTTGTGGCGCGGGAGAACCTCGTCAACAGGCATGCTCAGGGTTGCTGAGACTGCTGGACCACAGGGACGACCTGCGTGGTGTCTACGCGCTGGCCGACCAGATGGGGGACGGCGTGCTCTGGAGCGCCTGAGTCCGTGGGGCATGCTGGGAGCCCGGCACGTCTCCCAGCCCACGGAAAACTCCGAGGAGCCCCATGGCCCAGCCGCCTCACCACGAGGTCCCCGACCGCCCGCCGCCGGGCCATGGGCAGGTACGCGGTCGCGGTGAGTCGTCCCCGGCGGCGGCCGGCGCCGATCTGGCGCTGAGCCGCCGCCTGGCCCGGCTCATGGACGACCTGGTGACCGTGCCCGGCACCGAGGTCGGCGTCGGTCTCGACGCCCTGATCGGCCTGATCCCCGGGATCGGCGACATCGTCGGCTCGTCGCTGTCCGGCGTGATCGTCTACGACGCCGTGCGGCTGCGGGTGCGGGTCCCGGTGCTCGCCCGGATGGGCTGGAACCTCCTCGTCGACGCGCTGTTGGGCCTGGTTCCGGGCGTCGGCGACCTGATCGACGTCGCCCACCGCGCCAACCGGAAGAACCTGCGGCTCCTGGAGCGCGACCTCGATGAGCATCCCGAGCGCGCCGCGCCGACGCTCGGCTATGTGCTGGCCGCGTTCGTGCTCGCCGTGGTGCCGCTGGTCGCCGGGCTCGTCATCGGCCTGCTGGCGTTGTGGTTCCTGCTCCGCTGGCTGCTGGGCTGATCGTCGGGCCTCATCGGCAGGCCTGACCGCCGGGGCTGGCCGGTGGGGGGATGTCTACTGGTGCGTACGAAGCACGAGGCGCGTCGTACGCACCAGTAGACATCCCCGACTCGCGTCGTACGCACCAGTAGCCTCCAGCCATGCGCCTCCTCCGTCGGATCCTGCTGGGCCTGCTCGTGCTCGTCGTGGTGGCGGCCGTCGGGGGCTACTGGTACGAACGGCCGCTGCTGCTCACCGGCACCGGGTACGCCGCCCACAACGCCTGCGCGGTGGAGCACATCGCCGGGCGCGACGACCCCGAGGACGACCTGCCGCCCAACCCGCTGGTGCCGGTGCTGCGCACCAAGCAGACCGACGACGGCGCCACCAAGGGGATGCTGGTCGGTGGGCTGGCCGCCCAGAAGGCCTACCCGACCGAGGGCTACGGCTGCACGCTCGCCGACGCCGCGCCGGATCTCCCGCCGCCGACGCCGGTCGACGCCACCGGCAACCCGTTCACCGCCGCGACGCCACCCACCGCCGACCCGGCGCTCGATGCGGCGATCGCGACGGCGTTCGGCGACGACCTGGCGGCGGACGACAAGGCGGACCTCGGCACACGCGCGGTGCTGGTCGTCCACGACGGGGACCTGGTCGCCGAGCGCTACGCCGACGGCTTCGACGCCGACACCCCGCAGCTCGGCTGGTCGATGACCAAGAGCGTGACGTCCCTGCTGGTCGGCAGGCTCGTGCAGGAGGGCGTGGTCACCCTCGACGACGACCACCTGAGGCCTGAGTGGACCGACCGGCGGGCCGACATCACCGTCGAGGAGCTGCTCCGGATGACCAGCGGGCTGGCCTGGGACGAGACCTACGCGCTGGGCACCCCGATCACCCGGATGCTCTACCTCGAGCCCGACATGGGTGGCTACGTCGCCTCCCAGCCGGCCGCCCACGACCCCGGCACCTACCAGCAGTACTCCAGCGGCAGCACCACGCTGCTGTGCGACATCCTCGCCGAGAAGACCGGCGAGGGCGCCGACCTGCCCCGCCAGCAGCTCTTCGCCCCGCTCGGGCTGAGCTCGTTCGTGGTGGAGCCGGACGCCTCGGGCACGCCGGTGTGCAGCTCCTACGGCTGGGCGACCCCGCGCGACTGGGCGGCGCTGGGCCAGTTCGCGCTGCAGAACGGCGAGTGGAACGGTCAGCAGCTGCTGCCCGACGACTGGATGGCGACGACCACCACGGCGATCGACGTCACGACCGAGGAGGACGGCTACGGCGCCGGCTGGTGGGTCAACCGCCGGCCCGACGGCACGCTGGTCCATCCGGAGCTGCCCGAGGACACCTACTTCGCCGAGGGGCACGACGGTCAGTGGATCGTGGTGGTGCCGTCCTACGACCTGGTCGTCGTGCGGATGGGCTTCAGCCCCACCGTCGACGACGAGGGGGTGCCCGCCCTGGCCGCGGCGGTCATCGCCACGCTCCCGGCGCCGGGAGCCGGGGGATAGCGGCCCTCAGGTCGCGCGCACCCGGTTGTTTCGCGGCTGGTGCTCCAGCTCCGCCCAGCCCAGCAGCTCCAGCACCGGCGTGACGTAGTTGGCGAACCGACCGCGATAGCCCTTGCGCAGGCCGTAGTAGCCGCCCACCGGGTTGCCCGGGTCGCGCGCCCACGCCTCGACGGTGCCGTCCTTGACGGGCTTGCCCTCGTCGGCGTTGCCCAGCGGCATCCAGTCGCCGTGCGCCTGCAGCATCGCGCGCAGGTCGTCGAGCGCGCGCAGCTGGTAGGACAACCGCGTCGTGCCGACCTGCACCACCAGCGCGGGTGGGTCGAGCGTCTCGTCACGCCACGCGGTGTACGTCGAGCTGCCGGGCGGCGTCTCGAGCAGCCACGGGTCGTCCGGGGTGCCGTCGCCGTAGGTCACCTGGCTCATCGTGCCTCCTCACTCGTGCGGGCCAGCCCGTCGGCGAACGCGTCGAACGAGGGCTGCAGGTCGGGCATGGTCCGCCAGATCAGCGGCAGCAGCAGGCCGGTGAACTCCTCGCGCATGAGGAAGTCGGTGCCGCCGTCCCGGGCGGTGAGCCCGAAGGTGCGCACCCCCCGGAAGAGCCCCGCCGGCATCCCGCCCTCCCAGACCATCCGCGTCGGCTCCTCCATGGCGGCCACGCGCGTCGCGAAGCCCCGCCCGGGCACGGCCTCGGAGAAGATCGTGAACGTCGCCCCGGGCGAGATCTCCCCGTCGATCCGGGCGACCCCGGTGCCCCCCGCGACCAGCGCGGGCGTCGGTCAGCGTTGCCCAGACCGACGAGGGCGGGGCCGCGATCTGGCGGCGTACCTCGTAGAACCTCATCGCATGCTCCCTTCCGGCGGGGAAGGTAGCAGCCCTACGATGACATCTAGTGTCATCTTTGCTGGGCACGTCCGGAGGCCGGCGACCCACCCGGAGGAGGATCGCCATGCGCGCGTCACGACTGCTGCTGATGCTGCTGCTCGTGCAGAACCGCGGCCGGATGACGGCCCAGCAGCTGGCCGAGGAGCTCGAGGTCAGCAAGCGCACGATCCTGCGCGACGTCGACGCGCTCGCCGAGGCGGGCCTGCCGATGGTGGTCCGACCCGGGCGGGGCGGCGGCATCGAGCTCGGCTTCAACTACCGGACCCGGCTGACCGGGCTCGCCGCCGACGAGGCGGAGGCGCTGGGGGTGCTGCTCGGCCGGCCGACGCCCGAGCTCGTCGCGCTGGGGCTCGAGAGTGCCGCCGCGCGTGCCCGCACCAAGATCGTGGAGTCGCTTCCGGACAGCAGGCGGAGGATGGTGCGGCAGGCCACGGCGCGCTTCCGCCTGGAGCCCGAGCCGCCCGATTCCGACGAGCGCGTGCCGGCCCTGGCCGCCGCGGTCCGCAGGCGCCAGGTCGTCCGGATCGGCGCCCGCGACCCGGCGCCGCGCACCGTCCACCCGACGGGGCTGGTGTGCCGGGCGACGGGATGGCACCTGGTCGACGGACTCACCGACGAGGAGGTCCCGGTCGCCGGCTGCGGCACCATCAACATCTCCAGCCACCGGTTCTGAGGACGCCCAGCGGCCGGTCGGCCGTCTCGTGACAGACTCGCGCCATGGCGGTCGACCCCACCCGTGAGGACCTCCAGCGCTTCCTCGACAGCGCTCCCGAGGGCCCGATCGTGATGCTCAACCTGCTGCGGTTCGTGCCGGGCGGAGCGGAGCTCTACGCACGGTACGCCCGGGAAGCGGCGCCCTTCCTGGCCAAGCACGGCGCCGAGGTGGTGTACGCCGGAGACGGGCACGACGCCCTCGTCGCCGAGGACGGCCAGAGCTGGGACGCCGTGCTACTGGTGCGCTATCCCTCGGTGCAGGCGTTCGCCGCGATGATCGCCGACCCGGGCTACTGGGAGGTCACCACCTGGCGCACGCAGGCACTCGCGGAGGCCGTGCTGCAGCCCACCAGCAGCTGGACCTGACCGGGAGAGGCAGTCAGGCCCGCCACTTGATCGAGCAGCCCATGCTCGGCCGGTGCGGCTCGGGCACCGGCTGGTCGGACAGCACCTTGCCGATCGCGTCGTCGAGCAGCTCGCCGGTGACGGGTAGGCCGTTGCCGGGTGTCGAGCCGTCCATCGCGCCGCGGTAGGCCAGCCCGCCCGAGGCGTCGTACAAGAAGAAGTCGGGGGTGCAGGCGGCGCGGAAGGCGCGCCCGACCTCCTGGCTCTCGTCGACCAGGTAGGGGAAGGTCCAGCCTGCCCGGGTCGCCTGGGCGGCGAGGTGCTCGGCGTCGTCGTCGGGGTACTCCGTCGCGTCGTTGCTGCAGATCCCGACCACCTGAAGGTCCGGGTAGGCCGCCAGCACCTGCCCCAGCTGCTCCTCCACATGCTTGACGTAGGGGCAGTGGTTGCACAGGAACGCGACGAGCAACGGACGCCCGGCCAGCGACGCGCTGCTGACCAGGTCGCCGGCGAGGTCGGGCAGGGAGAACGACGGCAGCGGCGTGCCCAGGGGGACCATGGTCGACTCGACAGCCATGGCTCCACCCTAGGTGAAGGACGCCCGGTGATCCGCCGGAGGGTGCGGCGCCCGGCGGGGTGTGAGCCCGCGGACGGGCCAAGGGGTGGGGCCCGGCCCGCCCGCGGGGGTCTGCGGGTCGCCTAGGAGGGCGGTGGGGGAGAGCCGGTGACGTGCCGCGGGCGCGGGTGGGCGGCGGGCGGTGCCGCGGTCACGCTCGACAGAGGTCGATCCGTCACGTCTATCCTCCCCATGAAGGGCCGGTGACCCGGCCCGCGGCGGACGTCTGGTCGGCGACCCGCGCGGTGTGTCTCTCGGGAGAGACGGCGCCCGAGGGCGGTCGTGACGCGATTTACCACATCATTGGTCGAATTTTTCTGTTTTCCGAAAGGTGAGGGCGATGGCCACCGGATCGGGCGACCGGATCACCCAGCCCACCGGCGGTGACCCGCAGGCGTTCCTGGACGCGGTGGACGACCCCGCGCGACGGGCCGACGCCCAGCAGGTCGCCGCGCTGATGCGCGAGGTGACCGGCGCGGAGCCCCGTCTGTGGGGAGCCTCGATCGTCGGCTTCGGCGACGTGACCTATCCCGGGTCCGGAGGCAAGGAGCGGCCGTGGTTCGCCGTGGGCCTGGCGCCGCGCAAGGCCGCGCTGACGCTCTACGGCCTGACCCTCTACGGCTCCCACGCCGACCTGCTCGATCGGCTCGGACCGCACACCACCGGCCAGGGCTGCCTCTACCTCAAGCGGCTCTCCGACGTCGACCGGGACGTGCTGGCCGAGCTCATCGCCCGGGCCTGGGACGACAACCACCGGATGACGGCCCGATAGCTACATCTCCTCGTGGGTGTCCGGGTCGCCACCGAAGAGCCGCCCGTCGGGGCGGCCGAGCGCACTGATGGCGGCGACCTCGTCGTCGGTCAGCTCGACGCCGAAGACGGCGAGATTCTCTGCCTGCCGGCTCGGGTCGCCCGACTTCGGGATCGGGAGCGCCCCCAGCTGCAGGTGCCAGCGCAGGATCACCTGCGCGGGCGACAGCCCGAGCCGGGCGGCCGCGGCCCGCACCGGCTCGGCGGCGTACTGTGCCTGACGCTTGCCCAAGGGGCTCCACGACTCGGTGCGGATGCCGAGTCGCTCGTGGACGGCGCGCATCTCCGCCTGGGGGAACAGCGGGTGCAGCTCGATCTGGTTGACGGCCGGGGTCACCCCGGAGTCGTCGATGATCCGCTGCAGATGAGCCTCGGTGAAGTTCGAGACGCCGATGGAGCGGACCAGCCCGCGCTCGCGAAGCTCGACCAGTGCGGCCCAGGCCTCGGTGAAGCGGCCGCGCCCGGGGTTGGGCCAGTGGATCAGGTGCAGGTCGAGATAGTCGAGGCCCAGCCGCTCCAGCGACGCCTCCGTCGACGCGATGGCGTCGTCGTGACCATGGTGACGCCCCGGGATCTTCGAGGTGATCCGGACCTCCTCGCGGGCCAGCCCCGACCGCCGCAGCGCCTCGCCCACCTCGGTCTCGTTCTCGTAGTTCACGGCGGTGTCGAGCAGGCGGTAGCCGGTCTCCAGCGCGGCCACCATCGCGCCGACCCCGTCCTCGCCCCGCAGCGCGTAGGTGCCGAGCCCCACCTGCGGGAGGGTGTGGCCGTCGTTGAGCCGGTACGTCGGTGCGGTGGTCATGTCGGCCACGCTAGCCGGGCGGAGAAGGCGACTCTGGGGTCGGTCACGACGCGGACCCCACGGACACCCGCTGGTAGCGTCCGCGCCATGTCGTGGCAGCGGATCAGCGTCGAACGTGTCATCCCGGCTCCCCCCGAGTCGATCTTCGCGCTGCTCGCGGACCCGGCGGGCCATCTGCGGATCGACGGCTCGGGCAGTGTCCAAGCGGCCCGCAGCGGCGCGCGGCGACTGCAGCTGGGCGATCGGTTCGGGATGGACATGAGGCTCGGTGTCGCCTACTCGACCCGCAACGTGGTGACGGAGTTCGAGGAGAACCGGCTGATCGCCTGGCGGACGCTGGCGGCCGGCCCGCTGTCGCACCTGTTCACCGGGCGGACCTGGCGCTATGAGCTGGAGCCGGTCGACGGTGGCACCCGGGTGCGCGAGACCTGGGACCTGTCCACGGAGAAACTGCCCTCGCGGCTGCCGGTCCGGCTGGCGATGGGGTCGATGACCCGCGACAACATGACGCGCACGCTGGAGCGGATCGCCGAGGTCGTGGCCGAGCCGGCCGGCTGAGTCGGGTCAGTCGGCGGGAGCACCAGCGGGTTGGTCGAGCGCGGCGAGCTCGGCTCCCCAGGCGCGGGCGCGCTCCGCCTCACCCTCGGCGAGCGGACCTTCGACACCGAGCACGAAGAAGGTCTTGCCGCGGTGGGCCCGGCCGAAGCCGTGGTGTCGCAGGCTCGACGCCGCGGACTTGGCGGCGGAGCCGGGGACCAGCTTGACCTGGACCCGGGTGTCGAAGGTGACCACCGGCAGGTCCGGCCGGGGGACGGCCCGGTCGATCCACTCGCGGATGCCGGGCTCGGCCTGGCCGGGGGCGCCGTACTTGCCGTGCGCCTCCGCCCGGGTCGACGGCCTGGTCATCGAGAACGCGTGGGTGGGGCCGCCGAGGACCAGGAGGCCGACCTCGGGCCCGAGCTCGGGTGGCGCGGCGGCGACCGGTGTGACCCCCACACTCGCACCGGTCGCCCGGGCGCCGTCCGCGATCGCGGCGGCCACCGCGTCGCTGTTGCCGAACAGGGACTCGACGACGATCTGGATGCTCATGGAACCTCCGCCCTCCCCTCCCTGTCTACGCCCGGCCGAGCGTGCGAGGAAGGGCGTGGGTCTCGGCGCGATCGTGACGTCGCTCACCCCGTGGCGGGCGCGAGGATGGCCGAGGCCACCTCCGGGCAGTGACCGCCGTCCTGGCGGCGGACCCCGGCAGCGGCGTACACGGTGAGACATGGCGCCTCCGATGTCTGCTGCTCCGACGACGCGGATCCGACCACCGGGGTCGGTGACGGCCGCGGTGGTCCTGCTGAGCCTCCTCGGCGTCACCGCGTTGCCCTCGGGGGCGTTGATGCTGGTCTTCGGCAGCCGCATGTTCCCGGCCGAGCTCCTCGACGGCGTGCCACTCGTCCACGGCTATCTGGCGCCCGGGCTCACGCTGTTCGTCGGCTTCGGACTCGGATCGCTGGTGACGGCGTACGGCGTGGCCCGCCGGCCGCGCTGGTCCTGTATGCGGTGGCTGGAGGCCCGCAGCGGCCGGCACTGGTCGTGGCTGGCCCTGCTGCTGCTCGGCGTCGGCCAGGGGGTCTGGATCGGGCTGGAGTACGCCTACCTGGACGAGACGTCGTTCCTCCAGCCGACCTACGGCCTGGTCGCGGTCGGGCTGGTGGCGCTGGCGATGACCGGGTCGGTCCGGCGCTGGCTCAGGACACCGTGACGCTGCGGGTGTCGACCGTGGGCTTGCCGCCCTCGCCGCCCGACGGGTCGTCCTCCCGCACCTCGATCGTGTAGGTGCCGGGGTCGAGCTCGACGGTGAAGGAGTAGGGCGAGAAGGTGAACGCCTCCGCGGCGTTGGTGAAACCCTTCTGGACGACCTTGCCCCGGTCGTCGAGCACCCGCCACGGCACCGTCGCCTCGAACGCCGCCGCGTCGCCGCTGACGGTGACCGGGGAGGACACGGTCGCGCCCTCGGTCGGCGTGTCGATCTGCACCAGCTGCCGCACGTCGAGCGGGTCGGCCCGGCGCACCGGCCCGGTCCAGGAGACGGTGCCCCACAGGTCGCCGGCCGGCTGGCCCTCGATCAGCAGCTGCACGCGGGCCTTCGGGTCGCCCTGGGTCGCGGTGTAGACGAGCTGCTGGACCATCAGCGCGGCACCCTCGGACCCGACGTCGGCCGTCCGCGCGTCGGCGGACAGGTCGACGGTGACCGTCCGGCCCTCCTGGGTCACGCCGAGCACCTGGGTGGCCCGGTTCCAGGTGGTGGTGTAGTCGGGGTCGTCGGCGCCGGCGATCATCGCCGCGATGCCGCCGGCGGTCGGGTCGTCGGCCGGGACCTCACGCTGCTCGCGGGCCAGCCGCAGGCCGGCTCGGGTGTCGACGACGTAGTAGACCTCGACCGGGGTGGACCCGATGCTCGTCTCGCTGGCGCTCTGGCTCGGCGAGGCGTCGGGGCTGGGCGACGTCGAGGCGGAGGTGGCCGAGGCGCTCGGCTCGGTGGCCGTGGGCTGCTCGTCGCCGCACCCCGCCACCATCGTCAGGGCGGCCACCGTCACCACGGCCATCGCGGTGGTGTGGCGCCTCGCTCGGCTCGGGGTCGTGCGCATCTGTCTCCTCCTCGGGCGGACCCGCGGCGAGTCCGGTCGGGACCGGCAGCGGGCCGTCCCACGCTCGAGTCTGCCACCGGCACGGCGCTCGCCCACGGAGGCGGGCGGGGGCGCCCCCGGTCGCGTGACGCGGGCCACACGGCAGGTCCGGATGCCGCCGGGCCGCCGGGTTGTTGGACCGAATGACGCCGGATCTCCGGCGCAGCAACACACCAGGGGGAACCCGCCATGACCGACACCAACCTCACCGACACCCTCAGGCAGAAGCTCGACGAGCTCGAGCTCGACCGCCGACTCACCGCCGCCGCGCGCGCGGCCGAGCAGGCGATGGTCGCGGTCCTCGACGCGATCACCGACTACGCCCAGGAGCACCGCGACGACCTGGACCGCTGGCTCGACAAGGCGGGCGCCACCGTCGATGACAAGACCGACGGCAGGTACGCCGCCCAGGTGGCCGAGGTGAAGAAGCAGGTCCGCCGCGGCGTGGACACGCTCACCGTGCGACGCTGACCGGCCCCTGCGGCCCCCGACTCGGTCCGGGTCGGGGGCCGCGCTGTGTCCGGTTCGGGCGTCCGGATCAGGCGTCCGGATCAGGCGTCCGGTTCGGGCGTCGGGTTCAGGTGGCCGGCAGGGCGCCGTGGGAGGGGAGCGACGGGGTGACGATGGCCGCGCCGGTGTCATCGGCGTAGGTCGTGACGTCGGCGGGCCGGCGGTCGGCGTAGGCCGCGACGTAGGCACAGACGACCGCGTCGACGGGGTCCTCCGCCCGGCGCAGCTCGCTCTTGCGGGTGGCGGCGGCGATGCCGGCCACGTGGTCGTGCCACGCGGGGCCGAGGCGCAGCGGCGGGTCGGCGGCGTGCAGGCTCCCGAGCAGTGCGGTGAGCCGAAGCAGCTCGGCGCGCATCGACTCGACGGTGCGCCCGGACTTGGCCTTGTACTTCAGGGTGCGCGAGAGCCCGAACAGCGCCACGGTGGCGGCGTGCGGGTAGACCTCGAGCGCCCGGCGGGGCGCCGCGGGGTCGGCCAGCGAGAGCCCGAGGAGGCGGGCCAGCCGTGCTCCGCGCGGCTCCGGGACGAACCACGGCTTGGCCGTGTTGGAGGAGTGCGTGGCCGCCTCGAAGCGCGCGAAGTCTCGGTCGAGCGCCCGCTCGGCGCCGCGCTTGCCGGTCGGGTTCGCGACCACGAGCGGGGCGTCGATCGCGGCGACCAGCGGGCCGGCGTACGGCTGGAGGGCGGCGACGATCTCGTCGTCGGTCTGCACCCTGCTGAGGTGCACCAGTCGCCCGTCGGGGTCGAGCACCGCCAGGCCCGTGGGGTTGCGCTCCCCCCACGCCAGGTCGATCCCGACGTGGTGGGTGGGGGCTGGGGTTGGTTGTTTCACCATGTTCAGTGGTCGAACCTTCGCTTCACACGGTGAGTTCGTCGTGGGAAGCGCGCCTTCGCCGACATCCCATGGTGAAGCAACACACCCTCAGGTGTCTCCGCGCAACGAGAACGACCGCAGCCGGTCACCGGCGAACCAGACGCCACCGAGCACCACCACGGCGGTCGCGACCAGGGCGTATGCCGCCCCGACGCCGTCGGTGTGGATCACCGCCCGGTCGCTGAGCGAGTCGGCGAGGCTGCCGGCCCAGTTGCCGATGCTCAGCCAGCGCACGCCGGACAGCAGGTTGCCGAGCAGCCCCTCCCACACCAGCAGGAACAGCAGGCCGACGACCACGGCGTGCTTGGTGACGGCCGAGACGGCCAGGAAGAGCCCGCAGTACGCCGCCGCGGCGAGCACGCCGCCCACGAACCACGCCACCGTCGCGCCACCCCGTGAGGCGTCGAGCACGAACCCGGCGACGAGCAGCGGCAGCACACCGAAGCCCAGTGTCGCGAGCAGCGCGACGGCGTACTTGCTCGCCGCGATCGCGTGTCGGCTGACCGGCTTGGCCAACAGGTAGACGATCGAGCCGTCGTCCATCTCCGGACCGAGGGCCGAGGAGGTGGTGAGCAGCGCGACCAGCGGCAGCACCAGGCCGAGCCCGAGGCCGACCAGGATCTCCTCGTAGCCCGCACCCTCGCCGGCCAGCGTCCGCACCACCACGGCGAGCGCGATCATCACCAGCGGCATCAGCAGCAGCAGCCAGAAGCGGCGTCGTCCCAGGAGCGCCTGCAGCGCGAGCCGGATGATCGTGGCGTTCATCGCGTCACCGTTCCCCTCGCTGGCCGGACCCGGACACGAGGTAGGAGAAGACGCTCTCCAGCGACTCGTCGGTCGGTAGCACCTCGGTCAGCCGGATGCCGCCAGCGCGTGCGAGCGCCGGCAGCCGGTGGGCGAAGTCGCCCAGGTCGCCGACCTCGATGTCGAGCCCGCCCCGCGGCCGCAACGCCACCCCGAGCACGGACGGCTCGGCGATCAGCCGCGCGGCGAGCCCGCGGTCGTCGCTGCTCCTGACGACGTAGCGGTCGGGCCGGTCGGTCATCAGCCTCCGGATCGCCCCGAAGTCGCCGGACGCCGCGTGCCGGCCGGACACGACGACCTCGATGTGGCGGGCGAGCTGCTCGACCTCCTCGAGGATGTGCGAGCTGAAGAGGACGGTGCGCCCTTCGGTGCCCATCCGTCGCAGCAGCTCCATCAGATGCAGCCGCTGTCGCGGGTCGACGCCGTTGAAGGGCTCGTCGAGCAGCAGCACGGCGGGGTCGTGCACCAGGGCCGAGGCGAGCTTGATCCGCTGTCGCATGCCCTTGGAGTAGGTCGCGATCCTCCGGTCGGCCGCCTCGGTCTGGTCGACGGTCTCGATGGCGCGGGCGGCGGCCGCGCCCGGGTCGGCGAGCCCGTGCAGCTCGGCGTTGGCCACCACGAACTGGCGGCCGGTGAGGTAGTCGAAGGAGATCTCCCGCTCCGGGACCAGGCCGATGGCGCGGTAGACCTCGCGGTTGCGCCACAGGGGCCGGTCGTCCAGCGTCACGCTGCCGGACGAGGGCGGCAGGAAGCCCGACATCATCGCGATCAGCGTGGACTTGCCGGCGCCGTTGGGTCCGAGCAGCCCGGTGACACCCGGGCCGATGGTCATGGTGATGTCGTTGACGGCCACGACGTTGCCGTACCAGCGCGACGCGCGGGTCACCTGGAGCACGCTCATCGGCTCTGCCTCGTCATCGACCGGCCACCCTCCGGTAGCGCCAGACCAGCAGGCCCAGTCCCCCGAGCACGACCAGCAGCCCGGCCCCGACGTAGACGGCCTGCGCGACGACGGAGTCGGGCGGCGCGATGCTGCCTCCGGTGTCCTGCCAGGCGTCCACCAGTCCAGCGTGCAGCCGGAACGGGGACAACAGGCCGGCGACCTCGCCGACCCGAGCCACGCCCTGCTCGCGAGCGATCGCCTGCACGGCCTGGATGATCCCGTCGCCGAGCAGCAGCACCGCGATGGTGGCCACGACGGCGAACCCGCGCCGGGTCGACCAGGCGCTGATGAGCCCGGCGACACTGGCCACCATGCCGGCCAGCAGCAGCCCGAGACCCACCGCCGCCAGCAGGTCGCCGGTCTCGCCGAGGACCCCCTGGCCGGAGAGCAGCGAACCGACGTAGAGCACCAGCATCGGTGTCAGCAGGAAGACCATCAGCGCCGCGACCAGCGACAGCCACCGGGTGGCGGCGTACGCCGAGGCGCGCAGCGGCCGCGCGAGGTAAAGCACGATCGAGCCGTAGCGGAGGTCGTGGGAGAAGAGGATGGGTGCCTGGGCGGCGGCGAACACGCTGAGCAGCGTGGTGGTGCCGGGCAGCGAGGGGTAGGAGGCGAAGAGGTCGGTCTGGCCGAAGAGCACCATCGCGACCACGATCCCGATCGTGGGGATGAGATAGAAGCCCAGCAGCAGGAACGGCAGGATCTTGGACTTGCCGGACCGCCCGAGCCCGTAGGCGTTGCGCAGCCCGGTCAGGAACATCGACCACGCGATGCGCCACTCGCCGCGCCGCGCACCGTCGTAGGGCCGGTAGCCGAGGTCGTGGATGACGCCCCGGCGCGCCCCGCCGGCAGCCTCAGGACGTGGGGAGGACATGGTCGCCTCCTTCCCGGAAGACGTCCTCGATCCGCCGGTGGTCGGCCTGCAGCCGGGCCAGCCCGACCCCCAGGTCGCAGGCGGTGTCGCGGATGACGTCGTGCACGTCGCGATCGGTCGTGGCGCGGGTGGTGTCCACGGCGATCAGGTGTCCCTGCGGCCAGCACGGGAGCCCGGCGGCCGCGAGGGCCTGACCCATCCGGTCCTGGGTGCCGGTCTCACCCACCACCTCGATGAGGAGGGTGCCGGTGGAGTCCAGGAACTCGGTGGTGGCCGACGACCGCAGCAGCCGGCCGCTGTCGAGGATCACCACGTGGTCGCTCACCCGCTCGAGCTCGCCCAGCAGGTGGGAGGTCACCAGCACCGCGATGCCGAAGTCGTGGCCGATGCGCTGCACCAGCTCGAGCATGTCGTCGCGCGCCGCCGGATCGAGTCCGTTGGTGGGCTCGTCGAGGAACACCAGCCTCGGGTCGTGGACCAGCGCCTGGGCCAGCTTGGCCCGTTGCTTCATGCCGGTGGAGTAGCCGCCCATCGGTCGGTAGCGCTCCTCGGCGAGCCCGACGTGGCGGAGGACGTCGGCGGTGCGCTCGCGAGCGGCCGCACGGGGCAGCCCGGACATCTGGGCCAGGTGGTTGACGAAGTCGCTCGCGCTGACGTCGGGCGGCAGGCACTCGTGCTCGGGCATGTAGCCGACCTGGCGGCGGATCGCCTCGCCGTGCTGTGCGATGTCGAGTCCCAGCACCGTGGCCCTGCCCCGGGTCGGCGCGAGCAGCCCGAGCAGGATCTTGATCAGCGTCGACTTGCCGGCCCCGTTGGCGCCGACCAGTCCGGTCACTCCCTCACCGACCACGATGTCGAGGCTGTCGAGGGCGAGCACCGCGCCGTAGTCCTTGGTGAGCCCGTCGGTGGTGATGACGCGGCCGGCCGGCTCGACCTCGGGAGGCGGCGGCTCGCCGTCCGGTGCGTGGTCCCCCATGGGAGTGACCCTAACGACGACCCGGCTGCCCCGCCTCGGGGTCGACCCCTGAGGGGTCCCCGGGGTTGGTGGCTCACCATGTCTCGGTGGCTCCGCCTGCTTCACCTGATGACGCGTCAACCACGGACCGGCCGACCCCGGCTAGACATTTGGACTCCATCATGTGAGAAACCGCTGCGGGGTTGGAGCGCGGTGCTACTGTTCTTCTCGTAGCCCCGACCGGTACCCGAGAGCCGGTCGGGGCTACATACGTTCTCGGGCCTGTCGCCGACCCGCCCGGGAGGGCGACAATGAGGCCGTGACCGGTCTCCAGGCCGCGGCCGCCGGGTGGCGAGACCGCGTACGCAGCTATCGGCCGGCCGATGCGCTTCCCGACCTGGCCGCCGGCCTGCTGGTGGCGGCCCTGGCCGTGCCCCAGTCGTTGGGCTACGCCGCCGTGGCCGGCGTACCGGTCCAGGTGGGGCTCTACACCCTGCCCCCCGCGCTGCTCGCGTACGCCGTCTTCGGCTCGTCGCGACTGCTGTTCATGGGGCCGATCTCCACCGTGTCGGTGCTGTCGGGCTCCCTGGTCCGCCAGCTGTCCGGCGGCGACCCGGAGCAGGCGGTGCTGCTCACCTCCGCGCTGGCGGTGCTGGCGGGCGTGACCCTGGTGGCCGCCGGCCTGCTCGAGGTCGGCTGGATGGCGCGCTTCCTCAGCCAGCCCATCGTCACCGGCTTCGTGTCCGGGCTGGTGGTGCTGATCGTGCTGGGGGAGCTGCCGGCACTGCTCGGGCTGGACCCACCCCAGGGGGCCGTCCTCGACCGGGTCCGGGCGCTGGTGCTCGACCTCGACCAGACCCAGGGTCTGGTCGTGCTGCTGTCCGCCTGCGCGCTGGCTGTGCTGTTCGCCGGTGGCCGGTGGCTGCCGCGGGCGCCGTGGGCGCTGGTCGTGCTGGTCGGCGGCATCGTGCTCTCCCAGGTCCTCGACCTGGCCGGCCGCGCCGTTCCGGTGGTGGGCACGGTGCCGACCGGCCTGCCCGCGCCCAGCTGGCCGTGGTGGGGGATGGACGACGCCCTGGGCCAGCTCAGCGGGCTGGTCACCGGCGGTCTGGCGATCGCGGCGGTCGGGCTCGCCGAGGGGCTGGCCGCGGCCCGGACCTTCCGGGTGGCCGAGGACCGGCTCCGAGACGACCGGGAGCTGGTCGCCAACGGCGTGGCCGACCTGGCCGCCGGCCTCTTCGGAGGGATGGCCGTCGGAGGCAGCCTGTCCAAGACGGCCGCCAACGCCCGCGCCGGCGCCCGTTCGCAGCTGAGCGGGGTGGCGGCCGCCCTCGTCGTGGTGCTGGTGCTCGTGCTGGCGGCGGGGCTGCTGGAGCCGCTGCCGCGGGCGGTGCTGTCCGCCGTGGTGGTGCACGCCGTCTGGGGGCTGGTGCAGCCGGCGGAGTTCGTCCGGTTCAAGCGGTTGCGGCGCAACGACTTCATCTCCGCCCTGGTCGCGTTCGGCGGCGTGCTCGCACTGGGGCCGCTCAACGGTCTGCTGCTGGCGGTCGGGCAGTCGCTGCTCGGCCTTGTCTACCGTTCGTCCCAGGTCCAGATCGACCGGATGGGCAAGGTTCCCCACGAGAAGGCCGCCTGGGGCGCCATCGCCCACGACGAGGACCGCGAGCCGGTGCCCGGGGTCCTGGTGCTGCGACCCGACGGGCCGATCTTCTGGGCCAACGCCGACCCGGTGTTCCGACGGATCCGCCGGCACCTCGACCACCATCCCGAGACCGGGGTGGTGGTGCTGGACCTCGAGGCCAGCAACCAGATGGACGCGACCACCGTCGACAGCCTCAGCTCGCTGCTGGCCGAGCTGCGCGGGCAGGGCCGCGACCTGTTCCTGGTGCGGATCTTCGGCAACGTCAGGGTGGTGCTGGAGCGGTCCGGCTTCCTCGACGAGCTGGGCGAGGGCCGGCTGTGGCACTCCATCTCGGCGGGCGTCAAGGCGGCCAAGCGCACCCCGGCGTACGCCGCGGTGATCGACGCCGCCGAGCCCGCCGACGACGAGACCGACGACGACCGCGACCACATCGTCACCAAGTCCGCCGATCGGGCCGGCGGCGACGAGCTCGACGACTGAGTGAGGTCCGGCTCCTCAGGTCAGCCGGGTGAAGCGCACCTCGACCTGCAAGGACGCGGTGGCCGAGCCGGAGTAGACACCCTTGAACGGCGGCACGTCCTCGTAGTCGCGACCGCGGGCCACCACGATGTGGTCGACACCGACCTGGGTCTGGTTGGTCGGGTCGATCGCCAGCCAGCCGCCGTCCCAGAACTCGACCCACGCGTGGCTCTCGCCGGTGGAGGTGTCGCCGACGCTCCCGTTGCGCGTGGGGGCGAGGTAGCCGCTGACGTAGCGCGCGGGAATCCCCAGCGCGCGCAGGGCACCGAGCGCGATGTGCGCGAAGTCCTGACAGACGCCGCGGCGTTCGTGCCAGGCCTCCTCGCCACTGCTGTGCACGCCGGTGACGCCGTGCTCGTAGGTCATCGCGTCGTGGATCTTCTCGCCCAGCGTGTACGCCGCGGCGCGCGGCGTGGCCAGCGCGCGCACCTCCTCGGCGAGCTCGGCGAGGCCGGGGCCGGCGGCGGTCCGCGGAGTCGGCATCAGCCACTCGAAGCTGCGGTCCTGCACGTCGTCGTTGCGCAGGGCCGACCAGGACGTGGGCTCCGCGGGCTCCTCGGGGGCGGACCGCTCGACGGTGCTGGTCGCCTCGATGTCGAGGCGGTCGTGGGCCGCGAGCGACTCCATGGCGGTGACGTGGGTGCCCCAGTGGTCGCGGTAGACGTGGCTCCAGGTCATCGGCCGGACCCGGATGCGGTTCTCCAGCGTGGTCTGCCCCGGCTCGTTGAGCGGGGTCATCCGCAGCTCGTTGTGGGAGGCACGCACCGGCGTGGGGTAGAGCAGCTCGGTGGTGTGCACGATCCGGTAGCGGCGCACGGTCACACCAGCTCCTCGGTCCACACCGGCGTGGGCCCGGCCTGGAAGTAGCGCTCCGCGATGCTCTGCGCGGAGGCCATCACCGCCTCCATGACCCGCAGCATCTGGCCGGGCAGGTCGGCGAGGATCTCCTCCGGGGCGCGGTACTCGAGCGACGTGCGGATCCGGCCGAGCTGCCGCCTGGCCTCGTCGGAGACGCCGATCCGCTCGGCCTCGGGGGAGAGCTTCATCAGCCGGCGTTCGGCCTGGGCCAGCGCGAAGATCACCGAGCGGGGGAACTCCCGGTCGAGCACCAGGAAGAGCGCCGCCATCTCGTCACTGAGCAACCCGCGGTGGCTGCGCATGAACGCCTGCTGGGCGCCGCAGCTGCTCAGCACCGTGGTCCACGAGGGGCCGCCCTGAGGCAGCCCGCCGTTGGCCACCAGCCGCGCGGTCATGTCGGCACGCTCGAGTGACCGCCCGAGCACCAGGAACTCCCAGGCGTCGTCGTGGCTCATCGTGGAGTCGGCGATGCCGCTGACCAACGCCGCCCGCTCGCGCACCCAGGAGAGGTGCCGCTCGGTGACGGCGTGCCGCCCCATGCTGTTCCAGCGGTGCCAGGTCGTGTTGATCGCCTCCCACAGCTCGGTGGACAGCGTCTCCCTGGCGCGGCGGGCGTTCTCCCGGGCGGCCAGCCAGGAACCGGCGATCGAGCTGGAGTTGGTGCGGTTGAAGACCAGCTGCGACCCCACCTCGGCCATGCCGACGCCCTCGGGGGTCTGCATGCCCATGATCACCGACAGCACGGTGCCTGCCGCGGCCTCCTCGTCGGTGCCGGGGTCCTCCAGGAGCTGCAGCCGGAGTACGTCGACGATGCGGGCGGTGCCGTCGGCGCGCTCGACGTAGCGGCCGATCCAGAACAACGACTCGGCGATCCGGCTCAGCATCCGTCGCTCCCCTCGTCGGGGGTGCGCGCGAGGTCGGGCGGCGACAGCCGTCCGGTCTGCTGCTGCTGTTGCTGCTGGGAGCGCATCGCGTCCTCGGGGGAGGAGGTGGGTGCGGTCATCACCACGACCTCGCGGGTCTCGGGCTCCGAGGCGGCGTGCGCGCGGGTGAGCGGCCGGCCGTGTGCCGACAGCACCCAGGTGTCCTTGGAGCCGCCGCCCTGGCTGGAGTTCACCACCAGCTGACCCTCGAGAAGCGCCACCCGGGTGAGCCCACCCGGAAGCACCTGGATCCGGTCGCCGTCGTTGACCGCGAACGGCCTCAGGTCCACGTGCCGTGCCCGGAGGCGGCCGTCGATCAGGGTCGGCACCGTGGAGAGCTGGACGACCGGCTGGGCGATCCAGCCGCGGGGATCCTCCTGCAGCTGGGCCCGCAAGCGGTCGAGGGTGGCGCCGTCAGCCGCCGAGCCGACGACCAGACCCTTGCCACCCGAGCCGTCGACCGGCTTGACCACCATCTCGTCGAGGTGGCCGAGGACGTGCGCGAGCGCCTGCGGCTCGTTGCAGCGGTAGGTGTCGACGTTGGGCAGGATCGGGTCCTCGTCGAGGTAGAACCGCACCAGGTCGGGCAGGTAGGAGTAGATCAGCTTGTCGTCGGCGACGCCGTTGCCCACCGCGTTGGCCAGGGTCACCCGTCCGGCACGCACTGCCGAGACCAGGCCCGCCACGCCGAGCACCGAGTCGCCGCGGAAGTGCACGGGGTCGAGGAAGTCGTCGTCGACACGGCGATAGATCACGTCGACCGGCCGGTCGCCCTTGGTGGTGCGCATCCGCACCTGGCCACCGCTGCTCACCAGGTCGCGGCCCTCGACGAGCTCGACGCCCATCATCCGGGCGAGCAGCGCGTGCTCGAAGTAGGCACTGTTGTAGACGCCCGGGGTGAGCACCACGACGGTCGGGTCCTTGGTGCCGTCGGGCGCCGCGGCCCGGAGTGCCCGCAGCAGCATCCGCGGGTAGTCGTGCACGGGGCGGATCCGCATCGTCGAGAACGCCTCGGGGAACACGTTGGCCATCGCGCGGCGGTTGGCGATGACGTAGCTGACCCCCGACGGCACCCGGACGTTGTCCTCGAGCACGCGGAAGGTGCCGTTCTCGTCGCGGATCAGGTCGATGCCGGAGACGTGGACGCGGACGCCGTTGGTGGGGCGGATGCCCATCACGGCACGGTGGTAGTGCTTCGACGAGGCGATCAGCCGCCACGGGACGACGCCCTCGTGGACCGCCCGGGGGATCTCGCCCTCGCGGCTGTAGATGTCGTCGAGGAGCGCCTCGAGCGCGGTGACCCGCTGGGCGACGCCGGCCTCGATGATCTCCCACTCGTGGGCCGACAGCACGCGCGGGACGGCGTCGAGCGGGAACGGGTGCTCCTCGCCGGAGTAGTCGAAGGTGACGCCCTGGTCGAGGTAGTTGCGGGCCAGCTGGTCGGCGCGCTCGCTCATCGCGGTCGACGTCATCGCCGCCAGCGTGTGGTGCACCGCCCGGTAGGGGGTCCGGGGCGTGGCTGGCCCCATGAGCATCTCGTCCCACGCCTCCGCGACCTCGTAGCCCTCGAAGAGGCTGGTCTGCTCGGCGGCCGGTTCCATGCCCTGCACGCTAGGGGGATGCTGTCACGGTCACAAGGCGGGAGTGTGACGGACGTGTTTCCCGCGGGCTACAGGCGGGCGGTGGTCGACCGCCGAGCACGGCCGGCTCAGAGGGCACTCAGGTGCTCACGTAGGCCGCGCTCGGCCTCGTCGCCGAGCTTCTTGAACGCCCCTCCGAGCAGCGGTGCGAGCAGCTTCACCAGACCCTTGAAGTCGAAGTCGGCGGTGTAGGTCACCCGAGACCCGCCGGTCGTGGTCGACGCGAACTCCATGGTGTCGTTCGCGACCACGGTCTTGTTCTCGCCGCGCAGCGCGAACTTCTCCTGCGGCACCAGCTCGATGACCTCGTAGACCAGCTCGGTCTCGCGGCCGTTGAACGTCGAGGTGTTGTGGTACGTCGTCCCGACGCCGCCGTCGCCGGAGACCCGGACCGTCCGCACCGAGCCGGGGTCCCACTCGGTGGTGGTCGTGAAGTCGCTGAGATAGGCGAACACCTTCTCCAGCGGGGTGTCGACCTCGACGGTGCGGCTGATCCTCATGACGGTCCTTCGACGGGCGGGCGGTTCAGGTTGCCGGCTGGCCGGCACTGCGAGCCAGGTACCCGTTGGCCAGCAGCACCATGCCCGCGGCCAGGATCGCGGCGACACCGGTGGCCAGCGAGGCCGGCTCCCCGGTGAGCCGGCCGACCGCGATCCAGGAAAGCCCCCAGGCGGCGGCAGCGGCCACGGCCCAGTCGCCACGCAGTCGGCGCGCGACCGCCGCCAGGATCACCGTGGCCAGCGCCAGCACCAGCACCGCCGCGGTGTCGGCGACGGCGGGACGCGGGTCGACCCCGGATTCGACGAGGGCGGCGGTGACGTTGGCGCAGGTCGCGACGGTGACCCATCCGAGATAGAGACCGAAGGTCGTGTCGACGACGACCCGCTCGGCCGTCGAGGAGGCCGGGTGGTCGGCCAGCCGCTGGGCCAGCACGCCCAGGCAGACCACCAGGAGTGCGATCACCGCCACACTGGCCCAGATCCAGCCCTGCTGGGTCACCAGCAGCCAGGCGGCGTTGAGGATCATCGACGCGGCGGCGAGCCACCCGGTGGCACGCAGCCTCGGGCTCGCGGCCTGGGCGGGGATCCACTGCCAGACCGTGTAGGCCGCCAGCCCGAGATAGATCACCGACCAGATGGAGAACGCCGGCCCGGCCGGGGCCAGGCGGGTCGCGTCGGCGGCGAGCGCTCCTCCGGAGGACTCCTCGACGCGGGTCCCGAGCACGCCCACGCCCACGAGGGTGCCGACGACGCAGAAGATCTCGGCGGCAGTGACGCTCAGCTGGCGGAGTCGGTCAGCGGCGGTCGCGGCGGTCTCGGCGGTCATGCCGCCGAGGCTAGTGGGCCACCCGAAGCCCCAGGTCGGCCACCGCAGCGCGCGCGATGCGCGTGCCGGAGACCAGGGCACCCTGGATCGACGCGGTGTCACGGTGGTCGCCGGCAAGGAACAGGTGCTCGCCCACCTGTGGGCGTCGTCTCGGCACCAACGGTGCGGGCTGGAACGGCAGCGCGTGCGGGATGTCGTGGCGGACGAGCAGGTCCCAGGAGCTCGCGTCGGTCTGCCAGAGCTCCCCGAGCTGCCGGCGTACGTCGGCCTCGGCGGCGTCCGGAACCCGGTCGAGCACCACCGTCGCCTCGATCAGGTGCCGGCCCTGGGGCGCGTAGCTGGGAGCCGCCTGGCTGACCACCGCGGCGTGCTGGGCCGGACCGCGTTCGCGCCGGGCGTCGAGCGTGAGCAGCGGGCGGTCGAAGGGCGCCTCGGCGGCCGCGAACCACCACGTGGCGAGACCCCGGCTGGGCGGCGCGAGCCCGGGCAGCAGCGTCTCCACCTGGTCGGGGCCGACGGCCACCACGACCGCCCGTGCCGACCAGTTGTCACCCTCGGTCTGCACCTCGACTCCGCCGGGCCCGGACCGCAGCCCGGTCACCCGGGTGCCGAGGAGCACGGGAGAGCGCAGCCGGCTGGCCAGCTGGTCGGACAGCGCCTGCATGCCTCGGGCGGGCAGCCCCGGGGTGCCGAGCACGAAGGCGCGGGCCAGCATCCGCACCAGGTTGGCCGACGCCGTGCCCGAGGCGTCGGCGAGGACGCCGGCCAGGAACGGCTCGAGCACGTCGTGGCGCAGGGGTCCGTCCACGCCGGCCCGGTCGAAGGCGTC
Source organism: Nocardioides sp. (assembly GCF_041393715.1). Lineage (GTDB taxonomy): Bacteria > Actinomycetota > Actinomycetes > Propionibacteriales > Nocardioidaceae > Nocardioides. The sequence continues at coordinate 283,791 of NZ_JAWKJQ010000006.1, read as the reverse complement.
GCCGAGCGGCTCGTCCTCGCCACGCAGCACCTTCTGCGGGTCGACCAGCGCCGGCCCGAGGAAGCGGGCCAGGCCGGCCAGCTCTCGTGGTGAGAGGGTGCCGCTGGTCAGCGTCGACCGCAGCAGCCGAGGTGCCCGGCGAGGGTCGCCCAGGACGGTCATCCCCTGGGGCCGGCGCACCGCGACGCCCGCCTCGAAGGACTGCAGGCCCAGCGCCGGCAGGTCGACGTAGCGCTTCACCGCGGGGTAGGCCGGATTGAGCAGCTGGAAGCCGCGGTCGCAGAGGAAGTCGTCGACCCGGTCGGTGCGGACCCGGCCGCCCACACCGTCGGAGGCCTCGAGCACGGTCACCTCGACGCCGCTGTCCTCCAGCTCCGCCGCGCAGCGCAGTCCGGCCAGGCCGGCTCCGATGACGACGACCTCGCACGCCCGACCCATCTGGCCCTCCCTCCCGACGGCTGTGCCGACCAGCCTGCCACGCGACGCCGGCCGGCCTCCACGAGTAGCGTCCGGGCTGTCGGGGGACCGGTCGGGCGCTTCCGGCCGGATCAGCTGCTCAGCCGGCCTCGGCGCGCGGGGGGAGCGCGCAGGCGACCTCCCCGCGCAGCCGTGCGCGCAGTGCCCAGCCGAGCAGGCCGACGGCGACCACCGCCAGGTAGGGCTGCACCGGCTCGAACCAGCGCAGCGCCCCGGTGTAGCCCAGCGCCAGCACCACGACCTTGTTGCACACCGGGCAGCCGACCGCGAAGAAGCCGAGCAGCCCACCCAGCGCCCCCCGCCGCCCCTGCGCGTCCGCCAACGGGTCGCCGGCGGCGGTCTCGGCCCGGCCGTCGCGCGCGGGCTCCCGGACGTAGGTCGCCAGCAGCAGACCGCTGAGCACCGACGTCACGAGCAGGACCGGCCAGGCCCAGGCGGGCGCCTCGATCTGGCGCCCGAAGACCGGGTTGGGCACCAGGTCCGACGGCAGCCCGATCACGAGCAGCGTGGCGAGCGCGGCCACGGCGGCCGACACCCAGCGGCGCGCGCCCCAGGAGCGCAGCGCACGCCAGCCGGAGGCCGGCGCTGCGGTGTCGATGGTCTCCGGGGTCGGTCCAGCCATGCCCCCCATGATGCGGGACGGGCGGTGACCGGGGACGGGGCGGGTCGGTCGGGTGTCGTAGCGTGAGCGCGCACACCATCCGTCGAGCGAGCAGGAGGCCGACGCCAGTGGCCGGGTGGCGCAGCCTGTTGGCGGACACCCGCCCGCTCCGGGAGCCGGCCTTCCGTCGGCTCTGGGTGGCCAGCATCATCACCGTCGTCGGCGCCCAGCTCACGGTCGTCGCGGTGCCGGCGCAGCTCTACGCGATCACCGGCTCCTCGGCGTACGTCGGTCTGGCCGGGGTGTTCGGGCTGGTGCCGCTGGTGGTGTTCGGGCTCTGGGGCGGGGCGCTCGCCGACGTCTTCGACCGTCGTACGCTGCTGATCGTCACCACGCTGGGGCTGATCGGGACCTCGGCGCTGTTCTGGCTGCAGGCGCTGTTCGGCAACCGCGACCCGTGGCTGCTGCTCGGGCTGTTCGCGCTGCAACAGGCGTTCTTCGCGGTCAACCACCCGACCCGCAACGCGATCATCCCGAGGCTGGTGCCGGCCGACCAACTGCCCGCGGCCAACTCGCTGTCGATGACGGTCTTCCAGGGAGGGGCGATCGCCGGGCCGCTGATCGGCGGCGCCCTGATCCCGGTGCTGGGCTTCGCCTGGCTCTACCTCGCCGACACCGTCACCCTGCTCGCGACGCTGAGTGCGGCCCTGGCGCTGCCGCGGCTGCCGATCCAGGGCGTCGTCACGACCCCGGGGCTGCGCTCGGTGCTCGAGGGACTGCGCTACCTGCGCGGCCACCCGGTGCTCCTGATGAGCTTCCTGGTCGACCTGATCGCGATGATCTTCGGGATGCCGAGGGCGCTGTTCCCCGAGATGGCGCACCTGTCGTTCGGCGGCCCGTCGGAGGGCGGCCTGGCGTTCGCACTGCTGTTCGCCGCGATCCCCGCGGGCGCGGTGCTCGGCGGTGTGCTGTCCGGGTGGGTGTCCCGCGTCGAGCGGCAGGGGTACGCCGTCGTGGTCGCGATCATCGCCTGGGGCCTGGCGATGGTGGGCTTCGGTCTGGCCGCCGGTGCCGCAGACGGCCGGGCCGGCCCGTTCCTCGCGCTGGCGGTGCTGATGCTCGTTCTCGGCGGTGCGGCCGACATGTCCTCGGCGGCGTTCCGGATGAGCATGCTGCAGTCGGCGGTGTCCGACGAGGTGCGCGGTCGGCTCCAGGGCGTGTTCATCGTGGTGGTGGCGGGCGGCCCGCGGATCGCCGACGTGGCCCACGGTTCGGCCGCCGTCGTCGTCGGGACCACCGTGGCGGCCGCCGGTGGCGGGCTGCTGGTCGTGGTCCTCACCCTCGTGGCGGCCCTCGCCGTGCCGGCGTTCGTCCGTTATCGGGTGGCCCCCGCCTCCGGCTGACCGGCCTGGCGAGGCATCGGCACCGGTCACCCGGGACCAGCGGGGTGGGTGAGGTCATAGGCCCGCGACACCTTCTGCGGCACCACCATCCGCCAGGCGTCGACCACCAGCTCGCGGGCCTCGTCGGGGTCCAGCTCGGGCAGCCGGGCGTGCACCCAGTGGAACCGCATGTCCGACGGCGACGGGAGGGCGAACTTCGCCGGCTCCGCCGCCACCAGCTCGGCCCGTTCGTCCCTCGGAAAGGCAAACCCCATCACCCGCTCGTCGAGGTCGAAGGCGACGTAGACGATCTGCCCGACCCGGAACTTCAGCCGCCCGCGCACGACGACCTCGTAGGACCGCTCCAGCTCACTGCCCAGGGCCCGCACGTCGTCCACCGTCGCCATGCCCAGATCAGACCACCGACCCGGCGCGGAGTCATCCCTGCGGGCGCCGCCGGTCACAGTGCGAGGCGCAGGATGACCTCGCCGTCGGGGTCGGTCTCGCCGGTGGGCTCGAATCCCAGGCGGGCGTAGAAGCCGGCGGGGCCGCCGTCGCCGACCACGTGGCTGGTGAGCAGCTCGCGGCCACCCTGGTCGCGCACCAGGTCGGCGACCAGACGCACCGCGTCGCGCCCGTACCCGTGCCCCTGGTGCCTCTCGTCGATGAGCAGCTTCCACAGGAACCACGGGCCGTGGATCTCCGGCGGCCGGGGCTCGACGTCCCAGCTCAGCATCACGAAGCCGACCGGCCGCTCGTCGGCGTAGACGGCCCGGAACCAGGGCTTGTCCTGGGGGTGCTCCTCCGCCTCCTCCAGCGACTCGGTCACCGAGGAGACGAAGCGTTGCTGCGCCTCGGACACGCTCAGCGCCGCAACGGCCTCGGCGTTGGCGTCGGTGATCTCACGCAGGCTGACCGCCATCGGTCCCTTCCTCTCGTCGGTGGTCGGAGGTGCCTCCGCACGGTAGCCGTCCCAGAGCCGGCCGCCGACCCGGTCGAGCACGGCGTCGGCGAGCCGGGTGAGTGGCGCGACGTCGCCCACCACGGCGGCCTTCAGGGCGTCGTCGAGGGTGGGGGCGAGGTCCCCGCCCGTCCGGACGTCGAGGGCGACGAGCTCGCGGGCCAGCCACTTGCCGCTGCCGCGCCAGGCGCCGGCGAGGGCGAGCGCCAGCTCGGCGGTGACCCGCCAGGTCGCGACCGCGGTGGCCGTCAGGATCGGCCCCGGCTCGGCGTCCGCCAGGTCGTCGAGCAGGTCGGTGAGGCCGTAGCGCTCCAAGGCGAGCTCGTCGTCGGTCAGGGCCGGGGGGCCGGCCTCCAGGATCGCTCGGCACTCCGCCTGCAGCTCTGCGCCGGCGTCGCCGTCGAGCAGGGGTACGCCGGCCGCGACGAGCCGCGCCATCGACGGCGACCGGCGGGCCAGGTCCTTGGCGACGTAGCGCCGGACGGAGGTGGGTGTGTGCACGAACAGCTCGACCGGCCAGCCGGCGAAGACCATCGACTCGCGGAAGACCTGCTCCCCCTCGGCACGCAGCACGGTCACGTCGAGGTCCGACGTCGCCGTCGCGCCGCCGAGCACCACCGAGCCGGACAGCCACGCCTGCCGGGCCTCGGGGAAGTGCTCGCGCACCAGTCTCCGCGCGGTCTCCACCGGCTCAGGTCGCTCCACCCGCCCATGGTCCCGGATGACCGGCGGGTGGCGCTCGTGGATTTCGGGGCTACCCGCCGCCCCACGGCGGCCGGCGGGTGGTCACCACGACGTTGCTGAGATGCGAGCCCTCCCGGCGACGTACCGGCGGACGGCGGCGGCGTCCTCGGGCGCGACGAACAGCTGGAGCGGGATCTCCCGGTGACCCCGGCGCCCGTGAGCGGGAAGCGCTCCAGCACCTGTTCCACGAAGCGCTCACGGCGATCGGTCGGGCGGTAGTCCGCTGCCCGGATCAGCAGGAAGCCGCCGGAGACCACGCTCACGGACGTGAGGGACTCGGTGTCGCGCCAGCGGTCGGCGGCCGCGACCACGTCGGAGAAGGGAGCCGGCGCGAGGGTGATCTCCACGTCGTGATCGTCCGCGGCGTACGCGGTGAAGAGGTACTCCCGCACCTGGTCGTCGTGCGCTGCCGCCAGCAGGTCGTCGACCATCTCCCGGGTGGCGTGCTGGTCCTGGTTGATCGCGAGCGTGGCCCCGTTGCAGCACAGCACGACGCGGACCGAGGTGACGTCCTCGTCGTCGATGGCGTCGTCGAGGCTCGCGAAGACGTCCTCCACCTGCTCCGCGGTGGACGACTCGTCCATGTGGACCACCAGGTCGTGGGCGTCCGGTCCCTCGAGGCCCTCGAGCCCGGTGGGGTGGGAGTCGATCCTGATCGTGCCCACCCCGGGCCTGCCCTCGATCAGCGCGCGAACCTCGTCTGCCGACCGGGAGCAGCTCGCCAGGGAGGTGAGCAGGACGAGGCCCACGGCGCCCGTCGCCGCCAGTCTCTCGCGTGCTGACCTCACCGCCACAGGCTAGGTCGGGAACCGCCGGTCCGTGCGCTTTCCGCGTGGACGCCGGGGCTACCGTTCGGGACATGACTCTCCGCGTAGGCATCCAGCTCCACCCCCAGGCGACCACCGTCGACGAGATGCGTCGCGCCTGGCGCGCCGCCGACGAGATGGGCGCCGACTCGATCTGGACCTGGGACCACTTCTACCCGCTCTATGGCGACCCCGACGCCGCGCACTTCGAGGGCTGGACGTTGCTGTCGGCGATGGCCGTCGACACCAGCCGCGCTCGGATCGGCCTCCTCGTCACCGGCAACAGCTATCGCAACCCCGAGCTCCTCGCCGACATGGCGCGCACGGTCGACCACCTCTCGGGCGGCCGGGCCTATCTCGGCGTCGGCGCCGGGTGGTTCGAGCGCGACTACGACGAGTACGGCTACGAGTTCGGGACGGCTCCCGACCGCCTTCGTCAGCTCGGCCGCGACCTGCCGCGGATGACGTCGCGGATCGCCAAGCTCAACCCGCCGCCGATGGGTGACCTGCCGATCCTGATCGGGGGCTCGGGCGAGAAGGTCACCCTGCGGCTGGTGGCCGAGCACGCTCAGGCGTGGAACACCTTCGGCCCTCCGGAGCACTTCGCCCAGAAGTCGGCGGTCCTCGACGACTGGTGCGCCAGGCTCGGTCGGGACCCGTCGACGATCGAGCGCACCGTGGGCGTCGGCGCCGACGACGTGCACGACGTCGAGCGCTACCTCGACGCCGGCGCGGACCACGTGATCGTGATGACGGGCGCGCCGTTCGACCTGGCACCGCTCGCGTCGCTGATCGAGCAGCGCGACCGGATCAACGGCTGAGCGGCCACCTCACCGAGGAGCGTCGAGCGCCGGGTCGCCCGTCGGCAGGACGTCGACGGCCCAGTCGGCTCGCTTCCAGTCCGGCACCGGGGGAGCCTCTCCGGTGCGCGGGACGAAAGGCGACCGCTGTCGGTCGCCCGTGCGGTGGAGGTAGCGCGGGCAGTTGGGGAACGCCTGGGTCACGGTGACCCGGACCACCAGCTGTGCCCCCGGCCAGTCCTCGAGCAACGGGTCGTGGTCGCTGACCGTCGCCCGCCCGTGCACCCGGACCCGGCTGGGTTCAACGAAGTCGATGAAGAGCAGGCCCACCTGCTGCGACTCCACGGTGTTGCCGAGCGTCAGGAACATGCCGTTGCCGTCGTAGGACGGGAACGCGAGCGTGTGCTCGTCGAGGACCCGGACGAACCCCGGGTCCCCACCCTTGTAGGAGCACGTCGGCTGACCCGCACCGTCCACCGTCGCCACGAACATCATGTCCTGCCGCTCGATGAAGGCGGCCGTGTCGGTGTCGAGGTGGTCGTGGACGAGCAGGTCGTTGATCCGGTCGGCCAGTCGCCGGGTGTCGAACCGGTCCTGCAGCTCCCGCTGGGCAGCGGTGTACTCCATGGCCGGAGCGTACGCCGCCCGGGAGACCGCCGTCAGGTGCTGGCGACCGGCCCCTCGACCAGCTCGCAGCGGCCGTCGTCCCAGGCGACCAGCCCGGTCCGGCCCGGGCGGGTGCGCAGCCAGTCGGCGGCCGCGGGGCCCTGGGCGTAGGCCGCGGTGGCATCGATGTCCGCCCAGGTGAGCGAGGGCCCGATCACCGTGACCGAGCCGACCCCCAGGGGCGGCCGACCGGTGCGGGCATCGACGACGTGAGGACCGCGATGGGCGGCTCCGGACGTCGCGACCGCGCCGTCACGGACCGGGACCCGCGCCACCAGTCGCCGGGGGTCGCGCGGGTCCTCGATGCCGACCTGCCAGGCGGGCGAGTCGCCGCGGACCACCCGGCAGACCATGTCGCCGCCGGCAGACAGGCAGAAGTCGGTGTCGTCGAGGGCGTGCAGGAACCGCGCCGCCCGCTCGACCGCCCAGCCCTTGACCACCCCGGTGGGGTCGAAGGCCACGTCACCGTCGTCGGGGGGCAGGAACGACGAGAAGGCGCCGCCCGACTCGCGCTCGGCCTGCTGGGCGAGCTCGAGGACCTCGGTCATCTCGGGCGGACAGCCGTCGAGCTCGAGCTCACCGCGGCGCAGCCGGGAGGCGGCGGAGTCGGGCCGCCACAGCGAGAAGACCCGGTCGACCCAGCGCAGGTCGGTCACCACCTCGGCCCAGGCGGCCTCGGCCGCCGGTCCCCGGGCGTGCCGGCCGCGCAGCGCGAGGCTGACCGGCATGCCCATCAGCTGCTCGACCCGCCGGTGGATGCGGGTCGGCTCGGTGAGGGGGGAGATCACAGACCGGCCTCGTCGAGCGCCGCCTGGAGCGACTGGACGTAGCCGACGCTGGTGACCGTGGCCCCCGAGATCATGTCGATCTGTGCGCTCTGCTGGTCGAGCGTCTCCTGGACCAGGATCGGCAGCGCGTAGTCGTTGATCTGCACGTCGCGTGGGTTGTTGTAGGGGTAGACCGGCACCGCGACGTCGGTGATCTTGCCGTCCTGGACCGTGATCTCGACCTGGACCGGGCCCCACCGGGTCTGCACCTCGGGCCCGGTCACGGTGCCGGAGCTGCCGCTGCCGCTCGAGGAGCCGGAGCCGCTCGAGTCGCCGGAGCCGTTCGAGGAGCCGGAGCCGTTCGAGGAGCCGGTGTCCCCGGAGCCGTTCGAGTCACCGGACCCGGAGCCGCCCGTGCCGGTGTCGGTCTGTGGGGTGGTGCCGGCCTGCGGCGAGCCGAGGATCGAGGTGCTCGACTGCAGCGCTCCCGCGGTGGAGGTGTGGTAGCCGAACAACAGCACGACGACGGTGATCGTGCTCAGAAGCCCGGTCACGAGGCGGGTTCCGGGGGTCACGGTGTCTCCTTCATGACAGTCACCAGCCGAAGCTCTCGACGTGGAAGCGTTCGGGGGGCAGGCCGAGCGCCAGCGCGCTGCGGCGTACGTCGTCTGCCCAGGCGTCGGGTCCGCAGACGTAGACGTCGCGCTCGGCGAGGTCGGGCACCCAATGCCCGAGCGCCGTCGCGTCGTCGACCCGGCCGGCGTTGGCGCCGAGCCACGACGTGGGGGACCGGCGTCGGCCGGGCAGCCAGAGCACCTGGAGCCCCCGCTCGCGAGCGAGCACGTGGAACTCCCGCTCGAACAGGGGCCGGTCGCGGAAGCGGTAGAGCACGACCGCGTCGCCCGGGGCGTAGGCCAGTCCCTCGGCCAGCGCACGCAGCGGCGTGATGCCGACGCCGGCGCCGATCAGGGCGACCTTGCGTCGGCTCCGGGCGCGTGGGGACAGCCGCCCGTAGGGACCCTCGACCAGCGCACGGGTGCCGGGGCGCAGCGAGGCGAGGGCGGCGCTGCCGTCGCCGAGCGACTTGACGCTGATCCGCAGCGAGCGACCGTCGGGGGCAGCGGACAGGGAGTAGGGGTGGGCGCGGGTCCAGCCCGGTCCGAGGAACCGCCACTGGAAGAACTGACCCGCCTCGGCCCGGAGTCGGTCGAGGCGGCGGCCGGTGAGGTAGACCGAGACCACACCGTCGCCCTCGTCGCGGACCGAGGTGACGCGCAACCCGTGGCGGGCACTGCGCCACAACGGCAGCGCCACGCGGAAGACGACGATGGCCGCGGCTGCGCTCGCCCAGGCGGTCCACCAGAACACCGTGGCACCGCGCGAGGTCAGGAACTCCTGGCCGGTCCAGAGCTGGTGCGGCAGCGCCAGCCCGACGCCGAGGTAGGCGTAGAGGTGGAGCAGGTGCCACGACTCGTAGCGCAGCTTGCGGCGCGCTGCCTTGATGCTGGTCGCCACGACCAGCACGAGGAATCCGGTGCCGGCGACCGCCAGCAGCATGCCGGGGTAGTCGACGGTCAGCGTCCACAGCGTCGAGGGGGTGTCCAGCAGCGACCCGGCGGCGTACCCCCAGGTGATCAGCACGACGTGGGCGAGCATCAGGTTGAACGACGTGAACCCGACCAGCCGGTGCTGGCGGGCGAGCCGGTCCTGCCCGAAGGCCTGCTCGAGGACCGGCAGCCGGGCCATCAGCAGCACCTGCGCGAGCAGCAGCACCGACGCGACCAGGCCGGTGAGGCGGCCGATCGAGGTCAGGCCGCCTGCCCAGGTGGCGAGGTCCTGCACTCCCCGGTCGGCGACCCACCAGTAGGTGACGAGCAGCAGGCTCAGCCAGAGCAGGCTGAACGCGCCGAGCCGGACGCCGGCGTCGCGGCGCGCACGGGGGTACGTCGCCCGGCTCCGTGCGCCCAGCCCGGCCGTCGGGGAGGACAGGACCGCCGTCACGTGGTGGAGCCGGTGTCGTTGCCGGAGTCGGTGCCGCCGGACTGGTCGCCACCGCCGAACTGGTCACCGCCGCCGAACTGGTCCCCGCCCGGCCCGCCGCCGGGCGGCGCGGGCCGAAGCCGTCGTGGTCGTGGTCGCCGTCGCCGATCCCGCCGCCCTCGCCGAACCCGTGCTGGTCGCCGTTGCGGTCGACCTGGAAGGAGGTGGGCGTGAAGCCGTCGCGTCCGTTGTTGCCGGCGGTCGCGTGGCCGATGGCGAAGCCGCCGACGCCACCGACCGCGACCAGTGCGGCGGCCGCACCGGCCAGGCCGAGGCGACGGGCCCAGGGGGACGGGCCGTCGGCCTCGAGGCCGCCGGCGTCGGGGCCGGCCGGGCCGACGTAGGCCGGGATCGGCTGCGGGGCAGGCTCGCCGGTCGTCTCGTCGATCGGCTGGTCGATCGGCTGGTCGGGGGCGTCGCCCTCGGCGACCGGAGCCCCCTCCACGGCATCGGCGGCAGGTTCGTCGGTGCGCTCCCAGCGGGAGCCGCTCGAGACGGGCGCGGTGTCGTCGCCGGGCTCGTGCCCAGCGGGGTCGACGGGCTGCGACTTGTCGGTCACGGGGTTCTCCTGGTCGGTGGGAAGGGCCACGTCGCCCTTCTGGACCACCATCCTGGGCGACCCACCTGGGCCTTCCCTCGGCTGAACCTGTGCGTTTCCTGTCAGCCGTCCCCGATCGTTTGCTGCACCCGGCCCCGCGACCCGCCGTGGGCCGGGGTCATCTGCAGCAAGCGATCACGAGGGGCGGGCGGCCACGAAGGCCTCCACGCACCGGCGTACGTCGGCCTCGGAGTGGGCGGCCGAGAGCTGGACCCGGATGCGGGCCTGCCCGCGCGGGACGACGGGGAAGGAGAAGGCGATGACGTAGACGCCGTCGGCGAGCATCCGGTCGGCCACCTCGGCGGCGACCCGGGCGCCGTCGTCGCCGGGGAACATCACCGGAGTGATCGGGTGCTCGCCCGGGAGCAGGTCGAAGCCCGCCTCGGTCATCAGCTCACGGAACAGCGCGGTGTTGCGACGCAGCGTCTCGCGGGCCTCCGCGGAGGTGCGGGCGATCTCGAGCGCCTTCAGCGAGCCGGCGGCGACGGTCGGGGCGACCGCGTTGGAGAAGAGGTAGGGCCGAGCGCGCTGGCGGAGCAGCTCGACCACCTCGGCGCGGCCGCTGACGTAGCCGCCCGACGCGCCGCCGAGCGCCTTGCCCAGCGTGCCGGTGAGGATGTCGACCCGGTCGGCGACGCCGAAGTGCTCCGGCGTCCCGCGGCCGCCCTCGCCGACGAAGCCGACGGCGTGGGAGTCGTCGACGAGCACCAGGGCGTCGTACTGCTCGGCGAGGTCGCAGATCCGGTCGAGCGGGGCGAGGTAGCCGTCCATGGAGAACACCCCGTCGGTGACGATGCACCGGCTGCGCGCGCCGGAGGCCGCCTGCAGCTGGGCCTCGAGGTCGGCCATGTCGGCGTTGGCGTAGCGGAACCGCTGGGCCTTGGACAGCCGGATGCCGTCGATCAGCGAGGCGTGGTTGAGCGCGTCGGAGATCACCGCGTCGTCGGGGCCGAAGAGTGTCTCGAACACGCCACCGTTGGCGTCGAAGCAGGAGGAGAACAGGATGGTGTCGTCGGTGCCGAGGAAGTCGCTGAGCGCGTCCTCGAGCTGCTTGTGGAGCTCCTGGGTGCCGCAGATGAAGCGCACGCTGGCCATCCCGAAGCCCCACTCGTCGAGCGCCGCGCGGGCGGCCGCGACGACGTCGGGGTGGTCGGCGAGCCCGAGGTAGTTGTTGGCGCAGAAGTTCAGCGCCTCGCCGTCGCCGCCGGTCGCGCCGGCCGCGACCCTGATGTGGGCGGCCTGGGGCGAGGTGAGCCGCCGCTCGTGCTTGGTGAGGCCGGCCTGCTCGATCTCGTCGAGGGTGGCCCGCAGCCGGGCCAACGTGTCGCCGTACATCTCGTCCTCCTCGGCCAGCGGGTCTCAGGTCCAGTCCAGGATCACCTTGCCGCACCGGCCGGACCGGATGGCGGCGAAGGCGTCCTCGAACTGCTCGGCGGGGAAGCGGTGCGTGATCACCGAGCGCAGCGCGTCGCGCATCGGGCCGGAGGTCTGCAGCATCGCGCTCATGGCGTACCAGGTGTCGAACATCTCGCGGCCGTAGATGCCCTTGATGGTGAGCATGTGGGTGATCACCCGTCCCCAGTCGATGACGTAGTCGTCGTGGGGGAGCCCGAGCATCGCCACCCGGCCGCCGTGGTTCATCGAGCCGAGCATCTCGGAGACGGCGGCGGGTGCGCCGGACATCTCCAACCCGATGTCGAAGCCCTCCTTCATGCCCAGCTCGGCCATCGCCTCCTGCAGCGACGTCGTGCGGGTGTCGATCGCCAGGTCGGCTCCCGCCGCGCGGGCCAGCTCCAGCCGGACGTCGCTCAGGTCGGTGACGACGACGAAGCGGGCACCGACGTGGCGGGTGATCGCGGTGGCCATCACGCCGATCGGGCCGGCGCCGGTGATGAGCACGTCCTCGCCGGCGATCGGGAAGGAGAGCGCGGTGTGCGTGGCGTTGCCGAACGGGTCGAAGAGCGCGCCCAGCTCGGGGTCGAGGTCGGGCGGCTGGACCCAGACGTTGCTCCCCGGGATGACGACGTAGTCGGCGAACGCCCCGTCGCGGTTGACGCCGATGCCGACGGTGTTGATGCACAGGTGCCGGCGGCCGGCACGGCAGTTGCGGCAGTGGCCGCAGACGAGGTGGCCCTCGCCGGAGACGAGCTGGCCGACCTGCACGTGCCCGACATCGGCGCCGACCTCGACCACCTCACCGCAGAACTCATGCCCCACGACGAGGGGTGGGCGCACGGTCTCGGCGGCCCAGTCGTCCCATTCGTAGAGGTGCAGGTCGGTGCCGCACAGTCCGGCGCGCTGCACCCGGATCTTGACGTCGTGGGGACCGGGCGCCGGCTCCGGGACGTCGAGCAGCTCCAGGCCCGGGCCGGGCCGCGTCTTGACCAGCGCCCGCATGGCACTCCCTTCACGGCCGGCCCGACCGCGGTGTCGCCCGGCAGTCTCACCGTATCGCCGGACGGCGGCCGCGGAACCCCGGGCAGCACTCGGCCCGGTCAGCGGGGGCTGACCGGGCCGGTGAGGGGTGTGACGCGGCTCAGCCGCGGCCGGTGAGGCGCGAGAAGAAGCCGCCCGAGGAGGGCTCGTTGGCGTGGCCCTCGCAGCGGTTGTTCTTGGGCACGTTCGCCATGACCTGCTGGACGTGCATGCCGCAGCCGGACCAGGTCGTCTTGCCGCACTTACGGCACGGGACGGGGTGGCACATGGTGTCTCCTGAAGGGTGTCGAGGTGTGGTGAAGCGGTGTGAAGGTGTGAAGCGGTCGGATCAGGCGGCGCGGGAGGGCATCCCGGCATCCAGGGGACGTCCCGAGCGTACCCAGGCGGCGGTGCCGCCGGCGACGTTCCAGGCGTCGAAGCCGCGCGCACGCAGCAGGTCGGTCATCGCGCCGCTGCGGTTGCCGGTCGCGCAGATGACGAAGGTGCGGCGCGACCGGTCGAGCTCCCCGAGCCGGGCGGCCAGCTGGCTCATCGGCAGGGGGACGGCACCGGGGACGTGACCGCGCGCGAACTCCATCGACTCACGGACGTCGATGATGACGGCGTCGCTGGGAGCGGCGGCGAGGGTCTCGATGTCGATGTTCCACATCGGCAGGGTCTCTCCTGTCGGGCTGGGGCCTGTCGGGCCTGGGTGGGTGGAGGTGGCGGCCGGAAAGTTTGGCCTAGGAATACCCTGGGGGGTATCTTGTGTTCGCAACGGTAACACCCCCTGGGGTATCCTTCAAACTCAGCAACGACGAAAGGCAGGCCATGGCCACCACCACCCTCGGGCAGGACAACTTCGAGGCGACCATCAAGGACAACGAGATCGTTCTCGTCGACTTCTGGGCGTCGTGGTGCGGTCCCTGCAAGATGTTCGCGCCGATCTACGAGAAGGCCTCCGAGGCCAACAGCGACATCGTCTTCGGCTCGGTCGACACCGAGGCCGAGCGCGCACTGTCCGCGGCCGCCGGCATCAGCTCGATCCCGACGCTGATGGCGTTCAAGGACGGCTCGCTGGTGTTCGCGCAGCCGGGCGCACTGCCCGCATCGGCGCTCGACGAGCTGATCTCCGCGGTGCGCGCGCTCGACATCGAGGCCGCCCGCAAGGAAGCCGCCGCCGCCCAGCAGTGACCCCGCGTCCCCGGGCCGGCGCCCGCCGGCCACCCCACCCACCACCGAGGAGGAATGATGGAGCTCGACCCCGAGGAGATGAACCACGTCATCAACCGGATCAAGCGGGCCCAGGGCCAGCTCGGTGGCGTGATCAGGATGCTCGAGGAGGGGCGCGACTGCGAGGCGGTCGTCACCCAGCTCGCCGCGGTCTCGAAGGCGCTGGACCGGGCGGGTTTCGCCGTGGTCGCCTCCGGCATGCAGCACTGCCTGGCCAACCCGTCGGCCGAGGAGTCCAGCGTCGACGTGAAGCGGATGGAGAAGCTCTTCCTCACCCTCGCCTGACGGCGAGGCGTCGCGGACGGTGCGGCGAGGCGTCGTAGACGTCGTACGCCGTCAGCCGGCGCAGCACACCTGCGCCGGCGCGGCCGCCTCGGAGTCGGAGTCCGCGCAGCAGGCGCTCGCAGCGGCCTCGTCCTCGCCGGCGAACGTGGCGGAGTCCGCGAGCACGGCATAGACCTCCCACTCGAGGTCGTCGGGGGTGTCCTCGACCCAGAACTTCTCCTGCCGCGCGTAGCAGCAGGTCGACTCGGCCTGCTCGCTGGTGACGAGCTGGGTGCCGACCCGCGCTGCCCAGTCGCTCACCGCGTCGACGTCGGCGACCTCGACGCCGAGGTGGTTGATCGTGCCGCCCTGGCCGGCGTTCTCGAACAGCACCAGCTTGAGGGGCGGCTCGGCGATCGCGAAGTTGACGTAGCCGGGGCGGCGCTTGGCGGGCTCGGCGCCGAAGAGCCGCGAGTAGAACGCGGTGGCGGCCTCGAGGTCGTCGACGTTGAGAGCCAGCTGGAGACGGGACATGGGGCGCTCCTAGATATCGATGAATGTCTATGTCTGACCCCGAGCGTGACACGAACATCGACGTCTGTCAATATTGATGTATGTCTAAGTCTCTGCCCCTGCTCGCGCCGGTCTCGGAGTGCTGCTCCTCGTTGACCGCCGAGCCGCTGACCGACGACCAGTCCGATCGGCTGGCCCCTGTGTTCAAGGCGCTGGGCGACCCGGTCCGGTTGCGGCTGGTCTCCCTGATCGCCAGCCATGAGGGCGGGGAGGCCTGCGTCTGCGACCTGAACGACGCCTTCGACCTCTCCCAGCCCACCATCAGCCACCACCTCAAGGTGCTCCACGAGGCCGGCCTGCTGGACCGCTCCAAGCGCGGGGTGTGGGTCCACTACCGCGTCCGGGCCGAGATGCTCGGCGACCTCGCCGCACTGCTCGGATCCGCGCGATGACCGCCACCCAGGAGTCGCCGGTCGCCCAGCGTCTGGGCGCGCTCGACCGGCTGCTCCCCGTCTGGATCGGGGCGGCGATGGTGCTCGGCCTGCTGGTCGGGCGCCTGGTCCCGGGGCTCGACGACGCACTGAGCGCTGTCGAGATCGGCGGCGTCTCGCTGCCGATCGCGGTCGGCCTGCTGGTGATGATGTACCCCGTCCTCGCCAAGGTCCGCTACGACCGGCTCGACACGGTGACCGGCGACCGGCGGATGCTGGTGGCCTCGCTCGTCCTCAACTGGCTGGTCGGCCCCGCGCTGATGTTCACGCTGGCCTGGCTGATGCTCCCCGACCTGCCGGCGTACCGCACCGGGCTGATCATCGTCGGCCTGGCCCGCTGCATCGCCATGGTCATCATCTGGAACGACCTGGCCTGCGGTGACCGCGAGGCGGCCGCGGTGCTCGTGGCGCTCAACTCGCTGTTCCAGGTGATCGCCTTCGGCGCGCTCGGTTGGTTCTACCTCGAGGTGCTGCCGGGCTGGCTCGGCCTCGACACCGCCCACCTCGACGTCTCCGCGTGGGAGATCGCGCGCTCGGTGCTGATCTTCCTCGGCATCCCGTTGCTGCTCGGCTTCCTCTCCCGGACGTACGGCGAGCGCTGGCGTGGCCGGGAGTGGTATGAGTCGGTGTTCCTCCACCGGGTGGGGCCGTGGGCGCTGATCGGGCTGCTGTTCACGATCGTGATCCTCTTCGCGCTCCAGGGCGACCAGATCACCAGCCGGCCGTGGGACGTGGCCCGGATCGCCCTGCCGCTGCTGGCCTACTTCGCGCTGATGTGGGGTGGGGGCTACCTGCTGGGGCGGGCGCTCGGGATGAGCTACGAGCGCACCACCACGCTGGCCTTCACCGCCGCCGGCAACAACTTCGAGCTGGCCATCGCGGTGGCAATCGCGACGTTCGGCGTGGCGTCGGGCCAGGCGCTCGCCGGCGTCGTCGGTCCGTTGATCGAGGTGCCGGTGCTGGTCGGGCTGGTCTACGTCAGCCTGGCGCTTCGAGACCGCTTCCCCCATGCAACCCCTCAGGAGACCTCGTGACCATCCCCACCGTCCTCTTCGTCTGCGTCCACAACGCGGGCCGCTCCCAGATGGCCGCCGGCTGGCTGCGCCACCTCGGGGGTGACCGGGTGCGCGTGCTGTCGGCCGGGTCCGCTCCGGGCGACTCGCTCAACCCGATGGCGGTGGCGGCGATGGCCGAGGTCGGCATCGACATCACCGCCGCCGTCCCCACGCTGCTCAGCGACGAGGCCGTCGTCGAGTCCGACGCCGTGGTCACGATGGGCTGCGGCGACGCCTGCCCGTTCTACCCCGGCAAGCGCTACGAGGACTGGAAGCTCGACGACCCCGCCGGGCAGCCGCTCGAGGTGGTGCGGCCGACCCGCGACGAGCTCCGGCGCCGGGTCGAGGCGCTGATGGCGGCCCTGGGCGTCGCGGTGGCCTGACCCGCGGACGGGGCCCTCGTTCGATCGGTCAGGACGGCAGCTGGAACAGGCAGAACGGGTGTCCGGCCGGGTCGATCATCACCCGGACGTCGTCCTGCGGCTGGTACGCCGCCACGCGGGCGCCGCGCGACACGGCCAGCGCGACCCCGTCGGCCAGGTCGGAGGCGCCGATGTCGAGGTGGGCCTGCATCTGCTGGTCGCCGGGCCCCGCCGGCCACACGGGGGCCTCGTGGTGCTCCTCCGCCTGGAAGGCCAGGCCGTGGCCGCCGCCGGGGGGCTTGATCTTCACCCACCCCGGTTCGTCGACCAGGGTCTCCCAGTCGGGGAGCAGGGCCAGATAGAAGTCGGCCAGCGCTCGAGGTGCCGAGGTGCCCAGCACCGTCGAGGAGATGCGGAACTGCGTCATCGCTCCAGGCTAGGGGTCGATCGGCCCGTCTGCGACGCCTCGGTGGGCCGTCGGCGACGCCTCTCGGGAACCTCAGGAGACGTCGATGGCCCGGTTGACCCAGGTGTCGGTCACGACCATGCCGACCTTCTCGTAGAGGCCGAGCGCGCCGGTGCGCGAGTCGGTGGACAGGCCGGAACGGCGTGCGCCGTGGCGCCGGGCTTCGGTGAAGCAGTCGACCAGCAGTGCCTGGGCGAGTCCCTGGCCACGCAGGTCGCGGCGGGTGGCGAGCCTGCTCACGAACGCCTCCGGCGGGTCGAAGTCGAGGCCGAGCTGGACGATGCCGGCGGCCACCACCTGTCCCTGCGGGTCGACGACCACGCGGAGGTTCCAGGGGGCGGCGCCCGGCCGGCGTACGACCTCGGCCTCGAAGTCGGCGAACGGCTCGCGCTCGCGCGCGGACCACTCGAGGAACGCGTCCTCGATGACCTCGTGGGCGGCGGGGTACTCCTCGGCGCGGGCCTCGCGCACGGTGTAGCCGGCGGGGAGGTCGCGCGGCGCGACGTCGACGCCGTCGGGCAGCTGCAGCACCCAGCTGGTCCAGCGCACGCGGTAGCCCAGCGCCTCGAGCAGCTGGTCGCCGGGTGAGCCGACCGGGACCGGCATGCCGATCGTCGGCTCGCCCTCCTCGGCGGCGCGGGCCTGCATCCAGCGGGCCAGGGAGGTGCCGATCCCGCGGCCGGAGTACGCCGGGTCGACGGCGGCGTCGCAGCGGCCCGACCGACCGAGCTCCGCGTATCCGACGAGCTGTGCGCCGTCGAAGACGCCGATGGTGCGGGTGGTCACGTCGAAGGAGGGGCGTTGCCAGTCGCCGACGATGTCGGCCTCCTCGATGTCGACCCGCCCGAGGTCGGCCTGCTGCTGTCGGGCCATCACCTCATAGACGGCGCGTGCGTCGTCGAGGCGGAGCATCCGCACGCTGAGCCCCGCTGGTACGTCGGCCGCGAGCTGCGTCCCCGCGGGGGAGAGGGGTGCGGGCGTGGCGGCAGGGTCGGTGGCGGTCACGACGCCAGTGAACCGCGCCGCGGCCCGCCTCCGCACCCGAAAATCGCCGAGGCGTCGCAGACGGGAGAGATCCCCCGCCCCCCACGCCTCGGGTGCCCGTCTGCGACGCCTCGCGCATGAACCGCGCGGACCCGGCCGCGGCCGGGAGGGTCAGGAGGCCTGGACGGCGGAGATGTCGAACTCGAGCTTGACCTTCTCCGACACCAGCACGCCACCGGTCTCCAGGGCGGCGTTCCAGGACAGGCCCCAGTCCTTGCGGTTGATGGTGGTGCCGCCCTCGAAGCCGACCCGGATGTTGCCGTAGGGGTCACGGGCCGAGCCGGTCTCCTCGAACGGGATGGTGATGCTCCGGGTGGCGTCCTTGATGGTGAGGTCGCCGGTGATCTGCCAGACGCCCTCGTCGTCGCGGGTGACGGCGGTCGAGGCGAAGGTGATGGCCGGGAACTGCCCGGCGTCGAAGAAGTCGCCGGACTTCAGGTGGCCGTCGCGGTCGGCGACGCCGGTCTCGATGCTGCCGACCTGGATGGAGAGCGACACCGACGACGCGGTGGGGTCGGCGGCGTCGATGTGGGCGCGGCCCTCGAAGTCGCGGAACTGGCCGCGCACCGTGGTGACCATCGCGTGCCGGGTCGAGAACCCGAGCCGCGAGTGGGTGGTGTCGAGGGCGTAGTCGCCGGAGATGTCGTCGAGCACCGAGGTCGGTGCGTCGAAGGTCTCGGCCTGGCGGGTGAAGATGCTCATGGAGGGCTCCGTTTCGTGATCACGAGTGATGTTGAAAGTTCAACGACTAGAACGACGACCCCTCGCCGGGCATTCCGCCGCCCGGTGTGATCCGGCCCACACGCTCGGCCCCGGGCCTCCGGACGCCCTCCCCCGAGCGCCTCGGCGGGTCGGGTCCGCGGGCGCAGGTTCGTGCAGTGCAAGAACATGAGGTTGAGCGGGCGTTGACCCCGCGAGTCGCCGGTTGCGAGTCTCTGCAACGGTGCGCCCGTGATCGCGGGCCGCCTCCGCCCGCGGACCCCACCTGAGGCCCGCCGCTACAGGAGGGTATCTCTCGGATGAAACGCAATGTTCTGGCCGCCCTCGCGGCCTCGGCCATGGTGTTGACCGCCCTGGCCGTCGGGTCTCCGCAGGCCTCGGCCGAGGCCCCGACGGCCGCCCGCACGGCCAAGCCCGACGCCAAGGTCCTGGCGCGGGCCACCGCCCGCAACCTGGTGAAGAGCGCGGCGCCCCAGCTCAAGGTGGGCCCGCACGACTCGTTCGCGCAGGGCAAGGTCTGGTCGTCGGGCCGACTGCAGTACGTCAGCTACCAGCGCTCCTACCGGGGGCTGCCCGTGGTCGGCGGTGACTTCGTGGTCGTGACCGACGCCCGCGGCCAGGTGCTGCACACCTCGGTCGCCCAGAAGCGCCCGACCCGGCTCGCCTCGGTGCAGCCCCGGGTCAGTGCGGCCACCGCCGCGCGCACGGCGCGCGCCCGGCTCGACCGGGTCGCGAGCAGCAGCCAGCCGCGCCTCGTCGTCTGGCAGGCCGGCCGCTCGCACCTCGCGTGGTCGCTCGACGTGGCCGGCACGGTCAAGGGCGCGCCCTCCCGCCAGTCGGTCGTCGTCGACGCGCGCACCGGCAAGGTGCTCGACTCCCTCGAGCGGGTCGTCGAGGGCACCGGCAGCTCGGGCTGGTCCGGCACCGTGTCGCTGCCGACGACGCTGTCGGGGTCGACGTACTCCATGACCAACAGCAACGCCTCGAGCCTGAAGTGCCAGAACGCCTCCGGCAACGTCACCTTCACCGGCTCCGACGACTCCTGGGGCAACGGTGACCCGACGAACCGCGAGACCGGCTGCGTCGACGCGTTCTACGCCTCCGAGAAGGAGCGGCAGATGCTGAGCCAGTGGCTCGGGCGCAACGGGATGGACGGGTCGGGCGGCTGGGTGCCCACGCGCGTGGGGCTCAACGACGTCAACGCCTACTACGACGGCACCCAGGTCCAGATCGGTCACACCCAGACCGGCGGCAAGTGGATCAGCTCGATCGACGTGGTGGCCCATGAGTACGGCCACGGCATCGACGACCACACTCCGGGAGGCATCTCTCGCGGCAACACCCAGGAGTTCGTCGCCGACACCTTCGGCGCCGGCACGGAGTGGTTCGCCAACAACCCGGTGGACACCCCCGACTTCACCGTCGGCGAGCAGGTGAACCTCGTGGGCACCGGTCCGATCCGCTACATGTACAACCCGTCGCTGGCGGGTGACGACAACTGCTACTCGTCGTCGACGCCCAGCCAGGAGGTGCACGCCGCGGCCGGACCCGGCAACCACTGGTTCTATCTGCTGGCCGAGGGCACCAGCCCCTCGAACGGACAGCCCACCAGCCCCACCTGCAACGGCTCCACGGTGTCCGGCATCGGCATCCAGAAGGCGATGACGATCATGTACAACGCGATGCTGATGAAGACGACCACCTCGTCCTACCTGAAGTACCGCACCTGGACGCTCACCGCGGCCAAGAACCTCTACCCGGGCAGCTGCACCGAGTTCAACGCGGTCAAGGCGTCGTGGGACGCCGTGTCGGTCCCGGCCCAGTCCGCGGACCCGACCTGCACCACCGGTGGCACCAACACCGTGACCGTGAACAACCCCGGCAGCCAGACCGGGACCGTGGGCACGGCCAAGACGCTGCAGATCACGGCCACCGACAGCCAGGCCGGTCAGACGCTCACCTACGCGGCCACCGGGCTCCCGGCGGGCCTCTCGATCAACGCCTCCACCGGCCTGATCAGCGGTACGCCGACCACCGCGGGCAGCTTCTCCTCCACGGTGACGGCCACCGACACCACGGGGGCCTCCGGGTCCGCGTCGTTCAGCTGGTCGATCAGTGGCGGCGGGGGCGGAGGATGCTCGGGCCAGCAGCTCGGCAACCCCGGTTTCGAGACCGGCTCGGCCGCCCCGTGGTCCGCGTCGTCCGGTGTGATCGACAGCTCGACCAGCCAGCCGGCGCGCACCGGCTCGTGGAAGGCCTGGCTGGACGGCTACGGCTCCCGGCACACCGACACCCTCAGCCAGTCGGTGTCGATCCCCGCGGGATGCTCGGCCACGCTGTCGTTCTACCTGCACATCGACACGGCCGAGACGACCTCGTCCCGGGCCTACGACAAGCTCACCGTGAAGATCGGGTCGACGACGCTCGCGACCTACTCGAACCTGAACCAGGCCTCGGGCTACACGCTGCGCTCGTTCAACGTGTCGTCGTACGCGGGTCAGACGGTGACGCTGAGCTTCACCGGTGTCGAGGATCGCTCGCTGCAGACGAGCTTCGTCATCGACGACACGGCGCTCACCCTGGGGTGAGCCGGGTCTGACGGGGGAACCGGATCGGGCCCGCGGTGTCGTCAGGCACCGCGGGCCCGACTGGTGACGCTCGCCATGCCCGGAACCAGTGGATCGAGGCTATGGTGATCCACGCCACATTCGTGCCGACGCCCGAGGGGGCGGACGCCGGCCGACTCTCGGAAGGCCACCGCCATGCACACCTCTCGCCCCGGCCGCCGGTTCGCCCTGCTGGCCACGGGTGTCGCCCTTGCGGCGCTCGCGGCCCTGGTCAGCCCCTCGCCCGCCGCCGCCGACGACCCGTCGTACGTCGCGCTCGGCGACTCCTACTCCTCCGGCACCGGAACCCGCTCCTACCTCGCCGACGGCACCTCCTGCCAGCGGTCCGTCTATGCCTACCCGAGCCTGATCGCCTCGGCCCAGCACTACGCCCTCAACTTCCGCGCCTGCTCGGGCGCGACCATCGCCGACGTGACCGCCACCCAGCTGTCGGCCCTGTCGGCGTCGACGACCTACGTCACCATCTCCGTCGGCGGCAACGACGCGGGCTTCGCGAGCGTCCTCACCGAGTGCGCGCTGCCGGGCTGGATGAGCAACTGCAACGGCAGGATCTCGACGGCTCAGGGGTTCATCACCACCACGCTGCCGGGTCGGCTCTCGACCCTCTACGGCAAGATCCGGGCCGCGGCGCCGCAGGCCCGGGTCACCGTGGTCGGCTACCCGCGGCTGTTCGACGGCCGGGACTGCAACGCGCTGACCTGGTTCTCCTCCTCGGAGATGAGCAAGCTCAACGCGACGGCCGACCTGATGAACAGCCGGCTCAGCGCCGCCGCCGGTGCGGCGGGGTTCTCCGTCGCCAACCCGACGAGTCGCGTCCTCGGGCACGCGGTCTGCGACAGCCCGGAGTGGATCAACGGGCTGAGCTATCCGATCTCGGAGAGCTACCACCCGAAGGTCTCCGGTCACCGGTCCGGCTACTACCCGACGGTGAGCCCCTACGTCGCCGGCGTCACCGCCGCGCTGACCCGCACCGTGCTGCTCCGCGCGGCGATGTCGGCGCCGTCGCTGGCCGCCCAGCAGCGGGCGTACGCCGGCCTCGACGCGCGGATCACGCCGCAGGCCTTCCGGGCCCCTGATCTCCCGGGCCGGCGCGCCGTGCGGGCCGCTCGCCGCGCCGGTGTCGACCTCTCCTCGCGGGCCAGCATCGACCGTGTGGACCGGATCTACTCCGCTCGGCAGGCGCGCGCGTGGGCGCGCACCCACTGAGCAGCGCCCCGGGCTCGCCGGCCCCCGACCGCCGGCTCCGCTGACCTCACCCGACCGGGCTCCCACCCCCCATGGCTCGGTCGGGTGAGCCATGGGGGCATGCTGGTGGCGTGATCCGCCTCGCCGTCGACCTGGCCCTCGTCGCCGTCTTCGCCGCCATCGGGCGGCTCAGTCACCACGAGTCCCTGTCGCCCTCCGGGTGGGCGCACACCGCCTGGCCGTTCCTGGCGGGCACGCTGGCGGGGTGGGCCGTGCTCGCCGCCGCGCAGCGCTCCCCGGCCGGTCTGGCCGGCGGCCTCGTCGTCTGGGTCGCGACCGTGGCCGTGGGCATGGTGCTGCGCTCGCTCACGGGTCAGGGGGTGGCCGTGTCCTTCGTGGTCGTGGCCAGCGTGGTGCTCGGAGTGCTGCTGCTCGGCTCCCGGCTCGTCTGGCGGGCCTGAGCCCCGCCGAGTCCGCACGACGGGTCCCGCCCGGCTTTGCATGACTATGCAGTGCAGTGCATAATCGCCTCATGTCCAAGGTCCTCAACTCCCTTCCCGTCGGCGAACGCGTCGGCATCGCCTTCTCCGGTGGCCTCGACACCTCGGTCGCCGTCGCCTGGATGCGCGAGAAGGGCGCGGTGCCGTGCACCTACACCGCCGACATCGGCCAGTACGACGAGCCCGACATCTCCGGCGTGCCGGGTCGAGCGCTGGCCTACGGCGCCGAGATCTCCCGGGCCGTCGACGCCAAGAAGCAGCTCGTCGAGGAGGGCCTGGTCGCGATGGCCTGCGGCGCCTTCCACATCCGCTCCGGGGGGCGGGCCTACTTCAACACGACGCCGCTCGGTCGGGCCGTCACCGGCACCCTGCTGGTGCGGGCGATGCACGAGGACGGCGTCGACATCTGGGGAGACGGGTCGACGTTCAAGGGCAACGACATCGAGCGGTTCTACCGCTACGGACTGCTCGCCAACCCCTCCTTGAGGATCTACAAGCCCTGGCTGGATGCCGACTTCGTCAGCGAGCTCGGCGGGCGGCACGAGATGAGCCAGTGGCTCACCGACCGCGACCTGCCCTACCGCGACAGCCAGGAGAAGGCCTACTCCACCGACGCGAACATCTGGGGGGCCACCCACGAGGCCAAGACGCTCGAGCAGCTCGACGTCTCGCTGGAGACCGTCGAGCCGATCATGGGTGTGAAGTTCTGGGACCCGTCGGTGGCGATCGAGCCCGAGGTCGTCACGGTCCGCTTCGAGCAGGGCCGGCCGGTCGCGCTCAACGGGCGGACCTTCGCCGACCCGGTGGCGTTGGTCCACGAGGCCAACGCGATCGGCGGCCGGCACGGGCTCGGCATGTCCGACCAGATCGAGAACCGGATCATCGAGGCCAAGTCGCGTGGCATCTACGAGGCCCCGGGCATGGCGCTGCTGTGGACGGCGTACGAGCGACTGCTCAACGCGATCCACAACGAGGACACCCTCGCCAACTACCACGCCGAGGGGCGGTCGCTGGGCCGGTTGCTCTACGAGGGCCGGTGGCTCGACCCGCAGGCGATGATGCTGCGCGAGTCGATCATGCGCTGGATCGCCTCGGTGGTCACCGGCGAGGTGACGCTGCGGCTGCGGCGCGGCGAGGACTACACGGTGCTGAACACGGCCGGACCGCACCTGTCCTACCACCCCGACCGGCTGTCGATGGAGCGGACCGAGGACTCGGCGTTCGGGCCCACGGACCGGATCGGCCAGCTGACGATGCGCAATCTCGACATCGCCGACAGCCGCTCGCTGCTCGAGCAGTACGCCGCCCAGCCGCAGGACCAGGGCCACCAGCTGGTGGAGCACGGCACGCTCTTCGGGGAGCTGCCGGCCGGCGGAGCGGACCAGATCATCGACAACCCCGCGGTGCTCGACGACGCTCCCGAGGAGCTGGTCGACGCCGCCGCGATGGAGTTCGGCGCGGACTGACGCCGCACCCGCACTGCGCCGCCGGAGGCGGTCGGCCGGGCGATCCGGACACGTGAGCCGCCTCTCACCCCATCCGCCGTCGGGAGGGAGCAAGATGGGGGTATGAGCGGCGGAGAAGACTACGGCGAGTTCAGCGTCGACGACGAGACCCAGTTGCAGCCCGAGGACACCTTGGACTTCCACGGTGTCGACGACGTCCTCGATGAGGGCATCGTCACCCGCGAGGGCTGGTCCGCCGGGCAGGGGTTCGGCAACACCGCGGCGGAGGAGCATCAGGGCGAGAGCCTCGAGCAGCGCATCGCGCAGGAGGTGCCGGACGTCGATCCCGAGCACGACAGCTGGGACGAGGACGTCCTCGACGACGACCAGGTGGGCGACGAGCGGTCCGGGCGGCTGGTCGCCTCCGACGACACCGACGACCGGTTCGTGACCGACGTGGGCATCGACGGCGCCGGCGCGAGCGCCGAGGAAGCGGCCATGCACGTCATCGACGAGGGCGGCTTCTGACCGCGCGTGCGCACGTTCACCGGCCTGGACCAGCGCGAGGGTCGGCGGCAACGGCGGCGGGCGACGTCCAGCCTGCGCCGGATCGAGGTCGCGCTGCTCGGTCTGGTGCTCGTGATCGGGCTCGGCACCCTCGGCTACCTGGTCCTGCCCGTCTCCGCTGACGGGCATCGTTTCGGGCCCCTGGAGGCGCTCTACCAGACCGTGACCACGGTCTCGACCGTCGGCTTCCGCGAGGTGCATCCGCTGTCGGCGGCGGGGGAGATCTTCACGATCGGCCTGATCATCCTGGGCGCGGGCACCGTGCTCTACAACCTCGGGCTGCTCGTGGAGGCGGTCACCGAGGGACACCTTCGCCAGCACCTGGAGAGGCGACGCATGGACAAGGACATCGACCGGCTCTCCGGTCACGTGGTCGTGTGCGGTTTCGGCCGAGTCGGCCGGGCCGCCGCCGAGCAGCTGCTCGCCTCGGGCAACGACGTGGTCGTGGTCGACCGGGACCCCGACCGGTTCGCCGAGGCCGACGTCACCCACATCGTCGGCAACGTCACCGAGGACGACAGCGTCCTGACGGCCGCGGGCATCCATCGGGCCCGGGCCCTGGTGGCCTCGCTCGACAGTGATGCCGAGACCCTCTACCTCACCCTGTCGGCCCGGGCGCTGGCACCCGACCTGGTGATCGTGGCTCGCGCACGCACCGCCGACTCGAAGCAGAAGCTGGTGCTGGCCGGGGCCACCCGTGCGGTCAACCCGCAGATGATCGGGGGCCGGCGACTCGCGGCCTTCGCGCTGCAGCCGGACCTCGCGGAGTTCATCGATGTCGTCGTGCACGACAGCGAGCTGGACTTCCAGATTCAGCAGGTCACCGTGCACGAGCAGTCCGCCCTGGCGGGCCGCGCGCTCGACGAGCTGGCACTGCTCGATCGCACCGGGGTGCAGGTGCTGGCGATCCGCCCGTCGGGGACCACCGGGTTCACGTTCCGTCCGCCCGGCTCGGCCGTGGTCTCCGCCGGCTGCGTGCTGATCGGGTTCGGGACCCTGGACGGCATCGCGTCGCTGCAGGGGCTGGCCGAGCACCGCTGACCGGGGCACCGGCCGGGCGGCGCATCCCCGATCCCCGCCCACCTGCGTGGTAGCAAGGACGCCATGCGAGCAGCACGGGTGGCGGCGGTGGCCGCGGCGCTGCTCGCCGGGTCGCTCGCCGGCTGCTCGGGCGGTGACACCTCCGACCAGCCGGACCCCGCCACGACGGTCGACGCCCTCGCCCGGGCGCTCGGCGACGGCGATCTCACCGGGGTCTCCTGGACCGCCGACACCGCGGCCGAGGCGCAGCCGCGCTTCGACGCCATCGTCGAGGGGATGGGTGACCTGCAGCCCACCGTGCAGCCGGGGCGGGTGACCGAGCAGCCCGCGGCCGACGGCGAGCCGGCCACGGCGCGGGCCGCGCTGACCTGGCACTGGCCGGTGGGTGACAACGAGTGGGTCTACGACGCCGAGGCGTCGCTCACGCTGGCCGACGGCGGCTGGCAGGTCGCCTGGGAGCCGGCCGTGGTGGAGCCCTCGCTGCGCGGCAAGGTGGTGCTCGACGCCCACAGCCTGCGGCCCGGCCGGGGCGACGTGGTCGGCTACAGCGGGCTCAAGCTGATCACCGCCCGCGACGTGGTGCGGTTCGGCGTGGACCGGTCGCTGGTCCCCCGGGCCACCGCCGTCGCGTCGGCCCGCCAGCTCGCCCGGCTCGTCGACATCGACGTGCCGTCGTACGTCGACCGGGTGCGGTCCGCCGGCGACCTGGCCTTCGTGGAGGCGATCACCTACCGCCGCGAGGAGGTCCCGGAGACGGTCGGTGCGGGCTACGAGTCGCTCGAGGGCGTCCGTGCGCTGCAGACCACCGCGGAGCTGGGCCCGACCCCGACGTTCGGGCAGCCGCTGCTCGGCCGGGTCGGCGAGGTGACGGCGGAGATGATCGACGCCGACCCGGGCCGCTACCAGGTCGGAGACCTGGCGGGGCTGTCCGGCCTCGAGGCGCGCTACGACGACCAGCTGCGTGGACAGCCGGGCCTGGCGGTCGACGCCGTCGCCACCGACGGCAAGTCCCGCGAGCTCTATGCCGTGCCGGCCACCGACGGGGATCCCCTGCTCACCTCGATGGACCTCGACCTGCAGCTGGAGGCCGAGCAGCTGCTGGCCGACCAGGGCCCACCGTCGGGGTTGGTGGCGATCCGGCCCTCGACCGGGGCCGTGCTGGCGGCGGCGACCAGCCCCAGCGCCGACGGCGTCAACATCGCCACCTTCGGCAAGGCCGCGCCGGGCTCCACGTTCAAGATCGTGTCCAGCCTGGCCCTGATCCGCTCGGGACTCACCCCGGAGAGCAAGGTCCCGTGCACGCCGTCGGTGCTCGTCGACGGCAAGGTGTTCGCCAACTACGACGCCTACCCGCCCGCCCACCTCGGACGCATCCCGCTGTGGTCGGCGCTCGCCCACTCCTGCAACACCGCCTTCATCTCCCAGCACGGTCGGCTCGGCACCAGCGATCTCGCCGACGCGGCCGCGTCCCTCGGCTTCGGGATCGACCACGAGGTCGGCTACCCGGCGTACTTCGGCCAGGTGACGCCGACCGACAACACCACCGAGGCCGCTGCCGACCTGATCGGGCAGGGCACCGTGCTCGCGGCGCCGCTCTCGATGGCGACCGTGGTCGCCTCCATCCAGGCCGGCCACACCGTCGTCCCGACCCTGGTCAAGGGGGTCTCCGACGAGGCCGCGGCCGCGGCGCCCCCGCTGACCGAGCAGGAGGCCGAGCAGCTCCGGTCGATGATGCGGCACGTCGTCACCGACGGCACCGCCAACCAGCTCCGGGACATCCCCGGCCCGCCGGTGATCGGCAAGACCGGCACCGCGGAGTTCGACCAGAACGGCAAGCGGCTCACCCACGCGTGGATGGTCGCGGCCCAGGGCGACCTCGCCGTGGCGGTCTATGTCGACGTGGGCAACTCCGGGTCCGGGATCGCCGGGCCCATCCTCGAGGCGTTCCTGCGCGCCGCCCGGGGCTGAGATTCTTTACCCGGATATCACCCGTTCGGAGGTAGTCGACACGGCGGGTCGGCTGGGACCATCCGTCCCGGGTGGGGTCGCGGGCGGGCGGGCGCATGGGGTGTCCGCCCGCCCGTGCCGAGTGCGGCCGCCCGGTGGGTCGAGGCTCAGCCGCGCTCCTCGGCGATGCTGTTGCCGCCGTCGACCACCAAGCACTGCCCGGTGATGTACGACGCGCCGGGGGAGGCCAGGAAGGCGATCGCGGCCGCCACCTCGTGGGGCGCACCGCTGCGACCGAGCGGGGTGCTGCGCCCCTGTGTGGCCTCGTCGGCGGTCTGCGACCCGGTCTCGACCCAGCCGGGGGCGACGGCGTTGACGCAGACGCGACGGGGTGCGAGGTCGACGGCCAGGGCGCGCGTCAGGCCGACCATCCCGGCCTTCGCGGCGGCGTAGGCGGGGTTGGCCCGCATGGCCATCACCGGGCCCGTCACGCTGGCGACCATCACCACGCGGCCACCGTCGACGAGGAGCGGGAGGGCGGCCCGGGTGGTGAGGTAGGCCGTGTCGAGGTTGCGAGCGATCGCGGCTCGCCACGCGTCGGGAGCGAGGGTGTCGAGGGTGCCGTCGTCGGCCGTCGGGTCGGTCAGGGTGGCCATCCCGGCGTTGTTGACCAGCACGTCCAGCCGCCCGAACCTGGCCTCGACCCGAGCCATCATCGCGGCGACCTGTCCCGGGTCGGTCAGGTCGCCGACCAGGCCGAGTGCGTCGGCCCCACCGAGCTCGACCGCCCGGGTCAGCGCACGTTCGGTGGTGGCGGCCACCACCACCTCGGCGCCCCGGTCGCGGAGCAGCCGCGCGGTCGCGAAGCCGATGCCGGTGGCGCTGCCCGCGCCCGTCACCAGCGCCACCTTCCCGGTGAGCGCGCAGGACGTCACCGGGGCCTCGGACTCCACGTGCACAGCCTCGACGTCTGCCTCTCGGTCAGCGGGTCTCGCGTGCCGTCACCGACCGGGCGACGTCCTCCGGCATCGGCTCGTAGTGCGCGAAGGAGCGGGTGAAGGTGCCGGCCCCGTGGGTCGAGGACCGCAGGTCGATGGCGTAGCGCACCAGCTCGGTCTGCGGGACCTCGGCCTTGATCAAGGTCCGGTCGTCGCCGATCTTGTCGGTGCCGAGCAGCCGGCCGCGCCGTGACGAGAGGTCGGACATCACTCCGCCCACGTGGTCGTCGGGCACCACCACGGACACCTCGTCGTAGGGCTCCAGCATGGTCACGTTCGTCGCGGCGGCCGCCTCGCGCAGCGCCAGCGAGCCGGCCATCTGGAAGGCCATGTCGGAGGAGTCGACGCTGTGCGCCTTGCCGTCGGTGAGGGTGACCCGGAGGTCGACCACGGGATAGCCGTTGCGCACGCCGCGCTCCATCTGCGCCCGCACGCCCTTCTCGACCGAGGGGATGAACTGACGCGGGACGGCGCCGCCCACGACCTTGTCGACGAACTCGAAGCCCGATCCCTCGGGCAGCGGCTCGACCTCGACGTCGCAGACGGCGTACTGGCCGTGGCCTCCGGACTGCTTCACGTGCCGGCCGTGGCCCTTGCCGGCGCCGGCGAACGTCTCGCGCAGCGACACCAGGAACGGCGTCTGGTCGACGTGGACGGAGAACCGCGACGCCAGTCGCTCGAGGATCACGTCGGCATGCGCCTCGCCCATCGTCCACAGCACCAGCTGGTGGGTCTCCGCGTTGTTCTCGATGCGCAGGCTCGGATCCTCCGCGGCCAGCCGGTTGAGCGAGGTGGACAGCTTGTCCTCGTCGGCCTTGGAGCGTGCCTCGATCGCGACGGGGAGCAGCGGCTCGGGCATCGACCACGGACGCAGCACCCGCGGGGCCTCCGGGGACGACAGCGTGTCGCCGGTCTCTGCCTGGCTCAGCCGGCCGATCGCGCACAGGTCGCCCGCGACCACCCGCGTGGTCGGCACCTGGGTGCGGCCGAAGGCATAGGACAGCGCGCCGATCCGCTCGTCCTCGTCGTGGTCCTCGTGACCGCTGTCCTCGCCGAAGAACGACGTGAAGTGGCCCGAGACGTGCACGGTCGCCTCGGGCTCGAGGGTGCCGGAGAAGACCCGCACCAGCGAGAGCCGCCCGACGTAGGGGTCGCTGGTGGTCTTCACGACCTCGGCGACCAGGGGACCGCCGGGGTCGCAGGAGATCGGGTCGGTCTCGGCGCCGGCCGGCGTGAAGACGTCGGGGCTGGTGTGCTCGGGCGGCGACGGGAAGCCGCGGCTCGCGAGGTCGAGCAGCTCGCGACAGCCCACGCCCGACATCGAGCAGACGGGCACCACCGGGAAGAACGTCGCCTTGGACACCGCCTTCTCCAGGTCGGCGACCAGCACGTCCTCGGCCACCTCCTCGCCGCCGAGGTAGCGCTCCATCAGGGTCTCGTCCTCGGACTCCTCGATGACCGCCTCGATCAGCGAGCCGCGCTGCTCGTCGTCGGCGTGCTCGCTGGGGGAGAGGAGGCCGGCCAGCGCCGTGACCTCCTCGCCGTCGCGGACGGGCAGGTAGAGCGGCATCACCTTGTCGCCGAACGCGTCCTGCGCCTGCAGCAGGACGCCGTCGTAGTCGGCGCGCGCCTGGTCGAGCTTGGTGATCACCACCGCGCGGGGCATCCGCACCTCGGCGCACTCGCGCCACAGCGTGCGGGTGGCGTCGTCGACGCCCTCGTTGGCGGCGACCACGAACAGCGCGCAGTCGGCGGCCCGCAGGCCGGCGCGCAGCTCGCCCACGAAGTCGGCGTACCCGGGGGTGTCGATCAGGTTGATCTTGACGCCGTCGTGGACCAGCGGCGCGAGGGCCAGGGAGATCGACCGCTCATGGGCCTGCTCGGCCTCCTCGAAGTCGGTGACCGTGGTGCCCTCGCGCACCGACCCGGCGCGCGGGATCGCTCCGACGGAGGCGAGCAGCGTCTCGACCAGGGTGGTCTTCCCCGACCCGCCGGGTCCGATCAGCGCGACGTTGCGGATCTGGTCGGGGCTGCTCGCCTCGAGATCTTGCCCGGCTGGTCTGCGGTCCTTCGCCTTGTCTGCCATGACGCACCTCCGGTCAGGGTCGTGCTGGTTCGTGCTGCGGGAAGTCTCGACTCCCAACCAACTCCTGTTCCGAGCGCAGCACAAGGGTCCCCCGGGGCTGGCGGCCCGAGGGTCGCCGAGATCACATCACCGGGCGCCGCGGGGCGGTCGGCTGCGCCCCGGACCGGGCCGGCGTAGCGCCCGGAAATACAGAACCGGGCCCCTCGCTGCATGGGGTCAGCGAGGAGCCCGGGGCTCTGGGGCCCGCCGGTTTCTCCGGCAGACAACACGACTATCGTACTAAAAACGGGGCTTGTCCGGGGAATTGACGAACTGGCACGCGCGAGAGGCAAATCGAAATGACTGGTCTGGACCTGTTGACGCCCGGACGTCGGGCGCTCTTCATCGGCGGTCAGTGGCAGGAAGCCGCCGGAGGCGGCCGTTTCCCTGTGCTTGACCCCGCTGACGGTTCGACACTGACGGATGTGGCCGACGGTCGAGCGGAGGACGCGCGGGCCGCGCTGGATGCCGCCGCGACCGCCCAGGCGGGCTGGGCGGCGACGGCCCCCCGGGAGCGCGGCGAGATCCTGCGCCGCGCGTTCGAGTCGATCATGGACCGGGCCGACGACTTCGCCGAGCTGATGAGTCTGGAGATGGGCAAGACCGTCGCCGAGGCGAAGGGCGAGGTCGCCTACGGCGCGGAGTTCTTCCGGTGGTTCAGCGAGGAGGCGGTGCGCATCCACGGTCGCTGGATGCACAACCCCGCCGGCGGCACCCGCCTGCTCACCATCCGCAAGCCGGTCGGCCCGTGCCTGTTCATCACGCCCTGGAACTTCCCGCTGGCGATGGGCACCCGCAAGATCGGCCCGGCCGTCGCCGCCGGCTGCACGATGGTGGTCAAGCCGGCGGAGCTCACCCCGCTCACGATGCTGGCCCTGGCCGGCGCCCTCCAGGACGCCGGGCTGCCCGACGGTGTCCTCAACGTCGTCACCACCACGACCTCGCCGGCGATCTCCGAGGCGCTGATGGCCGACCCGCGGCTGCGCAAGGTCAGCTTCACCGGGTCGACCGTCGTCGGCAAGGTGCTGGTGCGGCAGTCGGCCGACCAGCTGCAGCGGATGAGCATGGAGCTCGGTGGCAACGCGCCGTTCATCGTCTTCGAGGACGCCGACGTCGATGCCGCCGTCGACGGCGCGATGATCGCCAAGATGCGCAACATGGGGGAGGCCTGCACCGCCGCCAACCGGTTCCTGGTCCACGAGTCGGTGGCCGTGGAGTTCGCCGAGAAGCTCGGTGCCCGGATGGGTGCCCTCAAGGTCGGCCGCGGCCAGGACGCCGGGGTCGACGTCGGGCCGCTGATCGACGACAAGGCGGTCGCCTCCATCCGGCAGATGGTCAACGACGCCGTCGTCGAGGGGGCCCGGGTGGTCGTCGGGGGCCAGGCTCCCGAGGGCCCGGGTCACTTCTTCCAGCCCACCGTGCTGCTCGACGTCAAGAGCGACGCGGAGATCATCGCCCAGGAGATCTTCGGTCCGGTGGCGCCGATCGCGACGTTCACCACGGAGGAGGAGGCCATCGAGCGGGCCAACAGCACGGAGTACGGCCTGGCGTCCTACGTCTACACCCGAGACCTGGCCCGCACCATCCGGGTCTCCGAGGCGCTGCAGTTCGGCATGGTCGGCATCAACAGCGGACTGATCTCCAACGCCGCCGCGCCGTTCGGCGGCATGAAGCACAGCGGCTTCGGTCGTGAGGGCAGCTTCGAGGGCATCGAGGAGTATCTCGAGACGACGTACGTCGCGCTGCCGGCCACCTGAGCCGGCGAGATTTCACGAAGGGGTTACCCACGGCGCCGCCCGGAGTGCCAGGGTGGCCTCCATGAGCAAGCCGCCACCGCCCGGCAGCGCCGGGCAGCCCACCACCGTCGTGCTCTTCGGGGCGACGGGAGACCTGGCGCAGCGCAAGCTGCTGCCCGGCCTGTTCCACCTGCAGCGCACCGGTCTGCTGCCGGAGCTGCGGGTGCTGGGCACCTCGCTGGAGGACTTCGACCACGACTCCTTCGTCGCCTTCGCACGCAAGGCGCTCGAGGAGTACGCCAGCGACGTGACCGAGGAGCAGTGGGACGACTTCGCGCAGACGCTCTTCTTCACCCCCGGTGGCTCGCCCGAGACGTTGCGCGCCGCGGTGGAGGAGGCCGAGTCGGTGAACCCGGGCGGGTTCCTGCGCCTGCACTACCTCTCGGTGCCGCCGGCCGCGGCGCTGGCGGTCGTGAAGACCCTGGCGGAGGCCGGGCTGCACACCGACAGCCGGATCATCATGGAGAAGCCGTTCGGCACCGACCTCGCCTCGGCCCGGCGGCTCAACTCCGCGTTGCACGAGGTCTTCGACGAGACCCAGATCTTCCGGATCGACCACTTCCTGGGCAAGGAGCAGGCGCTCAACATCCTGGCCTTCAGGTTCGCCAACGGGCTGTTCGAGCCGGTCTGGAACCGGAACATGATCGACCACATCCAGATCGACGTGCCCGAGCAGCTCGGTCTGGAGCAGCGGGCGTCGTTCTACGAGGCCACCGGCGCCTATCGCGACATGGTGGTCACCCACCTCTTCCAGATCCTCGCGTTCACCGCGATGGAGGCGCCGACCTCCTTGGACCCGCTCGCGATCACCGAGGAGAAGAACAAGGTCTTCCGCTCGATGCTGCCGATCTCGCCCGACGACGTGGTGCGCGGGCAGTACACCGGCTACCTCAGTGAGCCCGGCGTCTCGCCCGACTCGGAGACCGAGACCTTCATCGCGCTGCGCTGCTACGTCGACAACTGGCGCTGGGCCGGGGTGCCGTTCTATCTGCGCACCGGCAAGAAGCTCGCCGAGGGCCAGCGGATCATCTCGATCGCCTTCAAGGAGCCGCCCCAGTCGATGTTCCCGGAGGGCTCCGGGATCGGCCAGCACGGCCCCGACCACCTGACCTTCGACCTCGCCGATCAGGGCAAGATGTCGCTGTCGTTCTACGGCAAGCGGCCCGGTCCGGGCTTCCGGCTCGACAAGCTCTCCATGCAGTTCGCGATCGCGGAGACCGGCTGGGCCGGGTCGGTGCTCGAGGCCTACGAGCGGCTGATCCTCGACGCGGTCAACGGCAACCACACCCTGTTCACCACGGCGGAGGGCGTCGAGCGTCTCTGGGAGGTCTCGGCGCCGCTGCTGGAGGACATGCCCCCGGTGCGCCCCTACGCCGAGGGCTCGTGGGGCCCGAACCAGATCCACCAGCTGATCGCCCCGCACACCTGGCGGCTGCCCTTCGAGCGGACCTGGCGCGACAAGAAGTAGCGTCGCCGGGTGGACCTGTATGGCGACCTGGTCGAGCAGTACCGCGAGTTCGCCGGGCACGCCGCGGCCGACTCGCCCTACTTCGCCGCCTGGTCCCTCGGGGTGGCTCAGGACGACGACGTCCTCTCGTGGCTGACGCGACTGCCCCGGGTCAAGCAGCAGCCCAACCTGGTCTTCGCCGCTGCGCGCTGGCACGGCGTCCCCGCCCCCGGACCGTACGCCGGCCTGCGCGACGCCCTGCTCGGTGACGACGGGCGGATCGAGGCGACCATCCGGAGCCGGCGTACCCAGACCAACGAGGTGGGCCGGCTGGCCACCCTGCTGCCCGCGTTCGGCCTGGCCGCGCGGGACACCGCGGAGCCGCTGGTCCTGATCGAGGTCGGGGCGAGCGCCGGCCTGTGCCTGTTCCCGGACCGCTACCGCCACCGATGGCGGTGGGCCGGTGAGCCGCCCCGGGAGGAGTCCCTGGGGGAGGGTCCCGAGCTCCGGTGTGACGTCGCGGGGCCGGTGCCCCTGCCTGACACGCCGCCGGTCGTCGGCTGGCGGGCCGGGATCGACCTGCATCCCCTGTCGGTCCACGACGCCGACGCGATGGACTGGCTGGAGATGCTGGTCTGGCCCGAGCAGCACGACCGCCGGGTCCGCCTGCGCCGGGCGGTCGAGGTGGCCGCCGCGGAGCCGCCGTACCTCGTCCGGGGCGACCTGCTCGACGAGCTGCCGCTGCTGGTGGAGGAGGCGCAGGCGTTCGGCCGGGTCGTGGTGTTCCACACGGCGGTGGTCGCCTATCTCGACGAGCCGGCCCGGCGTCGGTTCGCCGACCTGATGGCCGGCCTGGTCGCCTCCGGCGCCTGCCACTGGGTGAGCAACGAGGGCCGGCGGGTGCTGCCCGAGGTGTCGGCCACGGCTCCCCGCGGGGCCGGGACCGACGACGACCTGCACTTCGTCCTCGGCCTCGACGGCCAGGCCCTCGCCCGCACGCACGGTCACGGCCGGGCGCTGCGGTGGCTGGGTTGATGCTCATCCAGCCGGGCTAGAGGGCCGGGACCTGAGGTGCGCCTTCGGCGGCGAGGACTGGCCGCGGCGGCTAGGGTCGGGGCCACCCGCGAGTGGTGCCGCGTCGCGGCTCCTCAGCGACGAGATCCGAGAGGAGGTGCGGGTGTCCCGAGACGAGCGAGCCGTGACCGAGCTGCCGGAGCTCCCGGAGGGCTTCGTGTTCGGCACCAGCACCTCGGCGTACCAGATCGAGGGAGCCTGGACCGACGACGGCAAGGGCCTGTCCATCTGGGACACCTTCGCGCACCTGCCCGACCGGATCATCGACGGATCCACCGGGAACGAGGCCTGCGACCACTACCACCGCTATCCCGAGGACGTCGCGCTGATGAAGCAGCTCGGCGCGAAGGGCTACCGCTTCTCCGTCTCGTGGCCGCGGGTCCAGCCGCTCGGCTTCGGTGAGGTCAACGAGGCGGGTCTCGACTTCTATGACCGGCTCGTCGACGAGCTCTGCGAGGCCGGCATCGAGCCGATGGTCACGCTCTACCACTGGGACCTCCCGCAGGAGCTGGAGGACCGGGGCGGTTGGCTGGACCGCAACATCGCCGGCGTCTTCGGCGAGTTCGCCCGGATCGTCGCCGAGCGGATCGGTGACCGCGTCGAGCACTGGGTCCCCATCAACGAGCCCAACGTCGTCACGATGCTGGGCTACGCCACCGGTGTGCACGCGCCGGGGCACCAGCTGCTGTTCGACGCCCTGCCGGTGGCCCACCATCTGCTGCTGGCCCACGGACGCGCGGCCATCGCGCTGCGCGAGGCCGGCGCCCAGAGCGTGGGGTGCGCCAACAACCACGCGCCGATGTGGCCGGCCACCGACTCCGACGCCGACATCGGCGCGACGAAGCTCTTCGACCAGCTCTGGAACGGGCTCTACCTCGAGCCGATGCTGCTCGGCCGCTACCCGGTCGACCTGGCGCCGTTCATGGACGAGTTCATCGAGCCCGGTGACCTGGCGCTGATCCGGCAGCCGCTCGACTTCTACGGCCTCAACTACTACAACCCGCTGAAGATCGCCGCGACCCCGGAGGACGCCGAGCTGCCCTTCGAGCAGCTGCCGATCGTCGGCTACCCCACCACCGACTTCGGCTGGCCGGTCGTGCCCGACGCCCTGCGTGAGTGGCTGATCACCATGCGGGCGCGCTACCGCGCCGCGATCCCGCCGGTCTACATCACCGAGTGTGGTGCCTCCTACGGCGTCGGGCCGGACGCCGACGGGGTCGTCGACGACCAGGCCCGGATCGACTACCTCGACGCGCACCTGCGGGCGGTGGCCGAGGCGGTCCGGATCGGCCTGGACATCCGGGGCTTCTACACCTGGAGCCTGCTGGACAACTTCGAGTGGGCCGAGGGCTACACCCAGCGCTTCGGGCTGGTGCACGTCGACTTCGAGACCCAGCAGCGCACCCCCAAGCGCTCCTTCGACTGGTACTCCCGGGTCATCGCCGCCACCCGCTGACGCCCGACATGCGGGAAATGGCCCCCCGACATGCGGGGAATGGCCCCCCGACATGCGGGGAATGGCCCCCCGACATGCGGGAAGTGGCCGCCCGAGCTAGAACGAGTGCTTGACGTCCATCACCGCGCGCACCCGCTCCAGGTCGAACGGCTCACCGAGCCAGTCGTGCAGCCCATGCAGCGTCGCCGGGTCGGCGACGTACTCGTCGTAGTGCACGCGGTACGCCGCGTCCCCGAGGGCGTCGGCGACGCGCAGGATGCGCGCCTCGGTCTCGCGGAGCACCGCGGCGGCGTCGTCGCGCTTGCCCCACCACTTGCTCTGGGCGACGGCGGCGAGGTCGCGGGTGTTCACGACGAACCGCGCGCCGGGGAAGACCGCTCGCACGAACTCGACGTAGTCCGGCAGGTCGTCGTAGGCCCAGCGGATCTCCTTGAACCCGGTCACCCGCGTATCCGGCTCCGGGCGCAGCAGCGTCTCGGTGACCAGCCGGCGGATCCCGGTCAGCGCCTCGGCCGCGGGATATCCGGTGATCCCGAAGAACGGCATCGTCGGCCGCGCGGTGCGCTCGGGGTTGCGGTGCCCCGCCTCGGCGACGCAGGTGGTGTGGAAGTCGTAGAGCCCGCGCAGCGCGCCGCGGTTCTCGCCGCGGATGAGATAGCCCGGGAGTGCGTTGAGCAGGCCCTGCAGCAGCGTCGACCCGGAGCGGCCGTAGGTCATCACGAAGAGGTACGCCGGCTCCGACACACCCCGCACCCTAGGGCACGGCCGGACTCCCTCCGGGCGGCTCGGCTCGCGCAGCCGCCATCGACACCTCGCGGGACCATTTCCCGCATGTCGCGGTGAACGGCGGGTCGGGAGCACCCAGGGGAACGCCGTAGGCTGTCGGCCATGTCCAGCAGCACGGCAGCGACGCCCGGGGCCGCGACCGGCGCGACGTCCTCCTCAGGCAGCGCAGACCCCTCCGGCCGGCGACTCGTCTTCGTCGTCGGCTCGGGACGCAGCGGCACCAGCACCATGTCGGGGACCCTGCAGACCCTCGGCATCCACGTGCCCCAGCCCGAGGTGAGGGCCGACGACACCAACCCCAAGGGGTTCGGCGAGCCGCAGTGGGTGGTGGACCTCCACGACGAGCTGCTCCGCCGCTGCCAGGTGCAGGTCTCCGACGCGCGCCCCTCGGCGTGGTTCGAGGCCGGCAAGCTGGCCACCGACGAGGAGCTCCGCGAGCGGCTGCACCGCTGGCTGGAGGAGCAGTTCGCCGAGGGCGGCAGCGAGCTGGTGGTCAAGGACCCGCGGCTCTCGTGGTTCCTGGGCCTGTGGCGCGGGGCAGCGGTCCGCGCCGGGGCCACGCCGTCGTACATCACCATGCTGCGGCCGGTCACCGAGGTGGTCGGGAGCAAGCAGAAGTACTACTCCTCGCGCTTCGGTGAGGTCAGCCGCACCGCCGCCTGGGTCAACATGATGCTGCACACCGAGCGCGCCACCCGCGAGGGCGTCCGTGCCTTCGTGCGCTACCACGACCTGCTCAGCGACTGGACGGTGCCGTTGTTCGCGATCGGTGAGCAGTTCGGCCTCCAGGGGGTGCAGACCGCCTCGGCCAACGACATCCGCAAGGTGCACAACTTCATCGACCCGAGCCTGCGCCGGGTGCAGGCGACGTGGGAGGACCTGCAGGTGCCACCGCGGCTGCGTGAGGTCGCCGACGAGACCTGGCAGGCGCTCGACGCGATGGCCGAGCCGGACGGGGACACCGCCGAGGTGCGGGCGACGCTCGACCAGCTCCGGGTCGCCTACACCGATCTCTACGACGAGTCCGAGGCGCTGGCGCAGTCCAGCGTGATCGCGGCCAGGCGGGCCGGCCAGCGACCCGCGGCCCCGGCCGCGGCGGTGCCGGCGCGTCGCGTCGACCGCATCCCGCACGGCGTGCGCGCGGCGGTGCCCGGCCCGGTCCGCCGGGGCCTGCGCAAGGCCCTGGGCCGGGAGCGCTGACAGCGGATGAGTCGCGCGCCCGCGGCGCCGGACGCCCGGAGCCGCCTGGTCAACCGCGAGGGTCGCGACGACTTCGCCGCGACCTGGCCGTGGGCCGAGCTGCCCGACCACCAACGCCTCCCCCAGGCGACCACGGCCGTGCTCCGGGTCAAGAACGAGGCGCGCAGCCTGCCGTTCGTGCTGCCGCCGCTGGTCCGCAGCTGTCAGGCGATCGTGGTGGTCGACAACGGCTCCGACGACGGGACCCCCGAGGTCGCGGCCGAGGTCGTCGAGGAGCTGGGGGCCGGCGACCGGCTGACGGTCACCGACTACCCGTTCGCGGTGAGCCGCTGCGGCCCCGAGCACCTGCACACCCCGGCCGACTCGGTGCACTCGCTGACCTACTTCTACAACTGGGCGTTCAGCCATGCGCGGACGGCGTACTCCCTGAAGTGGGACGGCGACATGGTGCTCACCAGCGACGGTGAGGAGCTGCTCCGCGACCTGGCCTGGCAGCTGCCCGGTCGTGACGTGGTGCTCTCGGTGCCGCGGCACAGCCTGTACGTCGAGTCCGAGCGGGTCGGCTACCTCGACCTGGGCTTCGCCAACGCCGAGCCCTATGGCTATCCGATGGGTCCCGACTACCTCCACGTGAAGGCCTTCGAGTGGGAGCTGCGGCTCTATCCCGACTCGGCGCGCCACCTGCGCCTGCCCGAGGGCAGCTCGGTGGAGCTGAAGTGGCTGGACTCCGACGAGTTCGCCCACTGGACCAGCCCCGAGGCGTTCGCCGAGAGCGCCCGCACCCGACGCAAGCGGCGGGAGTACCACCTGTTCACCGACCTGGCCGCCGGCCGCTGGGAGGGACAGCCGGGGATCATCCGGGTCGAGGCGCCCGCAGGGGTCCACGTGGTCGACCACGTGACCCGGACCTGGCTGCCGCAGGCGCCGCGGCCGCTGGTGGACCGCAGCATCGAGGAGCCGCGGAGGACGGCCTCGTGAGCGGCCCCGAGCGCCACCCCGACATCGCCTGTCGCGAGGGTGACCCGGCCTTCGACGTGACCTGGCCGTGGCACGACGGGCCGCTGGAGCCCGGGCTGACCTGCGTGTTCCGGGTGAAGAACGAGGCCCGCAACCTGCCGTGGGTGCTGCCGCCGATGTTCCGGGCCGTGCAGCGGGTCGTGCTGGTCGACAACCTGAGCGACGACGGGACCGGCGAGGTCGGCCACGACGTGGCGGAGGA
This sequence comes from Nocardioides sp., assembly GCF_041393715.1. Taxonomy (GTDB): domain Bacteria; phylum Actinomycetota; class Actinomycetes; order Propionibacteriales; family Nocardioidaceae; genus Nocardioides. The sequence goes on along the minus strand of NZ_JAWKJQ010000006.1, from coordinate 243,973 downwards.
GTGCGGCGCCCTCGACCGCTACCGGGGGCTGAGCTATCCGTTCCGGGTCAGTCGCGCCGGTGCCGAGCACCGCGAGACCCCGGCCGACTCGGTGCACTCGCTGACGCACTTCTACAACTGGTCCTTCGGCCAGGTGCGGACGGCGTACTCCATGAAGTGGGACGGCGACATGGTGCTCACCGCCGACGGCGTCGACGTGCTGCGCGACCTGTCGTGGCAGCTCGAGGGGCGCGAGGCGGTCGTGGTGATCCCGCGGCACCCGCTCACGGTGGTCGACGAGCGCACCGGATGGCTCGACCTCGGCAAGTCGTTCCTGGAGCCGTGGGTCTATCCGATGGGACCCGACTACACCTTCGTCAAGGCCTTCGAGTGGGAGGTCCGCGAGTGGCCGGAGCGGGCCGAGCGGCTGGTGCTGCCCGACGGCCTCGCGGTGGAGCTCAAGTGGCTCGACGCCGACGAGTTCTCGCACTGGACCGACCCGTCGCAGTTCAACGCCCGCCGCTCCCCGCGCAAGCTGCGGGAGTGGCAGATCGACCAGGCGGTGCGGCAGGGGAGGGGGGCCGAGATCGAGGGGCTGGTCGAGATCGTGGCGCCGCCCGGCGTGCACATCGTCGACCACGTCGTGAACACCTGGCTGCCGCGTGCCGAGCGGCCGCTGGTCGGGCGGCCGCGTCCGGCCGCTGCCGGGTCTCCCGGGGTGGCCGCGGGGAAGCCCGCGGACGACCCCGGTCGGGCGATGGACCCGCTGCAGGTGGCGCTGCGCAACGCGGCCCAGCCGGTGCTGGGCCTGGTGCACCCCGACTGCGCCCACCTGGCCCCGCGGCTGCCCGAGGGCGCGACGGTCGTCCAGCTGCCCACCGAGTCGGTGCCCGACACCGGCCGCTGGGGCACCATCGTGCTGATCGTGCCCGACCGCGACGCGCTGCAGCGCGCGGTCGCCCGGCTGCCCGCGACGCGGGCGACCCGCAACGTCGGCGTCTTCCTGGAGTACGCCGACGAGGTGGTCACGCTGACCCCCGAGACGACTGGCCGCGGATGACGATGATGAGCACCCGTCGCGACCGGCATGAATACGTCACGGTCGCCCGCTTCTCCAACTGGATGGCCGGCAAGGCGGTGCTGTCGGAGTTCGCCCGGCAGGCCGTCCGTCGTGGCCTGACGCCGCACACGGGCCTGCGCGTCGGCGTGCACGGCGGCGCCGTCGCTCCCCGGGGAGGTGCACGCGATCCGGCTCGACGAGCTCGAGGCCGCGACCGACGCCGACCGCGACGTGCCGCCCGACGTGATCGTCAGCGACCAGGCCGACCTCACCCTCGGCGAGCACCACGTCACGGGGCGGGCCCCGGTGGTCGTCGACGAGTCCTCGGGCGCGCTGGCGATCGGCGCGCTGGAGGAGCGCATCTTCAACCCGATCGGCTTCGAGCGGGTGGTCGGCGAGCCGGTGGCGTCGCTGGGGGTGACGTCGCAGGGTGGCCCCGCCGGCGCCCCGGTGCTGCGGCTTCCCGGGCGGGAGCTGGTCTCGACGCCGGTGCGGGGGGCGACCGAGGAGATGATGCACGCGCTGCGCGCCCACCTCGGGGTCGAGGTGACCTGGCCGGAGACCCGCGACCTCGGGCTGGCCCGCACCGTCGCCGGGCTCGCGATGGCGGGCGTGCCGCTGGTGGGCACGGCCCCGACCTGGGCCGGGGACCTGCTGGGCGACGACGTGGTCGCGGCCCTCGCGGCCCCGGTCGACCTGGCCGACGAGCTGGCCCGCGAGGAGCACTCGGTGGTGCTGCGGCGGGCGGCGCTGCGGGAGTTCTCGATGCCGGCCTGGCGGGCTCGGGTCGCGACCGGGCGCGGCTGCGGCCGCCGTACTCACCGAGCGTGAGCGTGGTCGCGGCCACCAAGCGCGCGGACAACCTGGAGCACTTCCTCGCGCAGGTGCGCCGCCAGCGCGGCCTGGAGCTCGAGCTGGTGCTGGCGCCGCACGGGTGGGAGGCCGATGCCGCACGGGTCGCCGAGCTGGCCGGCGCGCAGGTGCGCACCGTGGTGGTGCCGCAGCCCGCCGACATGCTCTTCGGTGACGTGCTCGCCGCCGGCGTGGCCGCCGCCTCCGGCGACCTGGTGCTCAAGATGGACGACGACGACTGGTACGGCCCCGACTTCGTCACCGACCTGTTGCTGGCCCGCGGCTACAGCGGCGCCGACCTGGTCGGGATGCCCGCGGAGTACCTCTACCTCGAGCCCTCGACACCACCGTGCGCCGCAACGACGGGTCGGAGGAGTTCGGCCGGTTCGTGGCCGGCGGCACCATGATGATCTCCCGGCAGACGCTGCGCGAGCTCGGCAGCTTCCGGCCGGTGCGGAGGTACGTCGACGCCTCGCTGCTGGCTGACCTGCTCGCCGCCGGCGGGTCGGTCTATCGCACCCAGGGGCTGGGCTACCTGTTCCGGCGCGGTGAGGCGGGGCACACCTGGCAGGCCGACCTCGACTTCTTCCTCGACCCCGAGCGGCTGCGGTCGCGCTGGGAGGGGTTCACCCCCAGCCGGCTGCTCGGCGTCGACAGGCCCTAGCCTCCGAGGATGGCGGCCGGCAGCCCGGCTCAGCGTCGGCCCAGCCCCCGGGCGTCCCACCCGGCCGCCCGCCAGGCGGCCAGGTCGAGCACGTTGCGACCGTCGAGCAGGCGTCGCCCGCGAGCGACCGAGCCCACCTGGTCGAGGGAGAGCTCGCGGAACTCCGGCCACTCGGTGAGGTGCAGGAGCAGGTCGGCGTCGGTGGCCGCCTCGAGTGCCGACGACGCGTAGGTCAGCGTCGGGAAGACCCGACGGGCGCTCTCGCCGGCGCGCGGGTCGTAGACCGAGACCTGGGCTCCGCGCAGCTGCAGGTGGCCGGCGATCCAGAGGGCCGGGCTGTCGCGGACGTCGTCGCTGTCGGGTTTGAACGCCGCGCCCCAGACGCCGATCCGGCGGTCGATCAGCGAGTCGCCGAGCATCGAGGTGGCCAGCCCGACGACGTACTCCCGGCGGCGCTGGTTGATGTCGTCGATCTCGCGCAGGAAGCTCATCGCGTCATCGACGCCGAGCTCGCCCGCCCGGTGCAGGACCGCGCGGATGTCCTTGGGCAGGCAGCCGCCCCCGAAGCCGATGCCGGCGTTGAGGAAGCGGCGGCCGATCCGGGCGTCGTGACCGATGGCGTCGGCCAGGTCGACCACGTCGGCGCCGGTGACCTCGCAGATCTCCGACACCGCGTTGATGAAGGAGATCTTCGTGGCCAGGAACGCGTTGGCGGCGACCTTGACCAGCTCGGCGGTGGCGAAGTCGGTGACCACGACGGGGCTGCCCGCGTCGATCATCGGCGCGTAGAAGTCGCGCAACGTCCGCTCCGCCGACGCCGACCCGACACCGAACACCAGACGGTCCGGCTCGAGGGTGTCCTTGATCGCGAACCCCTCGCGCAGGAACTCCGGGTTCCACGCCAGCTCGGCCCGCTCCCCCGCGGGGGCGAGCTCGGCCAGCCGGGCCGCCAGCCGGGCCGCGGTCCCGACCGGCACGGTCGACTTGCCGACCACGAGCGCCGGCCGCGTCAGATGGGGGGCGAGTGCGTCGATCGCTGCGTCGACCTGGCTGACGTCGGCACCCAGCCCCGAGGCCGACTGGGGGGTGCCCACGCACAGGAAGTGCAGATCGCCGAAGTCGGCGGCCTCGGCGGCGGAGCCGGTGAACCGCAGCCGGCCGGACGCGACGTGGCGTCCGAGCAGCTCGGCGAGCCCGGGTTCGTAGAACGGAACCTCCCCCGCGGCCAGGGTCGCGCGACGCGCCTCGTCGGTCTCGACGCCGAGGACCTCGTGGCCGAGCTCGGCCATGCTCGCCGCGTGGGTTGCTCCGAGGTAGCCGCAGCCGATCACCGTGATGCGCACGGCGACGAGTCTAGGGAGGCTCCGAGCCGAAGCCGTGCCCCGGGCCAGGTCTCGTGCCCTAGGCTGACCGCGACCTGCCTCCCCCGCGAAGGACGTCGACCCCATGCTGCACCGCCTGCTCCGGCTGGCCCTGCCCGTCGCCGCCGGCATCGCGCTCCTGGCCGCCGTCGCGGCGGAGTTCGGCCAGCTCCGCGAGACGGCCGGACTCGGGATGCTCGCGCTGGCGGTGGCGCTGACGGCCATCCACCTGCGCCTCGACAAGCTCGAGAAGCGGATGGCCCTGGTGGCGAGGCAGGGTCGGCAGCGCGGGGCCGAGCAGGAGCGGCTCGCCGCACTCTTCGACCGCAACCGCGACGTCGTCCGGCGACAGGGGGAGCGGGTGCGCCGCGACCTCGCGGGCGTACGCCGGCACCTCGACCAGCTGCCCAGCGACACGGCGTACCTCCAGCGGCTGGTGGCCAAGACCGCCGACCCCGAGGCGCCGCTGCCCGCGCTCGGCGGCTGGGCGGCCACGGCCCGCAGCATCCTGGCCCTCGTCGACGAGATCGAGCGGGCCCCCGGTCCGGTGACCGTGCTCGACTGCGGGTCGGGGTCCTCGACGGTGCTCGAGGCGCTGCTCCTCAAGCACCGCGGCGCGGGCGGGCACGTCTATGCACTCGACGCCGACCCCGGCTTCGCGGAGGAGACCCGCGGCTACCTGCGTGCCCACGGTGTGGAGCAGTTCGGCGCCGTGGTCGACGCGCCCCTCGTCGACGTGACGCTGCCCGACGGCAGCACGGCGCCGTGGTACGACCTGAGCGGCCTTCCCGACATCGGCGAGATCGACATCCTCTTCGTGGACGGGCCGATCGGCACCATCGCCGACGAGGCCCGGTTCCCGGCGTTCCCGCTGCTGGCCGACCGGCTCGCCGACGGCGCCCTGGTGGTCCTCGACGACACCAACCGGCCGGCGGAGAAGAGGATCGTGCGGCGCTGGCTTGAGGAGGAGTACGCCGGCCGGCGGCTGACCCAGGCGCGCACGCACGGCCGGGCGACGCTGCTGCGGGTGAGCCGCACGTCCTGACGCCGGCGCCGAGGACCCAGCGCCTCAGTCGCCCAGCACCTCAGTCGCCGAGGCCGGCCGCCATCCGGCGCACCAGTTCGGTGAGCCGCGCGGGTGAGGTGGCGAGGTTGACCCGCAGGTGTCCCGGCAGGCCGGGGTGGTAGTCGTGGCCGGGGCTCAGCCACGCGCGCTCCTTGACGAGGATGCGCTCGGCGGGGTCGTCGAAGCCGTAGGCACGCAGGTCGACCCAGGCGAGGTAGGTCCCCTCCAGCGGTCGCATCCGCGCCTCGGGGAGCTGCTCGGCGAGCAGCCGGCCGAACAGCGAACGCTGCCCGTCGAGCCGGGCAAGCAGGGCGTCCAGCCACGCGTCGCCGTGGGCGTAGGCCGCCACCGCGGCGACCACGCCCAGCGGCGACCACGAGTCGTTGCGGACGTAGGGGATGCTCAGCAGCCGGTCGCGGGTGGCCGGGTCGGCGGTGACGATCTGCGCGCACCGCAGGCCGGGCGTGTTGAACGCCTTGGACGCGGCGGTGACGACCACCGCGTGGTCGGCGGTGCCCTCGATCGCGAGGTAGGACACGTGCTCGGCGCCCGGCAGTGCCAGGGGTGCGTGGATCTCGTCGCTGATCACGCGGGCGCCGTGGCGCAGCACGACATCGCGGATGCCCTCGAGCTCGGCACGGGTGAAAACCCGGCCCCACGGGTTGTGCGGCTGGGTGAGCAACAGGGTGCGAGCGCCATCGGCGAACAGCCGGTCGAGGCGGTCCAGGTCGATCTCGGCGCGCTCCGCGTCGGGGTCGAGGACCAGGTCGGCCCGCGGCCTGCCGGTGACCTCCGCGATGGACAGCTGGGGTGCATACATCGGCACCGGGCACACGAGTGGGCCGGGCTCGCAGAGGACGTCCAGCAGCACCCGCACCCCCGCGGTCACGTCGACGACCGGCAGCACCTGGTCGGGGTCGACCCGCTGCCCGTAGCGGCGCTCGGCGAAGCCGGCGTACGCCTCGCCGAGCTCGCCGCCGGTCTCGAACCGGGGGTAGCCGGTGACGCCTGCGTCCACGGCCTCGCGCAGGGCGTCGTGCACCACGGGAGCCAGGGCGTAGTCCATCTCGGCCACCCAGGCGGGCAGCACGTCCGGCTCGGCCATCCCCCACTTCGCGAGCGCCCGGCGGGCCTCCTCGTCGGTCAGGTCGCGGATCAGGTCCGGAGCGTTCGTCGGGGCGGCTGCGGGGGTCACGAACGCGAGCCTACGACCCGTCTCGGCGGGCCTGCGGACGTGTACCCTCGCACCCGTGCTGATCTCCGACCACCACCGGATGCTGTTCGTGCACGTCCAGAAGACCGGTGGGGTCTCGATCGACCGGATGCTGCGAGCCCACATCGACGACCTGCGCTCGGTGGCGGCCCGGCACGCGACCCTGGCGAAGATCCTCAAGAACGAGCCGGAGCTGCACGGCTACTGGACCTTCGGCTTCGTCCGCAACCCGTGGACCCGGATGGTCTCGTGGTGGTCGATGATCGAGAAGTGGAACAAGTTCAACGGCCCGCGCTCCGGCAAGGACCACGGTGACAAGCGGCTCAACCCGTTCTGGGTCGCCGCCGACTCCTACCACGACTTCGAGGAGTTCGTGACCCGCGGACCCGAGGACTTCCGCCGGCTGCGCACCCCGCAGATCGACTACCTCACGACGCCGCACCGGCGCGCCGACTTCATCGGCCGCACCGAGACGTTCAACGCCGACATCCGGGCGGTGCTGGCCCGCCTCAACCTGCCGCTGATCGAGCCCGAGCAGCACAACGTGAGCAGGCACGGCACCCACCAGAGCTACTACACCGACGCCACCCGCAAGCGGGTCGGCGAGATCTTCGCCAAGGACATCGACCTCTTCGGCTACGAGTTCTGAGCGCGGCGCGCTGCCGTCGAGACCAGCAACCACCCCCAGCGGCGGTCGGGTCAGAGCGCCGCGGCCACCCGGGTGCCCTGCTCGATCGCGCGCTTCGCGTCCAGCTCGGCGGCGACGTCGGCGCCGCCGATCAGGTGCAGGCCGGATCCGCGGCTCTCGGCCAGCGCGTCGTAGAGATCGCGGACCGACTCCTGGCCGGCGCAGACCACCACCGTGTCGCACTCGACCACGCTGGCCGCGCCGTCGACGCTCAGGTGCAGCCCGTCGTCGTCGATCCGGTCGTACGACGCCCCGGAGACCATCCGGACCCCGCTCTGCTTGAGCACCGCGCGGTGCGCCCACCCCGAGGTCTTGCCGAGCCCGATGCCGATCGGCGTCGTCTTGCGCTGCACCAGCGTCACCTCGCGCACGGGCTTGCGCGGGCGCGGCGCGGTCAGCCCTCCGCGCTCCTCGGCGGGGTCGCCGACGCCCCAGTGGGCCATCCAGTCGTCGAGGCTCTCGCCGGGCTCGTGCGTGAGGTAGTGCGCGACGTCGACGCCGATCCCGCCGGCGCCGATCACCGCCACCCGGGGCCCCGCGGTCGCGCGGCCGGACAGCAGGTCGGCATAGGACACGACGGACGCATGGTCGAGCCCGGCGATGTGGGGCACCCGCGGCACCACGCCCGTGGCCACCACCACCTCGTCGTACGCCGCCAGGTCGGCCGCGGTGGCGCGTGTCGACAGGCGGACCTCGACCCCGAGCACCTCCAGCCGCCGTCGGTAGTAGCGCAGCGTCTCGGCGAACTCCTCCTTGCCGGGGATCGCCATCGCCAGCCGGAACTGGCCGCCGAGCTCGGGCCCGGCCTCGAACAGCGTCACCGCCAAGCCGCGCTCGGCGGCGGACACCGCGGCGGCCAGGCCGGCGGGTCCGGCGCCCACGACGGCGACCGTGCGGCGCCGCTCGGCCGCCGGGACCGGGACGAGCACCAACGTGGTCTCTCGGCAGGCGCGGGGGTTGACCAGGCACGAGGCCTTGTCGTTGCTGAACACGTGGTCGAGGCAGGCCTGGTTGCAGCCGATGCAGGTGTTGATCTCGTCGGCGCGGCCGGCGGCGGCCTTCGCCGCGAAGTCGGGGTCGGCCAGCAGCGGCCGCGCCATCGACACCAGGTCCGCGTCTCCGGCGGCCAGGATCTCCTCGGCGACCTCGGGGGTGTTGATCCGGTTGGACGCGCAGACCGGCACGGCCACCTCGGCCCTGAGGCGGGCGGTCAGCGAGCGCCAGGCGGCGCGCGGGACCTGGGTGATGATGGTCGGCACCCGCGCCTCGTGCCAGCCGATGCCGGTGTTGAGGACGGTGACGCCGGCCTCCTCGAGCAGGTGGGCCAGCTCGATGGTCTCCTCCCAGGTCTGTCCGTTCTCGACCAGGTCGAGCAGCGAGATCCGGTAGACGATCGGGAAGTCGTCGCCGACCGCCTCGCGGGCCCGGCGGACCACCTCGACGGGGAAGCGCATCCGCGCGGTCGCGCTGCCGCCCCACTCGTCGTCGCGGTGGTTGGTGCGCGCCGCGAGGAACTGGTTGATCAGGTAGCCCTCGGAGCCCATGATCTCGACCCCGTCGTAGCCCGCCTTCTGCGCGAGGGCCACGGTGCGCGCGAACGCCGTCGCGGTCTGGTCGACGCCCTTGGTCGACAGGGCGGAGGGCTTGAACGGCGTGATGGGCGACTTGATCGCGGAGGCGCTGACGCTGAGCGGGTGGTAGCCGTAGCGGCCCGCGTGCAGCACCTGTAGGGCGATCGCCCCACCGGCGTCGTGGACGGCTCCGGTGAGGTCGCGGTGTCGCATCGCCTGGAGGCGGGTGGTCATGTCGGAGGCCAGCGGCTTGAGCCAGCCGCGGCGGGTGGGGGCGTAGCCGCCGGTGATCATCAGGCCCACGCCGCCGCGGGCCCGCTCGACGAAGTACGCCGTCAGGGCGGGCAGGTCCCACACCCGGTCCTCGAGACCGGTGTGCATCGAGCCCATCACCAGCCGGTTGCGCAGGGTGAGCGACCCGAGCCGCAGCGGGCTCATCAGGTGGGGGTAGGCCGAGTCGGGTGGTGTGGCGTGCTGGGTCATCGGGCTCCCTCGGGGACGGGGTGGTCGGACGGTGTGTCGGCGTAGGCCAGGAGGTACTCCTCGAGCCAGCCGATCCAGAACTCCTCCAGCCGGATGCCGCCGCGCAGCACCAGATAGCTGTCGAGGTCCTGGCCGGACAGCTCGGCCGGCACGGGATAGTCGCGGGCGGCCAGCTGGTCGTAGTGGGCGAGTCGGGTGCGGTGGTCGGCGAGGTTGCCGCGGACCACCGCGAGCACCGCCTCGCGGTCGCCGCGCGAGGCGCCGCGCATCTTCACCGCCAGGTCAGAACGGAGCGGCTCGAGGGGGGTCGGCGTGGCCAGCCAGTCGGCGAGCACCCGGCGGCCCTGCTCGGAGACGGCGTACACCTTCTTGGTCGGTCGGTCGGACTGCTCCACGAACTCCCGATCCAGCCAGCCGTCGGCCTCCATCCGGGCCAGCACCCGGTAGATCTGCTGATGAGTGGCGTGCCAGAAGAAGCCGATCGACCGCTCGAAGCGGCGGGCCAGGTCGAGCCCGGCGGCGGGGCGCTCGCTGAGCGCCACCAGCAGCGCGTGCTCGAGAGCCATGAGCGGAAGGGTAGGACAGGTATGCAACGAGTTGCAACCCTGCCTCTCGCGGGGCCCGTGAACCGCTGGATGATCGGCCGGGGGCGTGGCCACGCCGTGGTGCACTCGGGCCACCATCAGCCGCAGCGCTGACCGCGGACGGGACGCCCGTTCCCGCGCCGCCGGACGCCAACTACGATGCGGCCATGCGTCAGCCCGACATCACTCTGCGCCGCCTCGGCGTCGCCCTCGCCGCCCCGCTCCTCCTGTTCGCCGCCGCGTGCGCGCCGCAGGAGGACTCCACTGCCACGGACTCCACGAGCGACTCGGGCTCGCCGTCGGAGTCCGCCTCGGACACCACCGCCGCCGACCCGTGTGCGACGGACTCGCTGCCCACGCTGACCCCGGGCACGCTCACCGTCGGCACCGACTCGCCGGCGTACGACCCGTGGTTCCGCAACAACGACCCGTCCAACGGCAAGGGCTACGAGTCCGCCGTGGCCTACGCCGTCGCCGACCGGCTCGGCTTCAGTGCCGACCAGGTGACCTGGGTCAAGGTGCCGTTCAACTCGTCCTACAAGCCCGGGGCCAAGGACTTCGACTTCGACATCAACCAGATCTCGATCACGCCGGAGCGAGCCCAGGTCGTCGACTTCTCCGACGGCTACTACCAGGCCTCCCAGGCCGTGATCGCGCTCAAGGGCAGCGCCGCCGCCGGTGCGACCAGCCTCGCCGACCTCCAGGGCCTCAAGCTGGGCGCCCAGACCGGCACCACGTCGCTCACCGCGATCCGCGACGTCATCAAGCCGAGCGAGGACCCCGCGGTGTTCCCCAACACCAACGCCGCCAAGCAGGCGCTGCTCAACGGCCAGGTCGACGCGATCCTCGCCGACCTGCCGACGGCGTTCTACATCGTCGCCGTGGAGATCCCCAAGGGCACCATCGTCGGGCAGTTCCAGCCCACCTCGGGCGAGCAGGAGGAGTTCGGGATGCTCTTCGAGAAGGGCAGCCCGCTGGTCCCCTGTGTCGACCAGGCGCTGCAGTCCCTGAAGGACGACGGCACCCTCGCCGGCATCGAGAAGCAGTGGCTGTCCGACACGGTGAACGTCCCGGTCCTCCAGTGATCGGCTGCGACCACCCGCGGTGACCACGCCCGACCCTGCCGCCTGGGAGCCCAGCGACCGCGAGCTCGAGCGCCGCGCCGTCCGCCGCCGGATGGCGCTGCGCTCGCGGCTCATCGCGACCCTCGCGGTCGGGGCGTTCCTCGCCGTCACCCTGGGAGCGATCCTGGCCTCGCCGGGGTGGCCACGGGTCCAGGAGACGTTCTTCAGCTGGGAGCACGCGCGCGACTCGTTCGGTGAGATCTGGAAGGGGTTCTGGCGCTACAACGTGGTGATCTTCCTGATCGCCGAGCCGCTGATCCTGGTGCTCGGCCTGGGGCTCGCCGTCGCCCGTCAGGCGCGGTCGCCCTGGCTGACGCCCGTCCGCGGGCTGGCCGTCGTCTACACCGACCTGTTCCGAGGCGTGCCGACGCTGCTCCTGGTGATGCTGTTCGGCTTCGGGATGCCGGCGCTACAGCTGCAGGGAGTGCCCAACAGCGGGCTGTTCTGGGCGATCGTCGCCCTGGTCGTGTCCTATGCCGCCTACGTCGCCGAGGTGTTCCGGGCCGGCATCGAGTCGATCCACCCGTCCCAGCTCGCCAGCGCCGACGCCCTCGGGCTCAGCCGCGGGCAGGCGATGCGCCATGTCGTGGTGCCCCAGGCGGTGCGGCGGGTCATCCCGCCGTTGCTCAACGACTTCGTGTCGCTGCAGAAGGACACCGCGCTGGTCTTCGTGGTCGGCGTGCTGGACGCCGTCTGGGCCGCCCAGGACTACGGCAACTACCACTTCAACTACACCCCGCTGGTCGTGGTCGCCGTCTTCTTCGTGGTCCTCACCATCCCGCTGGCCCGCCTCACCGACTGGCTGCAGCGGCGGATGGCCGAGCGGGAGAGGGCGGGCCAGCGATGACGGCCCCGCGCGCCGCGGGCCCCACCCCAGGGGCGGTCAGGGAGCCGATCCTCGAGGTCCGCAACCTGCGCAAGTCCTACGCCGACAAGGTGGTGCTCGCCGACATCGACCTCACGGTGTCGCCCGGCGACGTGATCTGCCTGATCGGGTCCTCGGGCTCGGGCAAGTCCACGCTGCTGCGCTGCCTCAACCTGCTCGAGGACATCGACGACGGTGTCGTCGTGTTCCAGGGCGAGGAGGTGTCGGACCCGCGCTGCGACCGGCGCGCGGTCCGCGGCCGGATGGGCATGGTCTTCCAGGCCTACAACCTCTTCCCGCACCTGAGCGTCCTCGACAACATCACCCTGGCGCCGCGCAAGGTGCATCGGGTCGGGCGCGTCGAGGCCGAGGGGCGCGCCCACGAGCTGCTCGAGCGCTTCGGCCTCGCCGACAAGGCGGCCAGCCACCCCGACCGGCTCTCCGGCGGCCAGCAGCAGCGGGTCGCGCTGGTGCGTGCGCTGGCCACCCGGCCGGCGCTGCTGCTGCTCGACGAGATCACCGCCGCGCTCGACCCGGAGCTGGTCGGCGACGTGCTGGCGATCGTCCGCGACCTGGCCGAGGAGGGCACCACCATGGTGCTCGCGACCCACGAGATGACGTTCGCGCGCGAGGTGGCCACCAGCGTCTGCTTCCTCGACGCCGGCCGGGTGCTGGAGTCCGGGCCGCCGGCGCAGATCTTCTCCGCCCCCCGAGAGGAGCGCACCCGGCAGTTCCTTCGTCGGGTGCTGCCTCCGGGCTGAGACCGTGCGAGCGGAATCATCGGGGGCTCGGCGCTGTTGGGGAGCGACATGACTCAGCCTGCCGCGCCCCGGGGAGCCCGGCCCACGCTGCCCGTGGTCGTCCTGGTGTCCGCCGAGCACGCGGAGCCGATGACCGACGCTTTCTGGCGCTACTCCCGCGAGTACGACCTGCGCACCGCCGGCTCGGCCCGCGAGGCGACGGAGACGATCGGTCGCGTCGTGGGGGAGGGCCTCCGGGTGGCGCTGCTCGTCTGCGACTCACGGCTGCCCGACCAGGACAACGTGCTGGCCGCCTTCGGGGAGTGGCGACACCTCGTGCCGACGGCGCGACGGCTGATCCTGGCGCCGTACGACCGGTTCCTGGTGGACGGCCCGAGGCTGCGCGCGGGGATGGCCAAGGGCAAGTACGACGCCTACCTGATGCTGCCGCGGGGCGACCGCGACGAGGAGTTCCACCACGCGGTCACCGAGCTGCTGAGCGACTGGGCCTCGACCTCGACCGACCCCGACGTCGTCTCCGCCAAGATCATCGCCCCCGAGGGCGACCCGGTCGCCGCGGGCATCCGCGACTTCTTCGATCGGATGGGGCTGCCGGCGCGGTCCGCGACGCCCGACAGCGAGCGGGGTCGACACCTCGCCGACCGGCTGCCCCCGGATGCCGGCTACCCGCGGGTGTTCGCCGTCAACCGGGAGCCGATGGTCGCCGCCTCGGTGCGTGACATCGCGCGGCGCTACTTCGACTGGCGCGAGGAGCGCGAGCTCGAGGCCCAGGCCGACGCGCGCTCCGGCACCGACGTCGTCGACGTGGCGGTCGTGGGCGGCGGACCGGCGGGCCTGGCCACCGCCGTCTACGCCGCCTCCGAGGGCCTGTCCGCGGTCGTGCTGGACGCCAGCGCGATCGGCGGCCAGGCCGGCACCAGCTCGATGATCCGCAACTACCTCGGCTTCCCGCGCGGCATCTCCGGCATGCGGCTGGCGCAGCGTGCCCGCACCCAGGCGCTGCGCTTCGGCGCCCGGTTCCGCACCGGCTGGGAGGTCGAGACGCTGGAGGCGGGGGTCGACGGCGCGCCGCACGTGCTCCGCGGCGAGGACTTCGAGCTCCGCGCCCGCTCGGTCGTGGTCGCCTCCGGGGTCCGCTACCGGTCGCTGGGCGTCCCAGGCGTCGAGGAGCTGGTCGGTCGTGGCGTCAACTACGGCGCCGCGATGTCGCTGTCGCGGGAGATGGACGACCAGGACGTCGTGGTCGTCGGCGGTGGCAACTCCGCCGGGCAGGCGGCCATGCACCTGGCGAGGTTCGCGCGGTCGGTGACGATCGTCGTACGCCGGCCGTCGTTGAGCGAGACGATGTCGGCCTACCTGATCGGCGAGATCGAGTTCAACCCGCGGATCTCGGTCGAGACCTGCTCGCGGGTGGTCGACGCCGGCGGGGAGGGCCGGCTGGAGTGGGTGACCCTCGAGAACGACGCGACCGGCGAGCACCGCACCGCCGCCGTCGCCGGGCTGTTCCTGCTGCTCGGCGCGGAGCCGCACTGCCACTGGCTCCCGGAGGCCGTGGCCCGCGACGAGCGCGGCTTCGTGCTCACCGGGCGCGACGTCCCGCGCGAGCTCTGGCGCGGCGACGTTCCGCCGGCCAACCTGGCCACGAGTGCGCCCGGCGTCTTCGCGGTGGGTGACGTGCGAGCCGGCTCGATGAAGCGGGTGGCCGCCGCGACGGGGGAGGGTGCCTCGGTGGTGCCCCTGGTGCACGCCTGGCTCGCCCCCGGCGACGCGTGACGCCCGTGGCCGACGTACCGGTGACCGGAGTGTGACGTGTTCCCTGGCGCCGTCTCCGCGGGGGCCGTAGGTTCGGAACCAAGCCCGCCGGAACGATCGCCGAGGAGTCGCCATGAACGACGAGAACCCCGTCAGCATCCTGAGCGACGAGGAGTGCTGGGAGTTCCTGGGCTCGCAGGAGTTCGGACGGCTGGCCTTCCACCTCGCCGAGCAGGTGCACATCACGCCGATCAACTACGCGGTCGACGACGGCACGCTGTTGTTCCGGACGGCCGAGGGCTCCAAGCTGTTGGCGGTCGTGATGAACCCCGACATCGCCTTCGAGGTCGACGCCTACGACGACGAGACGGCGATCAGCGTGATCCTGCGCGGCAGTGCGCGGCTGCTGGAGGAGGACGAGGCGCATCGGTCGGAGAACGTCCCGCTGCGGCCCTGGGTCCCCACCCTGAAGTACAACGTCGTCGAGATCCGGCCCACCGAGATCTCCGGCCGCCGGTTCTCGCTCGCCAAGCCCTGGACGCATCTCAACACCGAGGCCTGAGCCTGCAGCCGGAGCGCCGGGCCTCTAGGCTCCGGTGCTCGTGAAGCCGTTCCTCTTCCTCGGCACCCGCGCCGAGGACGACGCCGCCGACGGTGAGTACGACGCCGTGCGCCGCTACGCGGGGCTGACGGCCGACCAGCTGCAGCGGCGGCGGCTGGAGCGCGCACCGCTGGGCCGGGTCGACCTCACCGACTGGTCGGGGATCATCCTCGGGGGCGGGCCGTTCAACGTCAGCGACCCGGAAGCGTCGAAGTCGCCGACGCAGCACCGGGTGGAGGCGGAGCTGCGCGCGCTGGCCGAGCGGGTGATCGACGCGGACTTCCCGTTCCTCGGCGCCTGCTACGGCGTCGGGACCCTCGGGGTGCTGCGTGGTGGGGTCGTCGACCGCACCTACACCGAGCCGGTCAGCTGCACGCACATCACGTTGTCCCAGGCCGGTCGCTCCGACGAGCTCTTCGGCGTGCTGCCGGCATCCTTCGACGCCTTCCTCGGTCACAAGGAGGCGGTGTCGCGGCTTCCGGAGGGGGCGGTGCTGCTCGCCTCGTCGGCCGCCTGCCCGGTGCAGGGGTTCCGGCTGGGCCGCCACGTCTATGCCACGCAGTTCCACCCCGAGCTCGACGTCGAGGGCCTGTGCACCCGGGTCGACGTCTATCGGCACCACGGCTACTTCGACCCCGACGAGGTCGACTCCCTGAAGACGATGGCGCACGCCTCGGTGGTCACCGAGCCGATGCGGCTGCTGCCGCGGTTCGTGGAGCTGTACGCCGCGGGGTGAGGCGCTCAGCGCCTCGGCGGGCCGATCCGCTCGGTGAGCAGGGTCAGCACGGTTGCCCAGGTTTCGTCGTCGGCGTCGCCCCGGCCGAGGTAGAGCGCGAGGCCGCTGGCCTTGTCGGTGACGTTGAGCACCAGGACGGGGCCGCTCACCAGCCAGCTGGTGACGGAGTGCCAGGTGCGAGTCACCACGGTCTGGGGCGTGACCAGGGTGACTCCCTCGGTGGTGAGCGTCAGCCGCTGCGCGTCGGTCAACGCGGGGTTCAGCCGTGCCATGCGACGGGCTCCTCGGCGCAGCGCCCACTCGCTGGTGAGCAGCCCGACCGCCACGCCGACGGGCGCCCACATCAGGGCGAATCCCAGGTGTCCCAGGACCACGGCTCGGATCAGCTGCGCCGCGAACAGGGCAACGGCGGCACGCCAGACCCATCGCCGCCAGCGGCCGAAGGAGTGGCGGCGCGCCACCCAGGCATCGCCGAAGTCGTCGTCGGTGAGCCAGCTCGTGAACTCCACGGTCTGCGTCTGCGTCACCGCTTCACGGTAGGCGCCCCGTCCGCCCCGCGCGGCCGAATCGGGCAACCAGCGGCACCCGCCGACTGCCGGGGTCCGACTACCCTCGCCCCATGAGCCAGACCACGGGAGAGCGTCCGGCCGAGCCGGCGGGCACCGAGGCCGAGCACGTCGACGTGCTCATCATCGGCGCCGGACTGTCCGGCATCGGTGCGGCGGCCCAGCTGACCCGCATGCGGCCCGAGTCGTCGTACGCGATCCTGGAGGGGCGCACGGCGATGGGTGGCACCTGGGACCTGTTCCGCTACCCCGGCATCCGGTCCGACTCCGACATGTTCACCCTCGGCTACCGCTTCAAGCCGTGGACCGACGACAAGGCGCTGGCCGACGGGCCGTCGATCCTCGCCTACGTCGAGGAGACCGCGCGGGAGTACGGCGTGGACCGGCACATCCGCTACGACCACCGGGTCGTCGCGGCCGCGTGGGACTCCGACTCGGCGCGCTGGACCGTCACCGCGACGCACGCCGGCGAGGAGGTGCGGCTGACCTGCCGTCTGCTCTGGTCGTGCGGCGGCTACTACGACTACGACCACCCCTACGACGCGCAGCTGCCGGGGCTGGCGGACTTCGAGGGCCGGGTCGTGCACCCGCAGTTCTGGCCCGAGGACCTCGACTACGCCGACAAGCGGGTGGTCGTCGTCGGCTCCGGGGCCACCGCGGTCACGCTGGTGCCCGCGCTGGCGGAGCGGGCCGCGCACGTCACCATGCTGCAGCGTTCGCCGACCTACATCGTGTCGATGCCGCGCGTCGACAAGATCGCGGGCGGCGTGCGCAGGGTGCTGCCGGAGAAGGCGGCCTACGTCGTCAACCGCTGGAAGAACATCGGCACCGCCAGCGGCATCTACGCCCTCAGCCGGCGGCGCCCCGACCTGCTGCGCGGGCTGATCCGCAAGGGCACGATCAGCGCGCTGCCCGAGGGTTACGACGTCGACACCCACTTCCGGCCGGCGTACGACCCGTGGGACCAGCGGCTGTGCCTGGTCCCCGACGGCGACCTCTTCGAGGCGATCTCGCAGGGACGGGCCGAGGTGGTGACCGACACCATCGACACCTTCACCCCGACCGGCGTCCGGCTCACCTCCGGTCGCGAGCTCGAGGCCGACATCGTGGTGACCGCGACCGGCTTGCAGGTGAGATTCCTCGGGGGCGCCCGGCTCCTGGTCGACGGCCAGGAGGTGAAGCTGCCGGAGACCATGGCCTACAAGGCCATGATGCTGTCCGGCGTCCCCAACTTCCTGTTCACCGTCGGCTACACCAACGCCTCGTGGACCCTCAAGGCCGACCTGGTGGCGGAGTACGCCTGCCGGCTCCTCGACCACCTCGACGCCGAGGGATATCGGGCGGCCACGCCGCGGCGCGACCCGACCGTGGGCGAGCGGCCGATCATGGACTTCGAGGCGGGCTACGTGCTGCGCGCGCTGGTCGACCTCCCGAGCGGCGGTGACCGCGAGCCGTGGATGCTGCGCCAGAACTACCTCCACGACGTCCGCGTCATCCGCCGGGGCGAGCTCGAGGACGGCGCCTTGGAGTTCTCCCGCTGACCCGGCCCGGCGTCGCTCGGGTCCGGCTCCCACCCCTGCGTAGCATCGAGCCCGTGCACACCTGGCTACGACGGTCGTTGTGGGACCAGGTGCCCCGTGACCATCGCCAGTCGCCCGAGGGGCTGCGCCGCCGTCAGCTGGTCACCCTGACCTTCCTGCTGCTGGGCGCCGTGGTGCTCGGGTGGTCGCTGCGGATCGACCCCGGCAGCACGTTGTTCTATCCCGCGACGTTGGCGCTGGCGGTCGTCTGGACCGTGGGAGCCTTTGCCTCGGGCCCCCTGCACCTGGGCCGGATCATGCACCCGGAGGGCCCGCGCCGCCCGGTGGTCACGCCGGTGCTGCTCGGGCTGTTGCTCGCGGGGGTCTTCGTGCTCGGCGGGTTGCTCGTCCGCGAGATCCCGGCCCTGGACCGCCAGGTGCGCTGGGTGCTGGAGCACGCCGACCAGGGCTCCGGCCCGTTGATCCTGTTGATCACGGTGGTCAACGGCATCGCCGAGGAGCTGTTCTTCCGGGGCGCTGTCTACGCCGCCTCCACGCGTCGCCCCGTCGCCGTCTCGGCGGTCGCCTACACGCTGGCCACGCTCGCCACCGGCAACGTGATGCTCACCTTCGCCGCCGTACTCCTGGGGATCGTGGTCGGCCTGCAGCGTCGCGCCTCCGGCGGCATCCTCGCTCCGATCCTCACCCACGTCACCTGGTCGGCCACGATGCTGGTCGCCCTGCCGCTGGTGTTCGGCGTGCGGGGGCCCAGGCCCGGCGGGCGCGGCGCAGGACGGGTGGGATGGCCGGTGACGCGCGGTGGTCGGACTACCGGGCGTCGATCGGCGCCCGATCCGGCCTGTTCGAGCCGGTGCCGCCTCGCCGATCGAGCGGGCGTCCCGCTGGGCTATCGACCTGTCGCCGTCGACCGCGCTGCGGTCGGTCACCTCGTCGACCCGACCGCGGGCCGCAGCCTCTTCGCCGTCCCGACCTGGTGCAGCGGATCGCCGGCCGCACGCGGGGCCGGCGAGGGATCGGTCCTGGCCGCACTACACCCGACCTTGGTGCCGAGGCGACATGGACCTGCTGATTGCTGGCGACCCTCGTCTCTCCGGCGCAGCCCGGCCGGTGGAGGCTGGCCCGACGGCGACGAGTGGCGGCACTCGACCCTGGGTCGTCTGGGTGCGCGCGCCCGACGGGCGGTTCCGCTGGCACCACGACACGTCGGCAGTACCTGGTCCCGAAGCGACCCCGGATGGACCGGCGCGCGGATCGAGCCACCGGCCGCGGCCTCGCCTACACGCGCACTGCCTTCGCCTACGTGTTCCAGCGCGACTGAGCGGCGTCCGCGCTCGCTCGGCGGTCTCCGTCAGTCCCGGCCGATGTCCTCCAGCGCGCGGCGGACGGCCTCGGCATAGGGCACCGGCTCGCCCGGGACGATCTCTCTGATCGACTCGTCGGTGACCAGCACCTCGGTGCCCATGGAGTCGATCAGGTTGCGGCCGGTGGTGACGTCGACGTCGGTGACCAGCGCCAGCCAGTACGACGACAGCCGGGGAGTCAGGACGGGGAGCTTGAGGATCGGCAGTCGCGAGCCGTCGCGCACCTCCGCCGCGACCTGCAGCATCTCGAGGTAGGTCAGCTGGTCGGGTCCGCCGATCTCGAACACCCGGCCCACCGCGCGCGGCTCGTCGACGACGCCGACCAGATAGCGCACCACGTCGTCGATGCCGATCGGCTGGGTGCGGGTGCCGACCCACTGCGGCACCACCATGGCGGGGAGGTTCTTCACCAGCTGGCGCGTCAGCTCCCAGGAGATGCCGCCGGCGCCGACCACGATCGCCGCGCGCAGCACCGTCACCGGGACCCCGGCCTCGCCGAGCAGTCCCTCGACCTCGCGGCGGCTGCGCAGGTGGGGCGAGAGCTGGGCACCCTCGGCGCCGAGGCCGCCGAGATAGACGATCTGACGACAGCCGGCCTCGGCGGCCGCCGCCCCGAAGGCCCGGGCGGCCGCGGCGTCCCGGGTCTCGAAGTCGTCGGAGTCGAGTGAGTGCACGAGATAGACGGCCACGTCGATGCCCGCCAGCGCCGGTCCCAGGGTGTCGGGGTCGTGGACGTCGGCACCGACGGCCTCGCCCGGGCCGGCGTACTCCTCGGGGCGGCGAGTCATGGCGCGGACGGCATGGCCCGCCTCGACCAGCGCCGGCGTCAGCCGCCGCCCGACGAACCCGGTGGCGCCGGTGACCAGCACTTCGGTCGCCTTCGTGTCGCCCATGCGCACACCTTAGGTGTCGCCACCCGGTCGCGCGGTCACGGGCGCTGACGGCCCTCGGCCCGGCGCGCGATCCCCTCCCGCTTGGCGGCGTCCATCGCCGCTTCGTAGGCCGTCACCAGCGACGAGACCGACAGCGGCTTGAGCCGCTCGATGATCTCCTGGAGGTGCGCGGCCGAGGCGCCGGACTCCAGCAGCGCGGGCCAGATCCGGCTCCGGAACAGCGCATCGAGCTCCTCGGCGATCGCCCGCCCGTGCGCGGCGTAGATCTCGGCGGCGGCCTGCGCCGCCTCGAGCGGGAACCGCAGCTCCAGCAGCCCCAGCCCCACCGACAGCTGGGAGACCGTGACGTGGTGACGGCCGCGACCGGCGGGCCGCACGATGCCGAGGGCCTCGAGCACGGCCAGGTCGTCGCGGGTGAGTGGACGACCGGCACGGTCCTCCAGCTCTCCGGAGGTCAGCGTCGTGGCCGCCTCGCTCTGCCACGGCGCCAGCATCGACCGGTGCAGGGCGATGTCCTCGGCGGTGGCGGAGTCGGGGATGCCGGCGACGTACCTCTCGATCGCGGCCAGCGTGAACCCGTGGCCCTGCAGCTCCTGCACCAGCTCGAGGCGGGCGACGTGCTCGGCGGTGTAGTAGCCGGAGCGGCCGCGGCGCAGCGGCGGCGGCACCAGCCCGCGCGCGGTGTAGAACCGCACGTTGCGCACGCTCAGCCCGACCCGGTTGGTCAGCTGGTCGAGGGTCAGCAGCCCGCGCAGCTCACCCACCAGGTCCGCCACGCTGTCGCTCACGACGGTGACAGTAGTAGTGTCATGGTCTGGAAACCACCCCGGCAGGCCGCCGGCCGCGCTCCCTGAGTCACGTGGAGGACCCAGCCATGGCTGAAGCATTCGTCTACGACCACCTGCGCACGCCGCGCGGGCGGGGCAAGAACGTCGGCTCGCTGCACGAGGTGAAGCCGATCGACCTGGTGGTCGGCCTCCTCGACGAGGTACGCCGGCGCAACCCGTCGCTCGACACCGAGCGGGTCGACGACGTCGTCCTCGGGGTGGTCTCGCCGCTCGGCGACCAGGGCGGCGACATCGCCAAGACCGCGGCGCTGGCCGCGGGCCTCCCCGACACGACCGCGGGCGTCCAGCTCAACCGGTTCTGCGCCTCCGGGCTGGAGGCGGTCAACCAGGCGGCCTCGCGGGTGCGCGGCGGGTTCGAGGACCTGATCATCGCGGGCGGCGTGGAGTCGATGAGCCGGGTGCCGATGGGCTCCGACGGGGGCGCCTGGGCGATGGACCCGGCCACCGCGTTGACGACCGGCTTCGTGCCGCAGGGCATCGGCGCCGACCTGATCGCGACCCTCGAGGGCTACTCCCGCAGCGACGTCGACGCGTTCGCCGCCGAGTCGCACCACCGGGCGGCGAAGGCCTGGGCCAACGGCTACTTCGGCGGCTCGGTGGTGCCCGTGCACGACCGCAACGGCCTGGTCGTCCTCGACCACGACGAGACCATCCGCCCCGACACCACTGTCGAGGGCCTGGCCGGGCTGAGGCCGTCGTTCGCCCAGATCGGCGCGGAGGGCGGGTTCGACGCCGTCGCGCTGGAGAAGTACCACTGGGTCGAGGCGATCGACCACGTCCACCATGCCGGCAACTCCTCGGGCATCGTCGACGGCGCCGCGCTGATGCTGGTCGGCACCGAGGAGGTCGGCACCTCGCTCGGCCTCACGCCGCGCGCCCGGATCGTGTCCGCCGCGGTGTCGGGCGCCGACCCGACGATCATGCTCACCGGTCCGGCGCCGGCGTCGCGCAAGGCGCTCGCGCGCGCCGGCCTCGACGTGGGTGACATCGACCTGTTCGAGATCAACGAGGCCTTCGCCGCCGTGGCGATGCGGTTCATGAGCGACCTCGGGATCGACCACGAGATCACCAACGTCAACGGCGGCGCGATCGCGATGGGGCACCCCCTCGGCGCCACCGGCGCGATGATCCTCGGCACCCTCATCGACGAGCTCGAGCGCCGCGACCTGCGCCGCGGCCTGGCCACGCTCTGCGTCGGCGGCGGCATGGGCATCGCCACCATCGTCGAGCGCGTCTGACCCTCTGACCCGGACAGGACACCGATGAGCACCACCACTGAGACCGCGGTCCGCTACGACCGCGACGCCGACGGCATCGTCACCCTCACCCTCGACGACCCGACGGCCAGCGCCAACACGATGACCGAGCTCTACGCCCGGTCGATGGCCGACGCCGTCGCCCGCCTCGAGGACGAGGTCGACGACATCACCGGCGTGGTGATCGCGAGCGCCAAGAAGACCTTCTTCGCCGGCGGCAACCTGCACGCGATGGTGCAGGCCGGGCCGGACGACGCCGAGGCGATCTTCACCATGGCCGAAGGGATCAAGGAGTCCCTCCGGCGGCTGGAGAGGTTCCCGCGGCCGGTGGTCGCGGCGATCAACGGCGCCGCCCTGGGCGGCGGCTTCGAGATCGCGCTGGCCGCCAACCGGCGGATCATCGTCGACGACCCGCGCGCCGAGGTCGGGCTCCCCGAGGCCACCCTCGGGCTGCTGCCCGGCGGCGGTGGCGTCACCCGGGTCGTCCGGATGCTCGGCCTCCAGCACGGGCTGATGGAGGTGCTGCTGCCCGGGTCGCGCTTCAAGCCGGCCGTGGCTCTGCACAAGCACCTGGTCGACGAGCTGGTCGGCTCGGTCGACGAGCTGGTCCCGACAGCCAAGGCCTGGATCATGGAGCACCGCGACGACGACGACGTCGCCGCCAACCCGTGGGACCGCGGGGGCTACAAGATGCCGGGCGGCACACCCAAGAGCCCGGCGCTGGCCGCCTTCCTGCCGGCGTTCCCGGCGCTGCTGCGCCAGCAGACCAAGGGCGCGGTCTACCCCGCCCAGCGGGCGATCCTCTCGGCGGCGATCGAGGGCGCCCAGGTCGACTTCGACACGGCGTCGCGGATCGAGTCGCGCTACCTCACGTCGCTGATCACCGGTCAGAACGCCAAGAACATGATCCAGGCGTTCTTCTTCGACCTGCAGGCGATCAACTCCGGATCGCTGCGGCCGGCCGGCGTGCCGCCCTACACCGCGCGGAAGGTGGGGGTCCTCGGCGCCGGCATGATGGGCGCCGGCATCGCCTACTCCTGCGCGCGGGCCGGCATGGACGTCGTACTCAAGGACGTGTCGCTCGAGAGCGCCGAGCGGGGCAAGGCCTACTCCGCGGGCCTGCTCGACAAGGCGATCTCCCGTGGCCGCTCGACGGAGGAGAAGAAGGCCGAGCTGCTGGCCCGGATCACGCCGACCGACGACCCGGCCGAGCTGGCCGGGTGCGACCTGGTGATCGAGGCGGTCTTCGAGGACCCGTCGCTCAAGCACCGGGTGTTCGCCGAGGTGACGCCCCACGTCGAGCCCGATGCGCTGCTGTGCTCCAACACCTCGACGCTCCCGATCACCGAGCTCGCGACCGGCGTCGACCGGCCGGACGACTTCATCGGGCTGCACTTCTTCAGCCCCGTCGACAAGATGCCGCTGGTCGAGATCATCCGGGGTCGCGAGACGTCCGACGAGGCGCTGGCCAGGGCCTACGACGTGGTGCAGCAGATCAGGAAGACGCCGATCGTGGTCAACGACAGCCGCGGCTTCTACACCTCGCGGGTGATCTCGACGATGGTCAACGAGGGCCTGGCGATGCTGGCCGAAGGTGTTCACCCGATGTCGCTGGAGCGCGCCGCGACGCAGTCGGGCTATCCGGTCGGACCGCTGCAGCTGACCGACGAACTCAACATGGAGCTGTTCGCGAAGATCGAGAAGGCCACCGCCGAGGCCGCGGAGCGGGAGGGCCTGCCCTACGCCCCGCACCCCGGCACGCTGGTGGTGCACCGGATGATCGAGCTGGGGCGGCCGTCCCGGCTGAAGGGCGCGGGGTTCTACGAGTACGCCGACGGCCGGCGTACCCGGTTGTGGCCGGGGCTGGCCGAGGCCTTCCCCGTCGCCGCCGAGCGGATCCCGTTCGACGACGTGAAGGAGCGGATGCTCTTCGCGGAGGCGCTCGAGACGGCGAGGTGCTTCGAGGAGGGCGTTCTCACCTCGGCGGCCGCCGCCAACATCGGCTCGATCATGGGCATCGGCTTCCCGCCCGCCACCGGCGGCGCCGCGCAGTTCATGACCGGGTACCAGTCCGCCTCCGGCGAGGTCGGTCTCGCGGCCTTCGTGGCCCGGGCCGACGAGCTCGCCGCGGCCTACGGCGACCGGTTCCGGCCCACCGACCGGCTCCGCGAGATGGCCGCCTCCGGCGAGTCCTTCCCCGCCTGACCCCCCGCGATAGTCCGCTACGTTCGGCACCGGTTCGCCCGCGGAAAGTGGTGCCGAACGTAGCGGACTATCGCGACAACAGGTCGCCTCGTTCCGCCTTCGCGGCCAGGTCGTGGATCAGCTCGGTCGAGGATGGCCAGTCGGTGGCCCGCTCGGAGAGCACCAGCTCGCCTTGGCGGGTGACGTCGACCGTCCACGGGCGGCCGAACGCGACCCGCACGAGCAGCGCCAGCGGCAGGAGGGCGAGCAGCAGCAACAGCTCGCCGAGCGCGATCGCGAACAGGACGATGAACGGCAGCGCGATGACCAGCATGATCACCGCGATCACGGCCGATATCGGGTCGTCGCCGAGGGGTACGTCGGGGACGTCGAGGTCGTCGAGGTGCCGCAGTTGACGCCGCCACGGCAGCCAGCGGCGGCCGATGCGCACCGTCGTACCCCCGGGCTCGGTGACCTTCACGGACACATGGTCCCCCCTCGCCGGCGATCGTTTGCTGCGTTTCGCCCCTGACTGCGGCGTGTCGCGGGGCCTTCCGCAGCAAACGATCGGGGTGGCCCGAGTCCCCCGATTCCTCTGACAGGCCCGAGCGGCTCGGGGAGACTGAAGCGCGTGATCGCTCCCGAGATTCAGCCCGTCATCGACGTCCGAGGACTGCATGTCCGCTTCGGCGAGGTCGAGGCGGTGACCGGCGTCGACCTGCAGGCGTACGCCGGCCAGGCCAGCGCGCTGCTGGGCCGCAACGGCGCCGGGAAGTCGACCACGATGCGCGTCGTCGCGGGTGTGGTGCCGCCGAGCGAGGGCCACGTCTTCGTCGCCGGCCTCGACGTCACCCGGCAGACCCTGGGGGTCAAGCACGCGGTCGGCTACTGCCCCGACGTCGGTGGCCTGATCCCGCGGGCGACGCCCTGGGAGCACCTCCAGCTGGCGGCCCGGCTGCGCCGGATGACCGACTGGGAGGACCGCGCGCGCGACCTGCTGGAGCGGTTCGAGCTCGGCGACGTGGCCCACCGCGTGACCGCCGGCTTCTCGCACGGCATGAGCCGGCGCCTGTCGGTGATCCTCGCGGCCTTCCACGAGCCCTTCGTGCTGCTGCTCGACGAGCCGTTCGACGGCGTCGACCCGATCGGGGTCGAGGCGACCTTCGACGTCATCGCGGACGCCCGGGCCCGCGGCGCCTGCGTGCTCGTCTCCACCCACCTCCGCGAGCTCGCGATCGAGGCCTGCAACACCGTGCTGGTGCTGCGCGGCGGCGAGCGGGTCGCGACGGTCACCTCGTCCGACATGGCCGGAGAGGAGGGCGCACGTGCCTACCGCGCCCTTCTCGACTGACCCGCACCCCACCGTGCCGCTGCCGACCCAGCTGCCCGGGCCGGTCGCCGCCGCCCGCCGCGCGGTCGCCGACGTCCGGCACCTGCTGTGGTTCCGCTCCGCGACCGTACGCCGGCGCGCCGTGGCCGGCTGGGCGGTGCTGACCTTCGTCCTGGTGACGTCGGGGGCCGCGGTCATCCCGGCCTACCTCGACGGCGCCGGCGACCTCGCCGGCAGCGGCCGCGCCTCGGAGTTCCTGGTCGTGCTGCCCACGCTGCTGGCGGGCGTCCTGGGCCTGGCGATCGTGTCCGGTGTCGCGTCCGGCGGCGGTCGCGAGCTGCTCTCCAAGGAGAACGGCATCGCCTACCCCGTGAGCCCGACCACCGACCACCTCGGCGCCCTGCTGCTGGCGCCGCTCAACATCTCCTGGTTGCTGCAGGCCTGGCTGCTGCTCGGCATCGGCGCCTACGCCCTCGGCCCCCAGCACCTGGCCCTGGTCCAGCTCATCGCCCTGCTGTGGATCGTCGCCGCGACGGCCATCGCCCAGGTGGTCGCGTGGACGTTCGAGACGATCCGCCGCGGTCCGCACGGCGTGGCGATCGTGCGCGGCGTGATGATCGCTGCCGGGGCGGCGGGCGTCTGGCTCCAGCTGTCGGGCAACCTGGCCGCCGCCCTCGACAAGGTCCCGACCAGCCACGTGATGTTCGGCATGCTCGCCGCCCGCGAGGGGACCTGGGTGCGCTTCGTCGTGACCCTGGCCGTCCTGCTGGCCCTGGTCGTCGTCGCGGTCGCGCTCGGTGCGATACCCGCCCACCTGGCGGCCCGGCGGACCCCCCGCGACGAGCTGCGCGTCGAGACCGGCGTCCGGCCGGCCCGCCGCGACACCGGCTCCGACCTGATGGCGCTGGTGCGGATCGACCGCGGCTCCATCTGGCGTTCGGTGCCGATGCGCCGCGGCCTGATGGTCCTCGCCATCGGCCCCGGCCTCGTCGCCCTGGCCGGCAACCTCGAGTGGAACGCGATGACGATCCTGCCCGGCCTCGTCGCCTCCGGCGCCGCGCTGCTGTTCGGGGTCAACGTCTGGTGCCTCGACGGACGCGGCGCGCTCTGGCGGGAGAGCCTCCCGAGCGGCCCTCGGACGGTCTTCACCGCGCGCGTGCTGGTGCTCAGCGAGTGGCTGCTCGTCGCCTCCGGCGTCACCCTGGTGCTGGCCTCGCTGCGTGCCGGGCTGCCCCAGCCGCACGAGCTGTCCGCCCTGCTCGCCACCCTGGTCGTGGTCACCGTGCAGGTGGTCAGCGGCTCGATGCGCTGGTCGGCGAAGCGGCCCTTCTCCGTCGACATGCGCTCGGCACGCGCGACCCCCGCGCCACCGGTCGTGATGCTCGGCTACTCCGCCCGCCTGGCGCTGAGCACGACGATGACCGGCCTGGTCTTCTCCGGGCTGGCTCGGCTGCCCTACTGGTCGCTGTCGATCGCGATGGCGATCCCGTTCATCGCCTGGTCGCTCGGTCGGCTGCTGTTCGCCCAGCAGGCGTGGGTCAACCCGTTCCAGCGGGCCCGCATCGTGATGACGGTCGCCGCCTAGGGATGCCCGGCAGGGATCGGCGCGAGCCTCACCCCTTGACCACCACCGTGCTCATGATCTTGTCGGTGAACGTCTGCCTCTTGCCGTCCCACAGGGGCCACAGGTAGCCGAGGTAGCAGGAGCCGTCGACGATGTTGTGCAGGAACAGCCGGCCCAGCGAGGCCCAGAACCCCTGGGGCCGCCCATCGGCCTCCCGCATCACCCGGATGCCGAGGACCTGTTTGCCGACGCTGGCTCCGGTCACCCCCTGGCGGTAGCAGGCGTTCCAGAGGATCAGCCCGAGATAGACCACGAACCCGAACACGACCAGCCCCCAGCCGACGTCGGCGTTGATGGCCGGCCCGGTCTCGTAGACCAGGCCGGTGACCGGGTCGGTCTCGGTCGGCGGGACGGCCAGCACGAACCCCAGGATGAGCGGCGCCATCCCGAGCAGGTAGAGCAGGGTGTCGACCAGCGTGGCGCCGACCCGAGCGAGCCAGCTGGCGTACTGCAGGATCGGCCGTCCCCAGGGGTCGAGCCCCGCGGCCGCCTGGCTGTAGCCGACCTGGCCGTAGGGCGCCGCGGGGTAGGGGCTCTGGTCGTAGGGGTTCTGACCGTACGGCGGCTGGTTCGGGTCGTAGGGCGGGGGTGGCGGGTTGCTCATGGTGCCTCCGAGGGTGCGTTGGGCCGAGGGTCTCACGAGCGAGCCCGCCGTCCGCGCGGCCGCTGCGACGGCGCGCCGGGCCGCGCGGTCTAGGGTCGGGTCATGGACTTCGCCCCCACGCCCCGGGCCGCCGACCTTGCCACTCGGGTCTCGTCGTTCATGGCCGAGGAGATCGACCCGATCGAGCCGGCGTACCACCGCGACCTCGCCGAGGCCCGCCGCAGCGGCGACCCGTGGCAGCCGCTGCCGGTGATCGAGGAGCTCAAGGCCAAGGCCCGCTCCCAGGGGCTGTGGAACCTGTTCCTGCCCGCCGAGCACGCCGGGGAGTACGCCGCCAGGTTCGGCACCGACGGCGGCGCGGGGCTGTCGAACGTCGACTACGCCCCGCTCGCCGAGCTGATGGGTCGCTCCGCGATCGCGCCGCTGGTCTTCAACTGCAACGCACCCGACACCGGCAACATGGAGGTGTTGCTGCGCTACGGCAGCAAGGAGCAGCGTGACCGCTGGCTCGACCCACTGCTCGACGGCCGGATCAGGTCGGCGTTCCTGATGACCGAGCCCGGGGTCGCCTCCTCCGACGCCACCAACATGGCCGCCACGGCGGTGGTCGAGGGTGACGAGGTGGTCGTCAACGGCCGCAAGTGGTGGTCGACCGGCGTCGGCCACCCCGACTGCGAGATCTACGTCTTCATGGGGCTCACGAACCCCGACGCCGACCGCCACCACCGGCACTCCATGGTGCTCGTCCCGCGGGACACCCCGGGTGTGAAGGTCGAGCGGATGCTCACCACGATGGGCCTCTACGACGAGCCGCTGGGCCACGGCGAGGTGTCCTTGACCGACGTGCGCGTCCCCGCCGCCAACATCCTGTCCGGCCCGGGCGAGGCCTTCGCCATCGCGCAGGGTCGGCTGGGCCCCGGCCGGGTGCATCACTGCATGCGGCTGATCGGGCTCGCCGAGGCGGCGCTCGAGCTGGCCTGCCGGCGCGGCCTGGAGCGCACGGCGTTCGGCAAGCCGCTGGTCAACCTCGGCGGCAACCGCGAGCGGATCGCCGACGCGCGGATCGCGATCGACCAGGCCCGGCTGCTGGTCCTCCACGCCGCCTGGAAGCTCGACACCGGTGGTCCGCTCCACGCCCTCTCGGAGGTCTCCCAGATCAAGGTCGCCGTGCCGGCGATGGCCACCTCGGTGATCGACCTGGCCATCCAGCTGCACGGCGGCGGCGGGATGTCCGACGACTTCCCGCTCGCGGCCGCCTGGGTCGGCGCCCGCTCGCTGCGGCTGGCCGACGGGCCCGACGAGGTGCACCGCGGCATGGTGGCGCGGCTGGAGCTGGCCAGGTACGCCGACCGTGGCGGGGCGCGATGAGGCGGGTGCTGGTCACCGGAGCGGCATCCGGGCTCGGCGCCGCGCTGACGGCCGCCTTCCGGGCGCGCGGCGACGAGGTGCTCGCCACCGACCGCTCCGGCGCCGACCTGACCCTCGACGTCACCTCCGAGGCCGACTGGGCCGCGGCGGTGGCCGAGGTCGAGCGGCGATGGGATGGGCTCGACGTGCTGGTCCACAACGCCGGCGTCGCCGGTGGTGGCCGTCTCGACGTCGCCGAGATCGAAGAGTGGCAGCGGGTGCTCGACGTGAACCTGCTCGGGATGGCGCGGGGGATGTGGGCCTTCACGCCGCTGCTGAAGCGACAGCGCGGCGGCCAGGTGGTCGCGGTCGCCTCGCTCGCCGGGCTGGTGCACCCGGCCGGGATGGCTTCCTACAACGCCGCCAAGGCCGGCGTCGTGGCGTTCACCGAGACGATCGGCCACGAGCTCGCGGGCTACGGCGTCCGGGCGATGGCCGTCTGTCCGAGCTACTTCCGGACCAACCTGGTGGCCTCGATGAGCGGGCGCGACGAGGCGGTGGGGGCCATCGTCGCGCGCCTCGTGGAGGAGTCGCCGGTGACGGCCGACGACGTTGCCGCCGCCGTCCTCGACGGGCTCGACCGCGGCGCGGAGCTGGTGCTGCCCGACGAGTTCGCCCGGGCCGCCTATCGGCTCAAGCTCGAGGACCGGTCGGCCTACGACCAGCAGATGAGGGCCCAGGCGGCCAAGCTGGAGCGGCTCACATGACCGACCCCGAGCCGCGCGATGCCGGCAACCCGGCGAAGCCGGTCCGGGCCGAGGATGCCTTCGACGTGGCGGCGATGGCGGGCTGGCTGCGCGGCCACGCGGACCCGGCCTTCGCCGACGTCGTCGTGGGTGAGCCCGAGGTGCGGCAGTTCCCGGGCGGTGCGTCCAACCTCACCTATCTGCTGCGCTACCCGGCCGGCGACCTGATCCTGCGCCGCCCGCCGGCCGGCACCAAGGCCAGGAGCGCCCACGACATGCGCCGTGAGCACGACATCCAGGCGGCGCTCCACCCCGTGTTTCCGCTGGTCGCCCGGATGGTCGCCTTCTGCGAGGACGCCGACGTCATCGGCTCCGACTTCTACGTCATGGAGCGACTCGACGGCGTGATCCCGCGGCGCGACCTGCCGTTCGACCTCACGCCGGAAGGGACCGGCGAGCTGTGCCGGTCGGCGTACGACGTGCTGGTGCGGCTGCACTCCGTCGACGTCGAGGCCGCCGGACTGGCGGGGCTCGGGCGCGGTGAGGGCTACGTCGCCCGTCAGGTGGCCGGCTGGACCGACCGGTTCGCCCGGGCCCGCACCGACGACACCGGCGACTGGTCCGACGTCATCGAGTGGCTGGCTGCCGAGCAGCCGCCGGACGTCGGCGCCTGCCTGATCCACAACGACTTCCGCTTCGACAACCTGGTGCTCGGCGGCGGCCCACCCGGCCCCGACCCGGTGCACATCGTGGGCGTGCTCGACTGGGAGATGGCCACGGTCGGCGACCCGTTGATGGATCTCGGCGGCGCCCTGGCCTACTGGGTGCAGGCCGACGACGACGAGTTCTTCCAGGGCTTCCGGCGGCAGCCGTCGAGCGCGGCGGGCATGTGGACGCGCGAGGAGATCGTCGCGTGGTACTGCCGGCGGATGGGGCTGGAGATGACCGCCGAGCGCTGGCGGTTCTACGAGGTCTTCGGGCTGTTCCGGCTGGCGGTGATCGCCCAGCAGATCTGGTACCGCTACGTCCACGGGCAGACCCACAACGAGGCCTACGCCGTCTTCGGACCGGCCGTCGGCTACCTCGAGTCGCGCTGCCGCCGGCTGCTCGGTGGGGAGGCCTGATGGGCCAGGTGCTGCTGGTGCGCCACGGTCAGGCGTCGTTCGGGGCGGCCGACTACGACGTCCTGTCCGAGACCGGGTGGGTGCAGGCGCGGGCGCTGGGGAGCTGGCTGGCCGCGCGGGGGATCGTCGCCGACGTCGTGCTCAGCGGTGAGATGCGTCGGCAACGGGACACCGCGACGGCGCTCGCCGAGGCCGCGGGCTGGTCGGTC
Organism: Nocardioides sp.; assembly: GCF_041393715.1. Lineage (GTDB taxonomy): Bacteria > Actinomycetota > Actinomycetes > Propionibacteriales > Nocardioidaceae > Nocardioides. Next base: position 212,980 of record NZ_JAWKJQ010000006.1, on the reverse strand, counting down.
GAGCCGGCGATCGACGCGGGCTGGAACGAGTTCGACCACCGCGCCGTCGTGGCGGCGTACGACGGGGTGCCCGACACGGTCGACCGCGCGGCGTTCCAGGCCGCGTTCACGGCGGCGCTCGAGCGGTGGATCGCCGGGGAGCCGGGCGACGTGCCCGAGTCGTTCCCCGGGTTCGTGAAGCGGGTCGGTGCGGCGCTGACCCGGGCCTGCGCCGGCGCCGGCCCCGCCGCGACCGTCGTCGTGTCGTCGTCGGGCGGCCCGGTGGCCGCCGCGTGCGCGGCGCTGCTGGACCCCGACCGACCCTCGGCGGAGCGAGGCGGCCTGTGGACCCGCCTCAACACCGTGATCGTCAACGGGTCGTGCTCGCGGATCGTGGTCGGGTCGACCGGGCCGCGGCTGTTGACGTTCAACGAGCACGAGCACCTGACCGAGGGCCTGCGCACCTACCGCTGAGGAGGCGCACATCCCACGGCCGAGGGCACCCCGGATCCGAGCCGTCAGACCCCGGGGTCGGGCTGCTGTACGACGTAGGTGCTGAGCACCTTGTCGGTCAGCGTCTGCTTCATCGGGTCCCACAGCGGCCACAGGAAGTCGAGGTAGCAGGCCTGGTTGATCAGGCCGTGCAGGAAGTAGCGCCCCACGCAGCTGCCGACGCCCGCGGGCTGGCCGTCGGCGATCCCCACGGTGCGGATGCCGACCTTGCGCTTGCCGTAGGTGTAGCCGGTGCGGCCCTGGTCGAGGAAGTAGTTGACGACCACCCGCCAGATCATCAGGCCGACGCCGACCAGGACCACCAGGACGCCGATCCCCACCATCGCGCCCGACTCGTTGCCGGCGCCGATGCCGAGGAGCGCGTAGCCGACGATCAGCGCGATCCAGGCCGGCCACGGGAAGACGATGAAGTCCCACAGATAGGCGACCGCCCGGTCGCCCCACGCCGCCAGCGGAACGCCGCCGTAGGGCTGTTGCTGCTGGTACGGCGTCGGCGGCGGGGGCGCGCCGTACCCCGGCTGCGGCTGGCCGTACTGCGGCTGGCCCTGGGGCGGCTGGCCCTGGGGCGGCTGGGGAGGCGGCGTCGGCCCGGGCGACGGGACGTGGGGCTGGCTGGGGTCGGTCACGGAACACCTCTCGGGCAGCGGCTCGGACACCGGTCACGCTAGTGCAGCCGCGGCTTCCCAACAGAGTGCATACGTGGTATACATACCGCGTATCTACCGGCGCGGGGGATCGGTAGGACATCCACGGAAGGCGCGGAGATGTCGGTGAAGCAGGCGCTGCTGGCGCTGCTGGAGCAGGGGCCGATGTACGGCTACCAGCTCCGTTCGGAGTTCGAGGAGCGGACCGGGTCGACCTGGCCGCTCAACGTGGGGCAGGTCTACACGACCCTGTCCCGGCTCGAGCGCGACGGTCTCGTCGAGGGCACGGGGGCCGACGACGAGGGTCACCTGGTCTACCGCGTGACCGCCGCCGGGCGGGCCGAGGTGTCGGCGTGGTTCACCACGCCGGTGCCTCGGTCCCAGCCCCCGCGCGACGAGCTGGCGATCAAGCTCGCGCTGGCCGTCACCGTGCGCGGCGTCGACGTCGGCGCGGTGATCCAGCGGCAGCGGATGGCGACGATCGCCGCCCTCCAGGACTACACCCGGCTCAAGCGCAGCGGCAGGGCCTCCGCGCCCACCGAGCCGGCCGACCTGGCCTGGTCGCTGGTGCTCGACTCGCTGGTCTTCGACGCCGAGGCCGAGATCCGCTGGCTCGACCACTGCGAGGCGCGGCTGCGCCGAGCGGCGGTCGAGGGCGCACTGCCGCCCGTCGCGCAGCCCGAGAGCACGCCCGCGACCCGGGAGGTGTCCCGATGACCGCGGTGCTCCAGCTGTGCGACGTCACCCGGATCCACGGCGAGGGCGAGACCGAGGTGCACGCGCTGCGCGGTGTCTCGTTCGCGGCCCACGCCGGCGAGCTGGTGGCCGTGATGGGCCCGTCGGGCTCGGGCAAGTCGACCCTGCTCACCCTGGCCGGGGGGCTGGACACTCCGACGTTGGGACAGGTGCTGATCGAGGGCAGCGACCTGGCGCCGCTCGGCCCGCGCGGCCGCGCCCGGCTCCGGCGTACGTCGGTGGGCTATGTGTTCCAGGACTTCAACCTGATCCCCGCGCTGACCGCGGCCGAGAACGTCGCCCTGCCCCTCGAGCTCGACGGGACCTCGGCCCGCGGCGCACGGGCGGCCGCCCGGGAGGCGCTGGCCCAGGTGGGCATCCCCGAGCTGGCCGACCGCTTCCCCGACGAGATGTCGGGCGGACAGCAGCAGCGGGTCGCGATCGCCCGCGCCGTGGTCGGTGAGCGGCGGCTGATCCTGGCCGACGAGCCCACCGGCGCGCTCGACACCGACACCGGCGAGCAGATCCTCAGGCTGTTGCGAGCCAGGTGCGACGACGGCGCCGCCGGGGTGCTGGTGACCCACGAGGCGCGGCACGCCGCCTGGGCCGACCGGGTGGTCTTCCTCCGCGACGGGCTGGTCGTCGACGAGTCGGGTGCCGACCCGGTCGACACGCTGCTCGAGACGGACCTGAGCCGGTGAACGCCCTCCGCCGGTGGCGGCCGCTGCTGCGGATCGCCTGGCGCGATGCCGCCCGGCACAAGGTCCGGTCGGCCCTGGTGCTGGCACTGATCGCCCTCCCCGTGATGGCCGTGACGGCGGCCGACGTGCTCTATCAGACCGCCACCGTCACGGGCGCCGAGTCACTGGACCGCCGCATCGGCGGCGCCGACGCCCAGATCCGTGTGGACCCGTGGTCGGCGTCCGTGGCCCAGTGGCCGGACCCCGATCGGGGCTCCGCGAGCGTTGGTGACCAGCGCTCGGGCCCGCCCCCCACGCTGGCCGAGCTCGGCCGGACCCTGGGCAGGCCGATGCGCGGGATCGAGCTGCGCTCCGGCCAGGTGCAGGTCGACACGGCCAAGGGGGCCGCGGCGGTCGATGTGGAGGAGGTCGACCTGCGCGACCCGTTGGCCGCAGGCCTCTACCGCATCGACCGGGGCCGTGCGCCCATCGGCGTCGACGAGGTGGTCGTCAACAGCGATCTCGCCGACCGGGGCGCCGGTCTCGGTGACACGCTGCAGGTCTCCGACGGGCCGGCCCTCAAGGTCGTCGGCGTCGGGGAGTCGACGTCCTTCTGGGGCTACCCGACGATGGTGACCCTGCCGGGGGTCGTCGACCTGCCCGACGACGGCAGCCGGGCCTGGCTGGTCGATGCCGGTGGGCCGATCACCTGGCCCGAGGTCCGCAGCCTCAACGCCGTCGGGGCGGTGGTCCTGTCACGTGAGGTGGTGGAGCACCCGCCCCCCGACTCCGAGGTGCCCGCAGAGCTGCGGAACACCGGCGGCGACTCCTCGCAGACGCTGGCGATCCTGGGGCTGATCGTGGCGATGGTGCTGCTCGAGGTGGTGCTGCTGGCCGGGCCGGCGTTCGCCGTCGGGGCACGCCGCCAGTCGCGGACCCTGGCGCTGATGTCGGCCACCGGGGCCACGCCGCCCCAGACCCGCCGGACGGTTCTCGGGTCGGCGCTGGTGCTCGGCACCGTGGCGGCGCTCGGTGGAGTCGTCGCGGGTATCGGGCTGGCCTGGGCGACCCAGCCGCTGCTGCAACGCCTCTCGCACGAGTGGTTCGGTCCGTTCGACGTGCCGTGGCCGCACCTGGCCGGCATCGCGATCTTCGGGCTGGTCTCCGCGCTGCTGGCCGCCGTGGTGCCGGCCTGGATCTCGTCGCGGCAGGACGTCGTGGCGGTGCTCGCGGGCCGCCGCGGCGATCGCAAGGCGGGCCTCCGATCGCCGGTCGCGGGGGTGCTGCTGCTCGGCGCCGGCATCGCCGGGTCGGCGGCCGGCGCCCGGGCGCACGGCAACGGAGAGCTCATGATCGCCTTCTCCGCGTTGGTCGCCGTGCTGGGCATGATCCTGCTGGTGCCCCTCGTGCTGGTCGGGCTCGCGAAGGTGTCGGCACGGCTGCCGTTGGCGCTGCGGTTCGCGGTCCGCGACGCCGCGCGCCACCGCACCCGCACGGTCCCGGCGGTGGCCGCTGTCGCGGCCACCGTGGCCGGCGTGGTCGCGCTCGGGATCGCCAACGCCAGCGACGCCAAGGAGAACCGCGAGACCTACACGCCCACGCTGAGGGCGGGCGACGGCGTGGTGGCGGCCTACGGCGCGCAGGCCGACGACTGGGAGCCCATCCGGCGGGCGCTGGAGCGGGAGATCCCGGCCGCCACGGTGGAGCCGGTCGAGGGCCTGCCGGAGGGCGGGTCGGACGGCAGCGTGTCGCTGCGCTTCCGCACGGCGGAGCACAAGAACTTCCTGTACAGCTACGGCAGCAGCCTGGGCGCCTCCGTGCTCGTGGCCGACCGGCTACCCGGGCTGCCCGGTCTCGATCCCGACCAAGGGGCCGTGGTCGACCGGGTGCTGACCACCGGGGGCGTGGTGGTCTTCGCCAACGAGCGGGTGCCCGGCCACGAGGTCGTGGTCTCCGGTCGCCACTACGACGGCAACGGGAGGGCCGGCGCCAAGGTCGAGAAGCACACCTTGCCGGCCGTCTTCATCCACGTGCCGTCCCACGTCACGGTGCCGCAGGCCGTGCTGTCGCCGATGGCGGCACGGGAGCTCGGGCTGGCGCCTGCCACCGTCGGGATGTACGTCACCGGCTCCACCATCACGGCCGACCAGGAGCGCAACGCCGACGAGGCAGTGGCGGCGATCGTGCCCTACGCAGGTCTCTACGTCGAGCGCGGCTACCAGGGCGACGACGCGACCCGGATCCTGCTGCTGATCCTCGGGTCGCTCGGGGCGGTGCTGATGCTCGGCGGCACGCTGACGACGACCTATCTCGCGCTGTCGGACGCGCGACCCGACCTGGCCACGCTGGGGGCGGTCGGAGCCGCGCCCCGGACGCGGCGCGCGGTGGCCGGGTCCTTCGCGGTCGTGGTGGCCCTGGTCGGCGGGGTGGTGGGCGCGGCCGTCGGCTTCATCCCGGGCATCGCGGTCGCTCGTCCGCTGACCTCCTCCCAGGGGGTCTACGCCGCGCCCAGTGGGGGCTCGGGCAGCAGCGGCTTCAACGCCGACCAGCTGCCGGTGACCGGGCCGTTCCTGGACATCCCCTGGCTGCTCATCGTCGCCCTCGTCGTCGCACTGCCCCTGGTCACGGCGTTGGTGGTCGCGGCCACCACCCGTCCCCGCCTTCCCCTGGTGGCCCGCCTCGACTGACCGCGAGATGCCTGAAATGGTCCCGCGAGATGCGTGAAATGGTCCCGCGAGATGCGTGGGCCCGCCCGGCGGGCTCGCGCTCGGGTCGGCCCACGGGCTCGCTGCGCGACGAGGTGCACGTCGCGTCGCCATTTCGCGCACCTCGCGCCACCAGAATCGGCATGTCGCGGAAAAAGGCAGGCTTGACTGTTTGTTTGTGGGAGGGCACCCTCGACGGGTGAGTACGACGGTGCGGGTGCCTCAGGAGGAGCGGAGTCGGGTGATGCGCGCCCGGCTGCTCGAGGCGACCGTCGACTGCCTGGTGGAGCACGGGTTCGCGGGCACCACGACCACCATCGTCTCGGAGCGTGCGGGGGTGTCGCGGGGAGCGCAGCTCCATCACTTCCCGACGAAGAACGACCTGGTCGTCGCCGCCATGGAGCACGTGACGACCGTGCGAGGTGAGGAGCTGCGCGCCGCGGTGGCCCGGGTGCCGGACGGTGAGCGGCGTACTCGCGCGGTGCTGCAGGTGCTGGCCGACCACGTCACCTCGCCGGTCTTCACGGCCGGTCTCGAGCTGTGGGTGGCGGCCCGCACCGACCCTGCGCTCCTCGAGGCGGTCGCCCCGTTGGAGCAGCGGATCGGCAGGGAGGCGCACCAGCTCACCGTCGAAGCCCTCGGTGCCGACGAGTCGCTGCCGGGCATCCGCGAGCTGGTGCAGGCGACCCTCGACCTGGTCCGCGGCCTGGGCCTGGCCGACACGATCACCGACGATGCCCGACGCCGGGCGCGGATCCTGGATCGCTGGGCCGCGGTGCTCGATGGCGCCCTGGGAGCATCGGCATGAACGCGCTCCTGGAGGAGGTCCTGGCCGACCTCGCGGCCGAGGGCGATGCGCTGGACGCCGTGGTCTCGCGTCTCCCCGACGAGAAGTGGCGGCTGGCGACCCAGGCGCCCGGCTGGGACGTCGCCACCCAGGTCGCCCACCTCGCCTGGACCGACGAGGCGGCGCTGCTCGCGGCCGCCGACAAGGAGGGTTGGGACGCGTTGGTCCTGGAGGCGCTGGCGGACCCCGACGGCCTGGTCGACCGCACGGCGCTCGAGGGCGGTGCGGCCCCGGCCGCCGACCTGGTGGACCGCTGGCGCTCCTCGCGGAGCCGACTGGCGTCCGCACTGCGCGCGGTGCCGGACGGCGTTCGGCTCCCGTGGTTCGGGCCGCCCATGTCGCCGGCCTCGATGGCGACCGCCCGGTTCATGGAGACCTGGGCGCACTCCGGCGACGTGCACGAGGCTGTCGGTGCGATCCGGGAGCCCACCGACCGGATCCGGCACGTGGCCCACCTCGGCGTGCGCACTCGCCGCTTCGCCTACGCCGCGCACCGACGTGAGGCACCGAAGGACGAGCCACGGGTCGAGCTGGTCGCGCCGTCGGGCGAGACGTGGACCTGGGGCCCGCCGGAGGCCTCGCAACGGGTGACCGGGACGGCTCACGACTTCTGCCTGCTGGTCACCCAGCGCATCCATCGTGTCGACACCGACCTGCGCGCCGTCGGCAGCGACGCCGAGGAGTGGCTGGGGATCGCGCAGTGCTTCGCCGGCCCGCCGGGAGAGGGGAGGGCCCCTCGTGGCTGAGGACCCCGCGGCTGATGTCCTGCGGGTGGGCAACTGCTCCGGCTTCTACGGCGACCGCCTCTCCGCGATGCGCGAGATGCTCGAGGGTGGGCCGCTCGACGTGCTGACCGGCGACTACCTCGCCGAGCTGACGATGCTGATCCTGGGCAGGGACACCCTCAAGGACGCCTCGCTCGGGTATGCCCGCACCTTCGTCAGACAGCTCGAGGACACGCTCGGGCTGGCCGTCGAGCGTGGAGTCCGGATCGTCAGCAACGCCGGCGGTCTCAACCCTGCCGGTCTCGCGGCCAGGGTGCGTGAGGTGGCCCGCGGCCTCGGGCTCGACGTGGCCGTCGCTCACGTCGAGGGGGACGACCTGCGCCCGCTCGCCGCCGACCTCGACCTCGCCGACGCGCTGACCGCCAACGCCTATCTGGGCGGCTTCGGCATCGCGGCGGCCCTCCGCGGGGGTGCCGACGTCGTGGTCACCGGCCGGGTCACCGACGCGTCCCTGGTGGTCGGACCGGCGGTGGCGCACTTCGGCTGGGAGCCGACGGCGTACGACGCCCTGGCCGGCGCGACCGTCGCCGGGCACGTCCTCGAGTGCGGGGCGCACGCGACGGGGGGCAACTTCTCCGGTTTCCTCGACCTCCCGCGCGAGGCCCGCGAGCGGCCGTTGGGCTTCCCGCTGGCCGAGATCGCCGCCGACGGGTCGAGCGTCGTGACCAAGCACCCGGGCACCGGTGGCGCGGTGACCGTCGACACCGTGAGCGCCCAGCTGTTCTACGAGATCCAGGGGCCGTCCTACCTCGGTCCCGACGTCACCACCCACCTCGACTCGGTGCGGCTCGAGCAGGTCGGCCCGGACCGGGTCGCCGTCGGTGGGGTGCGCGGGTCCGCGCCGTTCCACCTGCTCAAGGTCGGCGCCAACGTGCTGGGCGGCTATCGCAACTCCGTCGAGCTGGTGCTGACCGGGCTCGACCTCGACGCGAAGGCCGCGTGGGTGCGCGGGCAGGTCGAGGCGGCGTGGCGGGAGCATCGGCCCGCCGAGGTCGTCTGGTCGCGAACGCCGCGACCGGTGCCCGACGCGGACACCGAGGAGGGCGCGTCGTGCCTGCTGCGGTGCACGGTCAAGGACCCCTCGGCCGAGGTGGCCGGCCGGGGCTTCACCGGGCCGGTCGTCGAGCTCGCGCTGGCGTCGTACCCCGGGTTCACCATGACCGGCCCGCCGACCCCCGCCTCGCCGTACGGCGTCTTCGTCGGCGACTTCGTGACGCGCGACCGGGTCGAGCACGCCGTGGTCCACGCCGACGGGCGGCGCGAGATCGTCGCCGACCCGCCGGTCTCCCCGGACCTGGGCCGCTGGGTGGCCGGCCGCGAGGCGGTGGCGGAGCCTCCGGCCGCGCCGCTCGTGGCGCGGGGGACCACCACGAGGGTGCCCCTCGGCACCTTCGTGCATGCCCGCTCCGGCGACAAGGGCGGCAACGCCAACCTCGGCCTGTGGGTCCGCCACGACGGCGACGAGCGCTACCGCGACCGCGTCGGCTGGCTGCTGGAGACCGTGACGCCGGCGTGGGTGCGCGGCCTGGTCCCCGAGGCGGAGAGCCTCGACGTCGACGTGCACCCTCTGCCCGACCTCGGCGGCGTCAACGTCGTGCTCCACGGCCTGCTCGGCGAGGGCGTCGCCGCCTCGACGCGCTTCGACCCGCAGGCCAAGGCGCTCGGCGAGTGGGCACGCTCACGCGTCGTCGCGATCCCCGAGGAGCTGCTGTGACTCGCCGAAGCAACGACCACCAGGACCACCCATGACGACCAACCGCGAGAGCATGCTCGCCAAGCTGGCCGACCTCGATGCCGAGCACGCGAAGGCGGTGGCCGGCGGCGGTGAGAAGTACGTCGACCGGCACCGCGCCCGCGGCAAGCTGCTCGCCCGCGAGCGGATCGAGCTGCTCGTCGACGAGGGATCCGCGTTCCTCGAGCTGTCGCCGCTCGCGGGTTGGGGCTCGGACTTCACCGTCGGTGCCAGCGTCGTCACCGGCATCGGGGTCGTCGAGGGCGTCGAGTGCCTGATCACCGCCAACGACCCCACGGTCAAGGGCGGCGCCTCCAACCCCTGGACGGTCAAGAAGGGGTTCCGCGCCGCGCAGATCGCCGAGGAGAACAACCTGCCCACCATCTCCCTGGTCGAGTCGGGCGGCGCCGACCTCCCGACGCAGAAGGAGATCTTCATCCCCGGCGGCAAGGCCTTCCGCGAGCTGACCCGGGCCTCCAGGCGTCGCCAGCCCACGATCGCGATCGTCTTCGGCAACTCCACCGCCGGCGGCGCCTACATCCCCGGCATGAGCGACTACACCGTGATGGTCAAGCAGCAGGCCAAGGTCTTCCTCGGCGGCCCGCCGCTGGTCAAGATGGCCACCGGCGAGGAGTCCGACGACGAGTCGCTCGGCGGCGCGGAGATGCACGCTCGCGTCTCGGGGCTCGCCGACTACCTCGCCGAGGACGAGCTCGACGCGCTGCGGATCGGCCGCCGGATCGTGGCCCGTCTCAACCGGCGCAAGCCGACCGCGACGTCATACGTCTCGGCCGCCGGGGCGTCCGCGCCGGATGACGCACCCACGGCCACCCCGGGCACCACGACGTACGCCGAGCCCGACGCCGACCCCGACGAGCTGCTCGACCTGATCCCCGCGGACCTCAAGGAGCCGTTCGACCCGCGCGAGGTGATCGTCCGGATCGTCGACGGCAGCGGGCCGGGCAACGAGCGACCGTTCGACGAGTTCAAGCCGCTCTACGGCAGCTCGCTGGTCACCGGCTGGGCCAACCTCCACGGCCGGCCGCTCGGCATCCTCGCCAACGCCCAGGGCGTGATCTTCAGCGAGGAGGCGCAGAAGGCCGCGCAGTTCATCCAGCTCGCCAACCAGTCCGACACCCCGCTGCTGTTCCTGCACAACACGACCGGCTACATGGTCGGCGCGGAGTACGAACAGGGCGGCATCATCAAGCACGGCGCCCAGATGATCAACGCGGTCTCCAACTCCGCGGTGCCGCACCTCAGCGTGATCATGGGCGCGTCCTACGGCGCCGGCAACTACGGCATGGCCGGCCGCGCCTACGACCCGCGCTTCCTCTTCACCTGGCCGTCGGCCAAGTCGGCGGTGATGGGGCCGGCGCAGCTCGCCGGCGTGCTGTCGATCGTGGCGCGGGCCGCGGCCGAGGGGCGCGGGCAGACCTACGACGAGGCCGAGGACGCCCAGATGCGGGCCTTCATCGAGGCCAGCGTCGAGGAGCAGAGCCTGCCCTTCTTCCTCTCCGGGATGCTCTACGACGACGGCGTCATCGACCCTCGCGACACCCGCACGATCCTGGCCATCTGCCTCTCGGTCATCGAGAACGCACCGATCAAGGGCGCCGAGGGCTACGGCGTCTTCCGGATGTAGGTGGTGTCGATGATCAGCAGACTCCTCGTCGCCAACCGGGCCGAGATCGCCTCCCGGGTCTTCGCGACCTGCCGCCGGCTCGGGATCCGGACGGTCGCGGTGCACTCGCCCGCCGACGCCGGGCTGGCGTTCGTGGCCGAGGCCGACCTCGCCGTCGAGCTGCCGGGCAACGCGCCGGCCGACTCCTACCTCCGCATCGACGCGATCCTCGACGCGGCGCGGTCGACCAGGGCCGACGCGGTCCACCCCGGCTACGGCTTCCTGGCCGAGAACGCCGACTTCGCCCGGGCCGTCATCGACGCCGGGCTGACCTGGGTCGGACCCACGCCTGCGTCGATCGAGGCGATGGGCGACAAGGTCCGGGCCAAGGCGCTGATGCGGTCCGCCGGTGTGCCGGTCCTCGAGTCGCTGGACCCCGCGGCGATCGCCGAGGCCGACCTGCCGGTGCTGATCAAGGCCTCCGCCGGCGGGGGCGGGCGCGGGATGCGGGTGGTCCGCTCGCTCGCCGACCTGCCCGGCGAGATCGAGGCCGCGCGCGCCGAGGCGCTCTCGGCGTTCGGCGACGGGACGGTGTTCGTGGAGCCCTATGTCGAGCGCGGGCGACACGTCGAGGTGCAGGTCGTCGACACCTCCGTGTTCGGCGAACGCGACTGCTCGCTGCAGCGTCGGCACCAGAAGGTGCTCGAGGAGTCTCCGGCGCCGGGGCTGCGCGACGAGGTGAGGGCCGCGATCCATCAGGCGGCTCGGTCGGCGGCCGAGGCGGTCGACTACCGCGGCGCGGGCACCGTGGAGTTCCTCTACGACCCGGAGACGGAGCGCTTCTTCTTCCTGGAGATGAACACCCGTCTCCAGGTCGAGCATCCCGTGACCGAGCTGGTCTACGGCGTCGACCTCGTGCGGCTGCAGCTCGCCTCCGCCGAGGGCGACTGGCTGATGAGCTGGCCCGACGAGCCCGGCTCCCACGCCGTCGAGGTCCGGGTGTACGCCGAGGACCCGGCGTCGTCGTACCAGCCGCAGACCGGCCGGCTGGTGACCTTCGACATCCCGCACGAGGCGGCCTTCGGTCCGCTCGACCGGCAGGGCGTCCGCGTCGACGCAGGCTTCCGGAGCGGAGACGAGGTGTCGCCGCACTACGACGCCATGCTGGCCAAGGTCATCTCCTGGGCGCCCAGTCGCGAGCAGGCGATCCGCCAGCTGGCCGGCGCCCTGCGACGAGCCCGCATCCACGGCGTCACGACCAACCGCGACCAGCTGCTCGCGATCCTCGCCGACGAGCGCTTCCGGGCGGGCGAGGTCTCCACGGCGCTGCTCGACGAGATCTCCCTGCCGGCGCCCGGGACCGACCCTGTCGTGCTGATGGCCGCGGCCACCACGCACCTGGCCGACGTCGCCGCGGGCCGGCGTACCCAGCGGGGCATCGCCCCCGGCTGGCGCAACGTCACCAGCCAGCTGCATCGGGTGCGCCTCGAGGTCGGCGGAGAGCAGCACGAGGTCGGCTGGCGTGGCTGGCCGCCGGAGTTCCCCGAGCTCGACGGGCGGGCGACCGCCGCCGCCGACGGCCACGGCTGGCGGGTCGCGGTCACCCACGACGGCCGCACCGAGCACAGCAGCGGACTCATCGCGCCCGCGCCGCCCGGCCGTCCGCGGCGGGTCTTCGTGGACACGCCCGATCGGTCCACCGCTGTGCTCGTGATCCCGCGGTTCACCGACCCGGCGGCCCAGCACGCCACCGGCAGTCTGCTCGCGCCGATGCCCGGCACGGTCGTGTCCGTGGTCGCGGCCACCGGCGAGCGGTCGAGGCCGGCCAGCCGGTGCTGGTCCTCGAGGCGATGAAGATGCAGCACACCGTGACCGCACCGACCGCGGGCACCGTCACCGAGATCCCCGTCGAGCCCGGACAGCAGGTGGCCGCCGGCGACCTGCTCGCCGTCGTCACCGCCCCCGAAGCCACAGAAGGAGAGGAAGCATGAGCGCGTTCACGGAGTCCGAGGAGCGGCAGGACCTGCGCCGTGAGGTGGCCCGGCTGGCCGGCAAGTACGGCCGCGAGTACTTCACCAGCCAGGCCCGCTCCGGCGGCAAGACCACCGACCTGTGGCTGGAGATCGGCAAGGCGGGCTACCTCGGCATCAACATCCCCGAGGAGTACGGCGGCGGGGGCGGCGGCATCGGCGACATCGCCGCGGTCTGCGAGGAGCTCGCCGCGCAGGGCTGCCCGCTGCTGATGATGGTCGTGTCGCCCGCGATCTGCGGCACCGTGATCAGTCGCTTCGGCACCGCCGAGCAGAAGCAGCGCTGGCTGCCCGGGATCGCCGACGGCACCGCCACCATGGCCTTCGCCATCACCGAGCCCGACGCCGGCACCAACTCCCACAACCTCACGACCACCGCCCGCCGCGCCGACGACGGTGAGGGCTGGGTGCTCAGCGGCCGCAAGATCTACATCTCCGGCGTCGACGAGGCCACCGACGTGCTCGTCGTCGCGCGCACCGAGGACGACCGCACCGGCCGGCTCAAGCCCTGTCTGTTCGTGGTGCCGACCGACGCGGCCGGCTTCGAGTTCCAGCCGATCCCCATGGAGACGGTGTCGCCGGAGCAGCAGTTCACGGTCTTCCTCGACGAGGTGCGGCTGCCTGCCGACGCGCTGGTCGGCGACCCCGACGCCGGGCTGGCGCAGCTCTTCGCGGGACTCAACCCCGAGCGGATCATGGCCGCGTCGTTCTCCACCGGCCTCGGCCGCTTCGCGTTGTCGCGCGCCACGGCGTACGCCCAGGAGCGGGCGGTGTTCGGCGCCCCCATCGGTGCCCACCAGGCGATCGCGCACCCGTTGGCGCAGGCGCACATCGAGGTCGAGCTGGCCCGGTTGATGACGCAGAAGGCGGCCGCGCTCTACGAGGCCGGCGACGACACCGCCTCCGGCGAGGCCGCCAACATGGCGAAGTACGCCGCTGCCGAGGCCGCCTGCCACGCCGTCGACGCCGCCGTCCAGACCCACGGCGGCAACGGGATCACCCGGGAGTACGGCATGGCCGGCCTCATCGTCGCCTCCCGCGCCGGCCGGATCGCGCCGGTCACCCGGGAGATGATCCTCAACTACGTCGCGATGCACTCCCTGGGGCTGCCCAAGTCCTACTGACGTCCCTTCAGGCCTGACGCAGGCCGATCGGGTTGCCGTCGGCGTCGGCGAGGACCGCCGTACGAGCGCCGCCGCCGACGTCCATCGGCTCCGCGACGACGCTGGCCCCGGCGGCGCTCAGCTCGATCACCGCCGCGTCGAGGTCGGCGACGTCCCAGATCGGGGTCGGGCCGCTCACGTGCTGCGGGCCGCCGTCGGGCGCGAAGCCGACGTGCACGTCGTCGACCTGCCAGGCCAGGTAGTAGGGCTCGTCCACCATCGGCTCGCCGAGCAACGCGGCGTAGACCGCCTTGGTGGCGGCGAGGTCCGTCGTCGGGCTGAGCAGGGTGCGAGGTGCGCTGGGCATGGGGGCTCCTAAGGAGGGGATGTCACGTTCGCGACCGGACGGTCGTCATGGGGATGACGCCCGTGGGCGTCAGACTGTGACCGACGAAGGGATGACCGGGTGAGCGACACCGACCTGACCGCAGCCTTCGAGGCCGAGCGGCCTCGCCTGAGGGCGATCGCGATGAGGATGCTCGGCTCGGCGACGGACGCCGACGACGCGCTGCAGGAGGCGTGGCTGCGGGTGGCCGCGGCCCCGACGACCGAGATCGACAACCCACCGGGCTGGTTGACCACCGTCGTCGGTCGAACCTGCCTCGACCTCCTGCGCGCGCGCCGGCGGCGACCGGCGCCCGAGGACCTCGCCGACCACGAGGTGCCGGCGCCGACGGCCCAGCAGCCCGCGCAGGAGGCCGAGCTCGCCGACTCCGTCGGCCTCGCGATGCTGGTGGTCCTGGAGACGATGAGCCCGGCCGAGCGGCTCTCCTTCTGCCTGCACGACCTCTTCGGCACGCCGTTCGAGGAGGTCGGCGAGATCCTCGGCCGTACGCCGGCCGCGGCCCGCCAGCTCGCCAGCCGGGGCCGTCGGCGGCTCCAGGAGCCGGACGCCGTGGCCGAGGATCGTCGTCGGCACGGCGAGGTCGTGGCGGCGTTCCTGGCCGCCTCCCGGGAGGGTGACTTCGCCCGGCTGATCGAGCTGCTCGACCCCGACGCCACCATCGTCGCCGACCCGAGCGTCGTCGAGATGGGTGGGGCCGCGCGCCTCGTCGGCGCGCAGGCGGTCGCGGAGCGTTTCGCCGGTGGGGCGAAGGCCGCCTTCGAGGTGGAGTCCGAGGGCTATCCCGCCGTCGCCTGGTGGCATCGCGGCGAGGCCAAGGTGGTGTTCTCGTTCCTGGTCGACGACGGACGGATCACCCAGATCGAGCTGCTCGGCGACCCGGCCACGCTCGTCCTGCTCGACGTCCATCGCACCTGAGGTTTCGAGATAGTCCGCTACGAAAGGCACCATGACACGCCGGTGGACCGGTGCTTTGCGTAGCGGACTATCCGCCAACGCCGAGCCGAGGGTTGCCCAGCCAAGGAGGGCAGGGGATCAGACGGACGGGTCGGTCCAGGCGACCTGGACGACGTCGACGCCCCGGTCGCGAGTGACCAACCGGCCGCGGCCGGGCGGGGCGGGCGCCGGCTTGACGTTGCCAGCAGCGGCCCCTCCTCGGGGCTCCCGGACAGCAGCACGCCCGGCATCGCGAGGTCGCGCATCGACTGCAGTACCGGCTCGTAGAGCGCCCGCGAGGCACCGCCGGCGCGCCGGGCGACCGCCAGGTGCAGCCCGACATCGCGGGCCTGCGCCATCAGCGGCTGCAGCGCCTGCACCGGGGAGCCCTGCGCCGTCGCGACCAGGTCGTAGTCGTCGACGACCACGAAGACCTCGGCCCCGGTCCACCAGGACCGCTGCCGCAGCTGCTCGGGGGTCACGTCGGGCCCGGGCAGCCGGTTCTCGAGGTAGGTCGCCAGCTCCCGCAGCGCCGGCGTCGCCTGTGCGGCCGAGGTCAGGTAGTGGAGCTGGTAGTCGTCGGGAACCTCGCCGAGCAGCGACCGCCGATAGTCGACGACCACGATCTGCGCCGCCTTGGCGGGCCGGGACCGCATCACCTCGCGGACGTAGGTCCGCAGCAGCGCGCTCTTGCCCGAGCGGCCGTCGCCGAAGACCAGTAGGTGCGGCTCGAGGTCGGGGTCGACGCCGACCGGAGCCAGCTCCCGCTCGTTGACGCCGAGCAGCAGCTGCCCCGGCGCGAGCTGGCGGGTGGCCGCCTGGTCGCGCACGGCGTCGAGCGAGATCCGCTCGGGAAGCAGCCGGAGCTTGGGGCCCGCCGGGCCGGTCCAGGCGTCGGCGATGCGGGAGACCAGGTCGTCGACCCCCGCGCCCACCGAGCCCGACGACGGGTCGCCGTCGACGCGGGGCAGCGCCGCCAGGAAGTGCAGCTTGCCGCCCATCAGCCCCCGCCCGGGCCGGCCGGCCGGCACCAGCGCCGCCACGCGGCGGTCGATCTCGGAGTCCATCGGGTCGCCCAGCCGCAGCTCGAGCCGGGTCCCGAAGACGTCGCGCATGGCCGCGCGGAAGTCGGCCCACCGAGCCGCCCCGGCCACCACGTGGACGCCGAACGTCAGCCCGCGGGTGGCCAGCTGCTGGAGCTCCATCTCGAGGTCGTCGAAGTCGGCGCGCAGCGTCGCCCACCCGTCGATGACCAGGAACACGTCGCCCCAGCCGTCGTCGGCCCTCCCCTCGGCGCGGCGGGCCCGATAGGTCTCGATCGAGTCGATCCCCTGGGCGCGGAAGTAGCGCTCGCGCCGGTCGACGATGCCGCTCACCTCCGCCAGGATCCGGCGTACGACGTCGGGCTCGGACCGCGTGCCGATGCCGGACACGTGCGGCAGCCCGGCCAGCGGGGCGAAGGTCCCGCCGCCGAAGTCGAGCACGAAGAACTGCGACTCCGCCGGGGTCGTCGTCAACGCGAGCCCGCCGACCAGCGTGCGCAGCAGGGTGCTCTTGCCGCTGCGCGGGCCGCCCACGACCGCGACGTGGCCCGCGGCGCCGGAGAGGTCGACGGTCAGCACGTCGCGGCGCTGCTCGCGGGGCCGGTCGACGGTGCCGAGCGGCACGACCAGGCCGCCGTACTGCCGCCAGTGGGGGGAGACCAGCCCGCGGTCCGGGTCGGTCACCAGGTCGGGCATCAGCTCGTCGAGGGTGTCGGGAACCTCGAGCGGCGGCAGCCAGACCTGGTGGGCGGCGGGTCCGCGGCCGACCATCCGGGCCACCGCGAGGTCGAGAAGCGACGCCTGCTCGGCGGACTCGCGGTTGGCCTCGGGGCGGGGCTCGGCCTCGGGGACCTCGGCCGCGCGCACCGGTGCGATGCTGAAGGGAAGGATCCCCTGCAGGTGCCCGGAGGTGTCGCGACGCACCCGCCGCGGGCCGGCGGGTGGCCCGGAGACGTAGGCCGCCTTGAAGCGGACCAGCGTGGAGGGGTCGGGCTTGAGATAGCCCAGGCCGGGCACCGGGGGCAGCTCGTAGGCGTCGGGGACACCGAGCACCGCTCTGGACTCGGCCGCGCTGAAGGTGCGCAGCCCGACCCGATAGGAGAGATGCGACTCCAGGCCGCGCAGCCGGCCCTCCTCCAGCCGCTGCGAGGCGAGCAGCAGGTGCAGCCCGAGCGAGCGGCCCAACCGGCCGATGGCGACGAACAGGTCGATGAACTCCGGCTTGGCCGACAGCATCTCCGAGAACTCGTCGACGACGATCAACAACGACGGCATCGGCGCCAGGTCCTCGCCGGCGGCACGGGCCCGCTCGTAGTCGCGCACCGAGGCGAAGTTGCCCGCCTCGCGCAGCAGCTCCTGGCGGCGCACCATCTCACCGGACAGGGCGTCCTGCATCCGGTCGACCAGGGTGAGCTCCTGGGCGAGGTTGGTGATCACGGCCGACACGTGCGGCAGCTGCGACATCCCCGCGAACGTCGCACCGCCCTTGAAGTCGACGAGCACCATGTTGAGCTGCTCGGAGGAGTGGGTCAGCGCCAACCCGAGCACGAGCGTGCGGAGGAACTCCGACTTGCCGGAGCCGGTGGCTCCGATCACCAGTCCGTGCGGGCCCATGCCCTGCTGGGCGGACTCCTTCAGGTCGAGCGGCACCACCGCGCCACCCTCGCCGAGCCCGATCGGCACCCGCAGCCGGTCGCGTGCGGGGCGCGGCCGCCACGCCGCCGTGGTGTCGAACGTGGTGGCCTCACCCAGCCCCAGCAGGTCCATGAAGTCGACGGGCCCGGCCAGGTCGCCACCGGCCGTGGGTTCCGCCGCGGCGGTGGTGGCGACGGTCTGCAGAGGCGTCAGGCGCCGCGCGAAGGCCTCGGCCGTCGCCATCGGGCACTGGTCGCCTGCGGCCCGGATCGGCTCCTCGCGCATCCGCAGCGCCTGCATGGGGACGCCTCCCTCGCCGGCGGCCCCCTCGAGCTGCAGCCGCAGCGAGGTCGTGGAGTCGAGCTCGTCCCAGCGCTCCGGCAGGTCGAGGAGGGTGACGCCGTGCAGGCCGTCGGGGGGTACGACGTGGTTGCCGGGGGGCAGGTCGACCCCGTCGGTGACCAGCAGGATGTGGGGGGTGGCCGGGCGGTCGTCGGCGCCGAACCGCGGCCGGTCGCCGAGGTCGGCGGGCAGTAGCGCCGACAGGTCGGAGAGCGAGGTGGTGACCATCCGTGCCGGGCCGGCCGCGTCGCTCTGCCGGCCGCTGGCGGCGTGCGGCAGCCACTTGAGCCAGTCCCAGTGCACCAGGTTGCGCTCGGCCGCGAGCACCGCGACGACGAGGTGGGTGGGGGAGTGGAAGGCGGTGGCCGAGCAGATCAGCGCCCGGGCCAGCGAGCGCGCCGGCTCCTCGTCGCCGCAGATCTCCACCCGGTCGAAGGCCCGCAGGTCGATGCTGGCCGGCAGCCGCGGCTGCACCCGGTGGACGACGAGCAGCCGGTGCAGCGCCGATGCCGCCGCCGGGTCGACCTGGTCGAGGGGGGCGCTGTCCGGCGGCACCAGCTCGAGGGCCAGCGGCTGCGCGCAGACGCCGTAGCGGACGTGCAGGAACCCCTCGTCGCTGGCGCCGTGCTCCCACACCCGCGAGCGCTCCTCGGCGAGCGCCGGCAGCGTGGCCGGGTCAGGGTGGTCCCAGGTCAGGGCGCGACGCTGCTGGTCGGCGGCCTCGCGCGCGACCTGGCGGACGCTGCCGAGATAGCGCAGGTACGACGTCCGGGAGCCGGTGACCTGCTGGGTGCGCTGCTTGCGCTGCCGGTCGATCTGGACGACCACGAAGCCGAGCGTCGCGAACAGGAACATGCCGGCCGCGATGAAGCCCCGGCCGCCACCGCCGGTCTGGCTCATGGTCGCCACCAGCACGATCGAGCCGACGCTGCCGAGCATCGGGATCGCGTTCATCAGCACGCCGCTGGCGCCCTCGTGGGGCTCGATCTCGGGGGGCGGCTGCAGCACCAGCTGGCCCGAGGGCATCTCCGGCCGGTCCAGCCGGCGTCCGCGCAGGGGAGCACCCGATGCCGGCGTTGCCCCGGTGCTCACCGGCGTGCTGGTCACAGCGGCTTCCAGTCGATGCTGGCCAGCACGGACTCGATGGTCTCCCGGCGCTCCCGCGGGTCGGCGACCTCGAACTCCACCAGCACCGCACTCCGGTCACGCTGGGTGCCATAGACCTCGCGGGACCGGCCGCCCAGCCGGCCGCGCAGGTGGAACATCCGGACACCGTCGACGGTGACGGTGGGGAGGCGTCGCGGTGCTCTGTCCCAGCCGATCGGGTCGGAGAACAGGTCGGCCACCTGGCCCAGGGGCTGCTTCCGGATCAGGCCGATCGTGGAGTAGTGGATGTTGTCCCAGATGTTGGGGCTGCGGGCGCCGTAGACGCTGGGCGCGCTGCCGCGGCTGACCGTCCAGCCCTCCGGGAAGCGCATGCTGAGCAGCGGCGTGGAGATCCGGCCGCCGGTGGCGGGGGTGACCGTCGGGTCGGTGGGGGTCGGGTCGGCCGGGGTGGCGCTGCCCGAGGCCACGGGACCGCCCGTCGCGCCGGCGGTGGGGCCGTCGGCCGGGGCCGGACCCGCGTCGGGATCGCCGCTGCAGCCGGTGACGAGGGTGACGACCGCCGTCGCGACCAGGGCGGCGGCGAGGCCGTGCGTGCGTGTCGCCATGCCGGTCACCTCGCCCCCGATTCCTCGTCGAACACCGCTCGGCAACGGTACCGTCGCGTCGTCCCGTGCCTCCTCAGGCATGGGTACCCTGCTGTGCGTGCGGCGCAAACCTCCGTCCGGTCGAGGGGGTGGCGCGCCGGCGCGGGGTGCGGAGAGGGGGCATCGTGAGCGAGCCACGGGCCGGGGACGCGGTCGCCGTCACGCTGTCGGGTCCGGCGGGTGTCGTCGACCTCCTGGTGCCCGCCGCGTCCACCGTCGGTGAGCTGGCCGAGCACTATCGCGACGAGGTGGCCGCGCCCTCGCTGCCGCTGATCTTCTCGCTGGGCGGGAGCTCGCTGCCGCCCGACCGGACCCTCGAGGCGGCCGGGCTCGAGGCCGGCGACGTGCTGGTCGCGGCCTATGGCGTGCCTCGACCCGTTCCGGGTGGTGCGCGGCGCCGCGACGTCCGCGCCGTACGCCGCGACGGGCCGCTCCCGCGTGGCACGACGCGGAGTCTGGGGCTGGCGGTGGCCGCGGGCTGCGCGGTGCTGGCGGCCGGCGCGTCGATGCTCGACGACGGTGCGTCGGGATCGGGCGTCGCCGCCGGGTTGCTGGCGGTGGCCTCGCTGCTCGGCGTCGTCGACCGTGGTCCCTACGCCGCCACCCGCGCCGCCGTCGCCCCGGTGTTCGCCGCGGCCGCCGTACTGGTGTGGACCTGGCGCCCGGAGCCCGAGGCGCTCGCGATGATGCTGGGCTTCGCGGGTCTGGGCGCGGCCGTGGCGGCGTCGCTGGCGCGGGCCAGGCTCGGTCGCGACGCCGAGCCGCTCGTGGTGTGGATGGTCGCCGGCACCGGGCTGTTCCTGGTGTCCGGGATCGCGGCGCTGCTGGGCGCCCCACCCGCGGTCGTGTGGTCGCTGGTCCTGGTGCTCGCCCTGTTCGCTGCCCGGGTGGCGCCGGGCCTGGTGGTCGACGTACCCGACCAGCTGCTGGTCGACCTCGAGCGGCTGGCCGTGACCGCCTGGTCGGCCCGCGACCCCGGTCCGGGGCGTCGCGGACGCACGGTGGTCTCGCCGGCCGCCGTCGCCGACCTCGCCAGCCGCGGCGGCCGAGCGCTGGGCGCCTGCTCGCTCGCCTCGGGTGCGCTGGTCGTGCTGGCCGCCGTGCTGCTGCTGCGCGAGGACCTGCCCCTGGACCGTCTCGGCGCCCGTTGGCTGGTGGGGCTCTCGGCCGCAGGGCTGTTGCTTGCGGCCCGGCACCACCGTCACGTCGGCTCGCGTTGGGCGCTGCGCGTCGGTGGGCTCGGCGCCGCCTCGGCCCTCGCCGTGGAGGTGCTGCCCGGATGGTCGGCGGGCGGTCAGCTCGGCCTGGCGGCCGCCGTCCTCCTGCTGGCCGTGGTGGTCGTGGTGGCGGCCGTGGCGACGGGGCGTGGCTGGCGGTCAGCCTGGTGGTCACGTCGCGCCGAGGTCGCGGAGTCACTGTGCCTGGCCGGCGCGGTCGCCGCCGCCGTGGTGTCCACCGGCGCTTTCCGGCATTTGTGGGAAATCGCGTCGGTGAGGTTTGGTGGTTGAGAGCACGGGGTAGACCCGGGGTGTCGGCGTTGCCGAGATCGACCTGGCAGTGACGACCTCCGTCAGAAGGACAAGACTCCTGCGGCCCTGGCCGCGGAAGGGGGAAGGGCGACCATGTCGCAGAACCAGATGGGTCAGGGTGCCGGCACCCTGTCGCGGGCCGCCGGCCTGGTGACCGAGGCCAAGGCCGACTTCGACGCACTCAGCACCCGCCTCGAGGGCCAGATCACCGGCATGTCCGGGCAGTGGGTCGGTGCCGGTGGCAGCGCCTTCCAGGCGCTCCAGGCGGCCTGGACCGAGCGGCAGCGGGTGATCACCCGGGCCCTCGACGAGTTCGAGGCGTCGCTGCGCTCGACCGAGAAGGACTTCATGGGCACCGACGACCAGCAGTCGTCGATGCACAGCAACCTGCAGAGCCGGCTCGGCTGAGCCGCACGGACCGAGGAGAACGAGTGATGACAGGCGAGCTTCGCGTCAACCACGGCGGCCTCGACGTCGCCTCCCAGGACCTGGCGGCGGCCGTCAAGGCGATCGACGACCGGCTCAACCGGCTGGAGGCCGAGCTCGAGCCGCTGCGCAGCGACTGGAGCGGTGAGGCCCAGCAGGCCTACGTCGTGGCCAAGGCCAAGTGGGACGGCGCCATGCAGGACATGAAGTCGATCCTGGCGCAGACGTCCACCAACGTGCAGCAGTCCAACAGCGACTACCTCTCGGCGGACCGCCGCGGGGCGAGCGCGTTCGGCGGCTGACCTGCCGTCAGCAGCATGAGTCCAGGGGCCGGCGCGGATGACCGCGTTCGGCCCCGGACGCCGTTCCAGAGGGGATGACCGGTGACCAGCCTCAGCAGCGCGATGCAGCAGCTGTTCGACAGCCTCGGCGCCTACGGCGTGCCCGCACCCGCAGCGGTGCCGGGCGACGGGAGCTCGGGGGAGATCCAGAACGACCCGGAGGCCATCGAGAACCTCAAGCGGACGCTGGAGACCCAAGCCACCGACCTCGATGGCGCCGACCTCCGCTACGTCACCCTGTCGGGCAGCGAGTTCGGCGGGTCGGGCCTCGGACTCTCCCTGGGTGACCACCATGGGCGGGCCCGCCGGGTGACCGTCGAGACGATCCTCGGCGTGGTGGCCGACCTCAACCGCTATCGCGACGGCGTGGTCGAGGCCGACCGGCTGCTCAACCAGGCGGACACCGACAGCGCCGCCGACATGGACCGCACCCGGGCCCGGGCCGAGGGTGAGGCGGCCTCGACGATCAACGAGGCCACGTCCTTCTCCGAGGCCGACGAGGCCTACGACGAGGCCCGCAACTCCGAGGCCAACGAGAGCCGGGCGCCCGGTCACGCCGATCAGGCCGAGGCCCCGGACGCGCCGTCCGGCGCCGCGCCGGCCGTCGGACCGCCCGCGGGGAGTGCGGGCTGATGGGTCCCAAGGAGACCGAGCTCAGGCAGGCGGTGGCCGGCGGCTCCGAGGACCCGATCCTGCGGGCCGCGGAGTCGTGGAAGTCGGGTCAGATCCAGCTGATCGGGGTCAAGGCCGCGCTCGAGGACGCCAAGGGCTATGCCGACAAGAACTTCGGGCCGATCACCCGCCCGGAGGTGCTGCGGGCCTTCACCGATGCCCAGCAGCGGGTCCAGGACCGCGCCGACCAGATGCTGGCCGCGAGCGAGGCGCTGGCGGCGGCCGCCGACACCTACCGCTCCGCCGCCACCGCGCTCAGCAGCCTGGGCCCGGAGCCCACGGCGCCCACCTCGCCCAACGTCGCGGGGATGAGCTCGGTCGACGCCACCCGCGCCCAGGTCGACTACAGCCGCCAGGTGAGCGCCTACCAGAGCACGATGGCCTCGCGGGAGGCCACCGCGTCGGCGGCGCTGGACAGCCTCCAGACGACCTACACCGACTCCATCGCGGTGATGAAGTCGATCCACGGTGAGCCGGACCCCGCGCCCGCGCCGACCTCCACGGGGGGCGGCGGGTCGACAGGCACCGGGTCCGCCACCATCGGCACCGGCACGAGCGGCGCCGGCGGAGGCGGTGGGGCCGGCACGACCGGTGGCGGTGGCTCGTCCGGGTCGAGCGGTGGCACCGGAGGCGCCGGGTCGTCCGGAGGCACCGGGTCGACCGGCGGCGGTGGCTCGACCGGCGGCGCCGGGTCGACCGGCGGTGGGGGCTCGACCGGCGGCAGCACCGGTGGTCCGGGCACCTCGCAGGGCGGCGGCACCGTGTCCACCGGTGGAGGCACGACAGGCGGCAGTGGCGTCGGCGGCAGCGGCGGTTCCGGCGCCGGCGGCTCGGTCGGTGTGCCCGGCGGGGTCGCAGGCGGGGTCGGCGTGAGCGCGGCGGCCGGCGGCGTGGCCGCGGCCGGTGGCGCGATGGCCTCCGGCATCCGGCAGTCCGGCGTGGCCGGCGTACCCACCGGAGCGGGTGGCCGCGCCGGTGCGGGCGCCGCCAGGTCGCTGGGCGCCTCCGGGCGGGCGGGCGCGTCCTCGACGATCGGTCGCGGCACGGGCGGCGCCTACGCCGCGGGCGGGGCGGGTCGCGCCGGCAGCACCACCGGTCGCGGCGGCGCGGGCAGGTCCGTCGCGGCCGGGAGCAAGGGCTCGTCGGGCTCCAAGGGAGCCGCCGGCTCGCGGGGTGGCGCCGGCGTGGGTGCCGGTGCCGGGCGGGGCCGCAGCAAGAAGGACCGGCGCCCCGACCTCGACCTCTACGACGAGGGCGACGACTGGATCGACGACGAGGACGCCGCGCCAGGCGTCCTCGACTGAGCACCGGCCCCGGTGGCGGGCTCACTAGGATGCGGCTGTCCGCCGGAGGTCGAGCAGGGAAGCGGGAGCGAGCGCGATGAGCCAGGGGTCCACGGCCTCCAGCCTGCTGCGGGTCACCGTCGCCTCCGGCAGCCGCCGGGTCGACCTGGTGCTGCCCGGCTCGGTGCCGCTCGCCGAGCTGGTGCCGGAGCTGGCGCGCAGCGTCGGGCTGCTCGACCCGTCGACCGTCTATGCCGGCTATCGCGTCGTCACCGCCGACGGCCGTGAGCTGGTCGAGGACGGCGGCCTGATCATCCAGGGCATCGAGGACGGCGGCCTGCTCACCGTGAGCGCCCGGGTCGACGACGAGAGTCCGCGGGTCTACGACGACGTCGTCGAGGCGATGACCGACGTGGTCGAGCGCGATCTCCGACCGTGGGAGCCCGCCGCCGGCCGGCGTACCGCCCTGGGTGCGGCGGCGCTGCTGCTGGCTCTCGGTGCCGCGGCACTGTTCCTGCAGGGGTCGGTGGTCGCCGGCGCCGCGGCCGCGCTGGTCGCCGTGATCCTCGTGGTCGGCGCGGTCGTGCTCTCCCGGGTCTACGCCGAGCCCGAGGCGGCCGTCGCGCTGACCTGGATGGCGGCCGGCCATGCGGGGGTGGCGGGCCTGGTGCTCGCGACCGACGACGCCGTCCTCGGCCTGCCCGCGGCGTACGCCGGCGGCGGGGCGCTGCTCGTGGGTCTGGCGGCGCTGGTCGGTCTGGGCGAGGGACGCACGCTGGCCATCCCGCCCGCGGTGGTGGGGGCCGTCCTGCTGGCCGCCGGCACGGCGATCGGACTCGCCGACCTCGATCCCCAGGTCGTGCTGGCGACGACCTTGGCCCTGGTGGTGGCGGCCGGGTCGCTGTTCCCGTGGCTCGCGCTGGGCACCACCGGCACCCACGTCGACCAGCTCTACGCCACCGCCGACATCGTCGCCGAGCCCGATCCGATCGACCCGGGGCGGGTGGCCGGCGACGCCCGGCTGGCGCACGACCTGCTGGTGGCGGTCTCGGCCACCGTGGGGGTCCTGCTCGTGCTGCTCAGCCCGGTGGTGGTGTCGATCGGCCTCTCCGGCGTGCTGCTGGCGCTGATCTGCTGCGCGATCGTGATGCTCCGCACCCGCCAGTACCGCACCCGCAGTGCGGTGCTGGTCGGTCTGGTCTCCGGCGTGGCCGGGCTGCTCACCGTGGCGGTGGCGGTGCTCTGGCTCCACCCCGACTGGCGGCCGTGGACCGCGGTGGCGCTGGCGGCCACGGGCGGGGTGCTGCTGGCGCTGACGGTGGTGCCGATGCCGGCCTCGGTCCGCGGGGGCCGGCTCGGCGACGTGGCCGAGATGGTGGCGCTGCTCGCGCTGCTCCCCACGCTCCTGGTCGCGGCGGGCGTGGTCGCCGCCGTCCGGGGCTGAGGCCGCCCGATGGCGACCAAGCGCGATCTCGTCGAGGCGCACGCCTTCTCGCGGCGGCGCCTGGTGACCGCGTTCGTCTCCGGGGCTCCGGGTGGCCGCGAGGTCGAGCCGGCGCGGCCCGGGCGGGCCCTGGTCGGCGGGCTGGCGTTGTCGGTGCTGCTGGTCGCCGGGGCCCTGATCGCCGGCATCTTCTCGCCTCGGGTGGCCGCCGACTGGCAGGACCCGGGGCTGGTGGTCTCGAAGGAGAAGGGCGCGGCCTACGTCATCACCGAGGCCGGCGACCCGGTGGTGCTGCATCCCGTGGTCAACAACACCTCCGCGCTGCTGATCGCGGGCGACGCCGCCCGCGAACCCAAGCTGGTCCCTCAGCAGGTGATCGACGAGCAGGTCGTCGGCGGCGACCTCGGCATCGTCGGTGCCCCCTCGACGGTCCCGTCGGCGGCGCTGCTGCTGGCCAGCGGTTGGACCGCCTGCACCTCTGACGGCACCGGCGTCCGGCTGACGATCGCGGCACGCCCCGAGGTGACACCGGAGCCACGGGGCGCGCTGGTCGTGCGCGACGCGGTGTCCGGCAGCCTCTACTTGATCGCCCAGGCGGCGGCGACCGACGCCGGTCCGTCCTCGGCGCGGAGCTATGCGCTGCCCGGTCAGGGCGCGGCCCGCGACAAGATGCTCAGCACGTTGGGGCTCCCGGTCGGTGCCGAGGCCACCGAGGTGTCGCCGCAGTGGCTGGCCCTGGTGCCGCCCGGGGGACCGCTCACCTGGGACAGCGCCAAGGTGCCCGATGCGGGCGCCCGGGTCGACTACGAAGGCGACGTCTACGACGGCGCTCGCGTCGGAGACCTGGTGCAGGCGCCGGGCCAGGACTTCGTGCTGCTCGCCGGAGGTCCGGCGCCGATCGACCCGTTCGCCGCCGCGGTCTATGCCAACCTGCCTCCCCCGCACACGCCGCGGGTCAGGTCGATGTCCACGCTGCCCAACCACCGCTACCTCGTGCCACCGTTCGGCGCCGCCCGCTGGCCCGAGGGCGCGGTCGAGCCGGTGGCCGGGGAGAGCTGCGTGCAGCTGACCGCCGCGGCGGACACCCCGCCCGTCGCCTCGCTGGTCGGCGAACCGGGCGCGGCCGCGAGCTCGGTGGCGGTCCCGGCGGGTCGCCGCGCGGTGTCGGTCGACCCCGGGCGCGGGGCGCTCGTCGAGTCGGGTGACTGGACCCGCACGGCCAGCGAGACACGTTTCCTGGTCGACGGGAAGGGCACGGCCTACCCGCTCGAGGGGAGCGACACCTCCGCACTCCTGGGGTACGCCGACTACGCACCGCCGCTGGTGCCCGACACCTGGCTGGCCCTGCTCGAGCGCGGCGTCGTGCTCTCCCAGGAGGCTGCGCTGTGTCCACCGGACCCCACGGGTGGGTCGACGTGCGAGTGAGCGTCCGGGCCACCTCGGTCGCCGTCCTCGTGGCCGTGCCGACGCTGCTGGCCGGGCTCGCGGTGGGGGCGTCTCCCGCGGCGGCCGCCGATGTCGACTGCGCCACCGTGACCGCCGACTCGGACACCGGACGGGCGGTGTCGGCCAGCGTTCCGATGGGTCTGCTCGACATCGCCGCGGCCCAGGCGGCGGTGCCGGGGCGCCCGGGTGCGGGTCAGACCGTCGCGGTCGTCGACGGCGGCATCGCCGCCTCCGCGTCGCTGCCCAGGGTCGAGCACCCCTACCGGCCGGCACCGGTCGTGGACTATCACGGCACCGCCGTGGCCGGCCTGGTCGCCGGCGCTTCCGAGGACGACGGCCCGGTCGGCGTCGCACCCGCGGCCAGGCTGCTCGATGTCCGCGTCTATGACGAGTCGCCGGTGACCTCCCAGGGCGCCCGTGCGCCGACCTCGGCGTCGGTGGCCGGCGGCCTCGCCTGGGTGTGGCGTCATCGCCGTGACGAGGGGATCGGCGTGGTGGTCGTCGCGGTGGCGGTGCCCGACTCCGCCCGGCTCTCGCGGGTCGTCCAGCGACTGGTCCGCGCGGACGTGGTGGTCGTCGCCGCCTCGGGCAACCGGCCGACGGACGACGCCGACCCGCTCTATGCCGACTTCGGCCAGCGCCGGCTCGGGGAGGACGCCGTCGACCGGGTGTTCCCGGCGGGCTACCCGGGTGTGGTCGCGGTGACGGCGACGGCGGCGGGAGCGCCGGGCGTCGACGCCCGCGACGAGGTGCTTCCCAACTCGGCCATCCGGGTCGCGGCCCCGACCTACGGCGCCGTGACGGTCGGGCTCAACGGCCAGACCTGCGTGCTGCCGCAGGTCGCCACGTCGTGGGCGGCCGCCGAGGTGGCCGGCGTCGTGGTGCTGCTGCGGCAGCGCTTCCCCGACGACCGTGCGGCGCAGATCGTGGCCCGGCTCGTCGACACCGCCGACGGGCGCCGCGACGACCCGACCCGGACGACCGGCGCCGGCACCATCCAGCCGGTCGAGGCGCTGACCCGCCCACTGACGCCCGACCGGGACGGCGCGCTGGTCGGCGCGGCGGCTCGCCCCCGACGACACCCCGCGAGCCACGGCGCCGCAGCCGGCGTACTCCGCGCTGCCGGAGGTGCGCGGCAACGCCCGCTGGTGGGCGCTCGCCGGCGGCGCGCTCCTCGTGCTCGGCATGGTCGCGCGGCCCTTGGTGGCTTGCAGCGGCGGTGAGTCTTGGCGGAGGATGCGGGATTCGAACCCGCGAGGGCTGTTAACCCAACCCGCTTTCCAAGCGAGCGCCATAGGCCACTAGGCGAATCCTCCGCAGAGGAGGGTACCCGCTGCCCGCGGACCCCGCGAAATCTCCTGGCGGTGCGCCCCGACGGTGGCGACTGGCGCGGTGGTGAGGGACTTCAGCGGCGGTCGACCACCGCGGAAGTCCCCATGCCGTCGCGGCAGTGGAGCGGCGACCGGGGAGTGTGCGCCGACGCAGACGTGGCGACCAACGCCGGCTTCGGGGAGGGAGAGGGCGGTTCCGGCATCAGTTGGCGGAGCCGGGCCGGCCTCACCTACACTCGCAGCAACCCCCCGTGTGGCGGCATCTTGCCGAACTCCCCCAGGGCCGGAAGGCAGCAAGGGTAAGCGAGCTCTGCCGGGTGCGCGGGGGGCCTCTTCGTCTCCGGGTCCAGTCGTCTCCGGGTCCAGCCCGCTGGCGTGGGTCGTGTGTTCGGCGCCGTGGGGAGTAGGACGGCTGGGACACACAACCGCCCGCGCCGACGCCTCCCCGATGGGGCAGCATGGCGCCCATGCTGGTCATCGCGCACCTCAGCGACACGCATTTCGGGGGGATCGGCGACCCGGTGGCCCGGGTGCGCCGGGTCCTCGGTCACCTGGCGAGACTGGACCCGCCCGTGGACGTGGTGGTGGTGACCGGCGACATCGCCGACCACGGAACCGCGGAGGAGTACGCCGAGGCGGCTGAGGTGCTGGGCGAGTGGCCCGGCCCCGTCCCGATGCTGCTGTGCCCCGGCAACCACGACGTCCGGCCGGCGTACGCCGCCATGCGCGGACTGCCTCCCGACCGGCCCACCGACGAGGCGCACCGGGTGGCCGGACACCTCTTCCTGATGCTGGACTCGTTGGTGCCAGCGCCGCCGGGCGGGCGGATCGACCACGGGGTGCTGGCGCCCGACTCCCTCGCCTGGCTCGATGCGCAGCTGACGGCACGCACGCCCGGCCAGCGCGCGGTGGTCTGCCTCCACCACCCGCCCGAGCCGATCCACCTCGGGCTGATGGACCCGATCCGGCTCGAGAACGCCGGCGCCCTGGCCGCCGTCCTGGACCGTCACGACGACGTGGTGGCGGTGCTGGTCGGCCACGCGCACTCCGCCTGCGCCTTCGCGTTCACGACCATGCGGCGGCCACTCCCGGTGCTGGTCCCCGGCGGCGTCGTCTCGACGGTGACCATGGACGCCGAGCCGCTGGAGGCGATCACCACCGCGCTCCCACCGACGTACGCCGTTCACTACGTCGACGATGCTCCCGACGGGTCGCCCAGGATCGTCACCCACTGGCGCAGCCTGCCGATGCCCTGACCCTCGTGCGATAGTCCGCTACGTTCGGCACCACTCCAGGGGCTCCCACCGGTGCCGAACGTAGCGGACTATCTCCCCCACGGCGTGGCCGTCACACCGCCTACCGGCCGTCGGCGTGGCTGGTTAGGGTTCAGGGGTGGACTCACCCCTCGCGCTCTACCGCCGCTACCGGCCCGAGACGTTCGCCGAGGTGATCGGCCAGGACCACGTCACGGAGCCGCTGCGGGCCGCGCTCGCGAACAACCGGGTCAACCACGCCTACCTGTTCTCCGGGCCGCGGGGCTGCGGCAAGACGACCTCGGCGCGGATCCTCGCCCGCTCTCTCAACTGCGCCAAGGCGCCGGTGGCCGACCCCTGCGGGGAGTGTGACTCCTGCCGCGACCTGGCCCGTGGCGGGCCCGGGTCGATCGATGTGATCGAGATCGACGCGGCCTCCCACAACGGCGTCGACGACGCCCGCGACCTGCGGGAGAAGGCGTTCTTCGCGCCGGTGCGCGACCGCTACAAGGTCTACATCATCGACGAGGCCCACATGGTCACGACGCAGGCGTTCAACGCGCTGCTCAAGCTCGTCGAGGAGCCGCCGCCGCACCTGCGCTTCATCTTCGCGACCACCGAGCCCGACAAGGTGATCCCCACGATCCGGTCGCGGACCCACCACTACCCGTTCCGGCTGATCCCGCCCCGGCTGCTGTCGGCCTATCTCGGCGAGCTGTGTGAGCGCGAGGGCGTCGCCATCGAGCCGGCCGCCGTGCCGCTCGTCGTGCGCGCCGGCGGCGGCTCCGCGCGCGACACGCTCTCGGTGCTCGACCAGCTGCTCGGCGGCGCGGGGCCCGACGGGGTGACCCACCGACTGGCCACCGGCCTGCTGGGGTTCACCCCCGAATCCCTGCTCGACGAGGTGGTCGACGCGTTCGCCGCCGATGACGGACAGGCCGTGTTCGGCGTGGTCGACAAGGTGATCGAGACCGGGCAGGACCCGCGCCGCTTCACCGAGGACCTGCTCCGCCGACTGCGCGACCTGGTCATCGTGGCCGCCGTGCCCGACGCTCCCGCGACCGGGCTGATCGACGTGTCCGAGGACCAGGGCGAGCGGCTGGTCGCGCAGGCGGCGCGCTTCGGGCGCACCGAGCTGTCGCGCGCCGCCGACCTGGTGGCCACCGGGTTGACGGAGATGCGCGGTGCCACCGCGCCACGGATGCTCCTGGAGCTCATCTGCGCCCGGGTGCTGCTGCCGGGCGCCGACCACTCCGCCGACGGCGTGATGGCCCGGCTCGACCGGCTCGAGAAGCGCGCGGCCATCTCCGGTACGCCGACCGCTGCGGCGCCGCCCGCCCCGGCCTCCGCTCCCCCCGCTCCCCCCGCTCCCGAGCCGCGCCCGGCGGCGACCACCCAGCCGGCGGCGCCGACGCCGCCGGTCGAGTCGGCGGTCGAGTCGCCGGTCGAGTCGGCGGTCGCCGAGGAGGCGCCCGCGCCCGCCGCGGCGCCGCCGCCGGCCCATCGCCGGGCCCACGGCCCAGCCGATCACCGGGCGATCGCCGAGTCCACGGCCGAGCCCATCGCCGAGCCCGCCGCGGAGCCTGCCGGCGGGCCCTCGGGCGGCCTGACCCTGGTCGACGTACGCCGGCTGTGGCCGGACATCGTCGAGGCCACCAAGCTGCGTCGCCGGCTCACCTGGATCCACCTCACCCAGCACGCCCAGGTGGTGGCGGTCGACGGTGCCACCCTGACCCTCGGCTTCGCCAACGCCGGTGCGCGCGAGTCGTTCCTCAAGGGCGGCAGCGTCGACATCGTCCGGCAGGCCGCGATCGACGTGGTGGGCGCCGACTGGACGATCGAGGCGATCGTCGACCCGGGTGCGCAGGCGCCTGGCGCGGCCGAGCCGTCCCGGGGCGGCGCCGACGCCCCCGCGAGTGGCGCCCCGGCTCCGGGCCCCGACGTCCAGCGGTCCGACCTCCAGCGGCCCGACCTCCAGCGGCCCGACCTCCAGCGGTCCGACCCGGCGCCCCAGGCTCCCGACGCACCACCCGACTGGGCGGTCCCCGAGCCGGCCACCGCAACGGCGCCCGGGGAAGCCCCCGAGCAGCCGAGCGCACCCCCACACCCGCAGGACCCCGGCGCCAGCGACGCCGCCCGGCAGGCGATCCGCGAGACCCGGCCGGCCGACGAGGCTGCGAGCTCCGACGAGAGCGCCGCGCGCGCCGACGCCGAGGCGCATCCCGACGACCCCGACGTCACGTCCTACGACGGCGCCGAGCTGCTCCAGCGCACCCTCGGCGCGGAGATCATCGAGGAGATCCCCCACCAGTAGCCGCGCGCCGCGCGCGGACGACCGGTCCGACCAGACAAGGTGATCCCATGACCGACAACCCCTTCGACGCCCTCGGTGGCGGGTTCGACATGAACGCCCTGCTCCAGCAGGCGCAGCAGATGCAGGACCAGCTGCAGAGCGCCCAGGCCCAGCTGGCCGAGCAGACCGTCGAGGGCTCCGTCGCCGGGGGCGCGGTGAGCGTGACGGTGACCGGGCTCGGCGACCTGGTCGGCGTCCGGGTCCGTCCTGGCACGGTCGACGGCGACAGCGCCGACGACCTGGCTGACCTCGGCGACATGATCGTGGCGGCCTACCGCGACGCCAAGTCGCAGGCGGAGTCGCTCGCCTCCGGCACCCTGGGCCCGCTGGCCGGCGGCGGCCTGCCCGGGCTGGGCTGAGGAGCCCCTCGTTGTACGAAGGTGTCGTCCAGGACCTGATCGACGAGCTCGGCCGGCTGCCGGGCATCGGGCCGAAGGGTGCCCAGCGGATCGCGTTCCACCTGCTGCAGGCCGACCCGGTCGACGTACGCCGGCTGGCCGACGTCCTCGTCGAGGTGAAGGCCAAGGTGAAGTTCTGCTCCACCTGCTTCAACGTCTCCGAGGACGACCAGTGCCGCATCTGCCGCGACCCGCGTCGCGACCCCGCGGTGCTGTGCGTGGTCGAGGAGTACAAGGACGTCGTGGCGATCGAACGGACCCGTGAGTTCCGCGGCCGCTACCACGTGCTCGGCGGCGCGATCAGCCCGATCGACGGCATCGGCCCCGACCAGCTGCGCATCCGCGAGCTGATGACCCGGCTGGCCGACGGCGCGGTCACCGAGGTCATCCTGGCGACCGACCCCAACCTCGAGGGCGAGGCGACCGCGACCTATCTCACCCGCCTGCTCAAGCCGATGGGGTTGCGTGTGACGCGGCTGGCGAGTGGACTTCCCGTAGGAGGAGACCTCGAGTACGCCGACGAGGTCACCCTGGGCCGCGCGTTCGCCGGAAGGAGATCGGCCGATGACTGACAGCGACGGGGGTCGTCTGGAGTCCGTGGAGGACCTCAGCGGCGGCCTCGACAGCGACACCGAGGACTTCGCCCAGCAGATCGCCGACCAGGTCGCGAGCTTCCTGCTCGCGCTCCGCGAGATCTCGCGCGACGAGCAGGGCGGGGCGGCGATCCCGCTGCTGCTGCTCGAGGTGAGCCAGCTGCTGCTCGCCGGCGCCCGGCTCGGTGCGCTGCAGGACTTCCAGCCGCCCACCGAGTACCAGCCCGATGTGGGACCGGAGTCCGACCTCGACGAGATGCGGCTCCGGTTCGCCCAGCTGCTCGACGCCGTCGACACCTACAGCTTCGTCTTCGACCCCTATGCCCCCGAGCTCGTCGACAGCCAGCTCTCCGACGACCTCACCAGCATCGCCACCGACCTCGAGAACGGCCTGCGCCACTTCCGCTCCGGCGACATCGCGGAGGCGCTGTGGTGGTGGCAGTTCTCCTACGTGTCGTCGTGGGGCAACCTCGCGGGGGCGGTGCTCAACGCGCTGCTCTCGGTGGTGGCCCATGACCGGCTCGACGCCGACTTCACCCTCGACGACGACGACGTCGCGGCGGCCGATGAGATACTCGGAGGCGACTCCACCGCGCCTCGGTAGACTCGTCCAGGCCGCAGCGCAGCGTGGCGGGCCCGTCGGGGGCCGTGCGGCCGACCAGACCGACCTCGAGGACCAACCGTGGGCATTGTCGTGCAGAAGTACGGCGGCTCCTCCGTGGCCGACGCTGCCGGCATCAAGCGCGTCGCGCAGCGCATCGTCAGCACCAAGAAGGCCGGCCACGACGTCGTGGTCGTGGTCTCCGCGATGGGTGACACGACCGACGAGCTGCGCGACCTCGCCGAGCAGGTGACGCCGCTGCCGCCGCCGCGTGAGCTCGACATGCTGCTGACCGCCGGCGAGCGGATCTCGATGGCGCTGGTCGCCATGGCGATCGCCCAGCTGGGCCACAAGGCGCAGTCGTTCACCGGCTCACAGGCCGGCGTGATCACCGACTCCGCCCACGGCAAGGCCAAGATCATCGACATCACACCGGGTCGGATCGTGACGGCCATCGAGTCCGGCGCGATCGCGATCGTGGCCGGCTTCCAGGGTGTCTCCCAGGACACCAAGGACGTCACCACGCTCGGTCGCGGCGCCTCCGACACCACCGCGGTCGCGCTGGCTGCCGCGCTGGGCGCCGAGGTCTGTGAGATCTACACCGACGTCGACGGTGTCTTCACCGCCGACCCGCGGATCGTCCCGACCGCCCGGCGTCTCGAGCGGGTCTCCACCGAGGAGATGCTCGAGATGGCCGCCAGCGGCGCCAAGATCCTCCACCTGCGGTGCGTCGAGTACGCCCGCCGCTATGACATGCCCGTCCACGTGCGCTCGTCGTTCTCGACGAAGGAAGGCACCTGGATCGTCCCCGCCCCAGCAGAGGAAGCATCGATGGAACAGGCCATCATCGCCGGTGTCGCCCACGACCGCAGCGAAGCCAAGATCACCGTGGTCGGCGTCCCCGACAAGGTGGGCGAGGCCGCCCGGATCTTCGAGGCGCTGGCCGCCGCCGAGATCAACATCGACATGGTCGTGCAGAACGTCTCCGCCGCGGCCACCGGTCTCACCGACATCTCCTTCACGCTGCCGCGCAGCGACGGCCAGACCGCGATGAGCGCGCTGGCCAAGATCCAGCACGAGGTGGGCTACGACAAGCTGCTCTACGACGACCAGATCGGCAAGGTCTCGCTGATCGGTGCCGGCATGCGCTCCCACCCGGGCATCACCGCGCGGTTCTTCGCCGCGCTGGCCTCGGCCGGCGTCAACATCGAGATGATCTCCACCTCCGAGATCCGGATCTCGGTCATCGTCGACGAGGCCCAGGTGGAGGCCGCCGTCCGCGCCACCCACACCGCCTTCGACCTCGACACCGAGCAGGTCGAGGCCGTGGTCTACGGCGGGACCGGCCGATGACCGCGGGGGTGCGGCTCGGCGTCGTC
The DNA here is from genome assembly GCF_041393715.1 of Nocardioides sp. GTDB lineage: Bacteria > Actinomycetota > Actinomycetes > Propionibacteriales > Nocardioidaceae > Nocardioides. Next base: position 178,444 of record NZ_JAWKJQ010000006.1, on the reverse strand, counting down.
GGCGCCACCGGCCAGGTGGGCGTGGCGATGCGTCAGATCCTGCTGGAGCGCGGCTTCCCGGCCGACGAGGTGCGCTTCTTCGCCTCCGCCCGGTCGGCCGGCACCGTGCTGCCGTTCGGTGACCGCGAGATCGTCGTGGAGGACGCTTCGACCGCCGACCCGAGCGGTCTCGACATCGCGGTCTTCTCCGCGGGCGCGACCACCTCGCGGGCGATCGCCCCGGTCTTCGCCGCGGCGGGCGTCACGGTCGTCGACAACTCCTCGGCCTGGCGGATGGACCCCGACGTGCCGCTGGTCGTCTCCGAGGTCAACCCCGAGGCGATCCACGAGGCGCGCAAGGGCATCATCGCCAACCCCAACTGCACCACGATGGCGGCGATGCCGGTGCTCAAGCCGCTGCACGACGAGGCCGGCCTGGTCCGGCTGATCGCGTCGACCTACCAGGCCGTCTCCGGCTCCGGTGTCGCCGGTGTCGAGGAGCTGGCCTCCCAGGTCGCCGCTGCGGGCGACAAGGCGCGCGAGCTGGCCTACGACGGCGAGTCGGTGGCCTTCCCCGAGCCGGTCAAGTACGCCCGCACCATCGCCTACAACGTGCTCCCGCTGGCCGGCTCGATCGTCGACGACGGGCTGGGCGAGACCGACGAGGAGCACAAGCTCCGCAACGAGTCGCGCAAGATCCTCGGCCTCCCCGAGCTGCGGGTCTCCGGCCTGTGTGTCCGGGTGCCGGTCTTCACCGGTCACTCGCTGGCGATCAACGCCGAGTTCGCACGGCCGCTCACCGTGGCCCGCGCCCAGGAGCTGCTGGCCGGCGCCCCCGGGGTCGAGCTCAGCGACATCCCCAACCCGCTGCAGGCAGCCGGCAAGGACCCGTCGTACGTCGGCCGGATCCGGCAGGACCCCGGCGTCGACGACGACCGCGGCCTGGCGCTCTTCGTGAGCAACGACAACCTCCGCAAGGGGGCGGCGCTCAACACCGTGCAGATCGCCGAGCTGGTGGCCGCCTCGCTCTGAGGTGACTCCCGGGGCGTGCGCCCGTGCCGCCGCTAGTCGAGCGCCAGCTCGCGACGCATCACGCGCTCCTCCCCGCGATCGTCGGGGAGGGCAACCCGCTCTCCGGTGAGCACGAACCCGTGGCGACGGACACGACAAGAGGCCGTCTCCGGTGACCCGGAAACGGCCTCTGACCTGCGAAAACACTGGTCGGGCTGACAGGATTTGAACCTGCGGCCTCTTCGTCCCGAACGAAGCGCGCTACCAAACTGCGCCACAGCCCGATGCGACGACGGGCGCCGCAACCTGGGCGAGCATACCGGAGCCCGTCGGGCGTCCCGAAATCGGTTCTGGCGCGCGGACCGGCCCGGCCAGACATGCCGTCTCAATCGTGCACAAGCGCCGTCTCGGGGAGCAGGGGCGCCGTCTCGGGTCAGCGCGGCGTGAGCGTGAGCAGCGTGGCCTCGGGGCGGCAGGCGACCCGGATCCGGGCGTAGGGCGAGGTGCCGACGCCCGCGGACACGTGCAGCCAGGCGGACCCGGGGTCGCCCGCACCGGAGTCGGCGGGGTGCCGGTGCAGCCCCTTGGCGCGGGCGTTGTCGAGGTCGCAGTTGGTGGTCAGCGCGCCGGCGAACGGCAGGCAGACCTGGCCGCCGTGGGTGTGCCCGGCGATGATCGCGTCGTAGCCGTCGGCGGCGAACTGGTCGAGCACCCGGAGGTACGGCGCGTGCGTCACGGCCAGCCGGAGGTCGGCGCTGGGGTCGGCCGGCCCGGCCACCAGGTCGAGCCGGTCGTAGCCCAGATGGGGGTCGTCGACACCCGCGAACGCGATCCGCAGGCCGGCCACCATCAGCTCGTCGCGCGCGTTGGTCAGCTCCCGCCAGCCGCGCTTGGCCAGGCCCGCCTGCAGGTCCGGCCACGGGAGCGGCGGCGCGTCGATGCTGCGCCGTCCGTCGTCGGGCATCAGGTAGCGCAGGGGGTTCTTGAGCTGGGGGGCGAAGTAGTCGTTGGAGCCGAAGACGAACACCCCGGGCCGCTCGAGCAGCTCGTCGTAGGCCCCCAGCACCGGCTCCACGGCCTCCTCGTGGGCCAGGAAGTCGCCGGTGGTGATCACCAGGTCGGGGTCGAGGTCGGCCAGCCCGCGCAGCCAGTCCAGCTTGCGTCGCTGGGCAGGCGTGACGTGCAGGTCACTGAGATGGAGCACCCGCAACGGGTCGGCGCCGTCGGGGAGCACGGGCACGGTGGCATGCCGCAGGGTGTACTGCCGCGCCTCCCAGGCGGCGTACGCCGTCAGCGCGACGCCGGCGGCCGCGCCGGCGCCGAGCGCGGCGAGCAGCCGGCCCGGCCAGTCGCCGGCGCTACCTGTGTCGACCGTCCTCACCTGTCCGAGTATGTCGGACGCGGTGAAGGCGGCGCGCCGGGAGCCCGGAGCTCGCGGCCTCAGTTGCTGACGATGTAGTGGAACCCGCTGGCTGCGACGGTCCCGTTGGGTCGCTTCACGACCACCTTGGCGCAGTAGCAGTGGTTCGCCTGGTTGAAGTCCCGCACCACCGGGCCGGCGTAGTAGCTGAAGTTGCCGGCGTCGGCGGCGCCGCAGGTGCTGGTGTCGCCCCAGGTCTTGCAGAGCCTGATGCTCATGTAGTGCGGTGTGCCGCGCCACTTGTCTGCCTGCAGCATCACGCACAGCTTGCCGTCGTTGTCGGAGTACGGCTCGAAGTGCGCGAGCACGGTGTCGCCGGCCTTGTTGAAGACGGGTCCGCCGAGCAGGTCATGGGGGAACGCGCTGGCGCCCCCGGGGCACGCGGACGCCGAGGCGTACGACGCCTCGGTGGAGATGCCGATGATCGACGACCCGACCAACGCGATCAGCGCGAGTCGGACGAGCAGGCGGCGCAGCGGTCCCATGGGTCCTCCCGAGATGGATGTGGGGCGTCCCGACAATCAACCACGCCCGGTTCCCGGCGTCAACGAGTCGGTCGCTGCCTTTGGCGGCCACGGGCCACCGTGGACGGCACTGCCACAATGGCCTCCATGAGTGCCCTCAAGGACCGGCTCCGCACCGACCTGACCGCCGCGATGAAGGCCCGCGACGAGGTGCGCTCGAGCACCCTGCGCATGGTCCTGACCGCGATCACCAATGCCGAGGTGGCCGGCAAGGAGGCGCGGGAGCTCTCCGACGACGACATCGTGGGGGTGCTCTCGAGCGAGGCCAAGAAGCGCCGGGAGGCGGTCGCTGCGTTCACCGAGGGCGGGCGCGCCGAGATGGCGGCGAAGGAGCAGGCCGAGGCCGAGGTGATCGCCGACTATCTGCCGGCCCAGCTCGGTGAGGCCGAGATCGCCGACCTGGTGACGGCAGCCATCGCCCAGACCGGAGCCGCCGGCGAGGGCATGCGCGCGATGGGCAAGGTGATGGGCGTGCTCACGCCGCAGACCAAGGGTCGTGCCGACGGCGCCGCCGTCGCCGCGGAGGTACGCCGGCAGCTCGGCTGACCACGGTGTCGCGACACCCTCCTCCGCACGTCGGGGCGCGCTCTCGGGCAGGTCGCGCGGCCATCTCCCGCGCGTCGCCGGTCAGCGGCGTCCGCCGCCACCCCCGCCGCCGTTGCCGCCGCCGTTGCCCCCGCCGTTGTTTCCGCGGCCGCCGTGCTTGTTCTTCTTGCCCTTCTTGGGAGGCGCGGGGGCGTTGGAGGAGGGCACCAGCAGCACCATGCCGCCCTTGAGGACGGAGGCGCCGGGGGCGGGATAGGAGATCCGCACCGACTCGCTCGCGGAGTAGGAGTGGGTCACGTGCACGTCGATCGCGGCCTTGAGCCCCTGCGAGTGGAGCAGGGAGATCGCCTCGGACACGGTCAGCCCGGTGACCGACGGAACCGACGTCATCGGTGCGGGCTTGACGCCGCTCAGGTCGGGCGTCGGGAAGTCGACGTAGTCGAGGTCCTCGGCGACCACCCGCATCAGGTCGCCCCACTGCGGTGCGGCGTAGGCCGAGCCGCTGGCCGAGGAGATGTAGGAGCCGTGCACGACCTTGCCCTGGAGGGTGGTCGGCTGCACCTTGGCGTTGACGCCGGCGACCATCGAGGCGGCCGCGGCCTCGGGGGTGAAGCCGAGGAACCACACGGCCTTCTGGCCCTGGGTGGTGCCGGTCTTGCCGGCGGCCGGCACCCGCAGCCGCTGGGCCGAGGCGAAACCTCCGTTGATGACGCCCTCCATGATCTTGGCGACGGCGTCGGCGACTCCGGCGTCGAGGATCTGCTGGCACTCCGCGGGGTACTTCTTCAGGGTCTTGCCGTCGGCGTCGTCGATCGAGCTGACCGGCCGGCTGTCGCAGTGCTTGCCGTGCGCGGCGAAGGTGGCGTAGGCCTCGGCCATCTCCAGCGGGCTGGCGTCGGGGACGCCCAGGGTGAACGTGGGCGCCATCTCGAAGTTGCCGTTGTCCTCGGTCGGCCGCGGGTGGTCGAGATTGACCCCGAGCTTCTTGGCCAGCCGGTAGGGCTGGCAGAGGTTGGTGTAGCCCTCGAGCTGGAGATAGAAGGTGTTGACGGAGTCCTGGGTGCCGTCCCAGAGCGTCCGTGGCCCGCCGCTGGCGTTGTAGGAGATGTCGTAGTTCGCGTAGTCCTCATCGCCGTAGGCGGCGGGCTTGTCGCGGCAGTTGAGGTACTGGTCCTGGTTGGAGATGATCATGCCCGGCGACTGGATGGTGTAGTCGAGCGGGACGCCGTCGGAGATCGCCGAGGCGAGTGTGAACGCCTTGAACGTCGACCCCGGCTGGAAGCCCGCGGCCCCGCCGAGCTCCTTGGGGATCGTGAAGTTGAGGAACGTCTCGCCCTTCTTGGCGTCGAAGCCCATCGGCCGCGACTGAGCCAGGGCGAGCACCTCGCCGGTGCCCGGTCGGACCAGAGCCAGCCCGCCGACCGCCGGGTCGGTGGCGTAGACGTGGTTGGCCACGGAGGTCTCCGCGGCCTTCTGGTACTTCGGGTTCATCGTGGTGTGGATGGTCAGGCCACCGGTCTTGAGCAGCTGCTTGCGCTGCTTGACCGTCTTGCCGAGGTCCTTGTCCTGGTAGAGGTAGTTGAGGACGTAGTCGCAGAAGAACTGGGCGCTGAAGTCGAGGCAGCCGTTGTTCTCCGGCTGCACGTGCAGCCCGAGGTCCTTGTCCTTCACCCGGTCGGCCTCGGCCTGGGTGATCACCTTCAGGTCGGCCATCCGCTGCAGCACGACGTTGCGCCGCTCCAGGGCCTTGTCGGGGTAGCGGGTGGGGTCGTAGCCGTTGGGGTTGCGGACCAGCCCCGCCAGCATCGCCGCCTGGCGCAGGCTCAGCCGCTTGGCATCGGTGCCGAAGTAGTGCTTGGCGGCCGCCTGCACGCCGTAGGCCCCGTCGCCGAAGTAGGCGATGTTGAGGTAGCGCTCCAGGATCCAGTCCTTGGAGTGCTGCTCCTCGATGGCGATGGCGTAGCGCAGCTCGCGGAGCTTGCGGGCGTAGGTGTCGTCGGTGGCGGCGAGCCGCTCCTCCTTGTTCTTCGCCTGCTGGACCAGGGTCAGCTTGACCATCTGCTGGGTGATCGAGGACCCGCCCTGGACCTGCTGCCCGGTGGCCTTGTTCTTGATCAGCGCGCGCAGCGTGCCCTTCAGGTCGAGGGCGCCGTGCTCGTAGAAGCGGTAGTCCTCGATCGAGATGATCGACTCGCGCATCCGGGCGGACACGTTCTTGAGCGAGACGTTGATGCGGTTCTGGTCGTAGATGACCGCCATCGTGTCGCCGTCGGCGTCGAGGATCTTGGTGCGCTGGGCCAGCGGCTCGGTCTCGAGCTCCTGCGGCAGCTTGTCCATGGTCTTCGCGACCTCTTGCGCACCGATGCCGAGCGCCCCCGCGAACGGGATGGCGAGGCCGGCCACGATGACCCCCATGACCACGGCGACGATGCCCATCACGCCCAGGTGCGAGAGCACGCGGGCAGGGGAGAGTCGCTCCTCCGGGGGCCGGGTCATGGGCCCCAGAGTACGGGACCGGACTAGTCCCGGCCCATTTCGCGGACCATAGCGGCCTAGTCCCAACGGACTACGCCATTTGACACTCTCGGACCTGTTGTCCAGTCCACCGTTTTCTTAACTTATTGCCCTGAGGCAAGAGCGGCTGTCACCAGGACGGTCGTCGGCCCGGATGGATGTGGGGACATCATCATGTGGATTGAGGACTGGGCTTCGTCGGCCAAGTGTCGGGAGCAGGAGCCGGACGCGCTCTTCGTGCGGGGCGCCGAGCAGAACAAGGCCAAGCTGGTGTGCCGGGGTTGCCCGGTTCGCACCGAGTGCCTGGCCGAGGCTCTCGACAACCAGATCGAGTGGGGTGTCTGGGGCGGCATGACCGAGCGTGAGCGCCGTGCGCTGCTCCGTCGCCGGCCCGCTGCGTCGTGGCGCACCGTGCTGGAGGCTGCCAAGCAGGAGCACGGCAAGATCCCTGCGGTCCTCTGACCGTCGGACGTCTCCCATCTGCCTGCTGGCCGGTGGCTGCGTCGAGGAGAGGATCGGACGGACCCCTCGGCTCAGCCGCCGGCCAGTAGCGTGCCCACCTCGCGGAGCCCGTCGAGGTCGTGCACATCCGTGGACAGCGCCGGCACCACCACGGTCGGCACCTCGGGATGGGCGGCCGTGAACCGCTCCCGCAACCGCGCCTCCCGCTCCGCGAGCCGCATCCGGTCGGCATGCAGCCGCAGCAGGCCGGCCGTCGCCGACCGGCTTCTCTTCCGGTCCAGGCGCGTCGCCGCGGCCAGGGCCTCCTCCGCGTCGAGGTCCTCCGGTGAGGTCGCCGTCGCCCGGTTGACCACCAGCCCGGCGAGCGGCATCTGGTCCTCGCCGAGGCGCTCGACGAAGTACGCCGCCTCGCGCAGCGCGTCGGGCTCCGGCGCGGCGATCACGAGGAACGCCGTACCCTCCGACTGCAGCAGCCGGTAGGTCTGCTGGGCGCGCTGTCGGAACCCGCCGAACAGGGTGTCGAAGGCGGCCACGAAGGTCTGCATGTCCTGGAGGACCTGGGCGCCCAGCACCTTGGTCAGGGTGGAGGTGACCACGCCCAGCCCCGCGGTCATCATCCGCGCGGGTCCCCGGGCCGGCGCGAGCAGCAGCCGGATGAAGCGTCCGTCGAGGAAGCTCGAGAGCCGCTCCGGGGCGTCCAGGAAGTCCAGGGCCGACCGCGAGGGCGGGGTGTCCACCACGATCAGGTCGTAGCTGCCGTCGCGTTCGGCGTCGCGGGAGATCTGCCCGAGCTTCTCCATCGCCATGTACTCCTGCGTGCCCGCGAACGAGCTCGACAGCGCCTGGTAGAAGGGGTTGTCGAGGATCTGCTGGGCCTTCTCCGGGTTGGCCTGGCTCTCGACCACCTCGTCGAAGGTGCGCTTCATGTCGAGCATCATGGCGTCCATCCGAGGGGCGTCGACGGGTCGCTTGCGCGAGCCCTTCGGCCAGGTCAGCCCTGGCACCGGGCGGGGCGTGTTGTCGAGCACCTCGATGCCCATCGACTGTGCCAGCCGCCGGGCCGGGTCGATCGTCAGCACGACGACGTGGCGCCCGCGCTCGGCGGCGCGCAGCGCCAACGCGGCCGAGGTCGTGGTCTTGCCGACGCCGCCGGACCCGCAGCACACGATGATCCGGGTGTCGGGGTCGTCGAGCAGTTCGTCGACGTCGAGCGGCGGCGCCTGCCGCGCCGTCGACGCGAGCGGGCCCACCCGGAGCCGCCGTCGGTCGCCCTGGGGCGTCATCACATCCCCTGTTCGCGCAGCCGGGCGGCCAGCTCGTAGAGCCCACCGAGGTCCACGCCGCCGGCCAGCCGCGGCAGCTCGTACGTCGGCCGGTCCAGCGCGGCGACCCGGGACCGCTGCTCGTCCTCCAGTGCCCGCCGCTCGGCGTGGTCGCGAGCCTCCTCGGTGAGCTCGGCGACGAGGGTGTCGCCGGCCTCGACGCCGGCCGCCGCCAGGTCGGCCGCGATGCGCGGTCCGTCGAGCCTGCCCGCGAGCGCGTCGGCGAGCGAGGTGTCGTCGAGCTCGTCGGGTCGCACCTGGTTGACCATGACCGCCCCGACGGGCAGCTCCGCTGCGCGCAGCTCCTCGATCGCGTCGGCCGTCTCCTGCACCGGCATCTCCTCGAGGAGCGTGACCAGGTGCACCGCCGTGCGGGGCGAGCGCAGCAGCGTCATCACCGAGTCGGCCTGGTGCTTGATCGGTCCCATCCGCGCCAGCCCGGCCAGCTCGGTGTTGACCCCGAGGAACTGCACGATGCGGCCGGTGGGAGGCGCGTCGAGCACCACGGCGTCGTACTGGGTGGCCCCGCGGTTGCGGCTGTTGCGCTTGACCGCCTCGTAGACCTTGCCGGTGAGCAGCACGTCGCGCACGCCGGGGGCGATCGTGGTCGCGAACTCGACGACGCCGAAGCGGTCGAGGACCCGGCCGGCGCGGCCGAGCTTGTAGTACATCGAGAGGTACTCCATCAGCGCCGACTCGGGGTCGATGTGCAGCGCGTGCACGGCGCCCGCCCGGCCGTCCGCCCCCGCGAGCCCGGTCGCGATCCGGCGCTCGGCGTAGGGCAGCGGGTCGACGTCGAACATCCGGGCGATTCCCTGCCGGCCCTCCACCTCGCAGAGCAGCACCCGGCGCCCGTGGGAGGCCAGGGCGAGGGCCAGCGCGGCGGCGACGGTGGACTTGCCGGTGCCGCCCTTGCCGGTGACCACGTGCAGCCGGACCTCGGCCCAGCGGTCGTCCTGAGGGCCTCGCTGGGGGGCCCGGCCGGCCGCGCTCGTCGCCACGTCTCCACCCTAGTGTCGGGGGTGAGAGGCTCCACGGCCGCTCGGCGGCGGCCGCTCGTCGAGGCTCTGGTCTAGCCGTGGCGGCCGGGTCGGTAAAGAAGACGCGTGTTCCGCACCGAGGGATGCCCACGGCCGGATACAACTTCTCCATCGGGCCTGCACGAGGGCCCGGCACCCGGGCCCCACGAGGCCCTTCGGACGCCGCTGCGATCACCCCACGTCGTAGCGGCGTCCGCTGTTTTCCCATCGTTTGCTGCGGTCTGTCCCTCGACACGCCGGTGGCGGGGCCCTCTGGAGCACACGATGGGTCAGGCGGCGGCCGGGAGCGGGCGTGCCCGCGTGGCGGCGACGACCGCGAGCAGGGCCCAGCCCACCGCGCCGGCGTACACCGCGGAGAAGGACGCCTCGGTGGCGAACAGCACGCCGCTGACGGCGAGGGCGAGGGCGCCGCCCAGTGAGTCGGCCACCGACAGCGCGGAGGAGTTGAAGCCCCGGTCGCGGTCGTCGGAGGCGGACAGGGTGGCCACGCTGGTCCTCGGGTAGCCGATCCCCATGCCCGCCGCGGAGAGGCCGTACGACGACACCAGCGCCGCCGCGGGCGCGTCGAGGGCGACCGCGGCGAACGCCCCGGCGACGCCGAGGGTGAGCCCCGCGGCGCCGACCAGGATCGCCCGCTGGTCCGTCCACCGGTCCCGCAGCCGGGCCTGCACGTGGCTCGCCAGTGTCCAGGACAGGCCGGCCGCCGCCAGCGCGGCACCGGCGGACGTCGGCGACCACGCCCACTGCTCCTGGAGGACGAATGGCAGGTAGGCCTCGGCGCTGAAGAAGCCGGCGCTGAGCATCCCCCGCGCCAGGATGACGCTGGGGAGCCCCGGGGCGGCGCGCAGCGTGCGCGGCGGCACCAGCGGGCGGACGGCGACCAGCACCAGGACCCCGGCCAGCACGGAGAGCGCCAGTGCTCGCTGCCCGACGAGGTCCAGCGCGAGCACCGCCACGGCGGCCACCACGGCCCACCCCAGACGGCGACCCCCGGGGTCGCCCGGCCGGGCCGGGTCCGGTTCGGTCGGGGGCGGCAGCGCGCGCACCGCCGGCAGCACCAGCACCGTGGCCAGGCCGACCAGAGCGACCACGCCGAGGAACACCCAGCGCCAGCCGACCAGGCCCGCGACCCAGGCCGCCGCGCTGGGACCCACGAGCGAGGGCAGCACCCAGGCGGCCGCGAAGCTGGCGAACAGGGCCGGTTGCAGCGCCGTCGGGAAGACCACGCCGACCACCACGTAGAGCCCCACGGTGAGGCCGCCGCCCCCCAGCCCCTGCAGCAGCCGTCCGGCCACCAGGACGGGCATCGTCGGCGCGAGCCCGCAGACGACCAGCCCCACGGTGAACGCGCCGATCGAGGCGAGCAGGGGCGTTCCCGGCCCGCGCCGGTCGCTCCACCACCCGGTGAGCACCATGCCGACCACCCCGCTGGCCAACGGCGCGGCGAAGCTCAGGGCATAGAGGCGGACGCCGTCGAGCTCGCGGGCGACGCCGGGCATCACGGTGGTCACCGCGAGCGCCTCGAAGGCGGAGAAGAACACCAGTGCGAACATCCCGGCCGTGGTGGCGGCGTACCGCGAGGAGAGCAGGCCCTCCCGGACCTGCGGCGCGCTCGGGGCGGGAGGGCTGGTGGTCACGAGGAGATGCTAGGAGCTCAAGCAGGGTTGAGCTCAAGCGGATTCGGGCGCCTCCCGGCCGTCCGGGGGACGGTGGCGTCAGGAGTAGGGTCGCCCCATGACCAAGTGGGAGTACCTCACCGCGCCGATCCTGGTGCATGCGGCCAAGCAGATCCTCGACAACTTCGGTGCCGACGGCTGGGAGCTGGTGCAGATCGTGCCGGGCATGAACCCCGAGAACCTCGTGGGCTACTTCAAGCGGCCGGTGGCGTCGTGACCGGGCCCGAGGAGCGGCTCGCGGAGCTCGGGCTGACGCTCCCCGAGGTGGTTCCTCCTCTCGCTGCCTACCAGCCCACGGCCCGGTCCGGGAACCTGGTGTTCACCGCCGGCCAGCTCCCGGCGCGTGACGGCGCGATGCTGGCGACCGGCAAGCTCGGTGCGGAGGTGAGCGAGGAGCAGGGCTACGAGTGCGCGCGGCAGTGCGCCCTCAACGCGCTGGCCGCCGTGGCTGCCGAGGTCGGTGGGCTGGACGCGGTCAAGCGGGTCGTGAAGGCCGTGGTGTTCGTCGCCTCGACGCCCGACTTCACCGCGCAGCCCAAGGTCGCCAACGGCGCCTCGGAGCTGCTCGGCGAGGTCTTCGGCGACGCGGGTCGCCACGCGCGGTCCGCGGTCGGGGTCGCCTCCCTGCCGCTCGACGTGCCGGTCGAGGTCGAGCTGGTCGTCGAGGTCTGAGGTGCGGCTGCCCCTGTCGTCGGCGCTGGCCGACCGGGCTCGGGAGTACGCCGCCGGCGTGCGCAGCCCGGTGGAGCCCCGGCAGGCGGCCACCGTCGCGCTGCTGCGCCCCGGGGCGGGCGGGCCCGAGGTCTACCTGCTGCGGAGACACTCGGGGATGGCCTTCGCCCACGGGATGTACGTCTTCCCCGGCGGCGGCGTCGACCCGCGCGACGACGAGGAGGTCGGCTGGGCCGGCCCCGGGCCGGAGGTCTGGGCCGCCCGGCTGGGTGTCGACGAGGCGCTCGCCCGCGCGTTGGTCTGTGCGGCGGTGCGGGAGACGTTCGAGGAGTCGGGGGTCCTGCTCGCCGGGCCCGACGGTGCGTCGGTGGTCGCCGACACGACCGGCGACGACTGGGAGGCCGACCGCCTGGCACTCGAGGCCCGCGAGCTGTCGCTGACCGACCTGCTGCGCCGGCGCGGCCTGGTGCTCCGGGCCGACCTGCTGGGCGCCTGGTCGGGCTGGCTGACCCCGGAGTTCGAGCCGCGCCGCTATCGCACCTGGTTCTTCGTGGCCGAGCTGCCGGCGGGCCAACGGACCCGCGACGTCTCGACCGAGTCCGACGCGGTGGCCTGGCTGCCGCTCGCGGGCGCGGTGGCCGGCGCCGACGCCGGGGAGATCGCGATGCTGCCGCCCACCTATCTCACCTGCCTCGAGCTGGCGTCGTACGCCGGCCCGGAGGAGGCGCTGGCCGCCTGTGAGGGACGGATGGTGGAGATGTTCATGCCCGAGCTGGTCGACGACCCGGAGCCGGCGTTGTCGAACCCGCCCTGGCTCGACGGGCTGATCGCGGCACACCTCGGCGAGGGGCGGTCATGACGTCCCCTGCCGGGTGGGCCGGTGGGTCCTTCGGCGCCGCGAGCGCCTGCGTGCTGGCCCCCAACCCGGGCCTCATGACGCTCGACGGCACCAACACCTGGGTGCTGCGCGGCGCGCCCGACGGGCCGTCGTACGTCGTGGACCCGGGGCCGCTCGACGAGAGCCATCTGGCCGCCGTGGCGGAGGCTGCCGGCGAGGTGCGCGGGGTGCTGCTCACCCACGGGCATGCCGACCACTCCGAGGGCGCGCGGGCGTTTGCCGAGCGCGTCGGCTGCGGGGTGCGCGCGCTCGACCCGGCCCATCGGCTGGGTGAGGAGGGGCTCGGCGAGGGCGATGTCGTCGAGCTCGGCGGCTGGGAGGTGCGCGTGGTGGCGACGCCCGGCCACACCTCGGACTCGCTGTCCTTCCTGCTGCCGGCCGAGGGGGCGGTGCTGACCGGCGACACGGTGCTCGGCCGCGGCACCACCGTCGTCGCGCATCCCGACGGGCGGCTCGGCGCCTATCTCGACTCGCTGGACCGGCTCCACGCGCTGGCGGCGGCCCACGAGGTGAGCGCGATCTGGCCCGGCCACGGGCCGGTGATCCCCGAGGCGCTGCCGGTGCTGGACTACTACGTGGCCCATCGGCGCGAGCGGCTCGAGCAGGTGCGGGAGGCGGTCCGGGAGCTGCGCGCCGACCCGGCGACGTACGTCTCGCTCACCGGCCCCGACCCGTTGGCCGACGACAGCGGGCTGCCTCGGGCCGTCGTGGAGATCGTCTACGCCGACGTCGACGAGGTCCTCTGGGGAGCCGCCGAGCTCTCCGTCCGGGCCCAGCTCACCTATCTCTTCTCCCGCGGCCTGGTGGGATAGTCCGCTACGTTCGGCACCACTCTGCGGGGCTCCACTGGTGCCGAACGTAGCGGACTATCGCCAGGGGGGATCAGGTCAGGGCCGGGGCAGCCGGCGCCGACGTACGACGAGGGCCACGGCCAGCGCCAGCACGAGTGCGGAGAGCCCAGCCACCAGGAGCGTCCCGGCAAACGACCACGGTCCAGGACGGGAGACCGTGGGGCGGTCCAGCGTCATCAGGTCGGTCGCCACCTCGAGGTGTCGAACCGACTCGGGATCGTCGATGTGCGTGACCTGCCGGGTGTCGCCGCTGGTTGCGCGGATGTCGACGATCGCCAGGCTCAGGCTCTCCACCGGGGTGTAGTCGCCCTCCCGGTCGCCATAGCCGGTGACCTGGACGAGGGCATGGCTGTCGTCGATCCAGCCGACCGTTCGGGCGCTGGCACGGCTACCGGCGCTGAACTGGGGGTTCAGGTCGGCGTACTCCGGGCCGGGGAGTCCCGCTACCACCATGGCCGGCGAGGCAGCCGCGCCGCCCTCGCCCAACAGCAGGACCCGACCGTTCGGAGAGGCGGGCGCAGACTCCTGGAGGTTCTCCGGCGCGGGCGGCGACGCGGGTCGCCTTGCCCACCCCGGCAGGGTCCTGGACGCGGTTGCCCGGGAACCGAACACCCAGACCACCCCGTCCTCGTCGACCGTGATGCCTCGTGCGGCGACCGCCGGGAGGCGCTCTTGGACGATCCCGCCGGTGGTGAGGTCCAGCCTCCCGATGGCCTCGCGCCCGAAGCGCCCCTGCACGCCGACGCCGTCGCTGGAGAGTCGGGAGGCCTGGAGGCCCCGCCAGGCCAGCCATCGACCCTGCGGGCTCCAGACGAGGTCCGTGACGTCGATCCCCGCGCGGCCGTTCAGGCGATACCGCTGCAGGCGCCCCGTCGTCAGGTCGGCGACATCGAAGCCGGTCAGCACCTCCGGGCCGCCGGAGTCGTTCTCTCGCATCCAGGTGTAGGCGAGCATCGTTCCGCTGCGGTCCAGGGCCACTGCCCCGCCGTGGGGGCTCGTCAGGCCGCGTGGGAGCGGGAGAAGGCGGTAGGAACCCCTGTCGGCCGCCACCGCGACCACCCGGCGCTCCTGGTCTACATAGACGACGCTGGTGACGCCGACCGCCAAGTTTGGCGCGACCGCGAGATCGCTGCCGGGCCGGAGCCGGTCGGGGACGCCATCCGCCGGTTCGGTGCGAGGGGCCACCATCTCGGCCGCCATTCGCGAGGCCGGAGTGACCCGCAGCAAGGTGCCGGCCAGCGCCACGACCACCACGAGCAGCAACCCGGTGAGCAGGTGGTCGCGATGTCGGGCTCGGCGCCCCTGCGCCCAGGCGTCGCTGGGCAGCCGCAGCTCGGGCGCCTCGTCGCCCAGCCGCTGCAGCTGCTCCTTCAGTCGCTCGGTCATGCGCTGTCACTGCTTCCGATCAGCTCGGCCAGCTCCGGCGCGAGGGTGCGCAGCCGGCCGAGGGCCTGGCGGGTCATGGACTTGACGGCGCCGAGCGAGATGCCGAGCTCGGCGGCCGTCTGGGCCTCGGTGAGGTCCTCGAAGTAGCGCAGCACCAGGATCGTGCGCTGCCGGACGGTGAGCCGGCGCAGGGCTTCCTCGAGGGTCACCCGCAGGTCGGGATCGGCGGCCGGCGCCGGGGAGTCGTGGTCCAGCAGCGGGCTCTCCTGCCACCGCTTGCGCCGCCACCAGGAGATGTTCTGGTGGTAGAGGATGCGTCGGGCGTAGGCCTCCGGTGAGCCGTGGATGCGCTCCCAGTGCCGGGCGGTCTGCATCAGCGCGGTCTGGAGGAGGTCCTCGGCGAGGTGGTGGTCACCGGTCAGGAGGTACGCCGTCCGCCCCAGGGCGCGACCGCGCGCGGCGACGAACTCGTCGAACGAGCGCTCCGCCGTGGTCGTGGCGACCTCCCGGGTCAGGACCATGTCACCTCCTCATGAGGTACGACGTCGCAGCCGCCCTGCTCGGATGTCAGCGCGGCGCCGGTTTCGCCGAGGCAGCGACGCGCCGGCCGAGGCGGCCATAGTCCGCTACGTTCGGCACCACTCGCCCGGGGGAAACCGGTGCGATTCGTAGCGGACTATCTCCGAGGGAGTCAGCGGGCCCGTCGGGAGAGCCGGTCGACCTCCATGATCACCACGGAGCGGGGCTCCAGGCGCAGCCAGCCTCGGGACGCGAAGTCGGCGAGCGCCTTGTTGACCGTCTCGCGCGAGGCGCCGACCAGCTGGGCCAGCTCCTCCTGGGTGAGGTCGTGGTGCACGTGGATGCCGTCGTCGGCGGTGCGGCCGAAGCGGTCGGCCAGGTCGAGGAGTGCCTTGGCCACCCGGCCGGGCACGTCGGAGAACACCAGGTCGGCGACCACGTCGTTGGCCTTGCGGAGTCGACCGGCGAGCTGGGCGAGCAGCCCTCGGGCCACGACCGGGCGGCCGTCGAGCCAACGCAGGAGGTCTTCGTGGGACAGCGAGGCGAACACGGTGTCGGTCACCGCGGTCACGGTCGCCGACCGCGGACCGGGGTCGAACAGCGACAGCTCGCCGAACATCTGCCCGGGGCCGAGGATGGCCAGCAGGTTCTCGCGCCCGTCGGAGGACGTCCGGCCGAGCTTCACCTTGCCCTCGGTGACGATGTAGAGCCGGTCGCCCGAGTCGCCCTCGTGGAAGAGCACCTCCCCGCGCCGGAGCCGGGTGTCGGTCATCGAGGCACGCAGCGCGGTGGCGGCCTCGTCGTCGAGGGCGCTGAACAGCGGAGCCTGACGAAGCACGTCGTTGTTGACCACGGGAGCCTCCCCTTCCGTCTCCCGGCAGCCACCGGGTCCTCTGATCCTAGCGAGTGGCTTTGCTCACATCCGCACCGCGGTCCCCGGCCAGTCGTCGTACGGCGTCCAAGGGGCGGCGAGCGGTCGCAACCCGGGCGGTCGGCGGCTGCCCGTACCCTGGTCCGGTGCCCGAGACCGCCCTGGTGAGGCGCGCCCGCAAGATCGACCGCGTGCTCGCCGCGACCTACCCCGACGCGCGCTGCGAGCTCGACTTCGACGACCCCTTCCAGCTGCTGGTCGTCACGGTGCTCAGCGCGCAGACGACCGACCGTCGCGTCAACGCGGTGCGGCCGACCTTGTTCGCGGCCTACCCCACCCCCGAGGCGATGGCCGGCGCCTCGCGCGAGCATCTCGAGCAGATCGTCGGGCCGCTCGGCTTCTTCCGGCAGAAGACCCAGGCGCTGCTCAAGCTCAGCCAGGCGATCGTGGAGCACTTCGACGGCCAGGTGCCGCCGCGCCTCGACGACCTGGTCACGCTCCCGGGAGTCGGCCGCAAGACCGCCAACGTGGTGCTCGGCAACGCCTTCGGGGTGCCCGGCATCACCGTCGACACCCACTTCGGGCGGCTTGTCCGGAGGTTCGCCTGGACCACCGAGACCGACCCGGTCAAGGTGGAGCACGCGGTCGGCGAGCTCTTCCCGAAGCGGGACTGGACCATGCTCAGCCACCACCTCATCTGGCACGGCCGCCGCGTCTGCCACGCCAAGAAGCCCGCCTGCGGTGCGTGCCCGGTGGCCCGCTGGTGCCCCGCGTTCGGGGAGGGACCGACCGACCCCGCGACCGCCGCCGCCCTGGTTCGCACCGAGGGCCCGGCGTGAGGATCGGCCGTCTGCTGCTGGGAGTGCTGCTCGCGGCCACCCTCGCCGGCTGCGCGTCCGACCAGGGCCCGGGGCTGATCGCCGGCGGGTCGGGCGTCGACGTCGACACCCCGCAGCTGCGCGCCCTGAAGAAGCAGGCCGGCATCGCCGACTGCTCGCCCGGCCAGGGCGTGGCCGTCGACGGCGGCCTGCCCGACGTGACGCTGCCGTGCCTGGGTGGGGGTCCCGACGTGCCGCTGGGCACGCTGAGGGGCCCGATGGTGGTCAACGTCTGGGCATCGTGGTGTCCGCCCTGCCGGGAGGAGCTGCCGGTCTACCAGCGCTTCGCGGAGGAGTACGCCGGCCGGGTGGCCGTGGTCGGCATCGACTTCCAGGACACCCAGCCCCGTGCGGCCCTCGAGCTGGCCCGCGACGCCGGCGTCACCTACCCCCTGCTCGCCGACCCCGAGAGCCTGACCGAGGGCCCGCCGCCCGGCCTGGTGGCGCGCGGGCTGCCGATGGTCGCTCTGGTCGACGCCGAGGGCGAGGTGGTCCACCTCGAGGCCCGTGAGGTCACCGACGTCCGCGAGCTCCAGGAGCTCGTCTCGACCTACCTCGACATCGACGGGCCGGCCTCGTGATCCCGGCCTGGCTGGCTCCGGTGCGAGACGCCGCGGTGGGTCTCGGCGCGGCCGACCTGACCCGGCTGGTGCCACCGGAGGATGCCAGCCCGCGTCGTGGGGCGGTGCTGATCCTCTTCGGTGAGACCGAGGCCGGGCCCGACCTGCTGCTGACCGAGCGGGCCCACCACCTGCGCCACCATCCCGGGCAGGTCTCCTTCCCGGGCGGGGCGCTGGAGGACGCCGAGGACGCCGTGGCAGCGGCGCTGCGCGAGGCGGAGGAGGAGACGGGTCTGGACGCCGCCGGCGTGGAGGTCTTCGCGGAGCTGCCGGAGCTGTGGCTCCCCCCGAGCAACTTCGCGGTGACGCCGGTGTTGGGCTGGTGGGCGCAGCCGAGCCCGGTGAGCGTCGTCGACCCGGGCGAGGTGCACGCCGTCCTCCGCGAGCCGGTGGCCGAGCTGACCGACCCCGAGCACCGCTTCATGACCCGGCACCCGCGCACCGGCTGGCTCGGGCCGGCGTTCTGGATCGGCGAGGGCAAGGACCTGCTGCTGTGGGGCTTCACCGCGGGCGTGGTGTCGCGGCTGTTCGACCACGCGGGCTGGACGCGCCCGTGGGACCAGACCCGGGTGCGTGACCTTCCCGATTCGATGCTGCAAGGTGGTCTCACGCGTGCCGCGCTCGAAGGCCCGGCGGATGACCGCTCCGAGGAGCCGCGGTGAACCTGCTCGACTGGGTGCTCATCGTGCTCGTCTTCGCCTACGCGCTGTCCGGCTACTGGCAGGGCTTCATCACCGGCGCCTTCGCCACGGCCGGCCTCCTGCTCGGTGGGCTGTTCGGTGTCTGGCTGGCGCCGAAGGCGCTCGGCGACGCGGCGCCGTCGGTGTGGGTGTCGATGGGGGCGCTGTTCATCGTGATCCTGGCCGCCTCGCTCGGCCAGGCTGCGATGCAGTACGCCGGCGCACACCTGCGCGACCGGATCACCTGGCAGCCGGTCCGTGCCGTCGACGCCGTCGGGGGCGCCTTGCTCAGCGCCGCCGCCGTGCTGCTGGTCGCCTGGGCGCTCGGGGTGGCGATCTCCGGGTCACGTCTCGGCGGGATCACCCCGCTGGTGCGCGACTCGGCCGTGCTCGGCAAGGTCGACCAACTGCTCCCCCAGCGAGCAGGTCAGGTGCTCCACGCCTTCGACAACGTGGTGGGGGAGAGCTTCTTCCCCCGCTACCTCGAGCCCTTCGCGCCGGAGCGGATCGTGCCGGTGCCGGCGGGCCCGCAGCGGCTGCTGAAGGACCCCGACGTGCTCGACGCGGGTGCGAGCGTGGTCAAGGTCCGCGGCGAGAACCGCTGCGGCCAGGGGGTGGAGGGGTCGGGCTTCTTCTACAGCCCCGGACGGGTGATGACCAACGCCCACGTGGTGGCGGGCGTGACCGACGTCGAGGTCTCCGCCGAGGGCGGCGACCCGGTGTCGGCCACGGTGGTGGCCTATGACCCCGACCTCGACATCGCGGTGCTGTCCGTCGAGGAGCTCGCGGACCCGCTGCCCTTCGACTTCGACGTCGCCGAGCGCACCGGCGTCGCCATCCTGGGCTAGCCCCTGGTTGGCCCGTTCGACGTCGAGACGGCGCGGATCCGCGCCGAGCAGCGACTCCGTTCGCCCAACATCTATGGCAGCAGCACCGTCGTCCGCGAGGTCTTCTCGCTGCGCGGCAACGTGCGACCGGGCAACAGCGGCGGGCCAATCGTGACCTCCCGCGGCGAGGTGGCCGGGCTGGTCTTCGCGGCGTCGGTGACCGACCGCCAGACGGGCTACGCGCTGACGGCCGACCAGCTGCGCGAGACCGCCGCGGCGGGCCTCGAGGGCGACGCCCCGGTGTCGACGGGCGCCTGCGCGGGGTGACCCTGCGCGGGGTGACCCTGGGCCGCGTCAGCTCCGCTTGAGGGCGGCGGCGGTCTCCTGTGCCTGGTGGATCGCGCGCTCGGGGGCCTTGACGCGCTTCACCTTGCGCAGCCCGACCAGCGCCAGGATCCCCGCCAGCAGGAGGTAGAAGCCGAACACGATCAGGAACGCCCAGTGCAGCGCGAGGCCGTGGCCGTTCCAGTTGATGAGGAACGCGATCGCGATCGAGAGCATGATCAGGCTCATCACGCCGAAGAAGCCGGCCGCGGCGAACAGACCGAGGCCGGTGCCGCCGTTCTTGATGCTCACCTGCAGCTCGGACTTGGCCAGCTGGATCTCCTGCGAGATCAGCGTGGAGATGTCTCGGCTGGCATCGGTGACGAGACGACCGATGGTCGGGTCGCTGTCCTTGACCGGGTAGCTCATGGGTCCCTCGCTCCGTGTCGCTGATCCGCTTCGACCCTACACAAGGGCACGCCACCGAATCGGGCCAGGGACCCCGGGCCCGATAGGATCGCCGCGGAGCGCCGGGAAGCCTGGTCGGCACGTACGACGACCGCTGCCCGCTCTCGTCCGGAGGCCCCCCATGTCCGACACGTCCTTCGTCCGCCGCTTCTTCCCCGACCTCGACCCGCGGGAGCGCAGCTTCCTCGGTGACCTGTTCCGCCAGGAGACAGTCGGCGGCGCGCTGGCGCTCATCGCGGCGGCGGTGGCGCTGGTCTGGGCCAACGTGTCGGAGCCGTCGTACGACTCGTTGCGGCACTTCCTGGTCGGCCCGCTCGACCTCGAGCACTGGGCGGCCGAGGGAGCGCTGACGCTGTTCTTCTTCGTCGCAGGGCTGGAGCTCAAGCGGGAGTTCGTCGTCGGGTCGCTGCGGCGACCGGCCGACGCCGCGGTCCCGGTGGTGGCCGCGATCAGCGGCGTGGCCGTGCCGGCGCTGGTCTACCTCGCGGTCAACGCGGGGGGCGAGACCGGCGGCTGGGCGATCCCTGCGGCCACCGACATCGCCTTCGCGCTGGCGGTGCTGGCGGTCGTGGGCTCCAACCTGCCGACGTCGCTGCGGGCCTTCCTGCTCACCATGGCGGTCGTCGACGACCCGATCGTCGTCATCATCATCGCGACCTTCTTCACCGAGGAGGTGCACCTGCTCGCGCTCGCCGGCGGCGCCCTGGCGCTCGCGGCCTACGGCCTCGGGCAGCGGTTGCGGTGGAGCAGCCCGCTGGTCTTCGTGCCGCTGGCCGTGGCGGCGTGGTGGGGCGTCCACGAGGCCGGCATCCACGCGACGATCGCCGGCGTCGCGCTGGGTCTGCTCACCCGGGTCCGTCGCGACGAGGGCGAGGAGCACAGCCCCGCGGAGCACCTCGAGCACCTCCTCGCGCCGGTGTCGTCGGGCGTCGCCGTGCCGGCGTTCGCGCTGCTCACCGCGGGCGTCCCGCTGAGCGGCGGAGCCGACCTGGTGCGCGACCCGGTGGTGCTCGGCGTCGTGGCCGGCCTGCTCCTCGGCAAGCCGATCGGGGTGCTGCTCGGTGCGTGGTCGGTCACCCGCTTCACCCATGCCGAGCTCAACCCCGACCTCGCCTGGCGCGACCTGTTCGGGGTCGCGATCCTGGCCGGCATCGGCTTCACGGTGTCGCTGCTGGTCTCCGACCTGGCCTTCGCGGGCGACCTGCAGGAGGCCGCCAAGGTCGGCGTCCTCGCCGGCTCGCGCTCGATGACGAAACGCTTCATGGTGGTTCTCCTTGTGTCGGCCCGGCGACCCTGTGCCACCGGGATGACACCAGCGTCGTTCGGACCGCCCGCCCAGGCATCGGGAGAACATCCCCATCTTGGGCCCGCCGTCAACGTGACGGGCGGCGCACCCCCCGGTGGGTTGTGCGCCGCCCTGATCGTGGTGGGGACTACTCGTCGGAGGACGAGCCGCCCTCCTTGGACTTGATCAGGTCCATCACGGTGGAGTCGGCCAGCGTGGTGACGTCGCCGACCTCGCGGTGCTCGGCGATGTCCTTCAGCAGCCGGCGCATGATCTTGCCGGAGCGGGTCTTGGGCAGCTCGGGCACGACCATCACCTGGCGCGGCTTGGCGATCGGGCCGATCTCGTGAGCCACGTGGTTGCGCAGCTCCTGGACGATGTCCTCGCCGCCGTCGCCGGCGGACTCGCGCAGGATCACGAACGCGCACACGGCCTGGCCGGTCATGTCGTCGGCGGCGCCGACGACCGCCGCCTCGGCGACCTTGGGGTGGGAGACCAGCGCGGACTCGATCTCGGTCGTGGACAGCCGGTGGCCCGACACGTTCATCACGTCGTCGACCCGGCCGAGCAGCCAGACGTCGCCGTCCTCGTCCTTCTTGGCGCCGTCGCCGGCGAAGTAGAGGCCTTCCCACCGCGACCAGTAGGTGTCCTTGAAGCGCTGGTCGTCGCCCCACAGCGTGCGCAGCATCGCCGGCCACGGCTCGGTGAGGACGAGGTAGCCGCCGGAGCCGTTGGGCACCGAGACCGCGTTGTCGTCGACGACGTCGGCGGAGATGCCGGGCAGCGGGGTCATCGCCGAGCCGGGCTTGCCGTGGGTGACGCCCGGCAGCGGCGAGATCATGATCTGGCCGGTCTCGGTCTGCCACCAGGTGTCGACGATGGGCGCCCGGTCGGCGCCGATGTGCTCGCGGTACCAGACGTAGGCCTCGGGGTTGATCGACTCACCGACCGACCCGAGCAGCCGGATCGAGGAGAGGTCGAACTGCGCCGGGATGTCGTCGCCCCACTTCATGAACGTCCGGATGGCCGTGGGGGCGGTGTAGAAGATCGTCACGCCGTACTGCTGGATGACCTCCCACCAGCGGCCCTTGTGCGGGGCGTCGGGAGTGCCTTCGTACATCACCTGGGTGACGCCGTTGGCCAGCGGGCCGTAGACCATGTAGGAGTGGCCGGTGACCCAGCCGACGTCGGCGGTGCACCAGTAGACGTCGGTCTCGGGCTTGAGGTCGAACACCTCCCAGTGCGTGAATGACGTGCCGACCAGATAGCCGCCGGTGGTGTGCAGGATGCCCTTGGGCTTGCCGGTGGTGCCGGAGGTGTACATGACGTAGAGCGGGTGCTCGGAGTCGTGCAGCTCGGCCTCGTGCTCGGCGGGCTGGGCGTCGACCAGCTCGTGCCACCACACGTCGCGGTCGTCGTTCCAGGCCACGTCCTGGCCGGTACGCCGGACCACCAGCACCTTGCGGACCAGGTCTCCGGTCTTCTCGCAGGCCTCGTCGACGGCGGGCTTGAGGGCCGACGGGGCGCCGCGCCGGTAGCCGCCGTCGGAGGTGATCACGACGTGCGCGTCGCAGTCCTCGATCCGCGAGGCCAGCGCGTCGGCCGAGAAGCCCCCGAAGACCACCGTGTGCGGGGCCCCGAGGCGGGCGCAGGCGAGCATCGCGATCGCGGTCTCGGGGATCATCGGCATGTAGATGGCGACCCGGTCGCCCTTCTGCACGCCCAGCTCGATGAGGGCGTTGGTGGCCTTGCAGACCTCGTCCTTGAGGTCGGCGTAGGTCAGGTCGCGGGTGTCGCCCTCGGGCTCGCCGACCCAGTGGAAGGCGACCTTGTCGCCCTTGCCGGCGGCGACATGGCGGTCGACGCAGTTGACCGCGGCGTTGATGGTGGCCCCGGTGAACCACTTGGCGAACGGCGGGTTCGACCAGTCGAGCACCTGGTCCCAGCGCTGCCCCCAGTCGAGCCGCTCGGCGGCCTGCTCCCAGAAGGCCAGCCGGTCCGCCTCGGCGCGCGCGTAGGCCTCCTCCTTGACGTTGGCGTCCGCGGCCAGGTCGGCGGGCGGCGGGAAGCTCCGCTCCTCGTGCAGGAGGTTGGAGAGGGTCTCGGACTGGTCGCTCACGGCGTCTCCTCGTGGTTGGTCCGTGGTGGGGATGCTGGGCCGGCACCCGGATTCAGCATCGGCGGTTGAGGTTGGTCCTTGGCTGGTCAGCCTAGTCCTGGCAGCAGTGGCCCAGGTCACACGCATCAGCCGGGAACGCCACCCGGCGGCGAGGGTTGCGCCGGAGTTCTCCGGAACAGAGCCTCGCCGCCGGGCGGGTGTCTTCTCGTCGACGTCCCGTGCGGGACGTCACGTCGGACGGGTCAGTGCAGGTCCTCCCCGGAGGCGTGCCGGGCGACCAGCTCGGTGCGACCGGGGAAGCGGATCTCCTCGACCAGCTCCTGCATCTCGGCGGAGGGCTTCGCGGTGAACTGCGACACGATGATCGTCACCGCGAAGTTGATCAGCATGCCGATGGTGCCGAAGCCCGTGGCCGGGATGCCCCAGATGCCTTCGCTGGCTCCCCAGATCGGGATCGTCCACCAGATGTAGATCATCGTGATGACCAGACCCGTGATCATGCCGGCCGCGGCCCCTGCCGCCGTGCACTTCTTCCAGAAGATGCCGAGCACGAGGATCGGGAAGAAGCTTGCGGCGGCCAGACCGAAGGCCAAGGCGACCACCTGCGCCACGAAGCCAGGAGGGTTGATGCCGAGGTAGCCGGCGACCACGATCGCCGCAGCCATCGCGATCCGGCCCACCATCAGCTGCTGCTTCTCGGTGGCCTGCGGGTTGATCTTCTTGTAGTAGACGTCGTTGGCGACGGCCGAGGAGATCACCAGCAGCAGGCCGGACGCGGTGGACAGCGCGGCGGCGAGACCACCGGCGGCCACCAGTCCGACGATCGGCGCCGGCAGGCCGCCGATCTCGGGAGAGGCGAGCACGATGATGTCGTTGTTGATGGCGACGTCGCCGTAGGTCAGCGTCGCGTTGGGGTCGAGCTGCGAGATCGGTGCCGCCACCTCACCCCGCCTGGGTGATCAGTCCGACGTCGGACCAGGTCGTGAACCAGTCGGGCGCCGTGGCGACGGTGAAGCTCTGCAGCTCCTGCATGATCTCGAGCTTGGTGAACGCCGCCACCGAGGGAGCGGTGGTGTAGAGCAGCGCGATGAAGAACAGCGCCCACAGGGCGGAGTAGCGCGCCGCCCGCACGCTCTTGGCGGTGTAGAACCGGACGATCACGTGCGGCAGGCCGGCGGTGCCGAACATCAGCGCCGCGGTGATCAGGATCATGTTGGGCATCGTGATCTGGCCGAAGGCCTGCGTGTAGGTCGACCCGAGACCCAGGTCGGTCTGCAGCCCGTTGAGCTCGTCGAGGATCTTGCCGAAGCCGATCTGCGGCAGCGGCACACCGGTGACCTTCTGGGACACCGCGACGGCCGGGATCAGGTAGGCGATGATCAGCACGGTGTACTGCGCCACCTGGGTCCAGGTGATGCCCTTCATGCCGCCGAGCACGGCGTAGAAGAACACGATCGCCATGCCGATGACGACGCCCCAGGTGGTGTCCACCTTGAGGAACCGGGTGAACACCAGGCCGACACCGGCCATCTGACCGGCGACGTAGACGAACGACACGACGATCGCCGCGAGCACCGCGATCAGGCGCGCGGTCTCGTTGTAGCGGTCACCGACGAAGTCGGGGAGCGTGTACTTGCCGAACTTGCGGAGGTACGGCGCCAGCAGCAGGGCCAGCAGCACGTAGCCGCCGGTCCAGCCCATCAGGAACACCGAGCCGCCGTAGCCGTTGTAGGCGAGGCCGACGATGCCGGCCAGCGAGATGAACGAGGCGGCGCTCATCCAGTCCGCCGCGATGGCGGCGCCGTTGGCGGGCGCCGGGATGCCGCCGCCCGCGACGTAGAAGTCGGCCGTGCTCTTCACCCGGCTCGCGTAGGCGATGTAGATGTAGAGGCTGAAGGTGAGGACCGTGAAGATCAGCGTCCAGAGCTGGATGGTGCTCACGAGTGGTGCACCTCCTGCTCGTACTCGTCGATGCCGTACTCCGCGTCGAGCTTGTCCATCCGCCACACGTAGATGGCAATCAGGATCACGAACACGATGATCGAGCCTTGCTGGGCGAACCAGAAGCCCAGCGGGAAGCCCATGAAGCTCACCTTGTTCAGCTGCTCGACGAAGAGGATGCCCGCGCCGAAGGACACCAGTGCCCAGACGGTCAGCAGGCTGGCCATCAGGCGTAGGTTGCGGCGCCAGTACTCCTGGCGCTGACTCTGGTCCATAGGACTGCCTTTCCGGTCGAAGTGGTACCTCGTCTCGCGGCCGGCCCGTCCCCCGGTCGACCCGCGCGCGTTCTGCGCAGAACATCGCCAGGCCGGATGTCCGGTCAAGGCTGCGATGTGGCTGGGGTCACAATTTGCGACGAGTGGTCGACCTGGGGCGACGAGTGGTCTCCCGCCGAGGGAGCAGGCGCCGTAGGGTCGAGGGCATGGCCCAGGACACCTCAGTACCGCCCTCGACCCGCCCCGTCGTGCGCCGCAGGGCCGACCCGGGGCGGCGTCAGCTGCTGATCGCGAGCCTGATGGTGGTCTTCGGGTCGTTCATGCCCTGGATCTCCACGTCGCTGGGCTCGATCTCGGGGATCCGCGGTCCCGGGCTGTGGACGTTCTACTTCTCCATGCTCGGCATCGCCGGCGTGCTCATCCCGTGGCGCCGGGTGGCCGGGGTGCAGGCGCTGCTCTTCGCCGGCGTGGCCGTGGCGCTGCCCGTGTGGCAGCTGGTCCGGCTCTACCGGCTGGTGCAGTTCCAGGGCTGGTTGCCCGGTCCGGGCCTGGTGCTGGTCTTCGGCGGCGGCGTGCTGGCCGCGGTGGCCGCGCGGAAACTGTTGGCACCGCCGGCCGAGCCCCCGGCATGATGCGCGGGTGCGCGACGACTTCCTGAAGGCCTACGACCGGCAGCTGCGCGGCGAGGGTGAGGTCGGTGGCGCCGTCCGAGCGGAGCGGCACGGGCCGCTGTGGTGGGCGGAGTTCGACGACGGCTGGGGGTTCGTGACCTACGCCGACGCCGCGGCGGTGCCCGGCGCCGAGGTCGACGCCTTGGTGGCCGAGACGGTCGCGCACTTCCGCGACGCGACGTCGGTGGAGCGGTTCGAGTGGAAGACCCGCGGTCACGACCTCCCGGCGGACCTCGGCGAGCGGTTGGTCGCCCACGGCCTGGTCGCCGACGAGGAGGAGACGGTGATGATCGGCGAGGCGGCGGCGCTGGCCGTGGCCGTCGAGCTGCCTGCCGGAGTCGTCGTACGCCGGGCGGGGGTGGGGGGCGGCCTGGCCGATGACGTCCGCCGGGCCAGGGCCATGCAGGACGAGGTGTTCGGGCGCGGCCCGGGCCGTAGCCTGGAGGCCGCGGTCGCCGAGCTCACCGACACCGACGAGGCGCAGTTGTGGCTGGCCGAGGCCGGAGGTGCCGTGGTCAGCGCCGGCCGGCTGGTGCGCGTCCCCGGCACGGAGTTCGCCGGCCTCTGGGGTGGTGCGACGCTCGCCGGGTGGCGCGGCCGGGGGATCTACCGGGCCCTGACCTCCGCTCGGGCCGCCGCCGCGCTGGACCTGGGCGTGCGCTACCTCCAGAGCGACTGCACCGCGATGTCCCGGCCGATCCTGGAACGCTCCGGCCTGGTCGCCGTCACGACCACCACGCCCTACCTGTGGGAGCGCTCCTGAGCGCGCCATCTTCTGCACGTCGGGGCACCATTTCCCGCATCTCGCGGGACGGTTTCCGGCATGTCGCGGTCAGCCGCGGTGCAGGGGGACGCCCTCGGGGGCGTGCAGGCGGATCATGAAGGTGCGCACGTGCGGCGACCGGCGCTGCGGGGTGAGCAGCGAGACGCCGACCATGGTGAGGAACGCGAGGGGGACCGTCCAGGCGGCCGGCTGGGCGAGGAACGCCGAGAACCACGACGAGCCGCCGACGCTGAAGAAGGTGCGCACCACCGCGATGCCGGAGAAGAAGCCGCCCACGAGGAGTCCGGCGTAGGCGCCGGCGTCGGTCAGCCGCGACCACCAGATGCCGAGCACGAGCAGGGGGCAGAACGTCGAGGCGGAGACCGCGAACGCCAGCCCGACCGCGGTCGCCACGCCGACGTTCTGGGCGGCCACGGCCAGGGCGTAGGGCAGGACCACGGCGACCACGGCGGCGAGCCGGAACGCCGTCACACCGGGAAGCCATCGCTGCATGACGTCCTGGCTGATGACGCCTGCGACGGCCACGGTCAGACCCGAGGAGGTGGAGAGGAACGCGGCGAAGGCGCCGGCGATCAGCAGCGCGCTGAGCAGCTCGCCGAGGGTGCCACCGATCATCCGCGACGGCAGCTCCAGGACCACCGCGTCGGAGCGGCCGGCGGCGATCAGGTCGCCGGCATAGATCCGGCCGAGGGCGCCGTAGACCGGCGGCAGCACATAGAACATGCCGAGCAGCCCGAGGACCACCAGCGTGGTCCGGCGCGCGGCTCGGCCGTCGGGGTTGGTGTAGAAGCGGACCACCACGTGCGGCAGTCCCATGGTGCCGAGGAACGTCGCGATGATGATGGAGTACGTCGTGTACAGCGGGTGGCTGGCCGCCCCGGCCCCGTGCCCCGACAGCGGGTCTGCCCAGCTGCCGGTCTGGGTGGCGACGTCGTAGACCGGGTTGGCCGGGGACGGTGAGCCGTCGCCCATCCACACCAGCAGCAGGAAGACCAGGGGCACCAGCAGGGCGGTCAGCTTCAGCCAGTACTGGAAGGCCTGCACGAAGGTGACCGACCGCATGCCGCCCGACAGCACGCTGGCCAGCACCACGGTCGCGACCACCAGCCCGCCGGTGGGGGCGTCGATCCCGGTGGCCAGGCGCAGCGTGAACCCGGCGCCCTGGAACTGCGGGATGAGGTAGAGCCAGCCGATCGCCACCACCAGCAGCGAGGTCAGCGCGCGGACCTGGCGCGAGCCGAGCCTGGCCTCGGCGAAGTCGGGGAGGGTGTAGGCGCCCGAGCGGCGCAGCGGTGCGGCGACCAGCACCAGCAGCACGAGATAGCCCGCCGTCCAGCCGACGGGGTACCACAGCATGTCGGCGCCGAAGGTGAGGATCAGCCCGGCCACGCCCAGGAACGACGCCGCGGAGAGGTACTCCCCGCCGATGGCGGAGGCGTTGAGCCCCGGGCGGACCGTCCGCGAGGCGACGAAGAAGTCGGAGGTGGTGCGGGAGAAGCGGAGACCCCAGATGCCGATGCCGAGGGTCAGCACCGAGACCACGACGACCGCGGTGATGCCGCCGGCATGGCTCATCGCTCGACCAGGTCGGAGAACGAGCGCTCGTGCCGCTCGGCGCGGCGGACGTAGAACCAGCCGAGCAGCAGCAGCACCGGATAGACCAGGAACCCGAGCAGCCCCCAGGTCAGCGGCATCCCGAACAGCGTGCGCCCGAGCAGCTGCGGCGCGATCGTGAACAGCAGTGGCAGGCAGCCGACGATCAGGCCCAGGGACACCAGGATCCCCAGCGACAGTCGCAGCTGGGCCCAGAGCAGGGACCGGACGTAGACCTCGCCGAGCTCGGTCTGCTCGTCGATCTCCTGCACCAGCAGCTGCGGACGGCGCCGCGCGTCGGACCGCGGAGCGGTGACCCGGACGCGCGGTGGCGGCTGACCGGTCCCCGTCACGAGGACGATCCCGGCCGGTGGCGCCGGACCAGCAGGTCGCGCAGCTCGCGGGTGTGCCGTCGGCTCACCGCCAGCTCCTGGCCGGCGATCATCACCGTGCACCGGCCCGAGTCGGTGCGGATCTCCTCGACATGCGGCAGGGACACCAGCAACGAGCGGTGGATCCGCACGAAGCCCGCCTCGCGCCACTCCGCCTCGAGCGTCGTGAGCGGGGTGCGCAGCAGGTGGCTTCCCTCGGCGGTGTGCAGGCGCGCGTAGTCGCCCTGGGCCTCGACGTAGCGCACGTCGGCGCGAGAGATGAAGCGGGTCCGTCCGCCGAGCTCGACCGCGATCTGGTCGTCGGTGCGGGGAGCCGAGCGGCCCGGACCCTCGACGATCCGCCGCACCGCCTCGGCGAGGCGGTCCTCGCTGACCGGCTTGAGGACGTAGTCGACGGCGTTGAGGTCGAAGGCCTCCACCGCGTGCTGGTCGTGGGCGGTCACGAACACCACCGGCGGCGGCGTCTTGAAGCGGGAGAGCACCTGAGCCAGCTCCAGCCCCGACAGCCCGGGCATCGAGATGTCGAGGAGGACCGCGTCGATCTCCAGGTCCTGCAGCACCCGCAGCGCCTCGGTCGCGGAGTCGGAGGTGAGCACGCCCCGCACCCGCGGGTCCTGCTTGAGCAGGAACGACAGCTCATCGAGGGCCGGACGCTCGTCGTCGATGACGAGCACCCGCAGTCCTGCGGTCTGGCTCATGCGTGCACTCCCGGGTCTGCCGTCCGGTCGACACTATGACAGGAGAGGCGTCCCGCGGGAGAGGTACGCCGTCAGCCGTGCGCCACGGCCGGAGGGTCAGGGGTGCACGCCGGGGGCGTACTTCGGGACCCGCACCGACACCTTGGTGCCGGCACCCGGGCCCGTCTCCACGACCAGGCCGTAGTCCTCGCCGAAGGCGCGGCGCAGCCGCTCGTCGACGTTGCCGAGGCCGACCGAGTCGGTGGAGGCGTCGGCGGCGAGGGCCCGGCGGACGCGCTCGGGGTCCTCGCCGGCACCGTCGTCCTCGATGGTGATCAGACACTCGCGGTCTCGGTCCTGGGCGATGATCGTGATCTGACCGCCGTCGGGCCGGCCCTCGAGGCCGTGCTGGACGGCGTTCTCCACCAAGGGCTGGAGGCACAGGAAGGGGATGGCCACGGGCAGCACCTCCGGTGCCACCCTCAGCGTCACCTGCAGTCGGTCGCCGAACCGGGCCTGCTCCAGCATCAGGTAGCGCTCGATGGAGCGCAGCTCCTCGGCCAGGGTCGTGAAGTCGCCGTGCTTGCGGAAGGAGTAGCGGGTGAAGTCGGCGAACTCCAGCAGCAGCTCGCGGGCGCGGTCGGGGTCGGTGCGGACGAAGGAGGCGATCGCGCCGAGGGAGTTGTAGATGAAGTGCGGTGAGATCTGCGCGCGCAGCGCCCGCACCTCGGCCTCCATCAGGCGGGTGCGGGAGGCGTCGAGCTCGGCCAGGGACAGCTGACCGGACACCCACTGCGCGACCTCGTCGGCGGCCCTGACCAACCCGGCGGTGGCGTAGGGCGAGAACACCAGCAACGTGCCCACCAGCCGGTCCTCGACGAACAGCGGCGCCCCGATCGCGGTGCTGCACGGACAGCTCGGCTCGTCGCACGGGAGCTCGCGGGGGGCGAACACCCGGGTCGACCCCTGCGCGCCGACGGCCACCGCGAGGCCCGGGGCGTGCGCGGCGTGGTGCTCCCCGGTGCCGTCCCAGGCCAGCAGTCGCGAGTCGTCGGTGAGCGCGACGGCGGGAGACCCGAGCAGGGCACGGAGGTGCTTGATGCTGCGCTCGGCCGAGGTCGTGGTGAGCCCCTCGCGCAGCGCCGGTGAGGCCAGGCTGGCGGTGTGCAGGGTGCGGAACGTCGCCCGGTCGGCCTCGGTGCCCAGGTGCGACCTGCGGAGGACGCGTGACCACAGCGACGTCATGATCGGCCGAACCTAACCGCCGTGGAGCGCGGTGTCGAGGAGGTCGGAGGCGGGTGGCGGGTCAGCGGAAGTCGATCAGCAACAGGTCGGTGTCGCTGCCGTCGGACGGCCCGGGCTCGTCCCCCGGCCGGGGGGTCGCCTCCCGGTCCCCCTCGGCAGCCCCCTCGGCGTGCTCGGCCCCGTCGTCGGCACCGGGCGAGCCGAGCACGGTGGCCCGGAAGCACTGGGTGACGTAGGGGAGCTGCATGCCGTCCATGCCGCGGCCGTAGTCGTCGTAGAACGCCAGCACCTCGGCGAGCTTGGCCTCGCGTGCCTCGTGGTCGAGCACCGCGACGTTGGATCGGGAGCGGACCAGGTCGAGGATCGACTCCCGGTTGACGTCCTGCCAGATCTGGAACTGCTGCTCCTCGACGAACCCGAACCGTCCCGACTCCACCAACGGCTGTGCCGGGTCGCTCTCCTGCTCCTGGGTGCCGATCAGCCGGCCCAGCCGCTTGACCCACGGGATCCGCTCGTCGCGCTGGTTCCAGACCAGCGACAGGTGGCCGCCGGGGCGCAGCACCCGGGCGATCTCGGGGAGCGCGCGGTCGAGGTCGAACCAGTGGAACGCCTGGGCGGCCACCACGACGTCGACGCTGCGGTCGGCCAGCGGGAGCTCCTCCGCAGCCGCGACGCTGGTCCTCGCCTCGGGCACCCGCTCGGTGAGGATCGCGAGCATCGCCTCGTCGGGGTCGGTGGCGTGGACGTCGTGGCCCAGCGCGACCAGCTCGGCCGTCAGCTTGCCGGTGCCGGCGCCCAGCTCCAGGACCTGGGCCCGGTCGCGACCGACGAGCCAGGCCGCCGCCTCGCGGGGGTAGCCGGGACGGCCGCGGTCGTAGGCGGCGGCCACCGGGCCGAAGGACCGCGCCCAGCGGGTGAGGTCTGCGTGCTCGTCCATCACGGGCAGGCTACCTCCGCGGGCGGCCGGGATCGGGGAGCCGCGTAGCGTGTGCGGCCATGCAGACATGGCGGCTCGCGGGCGGCGAGGTCGACTCGTGGGCGGCGCTCCAGGGGCTCGAGGGCGTGGGGTCGGGGTACGCCGCGGCGCGCGACGGCGTCGACGCGCTGCTCCGCGACCGGGGGCTGCGGCGGTCCGGGCCGGACACGACCGTCGAGGCGCTGTTGCTGGGGGCCCAGGCGAGCGCCGCGCTCGAAGGGTCGTCGGCGACCGTCGAGGACTGCCGCGGCGGCGTCGTCGACGACATCGCCGCCGCGTCCCTGCGGGTGTCCACCGAGCTGCTGGCCCTGGTGCCGGTGCTCGGCCGTTCCCCGGTGCAGGCGTTCGCGCGGCTGCACGCGCTGGCGGCCGCGGGGACGCTTCCCGAGGACCGGGTCGGACGGCCGGCCTCGCCGGAGGCCGCGCGGGCGCTGCAGGCCCTGGGTGCCGCGCTGCTCGCGTCGGACGGGCTGCCGGCCCTGCTGGTGGCGGCGGTGACGCACGCGGAGCTGGCGACGAGCGGCCCGTTCGAGTCACACGTCGGGCTGGTGGCCCGGGCGGCCGAGCGGCTCGTGCTGGTCGCGCGAGGCGTCGACCCCGCCTCGGTGCTGGTGCCCGAGGCGGCGCACCTCGCCCTGCGGCCGGCGTACGAGTCGAACCTGCGGGGCTGGGCGACCGGCGGCGCCGCCGGTCGGCACGCCTGGCTGCTCTATGCCGCCGAGGCCTTCGCGCGGGCGGCCGAGCTGAGCCCGCTGACCGACTGAGCGGTGGGGCGTTCGGCGGGGCGGCGGCGTCCGGACATGCGGACGGCACCCGCTCACCAGGACCGGGTGCCGCCGCTGACACGCGATCCGTGGCTACCAGGCGTGCAACTCTCACGTAGTGCGGCCCCGGGAGTATCCCGATGACTCGCGCCCTGAAGAAGGGTGGTTCGCCGCGTGGGTACCAGGCTCACGTGCGGGTCTGGAGTTGTGCTTCCTTGCCTTCGTTTGTACGCCGCCCCCCGGCGAGGTTCAAGGCTTGACTTTGCCGCGGGCCGATGGGTCGGCGTGTCGCGGGTCCGTCTGAAGCGTCACAGCCTCACGCCGACACCCGCCGCCGCCGGACGGTCATCCAGGCCAGCCCGCCGACGGTCAGCGCCCCGCCGATGGCCAGGGCGGCCAGGGTGGGCTTGGCGGGCACCCGGCTGCGCAGCGTCACCGGCCGGAGGAACACCAGCACCGGCCAGCCGCGCTCCCCGGCCACCCGGCGCAGCTCCTTGTCGGGGTTCACGGCGAAGGGATGGCCGACCTCGGAGAGCATCGGGACGTCGGTGACCGAGTCGCTGTAGCCGAACGACTCCGCGAGGTCATAGCCCCGCTCAGCGGCCAGCTCCCGCACCGCGCGGGCCTTCTCCTCGGCGTACACGTAGCGATCGATGACGCCGGTGTACCTCCCCTCGACGATCTCCAGCTGGGTCGCGATCGAGTGGTCGGCACCGAGCAGCTCCGCGATCGGACCGACCACCTCGGACCCGGAGGCCGACACGATGATCACCTCGCGACCGGCCGCGTGGTGCTCCTCGATCAGGGTCACCGCCTCGGCGTAGACCAGCGGCTCCACGACATGGTGGAGCGTCTCGGCCACCACCTCCCGGACCGTCGCGACGTCCCACCCGGCGACCAGCTGCGACATGAACCGGCGCAGTCGCTCCATCTGGTCGTCGTTGGCCCCACCGGTGAGGAAGACCAGCTGGGCGTACGCCGCTCGGAGCGCGGCCTTCCTGCCGATCAGGCCGCCGGCCTTGAACGGCTTGGTGAACGCCAGCGAGCTCGACGTGGCGATGATCGTCTTGTCGAGGTCGAAGAAGGCCGCGGCCGGCATGCCCCTCAGTCTAGGTTCCGGTCGCGGGGTCCCTGCGGTGCCGGGCCCGGTTCCGCGCACAGGCCGCCTCATGACGGGCGTCGTCCACAGGTCGTCGTACGACGGGTGCGGTGGGTCGGCCTCGTCGCGACGCTGGAGGCCATGAGCACTCCACTCCTCGTGACCGCCGACGAGCTCCTCCTCGAGGAGCTGCTCCGACTGGCGGCTGCCGCCGGTGTGACGCCCGAGGTGGCGGCGGATGCGGGCGTTGCCCTGCGCGCGTGGACGACGGCTCCTCTCGTGCTGGTCGGCCTGGATGCTGCCGTGCCGCTGCTCCGGCTCGCGCCACCGCGCCGGCCCGACGTCCATCTGGTGGTGGCCGCGCCACCGCCCGACGACGTCTTCCGCACCGCCGTGCGGCTCGGTGCCCAGGACGTCGTCGAGCTGCCGCGCTCCGACGGCTGGCTGGTCGAGGCCTTCGCCGACCTGGTCGACCCGAGTGCGGTGCGCGGGCTGACGGTGGGCGTGGTGGGGGGCTGCGGGGGCGCGGGCGCGAGTGTGTTCGCGACCGCCTTGGCGCAGGTCGCGGCACGCCGCGGTCCGACCCTGCTGATCGATGCCGACCCTCAGGGGGCCGGGCTCGACCGGATGCTCGGCCTGGAGGACGTCGACGGGCTGCGCTGGGAGGGCCTGGAGCAGACGACCGGGCGGCTCGGAGCACGCTCCCTGCGTGAGGCGGTGCCGGCCGCGGGCTCCCTCGGCGTCCTCACCTTCGGCCCCGGCCGACCCGCCTCGCTGCCGGCCTTCGTCGCGCGCGAGGCGCTGGCCGCGGCCCGGCGGGGCCACGAGACGGTGCTGCTCGACCTGCCCCGCTGCCGCGACCCGCTGACCGAGGAGCTGGCCTCGCGCTGCGACCGGGTGGTGCTGGTGTCCACCGCGACGGTGCCGGCGGCGGCGTCGACCGCTCGGGTGGCCGCGCGGCTGCCGACCGGTGTGCGCACGCTGGTGGTGCGCGGGCGCGGGATCGCTGGTCGTGACCTGGCCCGGGCGACCGGCGTCCGCGACGTGGTCGCGATGCCCGACCAGCGCGGGCTCGACGAGGCGATCGACGTCGGCCTGGGTCCGGTGCGTGGCCGGCGCAGTGCCCTCGCGAAGGCCGCCGAGCAGGTGCTCTCGCAGGGCGTGGGCCGGGCGGCCGCGTGAGCACCGCGAGCGTGTCGGGGCGCGGCATCCAGGGCGAGGCCGACTCCGGCCTGGTCGAGCGGGTGCGCGAGCGGTTGGCACGCAGCCCCGGGGCGCTGACCCCGCACCGGGTCGCGGAGGCGCTCCGGGAGTCGGGCCGTCCCGTGGGGGACGCGACCGTGCTGGAGGTCTATGAGTCGTTGCGCCGTGACGTGCTCGGCGCCGGCCCGCTCGAGCCGCTGCTCCGCGAGCCCGGGGTGACCGACGTGCTGGTCAACGGCCCCGACCAGGTGTTCTGGGACCGCGGTTCGGGGCTGGAGCCGGCGGCGGTGCGCTTCCCCGACGAGGCGGCCGTGCGTCGGCTGGCCCAGCGGCTGGCGGCAGCCGGCGGCCGACGCCTCGACGACGCGGCCCCGTTCGTCGACGTCCGGCTGCCCGACGGCACCCGGTTCCACGCCGTCCTCGCTCCGGTGGCCGGTCCCGGCACGCTGCTGTCGCTGCGGGTGCCCTCCCCGCGCGTCTTCACCCTCGACGAGCTGGCCGAGCGCGGG
The DNA here is from genome assembly GCF_041393715.1 of Nocardioides sp. Classification (GTDB taxonomy): domain Bacteria; phylum Actinomycetota; class Actinomycetes; order Propionibacteriales; family Nocardioidaceae; genus Nocardioides. The sequence continues at coordinate 143,423 of NZ_JAWKJQ010000006.1, read as the reverse complement.
ATGCTCACCGCCGGCGGGCTGCGCCTGCTCGACGCGGTGGTGACCGCCCGCCTGGCGTTCCTGGTGTCCGGTGGCACCGGCTCCGGCAAGACCACGCTGCTGGCGGCCCTCCTGGCGCGGGCGCCGGCCGAGGAGCGGCTGCTCGTGGTCGAGGACGCCGCCGAGCTGCGGCCCGACCACCCTCACCTGGTCACCCTGGAGGCGCGACCGGCCAACCTCGAGGGTGCCGGGGAGGTGCCGCTGCGGGCGCTGGTCCGGCAGGCGCTGAGGATGCGTCCCGACCGGTTGGTGGTCGGCGAGGTCCGTGGTGGCGAGGTGGTCGAGCTGCTCGCGGCGCTCAACACCGGGCACGAGGGCGGCTGCGGCACCCTCCACGCCAACTCCGCGGCCGACGTGCCCACCCGGGTCGAGGCGCTCGCCCTGGCGGCCGGTCTCGGGCGCGAGGCCGCGCACAGCCAGTTCGCCTCGGCGGTGCAGCTGGTGCTGCACCTGGGGCGCGATGCCGACGGAGTGCGCCGGCTCCAGCAGGTGGCGGTGCCGGTGCGAGCCCCCGACGGGCTGGTGACGATGGCCACCGCCTACGAGCTGGTCGACGGGCGGCTGGGCCGTCGGCCTGCTGCGACCGTGCTCGAGGAGCGCCTCGGATGACCACGGCTGCGGCCGTGGCGGCGGGGGCGGTCGGCGCCGCCGTGGTCCTGTCGGGACGCGCTCGAGCCCAGACACGGCTGGGGCGGGGCCGCTGGCTGTGGGCGGTCGGGGCGGTGGCGGTCGTGGTGTGGCTGGGTCGGCCGTCCTGGCTGCCGGTGCTGCTGTTGCTGGGCGTGGCGGCCGCCGCGGCGTGGTCGGTGATCCGGATGTCGCGTCGCCGTCGCGCCGCCGAGGAGCGCAGTGTCCGGGTCCTGGAGGCGTGCGGGGTGCTCACCGCGGAGCTCGCGGCCGGGCAACCGCCGGTCACGGCGTTGCGCGAGGCCGCCGGCCAGTGGCCGCACCTGGGGCCGGCTGCGGAGGCTGCAGCGTTGGGAGCCGACGTGCCCGCGGCCCTGCGTTCGCTGTCGGACGAGCCCGGCGCGGGCGATCTGGCCCTGGTGGGTGCCGCCTGGCAGGTCGCCCACCGCACCGGGCAGGGTCTCACCGGGGCGCTCACCGTGGTGATGGAGGACCTCCGGTCGCTGCGTGAGACCCGGCGGGTGATCGCGTCCGAGCTGGCATCGGCGCGGGCCACGGCTCGGCTGGTCGCCTTCCTGCCGGCGCCGACGCTCGCCATGGGCGGCGGGGCCGGTGGCGACCCTGTCGGGTTCCTGTGGCACCAGCCCCTGGGCTGGGCGTGCGCGGCGGCCGGGCTCGGCCTGCTGGTCGCGGGTCTGGCGTGGATCGAGGCGATCGCTGCGCGGGTCGAGGCGTCGGGCTAGGCGCGGGAGAGACGATGGCGGCGTGGTGGGCCGGGTGCGCGACGGCCGCCCTGGTGCTGGTGGTCTGGCGACCTCGGGCCGAGATCGACGCCGCCCGGATGGTGCCGGCCGCCGCACGGACCCGACGTCGCCGGCTGCTGTGGTCGGGCTTCGCGGCGCTCGCCGGTGTGACCTGGGTGCCGGGGGTGCGTGGCCTGGCGCTGGGCCTCGGGCTGGGGGCCGCGGTCTGGTGGGTGTCGGGGCGCGCCGAGCCGGCCGGCGTACGACGGGAGCGGGAGCGGGCCCGCGCCGAGCTGCCGCACCTGGTGATCCTCCTCGGGGCGGCGCTGCGGGCGGGGGCCGATCCGGCGCCTGCGCTCGAGCTCGTCAGTGGCGCGCTTCCGGGGGCCGCGTCCGCGCGGCTGGCGCCGGTCGTCGCGCGGCTCCGCCTCGGTGCCGACCCCGCCCTGGTGTGGGCGGAGCTCGGCGGCGACGCCGAGCTCGCCGCGCTCGGCCGTTGCCTGGCCCGGGCACACGCGACCGGGGCTCCGGTCGCCGACGCGGTGACCAGGCTGGGCCAGGAGCTCGCCGCCGAGCGCAGGTCGGAGGCACAGGATCGAGCGCGGACCGTGGGCGTGCGTGCGGCGCTGCCGCTGGGCCTGTGTCTGCTGCCGGCCTTCCTGCTGCTGGGCATCGTCCCGGTCGTGGCCGGGCTGGCCGAGTCGCTGCTGCGGTCCTGATGGTGCCCGAATCCCTCCACCGCGGCCCCTGTGGCGCGCGTTGTCCCCAGGTCGCGGCGGCGTCGGTGTCCGGCGGTCCGGATCGGAGCAGGCTCGAGGTCGGAGCGGGCGCACCGTGCGTTCGCGAGGAAGGAGCACTGACATGCGACGACGACACGACGAGCGGGGCATCACCACGGCGGAGTACGCCGTCGGCACGGCGGCGGGAGCGGGGCTGGCCGGTCTGCTCTACCAGCTGCTCACGGGCGGCCTGGGGGAGCGGCTGTTGCGCACGCTGTTCGACCACGTGCTGGGGCTGCTGGGGATCGGGTGAGCCGGGCGGCGCGGCGCCGAGCGACCACCGAGTCCGGCGCCGCCACCGCCGAGCTGGCGATGACGCTGCCCCTGTTGGCCGCCCTCGTTCTCGCACTGGTGTGGCTGCTGACCCTGAGCCTCGCCCAGATGCGGCTCGTCGACGCTGCCAGGGAGACGGCGCGCGGGGTGGCTCGGGGAGACGGCATCGGCGCCGCCGTCTCGCTCGGGGAGCGGGTGGCGCCGGACGGCGCGGTGATCACCGTGGAGGAGGGCGACCCGGTCGTGGTGCGAGTGCGCGGGCAGGTGTCGGGGCCGGGCGGTCTGCTGGCCTTCCTGCCGGGTGCCCGCCTGGAGGCCGAGGCGGTCGCGGCCGCGGAGCCGGGCGGGTGAGCGGCACCCACCACGGGGCGCGGGGGTCGGCGAGCCTGTTCGCGGTGACGATGGCCGGTGTGCTGCTCTTCGTCGGGCTGGCACTCACGTCGGTGACGGCGCTCGTCGTCGACCACCGTCGCGCCCAGTCAGCCGCCGACCTGGCGGCGCTCGCCGGCGCCGCGGCCTCCGACCCGTGTGGTGCGGCGGCGCGGATCGCCTCGGCCAACCGTGCCCGCCTGGTCGGGTGCTCGGTCCTGGGCGCCGACGTGCTCGTGACCGTCGAGCTCGAGAGTCGGGCCTGGCCGGGTCATCCGCTGGGGCTCAGGGCCACCTCGCGGGCCGGCCCGGCGTGACTCGGCGGCGCGACCTCAGCTCTCGTCGCCGTCGGCGCGGCGGTCGGCCTCCACCTTGTCGAGCTTCTCCGACAGCTCGTTGAGCTGCTTGCGCTCCTTGCGCTGGCGCAGCTCGCGCTTGGTGCCGTACTTCAGGATCGCGAAGCCCCAGATCAGCGCGGCACCGGCGGCGACACCGATCAGGAAGATCGTCAGTGCGGAGAGGTCCATGCCGAGCAGTTCGGCGCTGCCGTCGCTCACGAAGACCGCCGACAGGATCGCGACCGCGCCGAGCACGATCAGCAGCAGGCCCAGGAACACCATGCGGGCAGGCTAACCCACCGACCGCCCGCGCCGCCTCACCCCGCGGGGGGCGCGTGCTCCAGGAGCACGTCGAGGAGCAGTCCCGCGGCCTCCTTGTCGAGGGGGTGGTTCTGGTTGCCGCACTTGGGCGACTGGACACACGACGGGCAGCCGTCCGCGCAGGCGCACGACGCGATGGTCTCCCTGGTGGCGGTGAGCCACTCGCGCGCGGCGGCGTACCCTCGTTCGGCGAAGCCGGCGCCGCCGGGGTGACCGTCATGGACGAAGACGGTGAGTCGGCCGGTGTCGGGGTGGAGCGCGGTCGACACCCCACCGATGTCCCAGCGGTCGCAGGTGGCGAACAGCGGCAGCAGCCCGATCGAGCAGTGCTCGGCCGCATGGGCCGCACCGGGGAGGTCGGCGGTCGCGAGTCCGGCATCGTCGAGCGCGTCCCCCGGGACCGTCCACCAGACGGCGGCAGTGACGAGCGAGCGTGCGGGGAGGTCCAGGGGCTCCTCGCCCAGCACCTCGCCGCCGGGTTGGCGCCGGCGGAGGTAGGACACGGTCTGGTGGGTGACCTCGACCAACCCCCAGGAGAGCCGGCACTCTCCCCAGGTCTGCGCCCGACGCTCCTCGCGGATCGAGATCTCGGTGATCTCTCGAGCGGTGGTCGTGCAGTCGAGGTCCGGCGCGGGGTGCATCAGGGCCACGTGGTCGTCGAGGTCGAGCGCGGTGACCAACCACGTCTCGCCGAGGTGGAGATAGACCGCGCCGGGATGGGCGGTGGCATGCGCGCCGCCGGGGTCGACGGTGCCGACGACGCGGCCGGTCGCCTCGTCGACCCGCTGGATGGCGGAGCCCCCGGTCGAGCGCAGGTCGGCGAGGTCGGCGGCGCGCCGGCGGTCGGTCCAGAACCATCCGCGGGGCCGCCGCCGCAGCAGCCCGGCCAGGGTCAGCGCATCCACGGCCGCGCGCGCGGTCGGCCCGAAGAGCGGCAGGTCGGCCTCGGTGAGCGGGATCTCCTGCGCCGCGGCGCACAGGTGGGGCCCGAGGACGTGCTCGTTGCCCGGGTCGAAGACGGTGGCTTCCACAGGCTGTCCGAACAGCGACTCGGGATGGGTGACCAGGAAGGTGTCGAGCGGGTCGTCGCGGGCGACCAGGATGCCGAGCGCGTCCTGCCGGTCGCGCCCCGCACGGCCGAGCTGTTGCCACAGCGCTGCACGGGTGCCGGGGAAGCCTGCGATCACGACCGCGTCCAGACCGCTGATGTCGATGCCGAGCTCGAGGGCGTTGGTCGCCGCGAGCCCGAGCAGGTCACCCTCGCGCAGCCGCCGTTCCAGGGCACGGCGTTCCTCGGGGAGGTAGCCACCCCGATAGGCGGCCACCCGAGGAGGCAGGCTCGGGTCGACCTCGCCGAGCAGCTCGGCGGCGACCATCGCCACCTGCTCGACCCCGCGCCGCGACCTGATGAACGCCAGCGTGCGGACCCCGTCGACCATCAGGTCGGTGAGCAGGTCGGCGGTCTCCGACGAGGCGGCGCGGCGCACCGGTGCACCGTTCTCGCCGGCATGCGACACGAACGGTGGCTCCCAGAGGGCCACCGCCAGCCGGCCCCGCGGCGAGTGGTCGGTGGTCAGCGCCAGCACGTCGAGGCCGGTGAGGCGCGAGGCCGCGACCTCCGGGTCGGCGACGGTGGCCGACGCGAGCACGAACGTCGGGGACGCGCCGTACGACGCGCACACCCGGCGCAGCCGGCGCAGCACGTGCGACACGTGCGCGCCGAACACCCCGCGGTAGTGGTGGCACTCGTCGATCACGACGTAGCGCAGCGACCCCAGGAAGGAGCTCCATCGTTGGTGGCCCGGCAGCAGCGAGCGGTGCAGCATGTCGGGGTTGGTGAGGACGTACTCACCGAACGCCCGCGTCCAGTCGCGCTGCTCGCGTGAGGAGTCGCCGTCGTGAGTGACCGCCCGCACGTCGAGCCCCAGCGCGCGCACGCCGTCGAGCTGGTCGTGTGCGAGCGCCTTGGTCGGCGCGACGTAGAGCACCGTGGCGCCCCGTTGTCCGCGCGGCCCTCGACGTTCGAGGATCTCGGTGAGGCCCGGCAGCTGGTAGGCCAGCGACTTGCCGGACGCCGTTCCCGTGGCCACCACCACGTGCTGTCCGGTGCGCGCCGCCTCGGCCGCGACCACCTGGTGACGCCACGGCCGGGCCACCCCTCGCCCGGCGTACGCCGTCCGCACCGGGCCCGGCACCCAGTCGGGCCAGTCCTCGAAGGTGGCCTCGCGGGCCGGCAGCACCCGCAGGTGCGTCAGCCGGTCCTCGCGACCCGGACGATGCGCCAGCCCCTCCACCAGCGCCTGGGGGTCGGGGGTCGGTCGGGTCACGCACGGAGTCTGGCAAACCGCGGTGACACCGAGAGGCCGCCGGCGCCCCCGGGTGGTTTGGACCGGGTTGTCGGGCCTGCCCTGCACGCAGCCGGATTGCGTGGTTTGATAATGCCTGAGGCGGTCGCGCTCGGCGTCCGCACGCGCGCGCACCCGACCGTGCTGCTGGAGGAGCAGATCGTGGACCTGACCCTGACGACGCGAGAGGCCGACGGCAAGACCGTCGTCTCCGTCGGCGGCGAGATCGACGTCTACACCGCGCCCAAGCTCCGCGACAAGATCACCGAGCTGGTCGCCGACGGCCGCTACCGGATCGTCATCGACATGGAGAGCGTGGAGTTCCTCGACTCGACCGGGCTGGGCGTCCTGGTCGGCGGGCTCAAGAAGGTCCGCGCCCACGACGGCACCCTCGAGCTGGTGTGCAACCAGGACCGGCTTCTCAAGATCTTCAAGATCACCGGCCTGGCGAAGGTGTTCGCCATCCACGGCTCGGCCGAGTCGGCACTCGCCGCCACCTGACCGGCGCCCGCACGGGGTCGCCCGCCGACCACCCACACCCGCAGGGGTGAGTGGCGTGGCGCTGCTCACACCCGCGTGCGCCCAGAACGCCCCTCCTGCGTAGACTCCGCACCGTTCACGCGCTTTGCTTTACTCAGGAGGACACACATGGCCGGGATCTATCCCGACGCTGTTGTCGTGGAGCTCTCCGGTGGCAATCTCCTGCTGGTCATCGTCGTCGCCCTGATCGCGCTCGCCGCGATCGGAATGGCACTGATGTTCCGCCAGCAGGTGCTCGCCGCCGGTGAGGGCACCGACAACATGAAGAACATCGCTCTCGCGGTCCAGGAGGGCGCCAACGCCTACCTCACCCGCCAGTTCCGCACGCTCGGCATCTTCGCGGCCGTGGCGTTCTTCGTGCTGCTGGCGCTGCCGGCCGACGACATGACGGTCCGGATCGCCCGGTCGATCTTCTTCCTGCTGGGGGCCGGCTTCTCGGCCGCCATCGGCTATCTCGGCATGTGGCTCGCGGTGCGTGCCAACGTCCGGGTGGCGGCCGCCGCCAACACCGAAGGGCGCGACCCGGCGATGAACGTCGCCTTCCGCACCGGCGCGGTGGTCGGCATGGCGACCGTCGGCGCCGGCCTGCTCGGCGCCTCGATCGTCGTCCTGCTCTTCAAGGACAAGGCCCCGCACGTGCTCGAGGGCTTCGGCTTCGGCGCCGCCCTGCTCGCGATGTTCATGCGAGTCGGCGGCGGCATCTTCACCAAGGCCGCCGACGTCGGCGCCGACCTGGTCGGCAAGGTGGAGCAGAACATCCCCGAGGACGACCCGCGCAACGCCGCGACCATCGCCGACAACGTCGGTGACAACGTCGGCGACTGCGCCGGCATGGCGGCCGACCTGTTCGAGTCCTACGCCGTCACGCTGGTCGCCGCCCTGATCCTCGGCTCGCAGGCCTTCGGTGATGCCGGCCTGGTGTTCCCGCTGCTGATCCCCGCGATCGGCGCGATCACCGCGATCATCGGCGTCTACCTCACCAAGCCGCGTGCCGGGGAGAACGGCCTGGTCACCATCAACCGGTCGTTCTACATCTCCTCGGCGATCGGCGCCGTCGCCTCGGCGGTCGCGGCCTACGTCTACCTGCCGAGCTCCTTCGGCGATCTCCACAACGTCACGGGCATCGACATGGCCGGCTTCGACGGCGACCCGCGGCTGATCGCGACCATCGCCGTGGTGCTCGGCATCGTGATGTCCGCGGGCATCCTGGCGCTCACCGGCTACTTCACCGGCACCGAGCACCGCCCGGTCAAGGACGTCGGCAAGACCTCGCTGACCGGTGCCGCGACGGTGATCCTGTCCGGCCTCGCGGTCGGGTTCGAGTCGGCCGTCTACACCGCGGTCGTGATCGGCGGCGCGGTGTTCATCGCGTTCCTGCTCGGCGGGTCGACGCTCACCGTCTCCCTGTTCGCGGTGGCGCTGGCCGGCTGCGGCCTGCTCACCACCGTCGGCGTGATCGTGGCCATGGACACCTTCGGTCCGGTCTCCGACAACGCCCAGGGCATCGCCGAGATGTCCGGCGACGTCAGCGGCGAGGGCGCGCAGATCCTCACCGAGCTCGACGCGGTCGGCAACACCACCAAGGCGATCACCAAGGGCATCGCGATCGCGACCGCCGTGCTGGCCGCGACCGCGCTGTTCGGCTCCTACGCCACCTCGGTGGCGGAGTCCTATCTCGAGTCCGGCGCCACCGATGGGCTCGACTTCACGGTGTTCAACCCGGGCGTCCTGGTCGGCCTGATCCTCGGTGCCTCCGTGGTCTTCCTGTTCTCCGGCCTGGCGATCAACGCCGTCGGCCGGGCCGCGGGCGCGGTGGTCTACGAGGTACGCCGCCAGTTCCGCGAGATCCCCGGGATCATGGAGGGCACCGGCCGGCCGGAGTACGGCCGGGTCGTCGACATCGTCACCCGCGACTCGCTGCGCGAGCTGATCACGCCCGGCCTGCTCGCCGTGATGGCCCCGGTGGCCGTCGGCTTCGGCCTCGGGGTGACCGCGCTGGCCGGCTTCCTGGCCGGTGCGATCGGCGCCGGTGTGCTGATGGCGGTGTTCCTGGCCAACTCCGGTGGTGCCTGGGACAACGCCAAGAAGCTGGTCGAGGACGGCCACCACGGCGGCAAGGGCTCCGAGGCGCACGCCGCGACGGTCATCGGCGACACGGTCGGCGACCCGTTCAAGGACACCGCCGGCCCGGCGATCAACCCGCTGATCAAGGTGATGAACCTGGTCTCGCTGCTGATCGCCTCCGCCGTGGTGTCGATGAGCGTCGGCAAGGACCAGAACGACGCGCTGCGGATCATCATCGCCCTGGTGGCGCTGGCGATCATCGTGGTCAACGTCTACATCTCCAAGCAGCGCGCGGTCGTCATCGGCGACGACGGCGACAACGCCGGCTCCACGGCGATGGCGCCCCAGGCCACCTCCTGACCGGCACCCGCCGACTCGACTGACCGGCACCCGCCGGCCGGACCGACCGGCGGCCGCCGACCAGAACGGTCACGCTGACAGCACCACCTCGACGGCCCGCCCCGGATCTCCCGGGGCGGGCCGTCGCCATCCCCGACACGGCACCCCAGTCCGCGACATGCGGGAAATGGTCCCGCGACGTGCGCGAAATGGTCCCGCGACGTGCGCGAAACGGTCCCGCGAGATGGGGAAATGGTCCCGCGAGATGGGGGAAACGGTCGCGCCACGTGCCCGAGTTGGCCGTCCCACGTGCCGGAAGGGCTCCAGCGGAGGCAAGGGTGGCCGTTGGATCGACGTACGCCTGACGTGGCGCCGCCATCTTCGGCATTTCGTGCCACCATTTCCGGCATCTCGCGAGATCATTTCGGGCATCTCGCGGGGCCATTTCCGGCATCTCGCGGGACGGGAGCGCCGGCTCGGGGCGGGGAGGCGGTCTAGGGTCGGCGGGTGAGCGGAGGGGATGAGGAGGCGCCGGGGGAGGCGCCGGGGGAGGCGCCCCGGGAGGCGACCGGGGAGCTGGCGACGCGGCTGGGTGAGGCGCTGGCCAGGGCGACGTACACCTACGACGAGGTGGCGGGGCTGCTCGGCCGGCGGGCCCACGAGGCGCTGGCCCGCAACGAGACGACCCCCGGCCTGCGTCGGACCGCAGGCGGCTCACCGCTGGAGACGCTGACCAGGCTCTTCCTCCTGCAGGTGCCGGTCACCAGGGCGGCCGCCGACCGGGCGCTGCCGGGCCTCGTCGACGCGCTCGCCGTCGAGGGACTGCTCGTGACCAGCGTCGGCGAGGTGGCCGCGCACCTCGACGTGCGGCCCTACGCCGCCCCCGACGCCGCGGGCGACCACGACCTGTGGGTCGTCTCCGACCTGACCCCGGGCCTCGACGGGGGCAGCGCCCGCGTCGGCGCCGACCACGTGCTCGGCATCAGCCCCGCCTCGACCAGCCTGGCCCAGCAAACCATCCGCGACGACGTGGGTCGGGCGCTCGACCTGGGCACCGGCTGCGGCGTGCAGGCGCTCCACCTGGCTCGGCACGCCACCGAGGTGGTCGCGACCGACGTCAACCCGCGCGCACTCCGGATCGCCCGATTCAACGCGGACCTCAACGGCCTGCCGGGCATCGAGGTGCGCGACGGGTCGCTCTTCGACCCGGTGGCCGGCGAGCGCTTCGACCTGATCAGCACCAACCCGCCGTTCGTGATCAGCCCGGCCACCGGGGAGCGGCTCGTCTACCGCGACTCCGGGCTGCCCGGCGACCAGGTCGTGGAGCACCTGGTCCGCCGCGCTCCCGACCACCTGGCCCCCGGCGGTTGGTGTCAGGTGCTGGCCAACTGGGTGATCGCGACGGACCAGCCGTGGGACGAGCGGCTCGCCGGGTGGCTCGACGGCAGCTGTGACGCCCTGGTGGTCCAGCGCGAGGTCCTCGACCCGGCGGAGTACGTCGAGCTGTGGCTCAAGGACTCGGGCCACCACGGTGCCGCCGACTATGCCGAGCGCTACGACACCTGGCTGTCCTGGCTGGACGCCCAGGGTGTCGAGGGGGTGGGCTTCGGGTGGATCAACCTGCGTCGTGTCGACCGGTCGCCCCGGGTGGAGCTGCTCGACTGGCCGTACGCCGTCGAGCAGCCGATCGCGCCGGCGATCTCCGGCTGGGGAGCCGCCGCCGACCTGCTCGCGGAGACCTCCGACCCGGAGGCCCTGGTGCTGCGTCAACGCGCCGACGTCGTCCAGGAGACCAGCGGTACGCCGGGTGCCGAGGACCCCGAGAGCATCGTGCTGCGGCAGCAGCGGGGGCTCCGCCGCGCCCGCCGGGTCGACACCGTCGAGGCTGCGCTGGTGGGCGCGTGCGACGGCGACCTCACCGTCGGCCAGATCCTCTCGGCGGTCGCCCAGCTCCTGGGCCACGACCCCGCCACGCTGCTCGCCTCGACGCTGCCCGCGGTCGAGGACCTGGTGGCCGAGGGGTTCCTGGAGCCTGCCTGAACCCCCGATGCCGGCACCGGGCGCGGGACCGTTGCCGCGGCTGGGGGCCGCTGCGAGGTCCCGCGCCCGGTTCGCCGCGGAGCTCGGGACTCCGGGCGCACCTCGGGTCACTCCCTGCCGACCCAGCCGGCGACAGCGCGGGACCGGTCCCCAGCGCGGGTCCCTGCGCAGCACCTGGCGTGTGTCCTCGCCGGCCACGGCCGGCCGGCGGAGTGCCCGAGGCGACTCAGGGCGACTCGGGCGAGGGGTCGGTCTCGGGCAGGTACCAACCCCGGTCCGGGTCCCAGACGGGCTGCGGCGGCGGGCTCGTCGGCATCGCGGCCGGCGCCGTCGGTGCCTCGACCGCCGCCTCCGCAGGGGCCGCAGCGGGCACCTCGACCGGTGCGGGCTGCTGCTCGGCCGGGGCGGCGTACGCCGGCGAGGGGTACGGCGGCGACGCGGGCGGCATCCATGCGCCCGGCCCAGCGCCCGCCTCGCCGCCCGGGTACGCCGGCCCGGCAGCCGCCCGTTGCCGACCGCGCATCCACAGCGCCAACCCACCACCGGCGAGGAGCAGCAGCAGCGCCGCGCCCACCCCGCCGAGCAGCAGCGGGCTGACACCCGGCTCCTCCGCCGGCGCGGGTGTCCTGTCGCGACCCTCGTCGATCGCGGTCTTGCTGTCGGTGATGAACTTCTGCGCGAACGGGTGCGCCGGGTAGAGCGTCTCGACCTTCTCGAACAGCGGCAGCGCGGCCTCGAAGTGGTCGGCGTAGAACTCGTCGACGGCCTGGTCGTAGGTCGCGGTGGTGTCGCTGCGCTCGGGCGTGACGCCGTTGCGCTCGAGCATGTCCTGCACCTCGCTGGCGGGGATCACGAAGTTCTGCCCCTGGGCGGCGACCCCGTCGCTGCCCACGGCGCTGGCCACCAGCACTCCCACGGCGGACCCGCGGTCGGTCAGCACCGGGCCGCCGGAGTTGCCGGGGCTGGCGGGTGCCTGCGTCTGGAAGACCGGCATGCCGGAGCTGGTGCTCTTGACCGCGGTGACGGGTCCCTCGGTGACGGTCGGCTGCACCTGGGCGTCACGCGACATCGACGGCAGGAAGGTGGACGCCGCGGGGAAGCCGACCACATGCACCGTCGAACCGGGCGAGACGTCGTCGTTGCTGCCGACCTCGATCGTCGGCAGATGCTCCTGGCCGTCGATCTTGAGCAGGGCGATGTCGCTGCCCGGGTAGGGCTTGCCGATGTCGACCACCTCGGCCTCGATCGGTCGCTGGTCCTTGCCGAGCCCGTCAAACCCGACCGCGAGCTCGGCGGCGACCTTGACGTTGAGGTTGGTGACCGACAGGTGCGCGGCCAGCCAGCCGAGGATCGCCTTGCGGAGTCGCTCGACCTGGTCGGGGGTGAAGCGGGTGCCGCTGTTCTGCAGCCCCCGCACGAACTGCTGGCCCAGCTTGTTCAGCCGGTTCACGGCGAAGGCCCGGCGGAGCTCGGGCCGCGCGGTCCGGACGACGTGGGCGGCGGTGATCATGTAGCCGTCGGGCGTGATCGCCCAGCCGGTGCCGACGCCGGTCAGGCTGTTGCGGCGGCTGTAGGTCCGCGGGCCGGGCAGGAAGTAGGTGTTGGGCGACTTCACGACGGCGTCGACGATCGCCTCGGTGATCGCCTCGTCGGAGGTGTCGATGGTCCCGAGCACGGCCTGGGTGGCGATCCGCTGCGCGAGCTGGGTCAGTGCGGCCTGGTTGATCACCGGCACCTGCACCGACACGGTCGCGGTGTACGTCGTCGCGATGAGCTGCACGCCCGGGTAGGCCTTGGCCGCCAGGATCGTCGCATTGCTCACCGTCGGCGTGGTGGACGGCGAGGGGTCGGTCGAGCCGTCGTCGGCCAGGGCCGGCGCGGTGAGGGAGAGGGCGAGCAGGCAGGCGAGCGCGCTGAGCAGCAGCCGCGCGCCACGGACGGGTCGAGGCATTCGGACGCCCCTTTCGGTGCGGTGCCGCGGCGGCGTCTCGACGTCGCCGCGACGTGAGCGCGACCCCGTGCGGTCGCTGCGCGACCAGGGGGGCACTCGTGGCCAGGTACGCCACGAACCTGGCAGCGGGCCGCTAACGCCGCGCTAACGCGAGGCGGTCCCGGCGCCGAGCAGCGCCAGCCGGGACCGGAGCGACTCCGCCCGGGGGTGCCCGATCTCCTCGAGGAGGACGAGCGCATCCCGCCAGGCGACGCGGGCCGCCTCGGGCTCCCCGTTCGCGTGCCGGGCGTCGCCCAGGTGGGTGAGGTTGGCGGCCCGGTTGAAGTGCTGGCCGATCGCCCGAGCGCTGTCGGCGGCCTCCGCGTAGCACTCGATGGCCCGGGCCAGGTCGCCGAGCCCGAGGTAGGCACGGCCCATGCTGTCCAGGGCGTAGGCGACCCCGGCGTGGTCGCCGTCGGCGCGGTAGAGGTCGAGCGCGGCCGTGCAGCTGGCCAGCGCGGGCTCGAAGTCGCCGAGGGTGGAGTGCATCCAGCCGATGTTGTTGAGCGCGACCGCCTCGCCGCTGCGGTCGCCGATCTGCCGGTAGAGCTCCAGCGCGAGGCCGGTGTGGTGGATCGAGCCCTCGGCGTCGCCGGCCAGCTCGAGCATCCGGCCCATGGTGCAGCGCACATCGCTCTCACCCATGACGTCGCCGATGGCGGCGTAGAGATCGAGCGACCGCGCCAGCTCGGCGCCGGCCTCGTCGAACCGTCCGAGGCCGGCGTACGCGTCGCCGAGGCCGTGACGGGCATCGGCCTCCCCGACTCGGTCGCTCGCGCGGAGGCTGGCCCGCAGGGCGAGCCCGTGCAGGTGCGCGATGTCGGCCCAGGCGCAGCGGTCCCACAGGTAGCCACTCACCGCGCGGGCCATCCGCCACGGGTAGTCCGCCAGCCCGGGCACCTCGGCGGCGGCCTCCAGCACGCGGGCCAGGGCGGGCAGCTCGGCCTGCAGCCAGGCCGTGCCGTGCTCGGGGTCGGCGAAGGTCTCGGTGACGACGCCCGGCACGGGTGGGTCGAGCGCGAACGGCAACGGCGTGGTGAACAGCGTCCGGGTCGCGGCATACGCCGACCGCAGGTAGTGGTCGGCCAGCCGGCGGACCAGGTCGACGCGCTCGTCCGCGGTCAGCAGGCCGCGAGCCAGCTCGCGGGCGTGGTCGCGCACCAGGTCGTGCATGGCGACGCGGTGCGGGCCACGCGGCACGGCGAGGTGGGCGCGGACCAGCTCGTCCAGTGTCGTGCGGGCCTGGCGGACCGGCACCTCGGCCAGGCTCGCCAGCGCGGCCGCGTCCACCTCGGGACCGGGGTGCACGCCGAGCAGCGCGAAGGCCCGCGCGGTGTCGGGCGTCAGCGCGTCGAGCGACCAGGACAGCACGGCCCGCAGGTCGGTCGCCGGGTCGCCCAGGCCGAGCACGTCCAGGGAGGAGTCGCGCAGCTGCTCGGCCAGGGTGAGCAGCGGTAGCCGGGGCTGCGCCGCCGCCCGCCCGGCGACCAGGGCCAGCGCCAACGGCAGGCCGCCGCAGCGCGCCAGGATCTCGGGTACGGCGGCCGGCTCGGCCCGCAGCCGAGCCACGCCGAGCCGCTCGGCCAGCAGGCGTTCGGCGGGGCCGTCGGGCAGCACGTCCAGGGAGACCAGCCGGGCGCCCTGGGTGACGGCCAGCGAGCTCAGGTCGTGGCGGCTGGTGACCAGGGCCAGGCTGCCCGGGCCCGTCGGCAGCAGCGGGCGCACCTGCGCCGCGTCGCGGGCGTTGTCGAGCACCACCAGCATCCGCCGGTCGGCGATCAGGCTCCGGTAGAGGTCGGCCGCCGCGTCGGGGTCGACCGGCAGGTCGTCGGCGGCCACACCGAAGGCGGTCAGGAAGCGCTCCAGCACCTGCCCCGGTGTCAGCGGCCGGCCCTGGGCGTCGAACCCACGCAGGTCGACCCACAGCTGGCCGTCGGGGAACGCGCTCGCCGTGCGGTGCGCCCACCGCGCCGCCAACGTGGTCTTGCCCACGCCGGCGGCCCCGGAGACGACGCAGACGACGGGGCGCTCGGTGGGCTCGGGCAGCGCCCCGTCGAGCAGGGCGAGCTCGTCGTCACGGCCGACGACCGAGGTGCCGGTCGCGGGCAGCTGGGCGGGGGCCACCAGTGGTGCGGCGGTGTCGGCCGTGCTGGCCTCCTCATCGAGCCGGAGCACCTCGGCGTGGGCAGCGCGCAGGGCGGGGCCGGGCTCCACGCCCAGCTCCTCGACCAGCAGTCGCCGCGCGGCGCCGTAGTGGGCCAGCGCGTCCGCCGTCCGTCCGGCCGCCTGCATGGCCAGCATCAGCCGGGCCCGCAGTCCCTCGCGCAGCGGCTGCGCCTCGGCCAGGGGAGCCAGCCGCTCGAGGGCGCGCTCGGGACGACCGGCGGCGCGTTCCAGGTCGGACCACTCCTCGGTCGCGGTCAGCCGCAGCTCGGTCAGCTGCTCGGCCGGGCCGGCGAGCCAGCCGGCGCCGACCAGTGCCTGCATCGGCTCACCGCGCCACCACCCCAGCGCCTCGTCGTACGCCGACCGCGCGGCGGCCTCGTCGCCCCCGGCCGCCAGCCTGCGAGCCCGGGTCACGCCGTTGGTGAACGCCACGGCGTCGACGGCGCCGTCGGGCAGGTCGAGCCGATAGCCGTCGGGTCCGGTGCGGAGGGGCTCGCCCGCTCCCGCGTCGGCAAGCAACAGCCGCAGTCGCCGGATCGTGTTGTGCAGCGAGGTGCGGGCGGTGCTGGGGACCTGCTCGGGCCACAGCGCGTCGCACAGCGTGTCGGTCGTCACGGGCTCGCCGACCCGGAGGGCGAGCGCGGCGAGCACCACCCGCTGCTGGGCGGCGCTCACGGTCACCGGCCGGCCGCCCACGCGCACCTCGAACGGGCCGAGGAGCCTTACCTCGGCCCGCGTCTCTGGAGCGGAGGACGCAGGTGCCATCGAGCCGAACCTACCCACGTCGCAGCCGCCCGGACGCACCCCGTTCTCCAGGTGGGCGCCGGGGCCTTCGCGACCACCGCCGACCGACCACCGCGCTGGACTCCGCGGACGTTCGCGCTACCGTGTTCCGCCGTGGGCCCCGTCGCCCACCCGGATCTCGACCGGGGCTCGTCTCGGAGCCCGCCTCGGACCGAACCGGTGAACCGCACGAGCAAGGGACGTCCGTGGCACACAAGTTGGTGATCGTCGAGTCGCCGGCGAAGGCGCGCACGATCGGCGGCTACCTCGGCAAGGACTATGTCGTGGAGTCGTCGATCGGGCACATCCGCGACCTTCCCCAGTCGGCGGCCGACACGCCCACCGCGATCAAGGACAAGCCGTGGGGCCGGCTCGCCGTCGACGTCGAGCACGACTTCCAGCCCTACTACGTCGTCCCGCGCGACAAGAAGTCCCACATCGCCAAGCTCAAGAAGCTGCTCAAGGACGCCGACGAGCTCTACCTCGCCACCGACGAGGACCGCGAGGGCGAGGCGATCGCCTGGCACCTGCTCGACGAGCTCAAGCCCAAGGTGCCCGTCAAGCGGATGGTCTTCCACGAGATCACCAAGCCGGCGATCCTGGCCGCCGCCGACAGTCCGCGCGACCTCGACCTGGACCTGGTCGAGGCCCAGGAGGCCCGCCGCATCCTCGACCGCCTCTACGGCTACGAGGTCTCCCCGGTGCTGTGGCGCAAGGTGATGTCGGGCCTGTCGGCCGGTCGGGTGCAGTCGGTCGCCACCCGTCTGGTGGTCGACCGCGAGCGCGACCGGATGGCGTTCCGGGTCGCGTCCTACTGGGACCTCGAGGGCACCTTCGACGCCGGCGCCGACCACCAGCCACGGATGTTCCCCGCCAAGCTCTACTCCGTCGACGGCGCGCGGGTGGCCCGCGGCCAGGACTTCGGTCCCGACGGTCTGCTCACGAAGGACGGCGTCGCCCACCTCGACCGCGGTCGGGCCGAGGCGCTGGCCGGCGCCCTCGCCGACACGACCTACGACGTCCGCTCGGTGGAGTCCAAGCCCTACCGCCGCTCGCCCTACCCTCCGTTCCGCACCACCACGATGCAGCAGGAGGCCTCGCGCAAGCTCGGCATGAGCGCCTCGATGACGATGTCGGTGGCGCAGCGGCTCTACGAGAACGGCTACATCACCTACATGCGCACCGACAGCACCACGCTGTCGGGCTCCGCGGTCAACGCCGCGCGCTCGCAGGTCCGCGAGCTCTACGGGGCGGAGTACCTCCCCGACGCGCCGCGCACCTACGCCAGCAAGGTCAAGAACGCCCAGGAGGCGCACGAGGCGATCCGGCCGGCCGGCGCGACGTTCCGCACGCCGGGTCAGACCGGGCTGACCGGTGACCAGTTCCGGCTCTACGAGCTGATCTGGATGCGCACGGTCGCCTCGCAGATGAAGGACGCGGTCGGCAACTCCGTGACGGTCCGGCTCGGCGGCGCGGCCGCCAGCGGCGAGGACGTGGTGTTCTCCGCCAGTGGGCGCACGATCACCTTCCACGGCTTCCTGAAGGCCTACGTCGAGGACCAGGACGACTCGTCGAAGAAGCGTGACGACGAGCAGACCCGGCTCCCGTCCCTGACGGAGGGCGAGACGTTGACGGCGGCGTCGGTGAGCGCCGCCGGCCATGAGACGAAGCCGCCAGCCCGGTTCACCGAGGCCACCCTGATCAAGGAGCTCGAGGACCGCGAGATCGGCCGACCGTCGACGTACGCCTCGATCATCGGCACGATCATCAACCGCGGCTACGTCTACAAGAAGGGCACGGCGCTGGTGCCGGCCTGGTTGGCGTTCTCGGTGGTGCGGCTGCTCGAGGAGCACTTCACCCGGTTCATCTCCTACGAGTTCACCGCTCAGATGGAGACGGTGCTCGACGAGATCGCGCGCGGCGACAAGGACCGCAACTCCGAGCTCGCCGAGTTCTACTACGGCTCCGAGCGGGTGCGTGGGCTGCACCCTCTGGTCACCGGGCTCGGGGACATCGACGCCAAGGAGCTGGCCACCTTCCCGGTGGGCGGGCCCGACTCGGGCATCGTGTTGCGCGTGGGCCGCTACGGCCCCTACCTCGAGGGGCCCGACGACGAGGGCACGCCCGGGGCCACCCGCGCCAACGTGCCCGACGACCTGCCGCCCGACGAGCTGACGCTCGAGAAGGCCCGCGAGCTCTTCGCCAACCCGGCGGGAGCCGAGGTCGCCCTGGGCGACCACCCCGACACCGGGCTGCCGGTGGTCGCCAAGAACGGGCGCTACGGCCCCTACGTCACCGAGGTGCTGCCCGAGGACGCGCCCAAGGGGGCCAAGCCGCGCACCGGCTCGCTGTTCAAGTCGATGAGCCTCGACACGATCACCCTCGACCAGGCCGTCACCCTGCTGTCCCTGCCCCGGGTGGTCGGCACCGACGCCGAGGGTGTCGAGATCACCGCACAGAACGGGCGCTACGGGCCCTATCTCAAGAAGGGCACCGACTCCCGGTCGCTCACCTCCGAGGAGCAGCTGCTCACCATCACCCTCGACGAGGCGCTGGCGATCTACGCCCAGCCCAAGACCCGCGGCCGGGCCGCGGCGGCGGCGCCGCTCAAGGAGCTGGGGGCCGACCCGGTCTCGGGGCAGCCGGTGGTCGTGAAGAGCGGGCGCTTCGGCGACTACGTCACCGACGGTGAGTACAACGCCACCCTGCGCAAGGACGACACCGTCGAGGCGATCACCCTCGAGCGGGCCGCGGAGCTGCTGGCCGAGCGGCGGGCCAAGGGTCCGGCCAAGAAGGCGGCCAAGCGGGGCGCCAAGAAGACCGCGAAGAAGACGACGAAGAAGACCGCGAAGAAGGCCACCAAGAAGGCGACCTCGGGCTAGGCCGGGTCCGGCGTCAGGGGAGCGGGATGCCCTCGGCCTCGAGGCGGGCCAGGAGCTCGCCCTTCGTGGGGAGACCGATCTCTGGCGGGTCGCCGAGGAGCAGGGCCAGGCAGGCGTCGTAGGGCTCGTCGGCCACGTCGGGGTCGTCGACGTAGCCCACCTCGACGCAGAGCGCGGCCGCCGAGGCGGGGGTGATCGGCGCCGGCGCTGCGGAGCCCGTGTCGGCCGCGGGCGTGGCCTCGCCCGCGGGAGTGGCGTCACCGGAGGGCTCGGGCTCGCCGCTCGGGGTCGGGTCGTCGCTCGGGGTCGGGTCGGCCGGCTCCGGCTCGGTCGACGTCGGGTCCCCGCCCGGGTCGTCAGTCGTCGGAACCGGGTCGACCAGCGGCGGTGGGGTGCCCGACGGCTTGCCGCCGTCAGGGTCGGGGGTGACCTGCTCGGCCTGGGGCTGCTTCGGCGGGTCGGCGGGGGCGGCCGGGGGAACGACCGTCTCCGTGGGACGGGTCTGGGTGGTGGTGGGCATGGACGCGGGACTGGTGCCGGGGACCGAGGTGTAGTCGCCGTGGGCATAGGCCCGGGCGATGCGCAGCACCAGGTCGACGTAGGACTGGCTGTGGTTGTAGCGGTGGACGGCCGAGCGCTGGCCGGCCACCGTGGAGAGGTCCTGGTCGCCGACGCACAGGTAGACGGCCGCGGCCAGGCGGCGTCGTCGATGTCCTGCGGGTCGCGGCGACCGTCGCCGTCGGCATCGACACCGACGTAGGTCCAGGTGGAGGGGATGAACTGCATCGGGCCCACGGCCCGGTCGTAGGTCGAGTCGCCGTCGAGCTCACCGCGGTCGGTGTCCTTGATCACCGAGGTGCCGTGGCTGCCGTCGAGGGCGACGCCGATGATGGCGGGCGTGGCCACGCCGGCGCCGTCGAGCTCGCTGCCGCCGAACCGTCCGTGGTTGGACTCGACCCGGCCGATGCCGGCGAGCAGCTCCCACGGGAGGTGGCAGCCGCGGTCGGTGGCGTTGATGACGGTCGCGGCGCGCTGGTAGGCGGCGAGCGCCGCGTCGGGGATGTCGGCCGCGCTGGCCGTGCGGGACAGGTCGCTGGTCGGGGCGGCGCGGGTGCTGCCGGGAGTGTCGGTGACGGGTGCCGTCACGGCCTCGGGGAGGGTCGCCGGAGCGACGGTGGCGGCGACCGGGGCGGAGACCGGGGCCATCAGCTCGGCCATGGGGGCGTCGGCACGCTCCCCGAGCACCAGGGACCAGCCCACGGTCATGGCGACGATCGGCACCGTCGTGGCCGCGCGCATGACCCAGGTGTGCCGGCCGCCGACCTTGTCGGCGCCGACCGGGTCCCGCTCGGTCATGGCAACTCCCCGTAGGGCCACGGCCACCGCCGTCGCTCGCGGCGGGGCGATGGTCCTGACCCCATGTCCTGCCCTCGTGACTTCCCCATCACGTGGTCTCTTCCTTCAACGTACCTGCGATTTCTCCGGAGGGGGATGGCCGGGGGGCAATCTTTTGCATGACGGTTCGATGACCCCAGGATGACGACCTGCCCCGCCGGGCCGGCCGAGCGGAGCCCGACGTGGCGTCCGGGGGTGGCACCTCGTACCGTCGTCCCGAGCGCGTATCGCGCGGTCCGACCACACCCACGTCCCTGAGGAGCCCGCCCTGAGCGAGCAGATACCGCTGGCCGCCGCGACCGACGGCGGCCCCGGCATGCTGGCCTCCTCCGGGCTGTTCGTCTGCTTCGAGGGCGGCGAGGGGGCCGGCAAGTCCACCCAGTCGCGGCTGCTGCGCGACTGGCTCGAGGGCCAGGGCTACGCCGTGCTGCTCACCTTCGAGCCCGGCGACACCGAGGTGGGGCGCCAGCTGCGCCGGATCGTCCTCGACCCGGCGACCGGCGAGCTCTCCGACCGCACCGAGGCGCTTCTCTACGCCGCCGACAAGTCCGAGCACGTCGACGCGGTCGTGCTGCCCGCCCTCGCCCGCGGGGAGGTGGTGATCACCGACCGCTACGTCGACTCCACCCTGGCCTACCAGGGGGCCGGGCGGGCGCTCACCTCGGCCGAGGTCGCGACGGTGGCGCGCTGGGCGACCCACGACCTGCGCCCGCAGCTGACCGTGCTGCTCGACCTGGAGCCCGCCCACGGCCTGGGCCGGTTCGAGGACCGCGACCGGATCGAGGCGGAGTCCGAGGCGTTCCACCACCGGGTGCGAGAGGCGTTCCTGCAGCTGGCCGCCGAGACGCCGGGCCGCTACCTCGTCCTCGACGCGCGGGCCCCGGTCGAGGAGATCGCTGCGGCGGTGCGGCAGCGCGTCGTACCGTTGCTGGCGAACGCCCGCCGCACGACGCCGGGCCCCGGCGAACGGAGGGCGCAGCCGTGAGCGTGTGGGACACCCTGGTGGGCCAGCGTGCGGCCGCCGAGGTGCTCCGGGCCGCCGCATCCGGCACCGGCATGACGCACGCGTGGCTGGTGACCGGCCCGCCGGGTTCGGGGCGCTCCAACGCGGCCCTGGCCTTCGCGGCCGCGCTCCAGTGCCCGGAGCACGGCTGCGGAGCCTGCCAGGCCTGCCGCACGGCCCTCTCGGGGGCGCATCCCGACGTCACCCGGGTGGCCACCGACAAGCTGTCGATCGGCGTCGACGAGGTGCGCGACCTGGTGCGCCGCTCGGCCCTGGCGCCGGTGGGCGCGGGCTTCCAGGTGCTGGTCGTGGAGGACGCCGACCGGCTCACCGACCAGGCCTTCAACGCGCTGCTGAAGGCGATCGAGGAGCCGACCGGCCACACCGTGTGGGTGTTGTGTGCCCCGACGGTCGAGGACGTGCTGCCGACGATCCGGTCGCGCTGCCGGCTGATCGGGCTGACCACGCCCACGGCCGACGAGGTGGCCGCCCACCTGGTCCGGCACGACGGTGTCGACGGCGCGATGGCCTCCTACGCCGCGCGCGCGAGCCAGGGTCACATCGGCCGGGCCCGGGCGCTGGCCCGCGACGAGGCGACCCGCAACCGGCGTCGCGAGGTGGTCTCGCTGCCGGTGCGGCTGACCTCCCTGGGGGCCTGCATGACCGCCGCGGCCAACCTCTACGAGTCGACGCTGGAGGAGGCCGAGGCGATCACCTCCGACCTCGACGCCCGTGAGAAGACCGACCTCGACACGACCTACGGTGTGGTGGAGCGGGGCCGCAGGCCGCGGGAGTACGCCCCCGCCCTCGCCGCCCTGCAGAAGGCGCAGAAGACCCGCGCCAAGCGCCGCCACCTCGATGTCGTCGACCGGGGGCTGATGGACCTCGCCTCGGTCTACCGCGACGCCATCGCCGTCGCCGCCGGGGCGGCCTCGGCGCTGGTCAACGAGGAGCAACGCGGCGAGATCGCGGAGCTGACCCGGATCTCGACCCCCGAGGGCCAGCTGCGGCGGATCGACGCGATCTTCGCGGCCCGCGAGCAGATGCTGGAGTTCAACGTCCCGCCGATGCTGGCGCTGGAGTCGATGATGCTGGCCCTGCGGGTGCCGCGGAGAACCGCCTGATGCGGCGCTGGGTGGTCGGTCTGGTCGTGCTCGGCCTGGTCGCGGTGAGCGTCGGCGTCGTCGGGACGATCCTGGTCGTCCGCGGGGTGGTGGGCGACCTGCTGGTTCCGGCGGCCCGTCCCGGCCTGACGTCCTCGCCGGGCGCCGAGACCACCGTCGCGCCGTCCCCGGCGCTGCAGCGGTTCTACTCCCAGAGTCTCGACTGGGCGGCGTGCCCCGACGAGAGTGGCGACGACTGCGCCACCCTGGAGGTGCCGCTCGACTACGCCGACCCCGCCGGCGAGACGATCAGGCTCGCGCTGCTGCGGCACCCGGCCGCCGTACCCCGCGACCGGCTGGGGTCGCTGGTGGTCAACCCCGGCGGCCCGGGCGCGCCCGGCACGTCCTACGCCGCGGGTGCGGGCTCCTACTTCGGCCGCGAGCTGGTCGACCGCTTCGACCTGGTCGGCTTCGACCCCCGGGGCGCCGGTGACAGCAGCCCGGTCGACTGTCTCACCGACGCCCAGCTCGACGACTACGTCGCGGAGGACCCCGATCCCGACACCACGCCGGAGATCCGCGCCTTCATGCGCTCGGTGCGCGAGTTCGGCGCCGGGTGTGCCACCCACTCCCCGGCGGTCGCTGCCCACATCTCGACCGTCGAGGCCGCCCGCGACATGGACGTGCTCCGGGCCGCGCTCGGTGAGAGCACGATGGTCTACTTCGGCGCGTCCTACGGCACCAAGCTCGGCGCGACCTACGCCGACCTGTTCCCCGACCGGGTCGGCAGGATGGTGCTCGACGGGGCGCTCGACCCGACCCTGGACACCGAGGCGCTGTCGCTCGGGCAGGCGCGCGGCTTCCAGACCGCCCTCGACGCCTATCTCGCCAACTGTGTCGACTCCTCCGACTCCTGCTTCCTGGGCGACAGCGTCGACGCGGGCCGGCAGACGATCTCCGACCTGTTGGCCAGCATCGAGCGCCAGCCGCTGCCGGGCGCCGACGGGCGGGAGCTCGAGATCGGCAACGCGTTCTACGGCATCGTGCTGCCGCTCTACAACCGGTCGTCGTGGTTCGCGCTCTCCACGGCGCTCAAGGCCGCGCTCGACGGTGACGGCAGCCAGCTGCTCGCCTTCTCCGACCTCTACACGTCGCGGGCGGCCGACGGCACCTACGACGACAACAGCCTCGAGGCCAACCTCGCCATCAACTGCCTCGACGACCCGTCGTCCTACTCACCCAGGCAGATCGAGGGGCTGTTCGGTGAGTTCGAGCAGGCCTCGCCGACGTTCGGCAGGGTGTTCGCCTGGGGGCTCGCCGCCTGTCGTGACTACCCGTTCCAGGCCGAGGACCCGCTCACCGGCCCGTTGCACGCGGCCGGGGCGGCGCCGATCCTGGTCATCGGGACCACCCGCGACCCGGCCACGCCCTACGCGTGGGCGCAGGCCCTGGCGAGCCAGCTCGACTCCGGGGTGCTGGTCACCCGCGACGGCGACGGCCATGTCGGCTACCGCCGCGGCAACGACTGCGTCGACGCGGCCGTCGAGGACTACCTCGTCACCGGTGCGGTGCCGGAGGACGGCCTCACCTGCTGACGCCGCGAGGCGAGGCGACGACCGAGGGCCGGCCCCGAGGGGGACCGGCCCTCGTCACGAGGCGGAACGAGCCTCGGTGGGTGGCTCAGTGGTGCTGGTTGCGCGCAGCGGCCACGCCGGCGGCGTACTTCGGGATCACGATGCTCACCAGGATGCCCAGGTTGACCTTCGCCGCGTCGAGCAGCATGCCCGACATCAGGTCGTCGCCGTGCTTCTGGCACACCACGGTGTTGCCGCCGTCGAGGTCGAGCAGGAAGTAGCGGTTCAGGCCCGGGAAGTTTGAGCCAGCCAGGGTGGAGGCCATCTCGTTGGTGAGCTGGTTGAACAGCGCGACCGCCTCGGGCTGCGGGTTGAAGCCGGCGAGGCTGAGGCCGGTCTCACGGTCCCAGATGTCGGTGGCGACCAGGCCGTCGCGGAGGGTCTCCTTCGCCTCCTTGACGGTCTGCTCGAGCAGATTGACGTCGATGTCCAACATGGTGGGGTGTCCTCTCGGGAAGGGTTGGGGAATCTCGTGGTTGTCGGGGGCGGCGTACGCCGGCGGGGTGGGCTCAGTCGTCGCCGAGCTTGGTGCGGATCGAGTCGGCGGCGACCTTGGCGCGCATCAGCAGGGCGCCGAGGGAGTCCTCGCCCACGGTCACCCACAGCAGCAGCTGGCCGACGATGAGGTGACGCACGGCGAGCACCACCGTCTTGGACGAGCCGTTGGTGAGGGTGACCATGTCCAGCGGGCCGCCCTCCTCGTCGTGGACCGAGCTGGACACGGCGTCGGCGATCGAGTGCAGCGAGCTGGTCATCGCCGAGAGGCGGCTGACCTGCGTCTCGTCGACGCCGATGGTGCACAGGTTGAAGCCGTCGGCGGTGCAGATCATCGCCGAGCTGAACGCCGGCAGGGACTCCGCGAGCGTCTGCAGGGTGGGCAGCAGCGCGCGCCCGATCTGTTCGGACCACAGACCCCAGTGGGCGGCGATGTCGTCGTCCATCTCGACCCCGAGCGGGGGTCTCGGCTGGTCGTCACCCTGCGGGTTGCGCGGGGGCAGCACCACGATCTCGGCGTGGTGCTCCTCGACGGTGTCTGCCACGTCTGCCTCCTCAAGCCTTTCGGCCAGCGCGGCAGCGGTGCGGGTCTGGGTCTTCATCCGACGGCCTCCTTCTCGGTGGCGGGCTTCTCCGTGGCGGGGCTGCTGTGGGGAATCCGCAAGGCGGTGTGCAGCACCTCGACAACGGAGTTGCGGTCACGCGGGTCGGCGGCGATCACCGGGATCCGGTCGTCGCACGCGGCGACCACCTCCCGGAAGCCGTCGAGCTGGGTGCCCGCCTCCTCCAACCGTGTCACGGCCACGGTGAGCTTGGAGGTCGAGACCTCCGCAGCGATGAACTCCAGCCACAGCTCGGTGTCGAGCAGGGCCAGGTCATGGTGGCCGAAGAGCCAGAGCACGACCCCGGTGCTGCGCGGCATGGCCGACTTCCGCACCAGGTCGAAGCGCTCTTGCCCCGGAGTACCGACCACGGAGACTGTCTGTCCGTCCGGTGACTGCCACTCGCCGATCTCCAAGCCGACGGTGGTGGTCGTCTTGAGGTGCCGGCCGGGGCGGCCGGTGCGCGCGCGCAGGGCGGAGCTCAACACCTCGGTGGAGGACACGTTGGTGTCCGACACCGTGCAGACAGCCGTGGTCTTCCCCACGCCGAAGGGTCCAACGAAGGACACCTGTCGGGGGATGGGGGTCCCGAGAACTGGCATCATGTGGTTCTTCTCCCGAGTTGCCAAACGTGTTTGCCTCACTTGTTGACGCTGCCGACCGTAGTCTGCCCCATCGGATCGCGGGAGGGAACCGGCGAATCTGCTCCTCCGAACGACGTGGACGTCTAGCCCACGTGGGCCATGCCGGGTTGCCCAAGGGGTCACCGAGAGCCGCCGCCGGGCGTTTTCGCACCCCGCCACCCGGTCCGTTATCCTGCTGCGGTTGCCCGGTCGACGGCCCGCGGTCACGCCGGGAGCCGTGCCGGGCAGCAGGCCGCCTTAGCTCAGTCGGTAGAGCGAATCACTCGTAATGATTAGGTCGTCGGTTCGATTCCGACAGGCGGCTCCACGACAGGCGGCTCCACCGTGCTCCGAGTTGTCGGGCCGGGGTCCGCGGCGAACGCTCCCTAGACTTCGCCGGGTGGATGCGGAGGACCTGGCCCGGCGGAGCAGGTGCCACACGTTCGTCATCGGCGACGGTCTGGTCACCCCCGAGGAGGTTCTCGCCTCCGTGGGGGGCGACGTGGTTCCAGATGTCTACGGCGAGGGCGGTGTGGTCGCCGAGCTGGAGTCGACCGTGAGCGAGCTGCTCGGTCATCCCGCGGCGGTCTTCCTGCCCAGCGGGACGATGGCCCAGGCGGCCACCCTGCGGGTGCACGCCGATGACCGCGGGACGCGCACCGTGCTCTGGCACCCGCTGTGCCACCTCGCCGTGCACGAGGGCGAGGCCTACTCCCGCGTCCACGGCCTGACCGGGCGGCCCGTGGGAGAGCCCCACCGTCTGCTCACCCGCACCGACCTCGAGGTGCCCGAGCCCGTCGCGGCGGTGCTCTGGGAGCTTCCCCAGCGAGATCTCGGCGGCCAGCTGCCCGACTGGGACGACCTCGTGGGCCAGGTCGACGCGGTGCGCGAGCGGGGCGCGGCGGTGCACCTCGACGGAGCCCGCCTCTGGGAGGCGTCGGCGGGCTACCAGCGCTCGCCCGCCGAGATCGCCTCGCTGTTCGACACCGCCTACGTCTCGTTCTACAAGGGCATCGGCGCCCTGCCGGGCTGCTGCGTGGTGGGCCCGCCGCAGATCGTCGACCAGGTCCGCGAGTGGCGAGGGCGTCTCGGCGGCTCGCTGTTCGCGATGTGGCCGGCGGCCGCGTCCGCGCTGGGCCTGCTGTCGGAGCGCCTGTCCGAGATGCCGGCACGGCTCGAGCAGGCCCGCGCCATCGCGGCGCAGCTCGCGGGCAGCCAGGTCGTCCGGGTGCTGCCCGACCCACCGCAGACGCCGATGATGCACCTGCTGTTCCGCGTCTCCGAGGAGAGGTTCAGGGCCAACGCGCGGCGGCTGGCCGACGAGGACGGGATCTGGGTCTGGCAGGCACCCATGCCCACCGGCGACCCCGGCGTGGTCCGCTGCGAGCTGCCGGTGGGCCGCGCCACCTGCCGGCTGGACCCCTCGCGGGTGGCCGACATCCTGCGTGAGCTGTGCGCCTGAACCGCGGGATGTCGGCACACGACCAGCGCCCTCGAACCACCCCGGGAGGGCGGGCCGAGGGCGACGGGTCGGGCCTCAGAAGTTGATGCCGTCGGTGTAGGTCCGGCAGGTGAAGAACGTGGTCGCGCAGCGGTTGTCGGAGTACTTGTTGGGCAGCACGCCGGTGAGGGCGACCAACTGGCCGTTGGCGGTGTTGGTCCAGGTGATCAGGAAGTTCACGCGGTACGACGCGCGGTTGTTGGGGACGTTGGTCGGCGAGTAGGTCCACCCGGGGAAGCGGAGGGTGCCGGTGCCGGCCACGGTGCCCGACCAGGTGCGTGACTGGATGTCGACCCACCGGGCTCCGTTCCACTTCTGGATCGTCGACTTCCCCGTGACCCGCTGCCGGTACGACGAGGGGCTCCGGGTGACGGTGAAGCCGCCGACGTTCCAGTTCTTGGAGTAGAAGTAGGTGCCGTTCGCCAGCCGCTGGCCGACGTCGTAGCCGTTGATCATCGGCCCGTTGAGGGTGATGCTGCCGATCCGCCCGGCGGCGCCGACGGTGGTGGCTGCCTCGGCCGGGGTCGCGGCGAACAGCGTCATCAGCAGCGACGACACCACGGCCGCGAACACGGCGATGATCCGGGCGGCGGCGGCCCGGTGGGTCCGGGTGGTTGCGAGGACGGCGGCTGCGGTGCCGGCGGTGGTGTTCATGGGCTTCTCCTTGGGTCGGACCCGGTCCTCTCCGGGTGCCTTGCGGCAACCATCGAGCCCACCTCTTAGCGCCGGCTTAGCGCCGCTCGTGGCCGGTCCGTCGGGGCTCCGCTCCGGCTTTCTGATCCCACGCTGAGGTGCCGCCGGTGTCCTGACTGCTCCGCGCCGGCAACCGCCGGCGACCAACCGTAAGGAGCACCATCATGAAGTTCCCGATCACACTCGCGGCCCTGCTGGGGGCCGGCTTCGCCAGCGTCTCGTTCGGGCCGGCGACGGCGAGCGCCCTGCCGCCCGACTGCACCACGCCCGGGCAGGTGATCTTCGGCAACAGCGCCAACAACAACCTCGTCGGGACGCCGTACAACGACATCATCTACGGGCGCGGGGGCAACGACACCATCGACGGCGGCGGCGGTCACGACATCATCTACGCCGGCAACGGCGACGACGTGGTGACCGGCGGTGCCTGTGACGACACCATCCTCGGCGGCAAGGGCGATGACCGGCTGCAGGGCAACGCGGGCAACGACACGGTCCACGGCGACGAGGGCGACGACGTCGTGCAGGGCAACCGGGGCGACGACGAGCTCTTCGGCGACAAGGGCAACGACCGGCTCCAGGGCAACGACGGAGACGACAAGCTGTGGGGCGGCGCGGACCGCGACGTGCTCGACGGCAGCGACGGCAACGACCTGGTCAACGGCGGCCCGGGAGACGACCGGCTGCGCGGCTCGACCGGCGAGGACTACCTGCACGGCGACGGCGGCCGGGACGAGGTCTACGGCGACGGAGACGACGACCAGCTCTTCGGCGACGGCGCGGCCGACCGGCTCGACGGTGGCACCGGGGATGACTACGTCTACGGCGGGGCGGGCGACGACCGTGCCTTCGGTGGCGCGGGCGACGACCGGCTGTTCGGCCACGCAGGCGCCGACCGGCTGCGCGGCAACCAGGGCTTCGACCGGGCCTACGGCGGCCCCGGCAACGACGCCTGCAACGTCGAGCTGGCGGTGAACTGCTGACGCGGGTGCCGACCGGAGCACGCTCCTCGAGCCGTCCCGGTCGCCGGTCCCGGAGCCGCTTCCCCCGAGCGGCCCGGGACCGGTCCTCGCGGGTCCCTCCGCCGCGGTCCGCGTGCGATCATCGGACCCGACCGGAGGAGGTGCGATGCGCAGGTCCGGCAGACGGGGACACCGCGTGCTGACGGCGTTCGCGGTGGTGGGACTCGCGCCGGCGGCACTGGCCGCGTGCGGCGCGACCCCCGAGGAGCCGCGGCCCTCGCCCTCGAGCACCGGCATCCGCACCCTCAGCCCGCTGCCGGCGCCGCCGACGCCGCCGGCCACCGGCCGGCTCTTCGCCGACATGCGCCAGTCGTCCCTCGACGTGGCGCTGGGCCAGATGCAGGTCTGGGTCCGCAACGACACCCTGCACGACCTCCGGCCGACCCGGATCGTCTACACCGACGGCCGGTTCTCCAGGCCGCTGCCGGCCACCCGGCTGCGGGAGATCCCGAGCCGGCACGAACGCGGCTTCCCGATCGCGCTGCCCGCCCGGCCGCGGTGCGGCAGCGAGGCGACCCACGGCACGCTCGAGCTCTGGTACGACGGCCACCACGACACCCTGCGGGTCAGCGACGAGACCGACGTCCCCGGGCGCTTCCTCGAGGCCCGCTGCCAGGAGCTCGCCGTCGCCGGCGTCGCGCGGCTGTCGTGGGCGGACCACGTCCGGGTGGAGGATCGCGACGGTCAGCCGGTCGGCGTGCTGCGGCTGCTGATCCGTCCCTCGGGGCGTGGCGACTCGCAGCTGCGGATCGAGACCATCTCCGGCACCCCGATGATCTCCACGGCCGGCGGCGAGGCCTGGCGACCCGACCTCACCGTGCGCAGCACCGACCCGCCGAGCCACCTCGACCTCGAGATGCAGCCGGCCCGCTGCGACGACCACGTCTTCATGGAGGGCGGCGGCAGCACCGCGTTCAAGACCAGCGTGACCGTGGATGGCCGGCCGGCCACCGTGCTGCTGCGGATGTCGGGCCCCGGTGCGGCGCAGGCGATCGCCTACGTCAGGGAGGCGTGCGGCAAGGAGTGAGCCGCTCACAGGTCGCGGTGCACGTCCTCGAGGTCGGGCGTCTCGCCGCGACGGAGGTTGACGATGGCGGCGACGAGGCCACCCCAGAGCACCAGCATGGCCAGCAGCATCATCACGATCGCAGCGCTGCTCATCAGAACTCGCCGCCTTCCTGGACCGGAGTCAACGGTGTCCCGTCGCGCCATCGCACCATCGCGATGACGAACGCCGCCACCACGACGGCCACGCACACGCCCCAGCCGAAGACCCCGAGCATCCAGGCCGGATAGCCCTCGTAGGGCTCGGTGACCGCGTCCCACAGCTCCTGGACGAGGATGAAGCTCAGCACCAGCGGCGTCACGAACGCCAGCATCACCCGCCACCAGGCGCCGAGCGGCACCGAGCCGGTGCGGTTGAGGTGCCCGGCGAGACCCGGGAGCGCCCGCAGCGCCCAGGCGAGCACCAGCATGCTCACCACGGCCACCAGCAGGATGCCGAAGCGGTTGATGAAGTGGTCGACGATGTCGAGGACGTAGATGCCGCTGGTGGTGCTGAACATCAGCAGGCTCAGCACCGCCGTCGGCACGCCGACCGCCAGGGTCGCGGTCAGCCGGCCGGTCTCGAACTTGTCGCGGACCGCGGAGATGACGACCTCGATCACGCTGACCAGCGAGGTGAGCCCGGCGAAGACCAGGCTGCCGAAGAACAGCAGTCCGATCACCGCGCCGCCGGGCGCCTCGTTGATGATCGCGGGGAAGGCGATGAAGGCCAGCCCGATGCCGTCGGAGGCCACCTGGTCGACGCCCACTCCGTTGGCCTGCGCCATGAACCCCAGGGCAGCGAAGACGCCGATGCCGGCCAGCAGCTCGAAGCTGCAGTTGGAGAGCCCGACGACCAGGCCCGACCCGGTCATGTCGGTGCGCCGGCCGACGTACGACGCGTAGGTGATCATGATCCCGAAGCCCACGGACAGCGAGAAGAAGATCTGCCCGAAGGCTGCCGCCCACACGCCGGTGTCGGTCAACGCGCCCCACTGGGGGCTGAACAGCGCGTCGAGGCCGGCACCCGCCCCGGTGAGGAAGAGCGAGCGGACCACTAGCACCAGGAACGCGATGATCAGCAACGGGATGAAGACGACCGCGGTCGCGCCGATGCCCTTCTCGACGCCGAGTGCCATCACCGCCAGCACCGTGACCCAGACCAGCAGCAGCGGCACCGCGACACCGGGCACCAGGTCGATGCTCACGCCGGGGTCGCCGACCTGCAGGAACGAGCCGAAGAAGAACGACTCGGGGTCCGCGCCCCACGCCTGGTCGACGGAGAAGAACGTGTAGCGCAGCGCCCAGGCGATGACCGCGGCGTAGTAGACCGCGATCACGAAGCAGATGCCCACCTGCCACCACCCGATCGGCTCGCTGCGTCGGCCCGCGCGGGCGAAGGACAACGGCGCCGAGCCGCGGTAGCGGTGCCCGAGCGCATAGTCCAGCAGCAGGAACGGGAGGCCGGCGACGAGGAGCGCGACCAGGTAGGGCAGCACGAAGGCGCCGCCGCCGTTCTCGTAGGCGACGTAGGGGAAGCGCCAGATGTTGCCGAGCCCGACGGCCGACCCGATGGCGGCGAGGATGAAGACGGTCCGGGAGGAGAAGGCTCCTCGTGCACCGTGGTCGGCGGCTCCGGCCGGGCCGGGTTCGGGGGTCGCCATCGGGTCCTCCTCCGAGTAGGTCCTCCCACCCTCGCCCGGCGGCACCGGCTCCGCCATACCCCCGGGGGTGTCGGTGGGGCGCCCGCCCGTGCGGCTAGACCAGCTTGGGGAAGGTGAGCAGCGTGCTGGTCAGCACCACGAAACCGACGACGCCCAGCCCGAGCAGCGCCCACTGGGCGCCCAGCCGGCGCATCCGTCCGGAGAGCGCCGCGAAGAACAGCACGGTCGCGAACCCGATGGTGAGGACCGTGTAGTTGTCGCCGCGCTGGTTGTTGCGCAGCGCCTCCGCGAACTTCGCGTCGGCGCGGGCATCGGCCTCCTGGGCGGAGGCCAGCTCGGGGAGGACGTACTCCTCCATCTCGAAGGGGGTCGCCGGCGCGTCGGGGTTCTGCACCGGCTCGGTGGCCAGCCAGGCGTCGAACGCGCTCTTCAGCGGCTCCGGGAACCGCTGCTGGAGGAAGTCGGTCAGCTCCTTGTCGTCGGCCTGGTAGGCCTGCAGCCAGGTGGTGAACAGGGACACCTGCACCGACTGCTTGGAGCGCGCGGTCGACTCGAAGCGGCTGGCCGCGATCCGGCTGGACGACGCCTCGGAGAAGGAGATCGACATCGCGCCGCCCCACTTGCTGGCCTGGAAGCCGGTCCAGGCGGTGGCGATGGCGGTGACCGACAGCAGCAGCACCGCTACCAGCTCCCGCCAGCCGGCGCTCCGGCTCTCGGTGTCGTCCTCGGGTCGGCTCTCGCGGTCGCTCACAGGCACCAGGATGGCCGATCAGGTGGCCGCGGCGGTGGCGGCTCGCCCCGAGGGTCGGCGACGTTGTGGCGGCGGCTCCCGGATGCCCTCCCTTTCTGGTCCCCGCCTCCGGTGTCATCATCGGCGGGTGAGCACCCCCACCCCACCCCCCCCCGCCGGGCGCGGGTCGCCCCCCGACGGGCGCCAGCTGCTGCTCCGGATCACCGGTGAGACACCGGCGGCCGGTGAGCTCGTCGAGATCGCGTCCGAGGAGGGCTCGCTGATCGGCTACGTCGAGCACGTCGGCCCGGCGGCGGCCGACGGGTCACGCCTGGTGACCGCGCGGCAGGCGACCGCCGGCGGCGCGCCGGCCGGGCGCGCGAGGCGCGAGGTGACGGTCGCCCCCGCGCCCGCCGAACGCGTCGCCGAGCTGCTCGCCGGACCGGACCCACAGCTGCATCTGGGCCGCGTGGTCGGGATCCCCGACGCCTCGGTCGGTCTGGTGGCCGGCAAGATGAACCGGCACACGTTCTGGTGCGGGCAGAGTGGCTCCGGCAAGACCTATGCGCTCGGCGTGGCCCTCAAGCGGCTGCTCAGCGCCACCCGGCTCCCGATCGTGGTGTTCGACCCCAACAGCGACTACGTCGGCCTCGGGGAGACCCGGCCCGGTGCGGACCCGGCCGAGGCGGCGACCCTGGCGGAGCGCGACGTCGTGGTGCTGCGTCCCGACGACCCCGACCATCCGCTGCGCGTGCAGTTCCGCAAGCTCAGCGTCAAGCACCAGGCCGCGGTGCTGCGGATGGACCCGATCCTCGACCGGGCGGAGTACAACACCTTCGTGCGGCTCGTGGGCAGCTTCTACGACCACGCCGACGACTTCATCGACCAGCTCAGGTCCTCGGGCGAACCGGGCGTGGAGACCTTGGCGCAGCGCGTCGAGAACCTCGGTGTTCTCGACTGGACCGGCACCTGGTCGCTGGGTGGTGCCTGTGCCACCGATCTGATCGAGGAGCGGCCCGCGGCGACCGTCCTGGACCTCGGTCAGTACGACCGGCACGAGGAGCAGCTCGCGATCGCGCTGGCCGTGCTCGAGGACCTGTGGGAGAAGCGTGGCCAGCGTCGCCCGGTGCTGCTCGTCTTCGACGAGGCGCACAACTTCTGCCCGCCCGAGCCCGACACCCCGCTCGGGGTGGCGGTGCGCGACCTGCTGATCCAGATCGCGGCCGAGGGCCGCAAGTACGGCCTGTGGCTGTTGCTGTCGACCCAGCGCCCGTCGAAGATCCACTCCGGCGTGCTGAGCCAGTGCGACAACCTCACCCTGATGCGGATGAACAGCCCGGCCGACCTCGACGAGCTGGCCCGGGCGTTCGGTTTCGTGCCCCGGCAGCTGCTCGACCAGGCGTCGCGTTTCGTGCAGGGCGAGGCGCTGGTCGCCGGCGGGTTCGTCGGGCTGCCCGTGGTGGCGAAGATGCGCGACCGGGTGACGCCCGAGGGTGGCGTGGACGTCAGGGTGCCGATGGCGGACTGAGCGGTCCGCCGCCCGGGGGACTGCCCTCCGCCACGAGCTCGGACCGGGCCGGGGCCCCGGACCGGTCGACGTACCCGCGGGGGTAGATGGTGCGGATGCCCAGCCACACCGCGGCGGCTGCCATCGCGAAGCCGACGATGTCGTCGAGGACGTAGTGCCAGCCGAGATAGACGGTGGCGACCATCGTGAGCCCGAGGTAGATCGCCCACACCACGCCGATCCGGCGGAACCCGTAGTAGCGGAGCATCAGCCAGATGACCGTGGACACCCCCACGTGGAGGCTGGCGAACGCCGCGATCTGGGCGGCGGCGTCGGAGGCCTCCGGGTGGGCGAGCAGGTAGGCACGCTGGGCGACGTACTTCGCCTGGGTGTCGGTGACGATCGAGTGGGGGAGCGCGGCGAAGGTCGCGGGGGTCTCGTGGAACGGGCCGAACGACGGGATCGCGTAGTAGCTGAGCGTGCCGAAGATCCACACCCACGCCGCGGACGCGATGTAGACGTAGCCGTGTCGCATCCGGTCGGCCAGCACCAGCGCGGCCGGGAACGCGAACGACACGAACGACGGGAACGACTCGTAGACGGCGATGAGCGCCCAGGTCGCCCACCCCTCTCCGAGCAGCCCGTGGAGCAGTGCCGCTGGGTCGTGGCCGAGGAAGAGCCAGGTGTCCCATCGGGCCAGGAGGTCGTCGTGGGTGGGTCGGAAGACCAGCCAGCTCTTCAGGTTGTGGTAGCTGAAGTAGATCGTGTGGTAGGCCGCCAGTCCGGCCAGCAGCAGCGCCACCCGGCGGACCGTCCAACGGCGCCGGATCGCCCCGAAGGTGCCCCGCAGCGAGCGGCCCGACTGCCACGACCGCCAGCCGCCGTCGACGACCACCAGCACCAGCACGATGCCGCTGGTGAAGGCGACCCGATGGCTCAGCCACTCGCCTCGAGGGTCGCGGAACGGGATCCCCATCACCATGGACCGCCAGATCGCCACCAGCGCGAAGACCACGACGACCGCCCACAGGCGCCACACCCAGCGCAGGTCGGTCTCGACGTCGGCGGCACCGTCGTCGCCCTGGGGAGACCCCTCGCGGAGTCGTCGGTCGGTGGGCGGCCAGGAGCGGAGTGGCGGTCGTGTCACGGCGGCCAGGCTACCGACCGGACCGGGTCCGAACCGACCGCCGGGTGGCCGGGACGCGACGTTTCGGGTCCTCTCAGGCTCGCCACAGGCCGGGTGCGGCATGATCGGAGTATGTCGGTCGCACAGCCGGTGACGGCGCGGGGGAGCAGGCGCCCGGGGGTCCGGGTCCGATGGCGCTACGTCGGTGGGATCCTGCTCGCGGTCGCGTTGCTCGCCTTCGCGCTGCCCTCGGTGTCCGGTGTCTCGCTCAGAGCCGTCCAGGCCGTCGTCTCGTCGCTCCCCGCACGGGCGCTCGCCGCGCTCCTGGTGCTGTGGATCGGCGGACTGCTGCTGCACACGCTGACGTTGACCGCTGCGCTTCCCCGGCTGACCCACCGGCGGGCGCTCACCCTCAGCCTCACCGGCAGCGCCGTCGCCAACGTGCTCCCCCTGGGCGGAGCCGCGGGTGTGGCGCTGAACTACCGGATGGTCCGGACGTGGGGGTTCACCCGGCAGCAGTTCGCGACCTACACGGTGGTGACGAACGTCTGGGACGTCCTCGCCAAGCTGGTGCTGGTCGTGGTGGCGCTCCCGCTGCTGGCCCTCACGTCGAGCGTGGTGACCGGGCAGTGGTTCCACGCGGTGCTCACCCTGGCCGCCGTCGTGGCGCTGGTGCTGGGCGTGGCCGTGGCGGTGCTGGCCAGCCCGGTGGCGGCCGGTCGGCTCGGTCGGCTGCTCGACGTCGCGCTGGCGCGCCTCGGTCGCGACACCGATCTGGAGACCGCGCTGGTCGAGCTGCAGCAGGGTTGCAGCCGGGTGGTGCGCGCGTCGTGGTTGCGGCTGTCGCTCGGCGTGGGCCTGTACGCCGCCTCGCTGGGCCTGCTGCTGGGCGCCTGCCTCTGGCTCACCGGCGCCGGGGTCTCTCCCGTGGTGGTGCTCGTCGGGCTGGCCGTGGAGCGGATGCTCACCCTGGCCGGCCTCACGCCCGGTGGCGCCGGCATCGTCGAGCTCGGGCTCACCGGCGTGCTGCTGGTGCTCGGCGGCGACCCGGCCGGCGTGGTCGCCGGGGTGCTGCTCTACCGCGCGATCACCTTCGGTCTGGAGATCCCGGTGGGCGGCGCCGGGGTCGCGGCCTGGCTGTGGGCGCGTCGTCGGGCCGGCGAGCCGGTCGAGGACCTCGAGGCCGAGCTGCAGGAGGCCGCATGAGGCGGGTGCTCCACGTCACCGACGCCTACCTCCCGCGCCTCGGTGGCATCGAGGTCCACGTCTCCGACCTGTTGCGCGAGCAGCGGGCCCGGGGCATCGAGGCGGAGGTCGCCACGATCACGCCGCCCGCCGAGGGCGCCGCCGAGCCGGCGTACGTCCGTCGGCTGGAGGGTGGCCCCCTCGGGGCGCAACGGGGGCTCGTGGAGCTCGTCAAGGAGGGGCGCTACGACGCCGTCCACCTGCACGTCTCGGTCTGGTCGCCGTTCGCCACCCTGGCGGCGCGCCGGCTGGTGTCGGCGGGCGTCCCGACGCTGGTGACGATCCACTCGATGTGGACGCGCCTCGGCCCGCTCCCGGGGCTGGCCCGCGAGCTGCTGCGGCTGCGCGCCTGGCCGCTGGTCTGGTCGGCGGTGAGCG
Organism: Nocardioides sp.; assembly: GCF_041393715.1. Taxonomy (GTDB): domain Bacteria; phylum Actinomycetota; class Actinomycetes; order Propionibacteriales; family Nocardioidaceae; genus Nocardioides. The sequence continues at coordinate 107,020 of NZ_JAWKJQ010000006.1, read as the reverse complement.
ACGCCGCGGCCGAGCCGCTGCGCGAGATGCTCGGTCCCGAGATCCCGGTGGCGGTGCTCGGCAACGCGATCGACGTCGATGCCTGGCGCCCGCCGAGCGCTCCTGGGCGGGAGTCCGCCGCCGACGGGCCGCTGCGGATCGTGGCGGTGATGCGGCTGACCCGGGTCAAGCGGGCCGTCGAGCTGGCCGAGATCCTGCACCGCGTGCGCGCGCAGGTCCCGGCCGAGCGGGCGCTGGAGGCGGTCGTGGTCGGTGCCGGGCCACGGGAGCGCGCGATGCGCCGGGTCCTGGCCCGACACGGCGACGACGCGTGGGTGACGCTGCCGGGCCGGATGGACCGGCCGGCGATCCGCAGCCTGCTCCGCTCCGCGGACGTCTTCGTCGCACCGGCCGAGCTGGAGTCGTTTGGCATCGCGGCGTTGGAGGCGCGGGCCGCCGGCGTCCCGGTCGTGGCCAGCAGCTGGGGCGGGGTCGGCGACTTCGTGGCCCAGGGTGTGGAGGGGTTGCTCGCCCCCGACGACGCCGGCCTGGCGACCGCGCTGACCAGCCTGCTCACCGACGACCGGCTGCGCCGGGCAATGGCCGAGCACAACACCGCGGTGCCGCCGACCCACGACTGGGCCCGCGCCTGCGACCTCAGCGAGCAGCTCTACGAGCGCGCGGTCGCGGCGGCCCGTGCCCCGGCCGGCGCCTGGAGCATGGTGCTCGGCGGGACCACGCTGAGGTGACCCCCTCGTGACGCCGGCCGCAGGGCACCGGCGCTTCACCCTGGTCTCCTTCCACGCCCACCCCGACGACGAGGCGCTGCTCACCGGCGGCACGCTCGCGAGGGCGGCGGCCGAGGGCCATCGGGTGGTGCTGGTCGTCGCGACGGCCGGCGAGGCCGGACTGGCTGCCGACGAGGGGTCGCTCGGTGAGCGACGCCGAGCCGAGCTGAGCGAGGCTGCGGCGGCGCTGGGGGTGGCCCGGGTGGAGGTGCTGGGCTATCCCGACTCCGGGTTCGACGCCCGGGTGGGCGGCGCCTGCTTCGCGCGCACCGACCCGGCCGAGGTGGCCGGCCGGCTGGCCGACCTGCTGGTGGAGGAGGCGGCCGACGTGCTCACGTCGTACGACGTCCACGGCGGCTACGGCCACGCCGACCACGTGCAGGTGCATCGGGTCGCCGCGCTCGCCGCCGCTGGGGCAGGCACGCCGGTGCTGTTGGAGGCGACCCTGGACCGGCGGCTGTTCGGCCCCCTGGTGTCGGCGCTGCGGGTGGCCGGCCGGGTGCTGCCGATGCCCCAGCTGCCCGAGGGGAGCCGGCTCTACTCCCCGCATGCCGCGCTCACCCACCGGGTCGACGTACGCCCGCACCTGGCCGCGAAGCGGGCCGCCCTCACCGCGCACGCCAGCCAGGCCGGTGGCCCCGGCACCGGCTCGCGCACGCTCTCCCTGCTGCTCGGGCTGCCGCGGCCGGTCTTCACGCTGGTCGCCGGTCGCGAGTGGTTCCGCGAGGTGGGCCGCACCCCGTCCGGCCCGCTGCTCGACGACGTGTTCGCGTCGCTGCGGTGACCGATAGTCCGCCACGTTCGGCACCAGTCGGAGGCCCGGAAGTGGTGCCGAACGTAGCGGACTATCGCCGCTCGGCGTAGGCCGCGGCCACGGCGGCGCCGAGCCGGGCGTTGTTCCTCACCAGCGCGATGTTGGCGGTCAGGCTGCCCCCACCGGTGAGCTCGACGATGCGTCCCAGGAGGTACGGCGTCGCGGCCTGGCCGCCGATCCCCAGCCGGTCGAGGTCGGCCAACGCCTCCTCGATCACGCCGCCGATCTCCTCCGCGGGGATCTCGTCGGCGGGCGGGATCGGGTTGGCGACCACCAGGCCGCCGGGCAGCCCGAGGGCCCACTGGGCGCGCATCACCCGGGCGATCTCGTCGGCGCCGTCGACGCGGGTGGGAGCGCGGAAGCCGCTGGTGCGGGAGTAGAACGACGGGAACTCCTCGGTGCCGACCCCCAGCACCGGCACGCCGAGGGTCTCCAGCGCCTCGAGGGTGAGCCCGATGTCGAGGATCGACTTCACCCCCGCGCACACCACGGCGACGGGGGTGCGGGCCAGCTCGGTGAGGTCGGCGGAGATGTCGAAGCTCTGCTGCGCCCCGCGGTGCACGCCGCCCAGGCCGCCGGTCACGAAGACCCGGATGCCGGCCAGCGCCGCCAGCCGCATCGTCGCGGCGACCGTGGTGGCGCCGTGTCGTCGTTGCGCCGCCAACACGGGCAGGTCGCGCACGCTGGCCTTGGCCACCGAGCCGTCGGAGGCGAGCACCTCCAGCTGGTCGCGGTCCAGCCCGACCAGGGGACGCCCGTCGAGCACCGCGATGGTCGCGGGCACCGCGCCGGCGTCGCGGACGATGCCTTCGACCTCGACCGCCATCGCGACGTTCTGGGGGTAGGGCATCCCGTGGCTGATGATCGTGCTCTCCAGCGCCACCACCGGGCGGCCGTCGGCCAAGGCGTCGGCCACCTCGGCGGTGACGTCGACGGGCAGGCCGGCGGCACTCATCGCCACCGCCCGACGGGCCTGGCCAGCTGGGCCTCGACCAGGTCGGGCCCGAGGTCGGGCCGCACCGTCTCCTCGCGCGCGACGGTCAGCGCCGCGACCGCCTGTCCGTAGGCCGCGGCCTCGGCCAGCGGGTCGCCGAGCAGCCATCGGTGGATCAGCCCCGCCAGCATCGCGTCGCCGCCACCGGTGACGTCGACGACCGTCACCTTGTGGGCGCCGAGGGGCACCGGCTCGTCGGCCCGCGGCACCAGCAGCGACCCGTCGGCGCCGAGCCGCACCCAGACGTTCTCGGCGCCCATCGCGCACAGCCGTCGCGCCGCGCCGACCAGCTCCGAGCGTGACCCGGTGGAGTGCCCGGTCAGCGCGCCGAGCTCGTCGCGGTTGGGGCTCACCAGCAGCACCGGGTGCCGCGGGTCGAGCACCGCCGAGACCCGGTCGGCCTTGGGCACGCTCACCGGGTCCAGCACCACCGGGACCCGGGCGTCGCGCGCTCGAACCACCAGGTTGTGCAGGAACGACACCGGCAGGTTGGCATCGGCGACCAGGAGCGCGGCGCCGGCCACCAACGGCAGCATCACGGCCAGGTCGTCGGGAGCCAGTCCCTCGGTCGCGGACAGGTCGGCGACCCCGGCGACCAGCTCGCCGTTCTCGTCGAGCATCGCGGTGTAGGTGCCGGTCAGCTCCCGCTGGCCGACCGGGACCACGGTCACCCCCGCTGCCCGGGTCTGCTCGACCAGCTCCGCCCCGAGGGGGTCGTCGCCGACGGCACCCACCAGGTGCACCGGGGTGCCCAGCCGGGCGAGGTTCTCGGCGATGTTGCGGGCCACCCCACCCGGGCATCGGGTCAGCCGGCCGCGGTTGCTGCTGCCGCGCACCAGCGCGGCGTTGGCCCTGGCCTTCAGGTCCAGCGCGATGCCACCGGTCGCGACGACGTAGCCACCCACCACGGGGTGGACCCTATCCGCGCCCGGGGCGGCAACGGTGATCCCGCACCGCGCCGGGCGCGAACTCCGGTCAGCCGTAGTACACCGCGTTGGCGACGTTGACCATCGATCGGGTGACGCCGTTGCGGGAGTCGGTGATCGCCAGGCCGTTGCGGACGAAGGCCGAGAGGCTCTGGTTCACCGAGTACGACGGCCGTGCCGCCTTCAGCACCGCGAACGCGCCGCTGACCTGGGGAGCGGCCATCGAGGTGCCGTACCAGCTGCAGTCGGCCCCGTCACGCGTCCCGTCGACGTCGAGGCTCGTCGGGACGGCCGAGCAGATGTCGGTGCCGGGCGCCCACAGGTCGACCAGCCGGTTGCTGTTGGAGGCCCCGGCCCGGCCGCCGAGCACCGCGGGCCTCCCGGTGGCGCTGGTGAGCGTCGCGTTGCCGACCACGACCGCGCGGCTCATGCAGGCGGGGTAGCTCACCCCGGTCGAGGAGTTGCTGTTGCCGGCGGCGATCACCGTGGCCGTCCCGCGGCTGCGCAGCGCGGTGATCCAGTCGGCGAGCGGCTGGTTCGTGCTGTCGCAGGTGGTGGCGTAGGTCGTGCTGCCGCCGATGCTCAGGTTGACGGCGGCCGGGGCCGGGCTGACGTAGTAGTAGGAGTACCACAGGGCGTTGATCAGGTCGGCGGTGCCGTAGGTGGGCCGGCCGCTGGCGCTGCGGTGGCTGGCGTTGATCGCGACGATGCCGGCCGAGCGCGCGGCGCCGTACTTGCCGGCCGCGGTCTGGGCGACGTGGGTGCCGTGGGCGCAGCTGACGGCGTAGGTGCAGTTCTTCCCGGCCTGGATGCCGTAGGCGTAGAACAGTCCGTTCCCGCAGCCGTCGGAGGAGAAGCAGGCGCCGTCGACGACGTGGCCCTGCAGCCAGGGGTGGGTGTAGTCGACGCCGCTGTCGACCACCACGATCCGCTGGCCGGCGCCGTTGTAGCCGTGGGCGTAGGTCCAGTCGAGGCCCATCTTCTTCAGGTGCCACCACCGGGGCAGCTGCACGCCGTCCTGGATGCCGAAGGTCGTGGTGCCGGCGGCCCGGAAGTCGATGTTGCGGGCGATGGACAGCACGGCCGGCTCGCGGCGCAGAGCGGCCAGGTCGGCGGCGTCGACCGTGGCCGTCATCGCCGGGGCGCCGGGGACGCTGCTGGTGCCGGTGGGTCCGTCCAGCGCCCGGAGTGCGGCCGCCCGTCCGGCGGACGCCTGGTCGGTGAGCCGGGAGCGCACCCCGGCGTCGGGCGCCCGGGTCGGAGCCTCGGCGAGGATGATCGTCACCGTCACGGTGCCGTGTCGCCGGGCCAGGCGGGTCACCTGGTCGAACGCCGCAGCCCGACCGGTCGGCGACTCGGCGGCAGCGGCCTTCGCACCCGCCTGTGCGGCTCCCTGGGTGCGCTGCGGCGCCGGGCCGGCGCCGTCGGCGTGCGACGCGCCGGCGGTGCCGAGCAGGGCGGCGCAGACGAGTCCGGCCGCGGCCGCGGACAGGCGAAGGGGGGCGGGCGTGCTCATGAGCTCTCCTCGGGGTGGGGCCCGGCGGGCCCGGTGAGGAGAGCCTGGGTGACCAGGCTTAGTGGCCGCTTAGTGTCCGGGCCACGAGGGCGTCGATGCCGTCTCGGGTCGACCGGAGCGGGAGGGTGGCGCCCAGCGTCCACTCCCGGGCGGCATGTTCCCCGACGGCCGCCCGTGCCTGCGCGAGGCGGGCCGCGAGGTCGGTCTCGAGGGGTTCGTCGGTGCCGGACGGCGAGGGCGACAGGCGCTGCGCCGCGGCGAACGCGCGGACGGCGAGCGGCTGCTCGTCGCTGAGGACCGCCAGGCAGCCGCCGACCCGCAGGCACTGCGCGACCGCCAGCGCCTGGCCGGTGCGGTCCGACAGCTCGGTCGCCACCCGCAGATGCTCGGCGAGCTCGACGGGATCGGACTCGACGGCCGCCGCCCGCGCCAGGCTGATCGTCGCGTCCCGACGCTCCAGCGGCAGCGCGGTGCCGGCGATGCCCACCGACTCCGAGGCATAGGCCCGGGCCGTGGCGGCGTCGCCGTCGTCGAGGGCGATCTCGGCGAGGGTGTTGAGGGTGTCGGCCAGGCGCGCGGCGTCGCCGCGGTCGCCGACCACGGCGAGTCGCCGTTCGTAGTAGCCACGCTCCCCGGCCAGGTCGCCGCGCACGGCACATCCGATGGCCAGCATCGACAGGGCGACCACGGTGATCCGGTAGTCCCCCAGGGCCTCGGCGGCGCTCAGCGCCTCCTGCGCGAGGGCGGTCCCCTGCTCCGGGTCGCCGGTCACCACCAGGGCCGCCCCCAGATGACAGCGGGCGTCGGCGAGCAGCCGGGGGTCCTCGGTCAGTGCGATGGCCGCCCGGCACTCCTCGGCGGTGCGACCCCAGTCGGTGAGGTGGTAGGCCAGCTTGCCGGCCACCAGGTGGAGCGTGGCGCGCGCGGTGTCGGTGAGCTCCGTCGCCTCGAGCAGCCCGGTGACCCGCCGCAGCCCGTCGCTGAGGCGGCCGGAGGCGATCCAGAAGTCGGTGAGGAGCTCGGCCAGCGCGACGGCGAGGTCGAGCTCGCCCTCGTCGCGGGCGCGGTCGAGGGCGGCGTCGAGGTCGGCCGCGGTGTCGTCGTAGCGGCCGAGCACGGCGGTGCCGCTCGGTCCGTCGATCTCCTCGCTCCAGGCGGTCACCCGGTCTCGCAGGTGCTCGGACAGGGCGGCCCAGTCGGCGGTGTCGTCGTGCTCCTGCAGCCGGGCCCGTGCGAAGGCGCGCACCGTGCCGAGGGCGACGAACCGCACCTCCACCCGCGACTCGGCGGGCCGCACCAGGCGGGCCTCCACCACCTGGGCGAGCGCACCCAGGACGTCGGGGACGTCGTCGCAGACGGCTTCGATCGCCTCCAGGGTGAAGCTGCGCTCGAAGAGCGCCAGCCGGTCGACCACCCGTCTGGCCGGCGGGTCGAGCCGGTCATAGCTCCACTCGATGGTCGCGGCCAGCGTCCGCTGCCGTTCGGGTACGTCGACCCCGCGGGCCTGCAGGGCGCCGAGGTCGCGCTCCAGTGCTGCCCGGATGTCGGCGGGGGTGAGCAGTCGCACCTGGGCGGCCGCCAGCTCGAGGGCCAGCGGGAACCCGTCGAGGAAGCGACACAGGTCGGCGACGTCGTCGAGCCGGTCGTCGAGGGGTGTGTCGGGGGCGACCGCGTGCGCCCGGTCGAGGAACATCGCCACGGCCGGCGCCGCCAGCACCTCGGCCTCGGTGGCGCCGGGTGCGGGGACCTCGAGCGGCGGCACCGACACGTCGTGCTCGGCGCGGATCCGCAGCGGCAACCGGCTGGTGACCAGCACCGTCGGTCCGGTGGCGCGGTCGACCAGCTCGGTGACCAGGTCGTGCGCGGCCGCCACCGACTCCAGGTTGTCGAGCACCACCAGCGCATCGAGGTCGAGTCCGTCGAGCCCGGACAGGTCGTCGCCGCCGGTCAGCGCGAGCGCCAGCTCGGCCAGGACCTGGTCGGCCTCGGTGCGCTCGGTCAGCGCGAGGTGGACGACCCCGCCCGCGAAGTCGTCCTCGGCGGCCAGCGCGGCGAGCGCCGCCAGCCGGGACTTGCCCGACCCGCCGGGCCCGGTGAGGCTCACGACACGCACCTCGTCGCGCCGCAGCAGCCGGCGTACGTCGGCCACGAGCTCGTCGCGGCCGAACGTCGGCGTCGCCGGCCGGGGGATCCGGCTGGGGGAGCGCGGCGTGACCACCGCGGGTGCCTCCGGCGTGGGCGGGGCGATCGAGGGGTCCTGGCGAAGGATCGCCAGCTCGAGCTGCTGGAGCGCCTGGCCGGGGTCGATGCCGAGCTCGTCGGCGAGTCGCTCGCGGGCCCGGGCATAGGTCGCCAGCGCGTCGGCCTGGCGGTCGGAGCGATAGAGCGCGGTCATCAGCTGGCCCCAGAACCGCTCACGCATCGGGTGCTCGTTGACCGCGCTGCTGAGCGGGTCGACCAGCGAGGTGTGCTGGCCCAGCGCCAGCTGGGCGTCGACGTAGTCCTCCTCCACCAGCAGGCGCAGCTCGTCGAGGCGGACCGCCTCGGGCTCGGCGAACGGGGTGGCCCGGACGTCGGCGAGCGCCGGTCCGCGCCAGAGGGACCGTGCCTCCGAGAGGGCGGCCGCGGCTGAGCCCAGGTCGCCGGCGTCGCGGGCCCGGCGGGCGGCGTCGTGGAGCGCCGAGGCCCGGCCGATGTCCGTCGAGTCGGCCGGGACCGACAGGCGGTAGCCCGTGTGCTCGCGGGTCACCAACCCGTCCAGCGCCTCGGCCTTGAGCGCCTTGCGGAGGCCGTGGACGAACACCTGGAGGGCGGCCGTCGGGTTGGCCGGCGGGTCCTCCCCCCACAGGCCGTCCACGAACCGGTCGGTCGAGACGACCTCGGGCGCGGCCAGGGCCAGCATCGCGAAGACGGCGCGCTGCCGGGGGGAGCCCAGCGGGACGATCCGGTCGCCGACCGCCACCTCGAGCGGTCCGAGTAGCCGGATCTCCATGGCCGAACGCTAGCGGCTGGCTTAGACTCGCGCCCTGGTTTGGCCCGTGGGGGGCCGCGCATGGGAAGGGTCCTGCCGATGAGGCGTGTGCTCACCGCTGCCGTCGTCACGCTGCTGCTGGGCGGATCGCTGCTGTCCGGAGCCGAGGCGGCCCCGACGTCCGCGCTGCCCGGCCTGTGCCAGCTGGCGCCGACGGTCAACACCTGGCAGGGGCTCGGCGTCGGTCCGGGCACCACCGACGACTGGGAGACCGACGCCAACTGGAGCGACGGTGCGCCGCTCCACGGCGGCGACCCGGACGTGTGCATCCCCAGCGGCGGCCTGCCCCGGATCGCCGCCGGCCAGGAGGGCCATGTCACCACCCTCGACATCGCCGGCGGTGCCACCGTGCACGTCGACCCGGGCGGCAAGCTCTTCCTCTACGGCGACCAGTCGTCCGACGCCGACTCGCTCGTGCGCAGCAACGGCCGGCTGGAGGTGGTCGGCGGCACGCTCGGTGGCGTCTCCAAGCTCCATGTGAAGGGCACGCTGGTCCTGGAGCACGACGTCAGCTCCGCCGCGACGCTGCTCACCCGCGACTGTGCCTACGACAGCACCCCGGGGGTGAGCTATCCCGGCGAGGAGACCTGCACCTCGCCCGTCCCGACGCCGGTGGCCGGCGACACCTTCCACCTCGAGGTCGACGACCGTGGGGTGGTCGACGTCCGCGGCGGCGGCGTCAACATCGGGGACCAGACGGTCGTCGTGGCCCGCGGGCTGGTGCGGGTCGGCGCGGGCGCCTACCTCGCGGCCGACCACGGCACCCGGCTGGCGCTCCGCCCGCATCGGACGGCGGCCCCGGGCACCGGCACGCTGCGCTTCGAAGGCGACGGCGGCTACCTCGAGGGCAAGATCGAGGCCGACACCGGCATCGCGACGCTGAGCAGGCTGGTCAACCAGGGCCTGATCCGCAAGAGCGGCGGGACCGGCCTCTCCCTCGTCACCGCGAGCTACTCCCAGCCGACCCCGGGCACTGCCTCGGTGGCCTCGGGCACGCTGCTGCTGCCGACCGGGCCGGTGCAGGCCGCGCAGGTGGCCGGCGGGTCGACGTACGGCACCGGGGCCTGCGTCCAGCCCGACGATCCCGCGTGCGTGCCGTCGACGACACCGGACTTCCCGCAGAGTGCCGAGCTGCGGGTCCCGACCATCGACACCAACGGCGCCCGGGTGGTCGTCCGCAAGCTCGGGTCCACCTCCAGCGGCGCCGACCTGGGCTTCCCGTTCACGGTGCACGCGAGCTCCCTGAAGGCCACCCCGGCGCGGCCCGCGCTGATCCGGATGCGCTTCGACGCCAGCGTCCTGGGCGGCAAGCGCTGGTGGAACGTGAAGATCCTCCGCAAGTCCGGGTCCAAGCCCTACCGCGTCGTCAAGGCGTGCACGAGCAGCGGCCGGCCGCCCAGCGGCGAGGTCGCCTGCGTCGACCGTCGCGGTCTTGCCGGGAGCAGTCGCAACATCGCCAACGTCTCCGGTGCTCCCGACGTCCTGATGGTGGTGCGGACCACCGGCACCTCGCGGTGGGTGGGCCGCTGAGCCCGTCCCCCGAGCGCTAAGCCGTCGCTAAGCGGCGGGCGCGAACCTCCTTCCACCGGCCCACCACAGGGGGCCCGACGAAGGAGTCCTCGATGCACCTCGGCCGCGCCGCCGCTCTCGCCCTCGCCACCTCGGTCACCGCGACCCTGGTCGCCGTCGTCTCGGCGACCGCCGCGCAGGCCGCCGCGTCGAGCCTCACCGTGCTCGGCCCGTTGGTCACCCTCAAGGCCGACGACGCGACGCCGGGCGGCCCGTCGGCCGCCGACGTGACCGTCGCCCGCAACGAGTTCGAGTCCTTCCAGGTCGCCGTCCGCGCCGACGGCGCCGGGATCGGTCGCCTCGAGGTCGAGACCTCCGACCTGACCGGCGCCCGCGGCGGGACGCTCCCGGCGAGCGCGCTCACGGTATATCGGGAGCAGTACTACGCGGTCTCCGCCGACCACCTCAGCGACGGTGAGTCCACGGTCGGGCGGTGGCCCGACGCGCTGGTCCCCCAGGTCGACCCGATCTACGGCGAGAAGCGGGCCGCGTTCGGCGCGGCCGTGCCCGCCCAGGGCCGCGCCGTCCTGTGGGTCGACGTCCTCGCCGCCCGCGACCAGGCGCCGGACACCTACACCGGCAGCCTGACGATCAAGGACGGCGCCACCACGATCGGCACCGTCCCCCTGACGGTCAGGGTGCGCAACGTGGTGCTGCCGTCGACCTCCTCGCTGGAGAGCGTCTTCCTGACCGAGCCCACCAAGCAGTGCCAGGTCCACACCGGCTCCGGGACCTGCCACGGCGACGTGGACGAGGCCAACAGGCTCTCCGCCGTCTACGAGCGGGTCGCGCTGGAGAACCGGGTCACCCTGGCCACCCCCTGGCAGATCGACCGGGGCGCCGCGCTGTCCGGGGCGATGCGGACCAGCTGGCGCCAGCAGGTGCTGCCGATCCTCAACGGCACGCCCGCTCCCGCGTCCGTCGGGAGCCCGATCCGGCTGCCCGGTGCCAAGGCCACCAACCTCGTCCTCTGGCACTACTGCCAGGCCGCCTGTCTCGACGCGTGGAAGAGCGAGGCCACGGCCGACGGCTTCGCCGACCGCCTCTCCTACTACACCTGCGACGAGCCCAACCAGAGCGCCGCCAACTGGGCCGCCTGCGCGGACCACCACGCCGTCGCCCAGTCCCGGGGGATGCGAGAGCTGGTCACCACCCCGCTGCCCTACGCCAAGGCCAACGGCGCCGACTCCTGGGTCGACGACATGGTGGTCCTGGCCCGGATGCTCGATGGCCGCAACGGCGCCTTCCAGGGCAACCAGCGGCCGTCGTACGACGGCTGGGCGGCCGCGACCGGCGACGGCCAGGCCAACAAGGTCTGGATCTACAACTCCTGCGAGGCGGCCGCCTGCAACAACCCGGGCGACCCGGGCTGGAACGACCCCTTCTACGACGGGTGGGCGGGCTACGGCATCGACCAGCCCGCCTCCCAGGCCCGGGCGATGCCGTGGACCGCCTTCCTCCTCGGCGCCACCGGCGAGCTCTACTGGGGCGTCGACTACCGCCTCGGCCAGGCCTGGAACGACTGCGGCGCCGGCGGCAGCAACTGCCTCTACGAGTCCGGCATGAACGGCGACGGCACGCTGTTCTACCCCGGCCGCGCCTGCCCTCCCGGCACCGGGCCGGGCTGCATCGGCGGCAGCACCGACATCCCGATCGAGTCGATCCGGCTCAAGCGCCTGCGCGACGGCCGGGAGGACTACGAGTACCTCCGGCTCGCCGCCGCCCACGCCGACACCGCGGCGCTGGCCCGCTCCACGGCGCTGAGCCTGCTCGGCGGCAACCTCGACGCCGTCGCCTTCTCCACCACCTTCGGCCAGGCCGACCTCGACCGGGCCCGCACGACGCTGGGCGACGCCCTCGAGTCGGCGGACCCCGGACCCGCGCCGACCCCGACGCCCACGCCGACGCCGACCCCGACGCCCACGCCGACGCCCACGCCGACCTACCGGCCGGACGCGGAGGTCCGGGTCGGCAGCGGGAGCTATCTGGGTGACGACGTCTACAACACCACCGGGTCCGGACAGACCGTCCAGGTCTCGCTGAAGCGCGGCGCGAAGCGGACCTTCACCGTGCGGATCACCAACGACGGGGACGCCGTCGACCGCTGGTCGCTCGCGGAGGCGAGGTCGAGCACCTCCGGGCTGACCCGGCGCTGGACCGCCGGAGGCACCGCCATCACCCCCCAGGTCGCCGCCGGGACCTACTCCCTCCTCGACGTCGCTCCCGGCGCCTCACGCACCGTCCGGCTGACCGTCAAGGCCGGCGCCAAGGCCACGGTCGGCCAGGTCGCCACCTGGTCCCTGCACGCCGTCCACAACCCGGTGGGCGACGGCATCCGCGACGTGGTGCGGGTCCGGGTGCGGGTCGTCGGCTGACCCCTGGTCGACCCGTTCCTCGGCCCACGTCCACAGCACGTTCCCGGCGCTAAGCCGTTGCTAAGCGCCGGGCGACAGATTCATCCCACCAGCCCCGCCGGGGCCCCAACCAAGGAGAACCTGATGAACACCAAGATCCGTCACACGCTCGGTCGCTCGCTCGCCCTGCTCGTCGCCGTCGTCGCCGCCTTCCTGGCCACCAACCTCGGCTCCGCCGCCCAGGCCGTCCAGCTGTACGGCGCCTCCGGCACGCCCGGCTCGATCACGCCTTACCAGGTGCAGGGCAAGACGGTGAACACCTGTGCCCCGGTCGGCACCTGCTACCAGCGCCAGCTCGTGGTCTACGGCCCGACGGTCGGCCGCTCGTCCAGCGCAACGGCCGCGCAGGAGGTTGCGGTGCAGTACCGCCTCTACCGCTGGACCGGCAGCAGCTGGGCCAAGATCAGCACCGTCAACCGCAGCGCCTACCTCGGCTACGCCAAGACCGTCCGGCCCCAGGGCGTCACCTGGAACGTCGGCTCCGGCTACTTCTACGTCCAGGAGACGGTGACCTGGAAGCTCAGCAGCACCAAGATGGTGATCGGCTCGCGGGGGGTCAACTACAACGGCAACGACTACGCCTGCGTCAACACCAAGCTCAGCTGCGGCGTCAACACCGGGTGGCTGCACTTCGGCTGACCGACCAGCCCCGCACGAGGCCCCTGCCGGAACCGGCGGGGGCCTCGTCGTGTCGTGCGGGTCACCCGCCGGGTCGCTCCATCGGCAGGTGCATGATGCCGTCCTCGTCGAAGGCGGGGCCGGTGGCGGCGAAGCCGAAGCCGGCGTACCACTCGGCGAGGCCGGTCTGCGCGTCGAGACGCACCCGGCGCTCGCCGACCGCTCGCAGCGCCTCCTCCATCAGCAGCGCCGCGAGCCCGCGGCCGCGGGCCTCCGGGGCCACCACCACCCGGCCGATGCGCAGCGCGTCGCCGTCGTCGAGCAGCCGCAGGCACCCGACCAGCGCACCGTCGTCGTGGAGCAGCAGGTGCCGGGTCTCCGGCTCGGTGTCGCGGCCGTCCAGGTCGGGGTAGGGGCAGGCCTGCTCCACCACGAAGACCTGCTGCCGCAGCCGCCAGAGCTCATAGGCCGTCCGCGGGTCGAGCTCGGCGAACGTCGACGTCGCGACCGCGACGGTCACCGGCAGAACTCCACGGCCCGGCGCAGCGCGCGGCGGCCCTCGGACAGCCCGGGCATCAGCGCATAGACGTGCAGGGCGCCGGGCTCCTCCAGCGCGGTGAGTCGCCACCCGGCCTCGGGGGCGCGGCGCGCAAGCATCCGGCAGGTGGGCGTCAGCAGCTCGCGGCCGCCGAACTGCAGCAGCGTCGGCGGCAGCCCGGACAGGTCGCCCAGCGCCGGGCTCACCTCGTAGCGGTCCAGCTCGTCGGCCCCGGCCCAGAACCGGCCGTAGGCGTGCGCCTTGCTGAGGAAGAGCCACGGGTCGCGGCGGTCGTAGTCCTCGGTGTCCGGCGCGCTCATCGTCAGGTCGGCCCAGGGCGAGAGCAGCACCATCCGCGACGGCTGCGGCCCGCCGCGGTCGCGCACCGACTGCGCGACGGCCAGCGCCAGGCCGCCCCCGGCCGAGTCGCCGACGAGGATCGCGCCCCCGGGCTCGGCGGACCAGTGGGCGACCAGGTCGACGAGCTGGTCGTGGGAGTCGCGCCAGGTGTGCTCGGGGGCCAGCGGGTAGTCGGGCAGCACCAGCCGGGCGCCCAGCCGACGAGCCAGCCGCAGGCCGTAGCGCACGTGCAGGGCGTCGATCGGCGCGACGTAGGCGCCGCCGTGCAGCAGCACCACCGTCCGGCGCACCCGCCGGCCCCGCGGCGTGATGACGTACGACGGGAAGCCGCCGGCGTCCTGTTCCTCCACGGAGAAGCGCCGCGCGAAGCGCGGGACCGCCCAGGTCGGCAGCCCCTGCGGCCGGCGTCGCTGCAGGTCGAGGATGCCGGCGCGCTCGGTCTCCACGTCCACCAGCTCGCCCGACTCGAACAGCCGGGGGATCGCGGTGACATAGAGCTGGTGGAGGGCGCTGGGCACGGGCCCACCCTAGGGATCGGCGCAACCCCGCATCTCCACGGGCTGTCACACGCGGGCGGCGAGCGGTGTCTGGTGGGCGACGTTCGCACCACCACCGCATCGCCGACCCAGGAGGAACCCATGACCACACCGAGCACCTTCCGCATCCCGGCCGCCACCCTCGACGGTCCCGGGGGCCGGCTGGTGGCCGCGCTGGCCCGCCGCACCTACGGGCAGGTGCCCGACACCGTGCGCGTGTGGTGGCACCACCGGCCGCTGGTCCGGGCGCTGCTCCGCCTCGAGCGCGCCGTGGCCCGCTTCGACGAGCTCGACGCGCACCTCAAGGCCTATGCCGTGATGGCCAGCGCGGCCTCGATCGGCTGCTCGTGGTGCCTGGACTTCGGCTACTACCTCGCCCATCACGACGGTCTCGACGAGGCCACGGTGCGGGAGGTGCCGCGCTGGCGCGACTCGGACGCGTTCACCGACCTCGAGCGCGACGTGATGGGCTACGCCGAGGCGATGACGGCGACCCCACCGACCGTCACCGACGAGATGGTGGCCGGCCTGATCGAGCAGCTGGGGGTGCCGGCCGTCGTCGAGCTGACCCAGATGGTGGCTCTGGAGAACATGCGCTCCCGGGTCAACGCCACCGCCGGGCTGACCAGCCAGGGGTTCTCCGACGTGTGCGAGCTGCCGCTGGCCGCCGCGCGCCCACCGGCACCGGCCGCCGTACCCTCGGCCGGGTGAGCGCCACGGTGGACCCCTTCGTCGAGCACCGTGGCCTGCTGTTCACCGTCGCCTACGAGCTGCTCGGCACCGCGGCCGACGCCGAGGACGTGGTGCAGGAGGCCTGGCTGCGCTGGGCCGAGGTGGACCAGGCCGACGTGCGCGACCCCGTGCCTACCTGGTCCGGGTCGTGACCCGGCAGGCGCTCAACCGGCTCCGCACGGTGGCGCGGCGCCGCGAGTCCTACGTCGGCCCGTGGCTGCCGGAGCCGCTGGTGACCACGCACGACGTCGCCGACGACCTCGAGCTCGCCGACAGCGTGTCCACCGCGATGCTGCTGGTCCTCGAGAGCCTGACCCCCACCGAGCGCGCGGTGTTCGTGCTCCGGGAGGTCTTCGCCGTGGAGTACGACGAGATCGCGGCCGCGCTCGACAAGACGCCCGCGGCCGTGCGGCAGATCGCGCACCGGGCCCGGGAGCACGTGGCCGCCCGGCGGCCGCGCCGGCGGGTCGACCCGGCGGAGGGGCGGGCGGTGGTCGACCGCTTCCTCCGCGCCACCGTCACCGGTGACCTCCAGGCGCTGCTCGACGTGCTGGCGCCCGACGTGGTCCTGACCAGTGACGGCGGCGGCCGGGTGTCGGCGGCGCTGCGCCCGGTGGTCGGCCGCGACAAGGTGTCCCGGTTCCTTGCCGGGCTGGCGATGCAGGGGCCGTTCACCGCCACCCCGCTCGAGGTCAACGGCGGCCCCGGCGTGCGCGTCGAGGTGGGTGGTGAGCTCGCGCTGGTCGCGAGCATCGACGTCGTCGACGGACAGGTGGTCGCGTTCTACCTGATGCGCAACCCCGACAAGCTCCAGGGAGTGGCGACGGCCGTCCGCCTCCACCGGTGAGGAGGCGGACGGCCGCGTGGGGGAGTGCCTCAGGAGAAGGGCACGACCTCCCAGGAGAAGACCGTCGGGGTGTCCTTGTCGACGGTCACCTTGAGCCAGTCGTTCACCCCGGTCGACCCGTCGATGGTGACCCGGGTCAGGTTGGGCGCGGGGGTGCGGACGTCGTAGAAGTCGCTCCAGAACGAGCCGGCGGCGAGCGGCTGGTCGACGTGGTAGGCGTGGCTGTCGCCGTTCAGCAGCAGCACCGGCCCGCCGAAGCGCGCCGACTCGGCGGCGATCGTGCGCGCGATCGGCTGGAAGGCCGACCACTCCTCGAAGACCGGGTCGGGCACCGTCGGGTCGAACATGTCGGCCTGCATGGCCAGCACCACGCCCGCGGCGTGCTCCTGCCGGGCCTCGCGGAACGCCTGGCGGATCAGGGCCAGGTCGCCGGCGGTCCGACGCCGCTCCTCCACGAGCTGCTGCGGAGTGGGCTCGGTGTTGCCGGTCCAGGGGTCCAGGCTGTTGTTGCTCCCGACGACGTGGACATCGGCGAAGACCACGTCGGCGCGCTCGAACACGACGTTCTCCGGCAGGCCCCGACGGGTCTGGGCGTCGACCTTCATGGGGCGGCCGAGGGTCCGGCCCGGGTGGTCGAAGAACACGTGGCGGATCGCGGCGAGCCGCTCCAACGGGTCGTAGCCGCCGTTGTTGGGCCGGTGGCAGTCGGTCCACTCGTTGTCGCCGGGGGTGTAGACCAGCGGGTCCGCGAACCGGTCGAACTGACCGCGGACCATCGCGAAGTAGTCGTCGGTGCACAGGCTGGAGCCGGACTTGATGTCGCCGAGGTGGAGGGCCAGGCGGACGTCGGGGTCGGCGTTGATCTGGTCGACGACCGCCGGGAAGTGGGCGATCTGGGCGTCGCCGTAGGGGATGTCGCCGATGGTGGCGAAGGTGAACGACGAGTCGTGACGCTCGGGGCCGTCGGCCGACGCCGAGCCCGGGAGCAGGACGGCGGCGGTGAGCAGGGACGCGGCGGCGAGGGTGGTGGCGCGGACGGACACATGGCCTCCGGGGGTTCGAGGCGGAGCCGGGGTCGGCTGGGCGCTCGCCAGTCTGCTGGCGCCGGGTGACCGCGCAGTCACGCTGCGAGGTCGATTCGGTGACCAGCCGGTGACCGGCAGGCGAGCGCGCCGGGGATGCGCCGTGACGCGGCCGGTAGCATGGCCGGCACAAGACAGGGGAGCCCCTCGCGGGCTGAGAGTGCGGAACCGCCGCAGACCCTCCGAACCTGATCCGGTTAGCACCGGCGAAGGGAGTCGACATGAGTCACCCACGTCCGCGCCGCACGGGCCTGCTCCTCGCGGTCGCCGCGCTCGCCCTCGCGAGCTGCAGTCTGACCGCCGAGAGCGACGGTCCGAGCGCTCCGGCCACCAGCGGCGAGGCGGCGGGCGGTCCCGTCGTGCTGGTCACCCACGAGTCGTTCGCGCTGCCCAAGAAGCTGATCCGCGCGTTCGAGGCCGCCACCGGCTACACCCACGAGGTGCGCGCCAACGGCGACGCGGGCACGCTCACCAACAAGCTGGTGCTGACCCAGGGCAGCCCGACGGGCGACGTGGCCTTCGGCGTCGACAACACCTTCGCCTCGAGGGCCCTCGACGCCGATGTCTTCGACCCCGCCGACGTGGCGCTTCCTCCGGGCGCCGAGGCCTACGCCCTGCCCGAGGGCGGCGACCGGCTGCTGCCGATCGACAGCGGCAGCGTCTGCGTCAACATCGACACCACCTGGTTCCGCAGCCACCACGTCACCCCGCCCGCCACGCTCGCCGACCTGACCGAGCCGGCCTACCGCGACCTGTTCGTGACCCCGGGCGCCCCGACCAGCTCCCCGGGCATGGCCTTCCTGCTCACCACCATCGCGGCCGAAGGCGACTCCTGGCCGGACTACTGGTCCGCCCTGATGGCCAACGGCACCCGGATCACCAGCGGCTGGAGCGACGCCTACTTCGTCGACTTCACCCAGGGCGGTGGCGACGGCACGCGGCCGATCGTGCTGTCCTACGACTCGTCCCCGGCGTTCACCGTCAAGAACGGCCGGAGCACGACCAAGGCCCTGCTCGACACCTGCTTCCAGCAGGTGGAGTACGCCGGTGTGCTGGCGGGCGCCGCCAACCCGGCGGGTGCGCGGGCGTTCCTGGACTTCCTGCTCAGCCCGGAGGTGCAGGCCGCCCTTCCGGAGAGCATGTACGTCTTCCCCGTGCGCGACGGCGTCGAGCTGCCCGCCGACTGGGCCAGGTTCGCGAAGCGGCCGACGTCGCCGTACTCGCTGGACCCTGCGGAGGTCGACGCCCACCGCGACGAGTGGCTGACGACCTGGCAGGACGTCACCACCCGGTGAGCGGACTCACCGTGCGCAGCCGGGCCGAGGGCGCCCGCCTGCTCACGCTGCTCGGGCTGGCGGCCCTGCCGCTGGTGGTGCTCGGAGTGTTCTTCGTGCTGCCCGTGTCGGGCATGCTGGCGCGTGGGCTGTGGCCCGACGGGAGCCTCGACCTGGCCGGCGTCGTGGAGGTGTTCGGGCGGCCGCGGGTGCACCGGGTGCTGTGGTTCACCCTGTGGTCGGCCGGCCTGGGCACCCTGCTGTCCGTGCTGCTCGGGCTTCCGGTGGCGCATCTGCTCTATCGCCGCCGCTTCCCCGGCCGGGGGGCGCTGCGGGCCGCCCTGCTGGTGCCGTTCGTGCTGCCGACCGTGGTGGTCGGCGTGGCGTTCCGGCGGCTGCTGGCCACCGGAGGCCCGCTGGGCGGGCTCGGCCTCGACGGCAGTGCGGCGGCGATCGTGGCCGCACTGGTGTTCTTCAACGTGGCCGTCGTGGTGCGCGCCGTCGGGTCGACCTGGGAGTCGCTCGACCCCCGTCCCGCGGAGGCCGCCGCCGCGCTCGGCGCCAGCCCGCGCCAGGTCCTCTGGACGGTGACCCTGCCCGCGCTGCGCCCGGCCGTGGTGTCGGCGGCCAGCGTGGTGTTCCTGTTCTGCGCCACGGCGTTCGGCGTGGTGCTCACCCTCGGCGGGCTGCGCTACTCCACGGTGGAGACCGAGATCTACCTCCTGACGACCAACCTGCTCGACCTGCAGGCGGCGGCCGCGCTGGCGCTGTTGCAGCTGGTGGTCGTGGTGGCGCTGCTGCTGGTCACCCAGCGGCTGCGGCGCACCGCCGACCCCGCTCGTGAGCACCGGGTCGGCCACGCCCCGCAGCTGGGCCGCCGCGACCTCCCCGCGGTGCTGGTGTCGCTGGTCCCGCTGGCGCTGGTCGTCGTACCGCTGGCGGGGCTGGTGGTCGGGTCGGTGCGGGTCGAGGGGGAGTGGAGCCTCGCGGCCTACCGCGCGCTGACCCGCCCGACGGCGGTGCTGCCGGCCACCGTCCAGGACGCGTTGGTCACGTCACTGCGGACGGCCGTCGACGCCACCTGGATGTCGCTGCTGCTCGGTCTGCTGGTCGCCGCCGTGGTCACCCGTCGCTCCCGCAGCCGAGCAGAGCGCCGGACCCGCGCCCTGCTCGACGGGCTGTTCATGCTGCCCCTCGGCGTCTCCGCGGTGATGGTCGGCTTCGGCTTCCTGATCACCCTCGACCGGCCGCCGCTCGACCTCCGCGACAGCCCGTTGCTGGTGCCCATCGCGCAGGCGCTGGTGGCCCTGCCGCTGGTGGTGCGCACGCTGGCCCCGGCGCTGGGTGGCATCGACGACCGGCAGCGACAGGCGGCGGCGTCGCTGGGCGCACCGCCGTGGCGGGTGGCCCTGACCGTCGACCTCCCGGTGGTGTGGCGGCCCCTGCTCGCAGCCGCGGGGTTCGCCTTCGCGGTGTCCCTCGGGGAGTTCGGTGCGACCTCGTTCCTGGTGCGCGAGGACCACCCGACGCTGCCGGTCGTGATCTACCGGCTGCTGGGCCGCCCGGGCGACCTCAATGCCGAGATGGCGCTCGCGGCCTCGGTGGTGCTCGCCGCCACCACCGCTGTCGTGATGCTCGCGGTGGAGCGGCTGCGGGTGCGCAGCCTGGGAGCCTGGTGACCATGACGCCCGCGACGACCGTCGAGCACGCGGGAGAGCTCCGGCTGGAGGACGTCGGGCTCGACTACGACGGCGTGCCGGTGGTCCGCGACGTGTCGCTGACCGTCCCGGCGGGGGGTGTCCTCGCCGTGCTGGGTCCCTCGGGGTCGGGGAAGTCGACGCTGCTGCGCGGCATCGCCGGCCTCGAGCCGCTCACCGAGGGCCGGGTGCTCCTCGACGGACGCGACCTCGCGGGCGTCCCGACGCACCGGCGCGGCTGTGCCCTGATGTTCCAGGACGGCCAGCTGTTCGCCCATCTCACGGTCGCCCAGAACGTCGGCTACCCGCTGAAGGTGCGTCGCGCTCCCGCCGACGAGGTACGCCGGCGGGTCGCCGAGCTGCTCGACCTCGTCGGCCTCTCGTCCTACGACGACCGGCTCCCGGCGACCCTCTCGGGCGGTGAGCGACAGCGGGTCGCGCTGGCCCGGGCGCTGGCCGCCGACCCAAAGGCGCTGCTCCTCGACGAGCCGCTGTCGGCGCTCGATGCGACGCTGCGCGCCCGGCTGGCCGAGGACCTGCGCGGCATCCTCAGCGACGCCGGGACCACGACGGTGCTGGTCACCCACGAGCAGGAAGAGGCGTTCGCGGTCGCCGACACGATGGCCGTGATGCGTGCCGGCCGCGTCGTCCAGCACGGGTCGGTGGCCGAGGTCTGGCGGGCGCCGGTCGACGCCGAGACGGCCCTGTTCCTCGGCTACGCCAGCGTGCTGACCGGCGACGCGGCCGGGTCGGTGCTCGCGGCCGCGGGGTTGGCCACCGGGGGCGACGTGGCCGTCCGCCGGTCGGCGCTGCGCGCCGGTGGCGAGGGTCCGCTGTCCGGGGTCGTGGTGGCCGCCCGGTCGGCCGCCGAGCAGCTGCGCCTGCTCGTCGACGTGACCGGCGTGGGCCGCATCGAGGCGGTGGCGCCACTCGGCAGCCACCTGGGCCCGGGCGACGTCGTACGCCTCGCGGTCGACGCCACCCGGCTGGCCACCCTGGCCCCGTCCTGACCGTCCCCGGCCATCCCTAGACTGTCGGGGTGTATCGCCGCGCCCAGATCCTGCTCTGGAGCGTTGCGCTGTCCATGGGCGCCCTCGCGCTGCTGGCCGCCACCCATCTGGGCCGCGGTCTGGCCGACCCCGACGGGTTCCTCGGCCCGGCCTGGGTCCGACTGCCGATGCTGATCGCCGGGGCGTTCGCCGCCGACCTGATCCCGCGCACGCTGTGGGCGTCGCGGTTCCGGCCGCGGCTGATGCCCGAGATGATGCGCGCGCGGATCCGCCAGCACTGGACGCGCGAGCGGACCGTGCTGGTGATCACCGGCGTCGCGACGTTCTACCTCACCTACGTCAGCTACCGGAACCTCAAGTCGTTCCTGCCTGCCCTCTTCGGCGACCGCATCTATGACCGTGAGCTCTTCATCATCGACCGGGCGCTCTTCCTCGGGCATCCGCCGGCGGTGGTCCTGCACAAGGTGCTCGGCACCGACCTCAGCGCCCACTTCCTGTCCACGATCTATCTCTGGTTCCTGCCGCTGGTGCCGTTGGCGCTGACCGCCTGGCTGGTCTGGTCGCGGACCATCGGCTACGGCTACTGGTTCGCCACCTCGCAGTGCCTGGCGTGGTCGCTGGGCACCGCGTCGTACTACGCGCTCCCGACCCTCGGTCCCGGCTTCGAGTACTCCTGGCTCTACGGCGACCTCACCCCGACGGCCTCCTCGCAGCTGATGGAGGCGCTGATCTATGGCCGCAACGAGGTGATCAACGCCAACGTCCTCGAGGGCGCGGTGCAGTCGGTCGCCGGCTTCGCGAGCCTGCACTGTGCGATCACCATGCTGGTCGCGATGATGGCCCACGCCACGCTGCGGTCGAAGCTGATCTCGCGCCTGCTGTGGGCCAACTTCGCGGTGACCGTGGTGGCCACGCTCTACTTCGGCTGGCACTACGTCGCCGACGATGTGGCCGGCATCGTGATCGCCCTGGTCTCCTTCTACATCGGCGGCGTGGTCAGCGGTCAGAACTTCGACCGGCGGGCCGGCGCGCGGCCCGCCGAGGCGCCGCCGGTCCTCGAGACCACCTGAGCCTCGGCCGCCGACCCCGCCGGCTGCCGCGCGTCCACCCGGGCGACCTGGTCGCGTCGGCGCGCCTCGGACCCTGCGCCGAGGCGGTCGGACGAATGACAACGGTGTAGTTCGTCAAGCCGACACGCCGTGATTCCTGACGTTTTCTGTGAAAAGTGTTTCTTTTGTGACTGGAGCGCACTAGCGTGCCGGAAGTGCCTCGGGCGATGGGGAAGTCGCCCGAGGCGCCCCCACGACCTCACCACGACTCCACGCCGACGAAGGGGGCTTCGTGCCCGGACCGATCCGCCGCCGCGCGCTCTCGCTGACCGCGCTGCTCCTGGCCGCCGGCGTCGCGGGCTCGACGCTGACCGGCGTCGCCTTCGCCGACGGCGACACGCCCAGTCGTCCGGGAGGTCGCCGACGCCAAGGCGGCCGCCGACGGCAAGGCTCGCGACGTGGCTACGGTCCAGGCCGACCTGGTGCTCGCCAACGACGAGCTCCGGCGGCAGTCGATCGCGGCGGGGCAGGCCGCCGAGGCCTACAACGGGGCGCGCTACCACCTTCGGCAGGCCCGCAAGCAGGTCGCGCTGGCCGAGCGTCGAGCCGAGGAGGCGCAGTCCGACCTGGAGACCCAGCGGGCGGCGTACGCCGACGCGCTGACCGCCAGCTACCAGCAGTCGCCCGAGCTCAACGCGCTCTCCGCGATGGTCGACGCGCAGGGCTTCTCCGAGGTCGTCGACGAGACCTACACCATGGAGAACGCGCAGGACGCGATCGCGGCGAAGTTCGACGCCTACCGTGCCGCCTCCACGCTGGCCGACGTGGCCACCACCCAGGCCGAGCAGGCGCGGCAGCAGGCGAGCCAGGCCGAGGAGGCCGCGCGCACCGCGCGCGACGAGGCCCGCCGGGCCGAGGCCGCCGCGGCCGCCAACGCCCAGCAGGTGGCCGCCCGCAAGGCCGAGCTGGTCGCCGAGCTGGCGCGCCTGCAGGGCATCAGCGTGGCCCTGGCCGAGCAGCGGCAGAAGGCCCTGGAGGAGGCCGCCGCCGAGGCCGCGGCCGCCGCGGCCGCGCAGGAGGCGGCCGACCAGCCCGACACCACGGGGGGCGCCGCCGGCACCGACCAGCCCGCCGCCGACCCCCAGCCGGACCCGTCCCCGAGCCCCGACCCCAGCCCGGACCCGCAGCCGGCCCCGACCCCCGACCCGCAGCCCGCACCCGCCCCGCCGGCCCCGTCCGGCGGCGCGTCCGCCGCGATCGCCTTCGCCCGCGCGCAGCTCGGCGAGCCCTATCGCTGGGGGGCGGCCGGACCGGACGCCTGGGACTGCTCGGGGCTGACCATGGGAGCCTGGCGCGCCGGCGGGAAGTCGCTGCCGCACTACTCGGTGGCGCAGTACCAGCAGTCCACACCGATCTCCGCGTCGTCGCTCCAGCCGGGAGACCTGGTGTTCTGGGGCAGCTCGAGCAGCCCGAGCTCGATCTACCACGTGGCGCTCTACGTCGGTGACGGCAAGATCATCCACGCTCCCCGCACCGGACGACCGGTGAGCGAGGAGTCGATGTACTACTGGATCACGCCGAACTTCTACGCCCGCCCCTGAGGGTCAGCCCTCCTCGGGCTCCGCGTGCGACTCGGTGTAGCGCGCGAACGACGCGCGCACCTCGGCCTCGGCCTCGGTGCGGCCGGTCCACTCCGCGCCCTCGACCGACTTCCCGGGCTCGAGGTCCTTGTAGACGGTGAAGAAGTGCTCGATCTCGAGGCGGTCGAACTTCGGGAGGTGGTTGATGTCGCGCATGTGCTCGAGCCGGGGGTCGGTGACCGGCACGCAGAGCACCTTGTCGTCACCGCCCGCCTCGTCGGTCATCCGGTACATCCCGATCGCGCGGCAGCGGATCAGGCAGCCCGGGAACGTCGGCTCGCCGATCAGCAGCACCAGGGCGTCCAACGGGTCGCCGTCCAGGCCCAGGGTGTCCTCGATGTAGCCGTAGTCCGCGGGGTACTGCGTCGAGGTGAACAGCGTCCGGTCCAGCCGGATCCGGCCACTGTCGTGGTCGACCTCGTACTTGTTGCGGCTCCCCTTCGGGATCTCCACCAGTACGTCGAACTCCATCGCCTCTGCCTCCCAGGTCTTGCCGGCTCGTGCTCGCTCTGTGTCGCCACGGGGGTCGTCCGCGCGGGCGCCGCGGACCGACCACCATGGGCCGATGGGAGCAGTCTCCCGCACAATGGCGGTCAACGTGCACGAGGGGAGGGGATGGCGTGGCCCGACGCGGCCCGGACCGGCCCGACAACGGCGACTCCCGGCGCTCTCCCTGGCGCCGGCGACTCGCGGTGCTGCTCGGCCTGCTGGTCGTGGTGGCCGGCGGGTTCGCGGCGTGGGACCGGCTCGACCCCCAGGCCCCCAGCCTCCCGGAGCTCGTCGCCCCCGGCCCGGGTGAGTCCTCCTCGCCGACTCCCACGCCGACCCCGGAGCCCACGCCGGCGATCGTGGGCGTGCACCCACCGACCCCGGCGCCGCCCGCTGCCGTCGCGGAGCCACTCGAACGGCCCGACCTCGGCCGAGCCGACCGGGAAGCCGTCCGGCAGGCGCTGCGGCCCGGCCTGAGCGATCCCGCCTTCGGTCCGCACGTCGTCGCCCGGGTGGCCGAGCTGTCCGACGGGCGCACGGTCTTCTCCTCGGGGACGGCGCCGATCATCCCCGCCTCGACCCTCAAGCTGCTCACCTCGACGGCCGCCCTCGAGGCGCTCGGTCCCGACCACGTCTTCGAGACGCGGGTGCTGCAGGGGGCGGGCAAGCAGATCGTGCTCGTGGGCGGCGGCGACCCGACGCTGGCGAGCCGCCCGGACTCCGGCCCGGCGATCTATCCCGACCGGCCGGACCTGCAGACCCTCGCCCGGCAGACCGCCGAGGCGCTGGGCAGGGGCGCCACCGTGCGGCTGCGCTATGACGCCAGCCTGTTCTCCGGCCCGGCCGCGGCCCCGACCTGGGAGGCCGACTACGTGCCCGACGGCGTCGTGGCGCCGATCTCCGCGCTCTGGGTCGACGGCGGCCGCCCGGCCACCGGTTTCGGCCGGGTCGACGACCCGGCGGCGGCCGCGGCCGGGGTGTTCCGGCGGGCGCTGGAGCGGCGCGGCATCACCGTGGCCGGCCCCGTGCGTGCGGGACGGGCGCCGGCGTCCGAGGCGGAGCTCGCCACGGTGGCGAGCGCTCCGTTGGGACAGATCGTGGAGCGCGTGCTCGAGACCAGCGACAACGAAGGTGCCGAGGTGCTGCTGCGCCACGTCGGGATCGCGACGTCCGGCACCGGCTCCTTCGAGGCCGGCACGGCCGGCGTACGCGCCGAGCTGGGGAGCCTCGGCGTGCCGCTCAAGGGTGCCCGCATCCACGACGGCAGCGGCCTGTCGCGCGCCGACCGGCTCGACCCTGCCACGCTGCTGGAGGTGCTGCGCGTCGCGGCCGACCCGGGCCACCCCGAGCTGCGGGCGATCCTCACCGGTCTGCCGGTCGCCGGCGCCACCGGCTCGCTCACCGTGCGGTTCGCGGGCGGAGCCCTGCCGGGTCGCGGGCTGGTGCGCGCCAAGACCGGCACCCTGAGCGGGGTGTCCAGCCTGGCCGGGGTGGCCACCGACGCCGACGGCGACACCCTGGCGTTCGTGGTGGCCGCCGACCGTTTCGCCCTCCCGGACACGCTGGCCGTGCGTGCCGGGCTCGACGCGCTGGCCGCCGACCTGGCGCAGTGCCACTGCGCCCACGCGCGAGGCTCCGGCGGGTGAGGAGCGCGCGCAGCGCCCGTGTCGGGCCCACCCCAGGTGCCACCGCATAGGGTCGGCCCATGACGTCCATGGTCGACTGGGAGGTCGCGGTCGCCACCGGCACCCGGCTCGCGGGTGAGGGCCCGCCCGTGACCGCCGCCGAGGCGGACGCGTGCGTCGCCGAGCTCCGGGCGGGCGCGGAGCGCTCCACCGGGCTGGTGCGCGACTTCACCGGCCTGACCGCCGCCGAGCACACCGCACCGGTGCTCGTCGTCGACCGGGCCGCCTGGGTGCGCGCCAACGCCGAGTCGTTCGCCACCCTGCTCGACCCGGTGGCCGCCAAGCTGACCGAGCGGCGCGGCCCGCCGACCGGGATGGCGCTGGCGATCGGGTCGCGGGTCACCGGAGCCGAGGTGGGCCTGGTGCTGGGGTTCCTGGCCGGCAAGGTGCTGGGCCAGTTCGACCCGTTCTTCGACCCGGCCGGCCGGCTGCTGCTGGTGGCGCCCAACATCGTCCACGTCGAGCGCGAGCTCGGCGCCGACCCCACGGACTTCCGGCTCTGGGTGTGCCTGCACGAGGAGACCCACCGGGTGCAGTTCACCGCGGTGCCGTGGATGCGTGACCACCTCGCCGCGGAGATCGGCCGGCTGACCGACACCATCGAGCCCTCGAAGATGGCCGAGGACGTCATCGGCCGCATCGCCGAAGCGGTGCGCGGGGGCGGCGGCAGCATCGCCGAGGCGATGAGCACGCCCGAGCAGCGGGAGATCCTCGACCGGGTCACCGGGGTGATGTCCCTCCTCGAGGGGCATGCCGATGTGGTGATGGACGGCGTCGGCCCCTCCGTCATCCCGTCGGTCACGTCGATCCGCGCGTCCTTCAACCGCCGCCGCAAGGGTGCCGGGTCGATCGACCGGCTGCTGCGGCGGCTGCTCGGCATGGAGGCCAAGATGGCGCAGTACCGCGACGGCGCGGCCTTCGTGCGCACGGTGGTCGACAAGGCCGGGATGGCCGAGTTCAACGCGATCTGGGCCACGCCCGACCACCTGCCCTCCAAGGCCGAGATCCACGACCCCGACGCCTGGATGGCGCGGGTCCTGGGCTGAGCCGCCCCGACGATGGGTCTGCACCCCGCGGTGGCCGCCTGCCGGGCCGGCGTACGCCGTGCGCTGGCCGACCTGGAGCCGGGCGACGTGGTGCTGGTGGCCTGCTCCGGCGGCGCCGACTCGCTGGCGCTGCTGGCCGCCACCGTCGCCGAGGGCGAGCGCGCGGGCTGGCGGGTGGTGGGCGCCACCGTCGACCACGGGCTGCAGGAGGGCTCCGCGGCGCACGCCGAGCGGGTGGTCGCCCAGATGGCCGCTCTCGGCGTCGCCGAGACGGTCGGCGCGCGGGTGCAGGTGACCGCCGAGGGACTCGGTCCGGAGGCGGCCGCCCGGGAGGCGAGGTACGCCGTGCTCGGCGAGGTCGCCGAGCGGTTCGGCGCCGCGGCGGTGCTGCTCGGGCACACCCGCGACGACCAGGCGGAGACCGTGCTGCTGGGGCTGGCCCGGGGGTCCGGTGGGCGCGCGCTCGCCGGGATGCGGCGCTCCTTCGACGGCTACCGGCGGCCGCTGCTCGACGTGGCCCGCGACGACACGGTGGCCGCCTGCCTGGCCGAGGGGATCGACGTCTGGGAGGACCCTCACAACGTCGACCCGCGGTTCCTCCGGTCGCGGGTGCGCACCCGGGTGCTGCCGGTGCTCGAGGCCGAGCTCGGCCCCGGTGTGGCCGCGGCGCTGGCGCGCACCGCCGACGGGCTCCGCGAGGACGCCGAGCTGCTCGACGACCTGGCCGCGTCGACGTACGCCGGCCTCGAGCGGCCGCTCCC
This sequence comes from Nocardioides sp., assembly GCF_041393715.1. Taxonomy (GTDB): domain Bacteria; phylum Actinomycetota; class Actinomycetes; order Propionibacteriales; family Nocardioidaceae; genus Nocardioides. The sequence goes on along the minus strand of NZ_JAWKJQ010000006.1, from coordinate 79,625 downwards.
GGTCGCCGACCTGGCCACGCTGCCTCCCGCGCTGCGCCGGCGCATCCTCCGACTCGCGGCGCTGGAGGCGGGCGCGCCCCCGGCCGAGCTCTTCCGCGAGCACGTGCTGGCCGTCGACGCGCTGGTCACCGACTGGCACGGCCAGCGCTGGATCGACCTCCCGGGCCACGTCCGAGCCCGCCGCGACGAGGGTCGGCTCCTCTTCTCCGGCCCGAGGCTCCGATAGTCCGCTACGTTCGGCACCACCTGGGGCGCCGCAACCGGTGCCGAACGTAGCGGACTATCGCGGATGCCGTCGCCGAGCAGGAGCCTCGGCCCGTAGGCTGCCGCCCATGGATGCGTCCCACGTGGAGAACGACCTGGTCAACGTGCTCTACACCGAGGAGCAGATCCAGGCCAAGCTGGCCGAGATGGCGCAGCAGATCAGTCGCGACTACGCCGACGGCGACCTGCTGATGGTCGGCGTCCTGCGTGGGGCGGTGATGGTGATGGCCGACCTCGCGCGCGCCCTCGACCGGCACGTCGAGATGGACTGGATGGCGGTGTCGTCCTACGGCTCCGGCACCAAGTCGAGCGGCGTCGTGCGCATCCTCAAGGACCTCGACACCGACATCACCAACCGGCACGTCCTCGTCGTCGACGAGATCATCGACACCGGCCTGACGTTGAGCTGGCTGGTCTCCAACCTGAGCTCACGCAACCCCGCGAGCGTGGAGATCGCCACCCTGCTCCGCAAGCCCGAGGCGGCCCGGATGTCGGTTCCGGTCAAGTACGTCGGCTGGGACATCCCCAACGAGTTCGTGGTCGGCTACGGCCTCGACTACCGCGAGCGCTACCGCAACCTGCGCGACATCGGGACCCTCGCTCCGCACGTCTACTCCTGAGGGACGGCCTCGGCGACGGCCGGGCGGCACCGGCCTGAGACAATGGAACCTGCCCCGCGATTGCGGCGGTCCGTGTACCGTCGTCAGTCTCTCCTGGAAGGCAGGCACGGCAGGGTCGTCCGACCGTGTGTGCAGCCCACCCCCGACCGTGTGAAAGAAACCTGTGAAGCGTTTGTTCAAGGGTCCCTGGCTGTGGATCATCCTGGCCGTCGCCGGTGTCCTGGTGGCGTTGCAGTTCATCGCGCCCAACGGCGGCTACGACGAGATCGACACCTCCCGGATGCAGAGCTACATCGACAGCGGGCAGGTCAAGGAGATCAGCTTCATCGACGGTGACCAGGAGATCAAGGCGACCCTGGACGACTCGGTGCAGCGCAGCGGCGGACTCAAGGTCTCCACGCACTGGATCGACGGGCAGCAGGAGTCGATCCTGGCCTCGGTCGCCGAGCAGGTGCAGGCCGGCAAGATCGAGTCGGCCAACTCCGAGAACCCGCAGCCCAGCCTGATCACCTCGCTGCTGTTCAGCCTGCTTCCGTTCGTGATCATCGTGCTGGTGTTCCTCTGGCTGATGAACCAGGTGCAGGGCGGCACCGGCCGCGGCGTGATGCAGTTCGGCAAGTCCAAGGCCAAGCTGATCTCCAAGGACATGCCGAAGTCGACGTTCGCCGACGTGGCGGGCTGCGAGGAGGCCATCGAGGAGCTCGGCGAGATCAAGGAGTTCCTCCAGGAGCCCGGCAAGTTCCAGGCGGTCGGCGCCAAGATCCCCAAGGGCGTGCTGCTCTACGGCCAGCCGGGCACCGGCAAGACGCTGCTGGCGCGCGCGGTCGCGGGAGAGGCCGGCGTCCCGTTCTACTCCATCTCCGGCTCGGACTTCGTCGAGATGTTCGTGGGTGTCGGCGCCAGCCGGGTCCGCGACCTGTTCGAGCAGGCCAAGGAGAACGCCCCGGCCATCGTCTTCATCGACGAGATCGACGCCGTGGGCCGGCACCGCGGCGCCGGCATGGGTGGCGGTCACGACGAGCGGGAGCAGACCCTCAACCAGCTGCTGGTCGAGATGGACGGCTTCGACGTCCGCGGCGGCGTGATCCTGATCGCCGCCACCAACCGTCCCGACGTCCTCGACCCCGCGCTGCTCCGGCCCGGTCGCTTCGACCGCCAGATCCAGGTCGACGCCCCCGACCTCAACGGCCGCTTCAAGATCCTGCAGGTCCACGCGCGCGGCAAGCCGATGTCGCCCGACATCGACCTGATGAGCGTCGCCCGCCGCACCCCGGGCTTCACCGGTGCCGACCTCGCCAACGTCCTCAACGAGGCCGCGCTGCTCACCGCCCGCAGCAACGCCCGGCTGATCACCGAGGAGTCGCTCGACGAGGCGATCGACCGGGTGATCGCCGGTCCGCAGCGGCGTACCCGCCTGATGAGCGAGAAGGAGAAGCTCATCACCGCCTACCACGAGGGCGGCCACGCCCTGGTCGCGGCGGCGCTGCCCGGCAACGACCCGGTGCACAAGGTGACGATCCTGCCGCGCGGGCGCGCGCTGGGCTACACGATGGTGCTGCCCGATGAGGACAAGTACGCCCGCACCCGCGGCGAGATGCTCGACCAGCTCGCCTACATGCTCGGTGGCCGCGCCGCGGAGGAGCTGGTCTTCCACGACCCGACGACCGGTGCCGGCAACGACATCGAGAAGGCCACCGCGCTGGCCCGGGCGATGGTGACCCAGTTCGGCATGACCGAGCGGCTCGGCGCCATCAAGCTCGGCGACTCCAACTCCGAGCCGTTCCTCGGCCGCGACCTCGGCCACAGCCGCAACTACTCCGAGGAGGTCGCCGCCGTCGTCGACGCGGAGACCAAGAAGCTGCTGGCCGACGCCCACCAGGAGGCCTCCGACATCCTCGAGGAGAACCGCGACGTCCTCGACTCGCTGGTGCTCGAGCTGATCGACAAGGAGACGCTGGACAAGGAGGAGGTCGCTCGGGTCTTCGAGCCCCTGCGGCGCCGCCCGGTCCGGCCGGCCTGGACCGGCTCGCCGACCCGCAGCCCGTCCGACATCCCGCCCGTGGAGATCCCGCAGGAGATCCGCGACCGGGCGGCGGCCAACGGCGTCCCCGCGGCCACGCCCCAGGGCGGCGCGGTGGTGACCCCGCCCGGGCCCGGAGGTGACGTCCACGACCCGGGGCTGACTCCCCCCTCCGCGTGACCGACCCGATCAGTCTTCCCGAGCCGGCCGTCGACGCGGTGCCGCCGTTCGACCACGAGCGCGCCGCCGCAGCCGTGCGCGAGCTGCTGATCGCGATCGGCGAGGACCCCGATCGCGAGGGGCTCCAGGACACCCCCGCGAGGGTGGCCCGGGCCTATGCCGAGCTGACGGCCGGGCTCCGGATGCGGCCCGAGGACGTGCTGACCACGACCTTCGACCTCGGCCACGACGAGATGGTGCTGGTGCGCGACATCGAGCTCTGGTCGATGTGTGAGCACCATCTGGTGCCGTTCACCGGGGTCGCCCACGTGGGCTACATCCCGGCCACCTCCGGCAAGATCACCGGGCTCTCCAAGCTGGCCCGCCTGGTCGACGTCTATGCCAAGCGGCCGCAGGTCCAGGAGCGGCTCACCACCCAGATCGCCGACGCCCTCGGGGAGATCCTCGACGCCCGCGGCGTGCTCGTGGTGATCGAGGCCGAGCACCTCTGCATGACCATGCGCGGCGTGCGCAAGGCCGGCGCCCGCACCGTCACCTCCGCCGTGCGCGGCCAGATGCGCGACCTGGCCACCCGCAACGAGGCGATGGCCCTGATCCACCGGCGGCCATGACGACGGCCCCGTTCGACGTCTCCGCCGACGTGGGGCGCCCGCGGGTGATGGGGATCCTCAACGTCACCCCCGACTCGTTCTCCGACGGCGGTCTGTGGGCCGACACCGAGAGCGCGATCGCGCACGGGCTGCGGCTCGCGGCCGACGGCGCCGACCTGGTCGACGTCGGCGGGGAGTCGACCCGACCCGGTGCGGTCCGGCCGCCCCTGGCGGAGGAGCTCGACCGGGTGGTGCCGGTGGTGGCCGGGCTGGTGGCCGAGGGGGTGACCGTCTCGGTCGACACGATGCGGGCCGAGGTGGCGCGCGCGGCGGTCGAGGCGGGCGCGGCCCTGGTCAACGACGTCTCCGGGGGGCTGGCCGACCCGGCCGTCCTCGACGTGGTGGCCGCCAGCGGGTCGGCGTACGTCGCCATGCACTGGCGCGCCCACAGCGACCGCATGCAGGCCCTCGCCACGTACGACGGCCCCGGCGGGGTCGTCGCGGCCGTCTGCGCCGAGCTGACCGACCGGCTCGACGCCTGCGACGCGGCGGGCATCCCCCGTGACCGGGTCGTGCTCGACCCGGGCCTCGGCTTCGCCAAGACCGCCGAGCACAACTGGCAGCTGCTCCGCGCCTGGCCCCTGCTGGAGGGGCTCGGCCGGCCGCTGCTGCTCGGCGCCTCCCGCAAGTCGTTCCTCGGGTCGTTGCTGGCCGACGCCGCGGGTGAGCCGCGCCCTCCGGCCGGACGCGAGCACGCCCACGCCGCGCTCGTCGGACTGCTGGCCGGCCGGGTCTGGGGGTTCCGGGTGCACGACGTCCTGGCGACCTGCGACGCGTTGGCGGTGGCGGCGCGCATGACACAGGAGGCACCCCGATGAGCGACCACAGCGGCGCCACCACCGACGGCGTCCCCCCCGACACCCTCGCGGTCACCGGCATCGTCTGCTTCGCCCACCACGGGGTCTTCGACCACGAGCGCCGCGACGGGCAGCGGTTCGTGATCGACCTCCTGCTGGGCGTCGACACCCGGGCGGCGGCCGCCACGGACGACTTGCGCGACACCGTCGACTACGGAAGCCTCGTGGGCGCGGTCGTGGCCGCGGTCGAACGAGACCCGGTCGACCTCATCGAGACGCTGGCGGACAGGGTCGCCGCCACCTGCCTGGAGGCCCCCCTGGTTGACTGGGCGAGGGTGACCGTCCACAAACCGGACGCACCCATCGAGGCGACGTTCACCGACGTCGCGCTGACGATCACGAGGAGACGAGGGCAGCAGTGACCGAGACCCCCAACCCCCACATCGTCGACGCCGACACCATCACCGGCGAGATGCGGCCGATCCGCCGGGTGGTCGTGGCCCTCGGCTCCAACCTGGGCGACCGGATGGCGAGCATCCAGGGCGCGGTCGTCTCGCTGGCCGACACCCCCGACGTCTGGCTCACCGCGGTGTCGCCGGTCTACGAGACCGAGCCGGTCGACTCACCCGACGACGCCGGTCTCTACCTCAATGCCGTCGTGCTGATGGACACCACCCTGCCCGCGCACCGCCTGCTCGACCGGGCGATGGCGATCGAGCAGGCCTATGACCGGGAGCGGGTCGAGGGCGTGCCCAACGCGGCGCGCACCCTCGACGTCGACCTGATCGTGGTCGGCGACCGCCGCTCCGACACCGACGCCCTGCGGCTGCCGCACCCGCGCGCCGCCGAGCGTGCCTTCGTGCTGAGGCCGTGGCACGACCTCGAGCCCGACGCCGTCCTGCCCGGGAGCGGGCCGGTCGCCGCCCTGCGCGACGCCGCTCCCGACGGCGGCCTGGTGCGGCGCGACGACCTGGTGCTCGAGCTCCCGTGACGGAGGAGCCCGACGAGCCGCAGGGAAGACTGCGGCCGGTCTCCCCGGCTGCCCTCGTCGGGCTCGCCCTCGTCGGGGTCCTGCTGGGCTGGCTGGCCCATCCGCTGCTGCAGCGTTGGCTGGGCGTGGCGCCGATCGTGACCTGGCTCCCGGCGCTGCTGTTCGGCTTCGTCGCGGCCATCCTGCTGGTCGCCGTCCGTGGCACCCGCCGGGCGCAGGACGGCTCGCGACCGCGCCCCGACCCCCAGCACATGGTCAACCGGTTCGTGCTGGCCCGGTCGACCGCGTTGGTCGGGTCGCTGGTGTCCGGCGGCTACGCCGGATATGCGCTCAGCTGGCTCGGTCTGGAGGCCGAGCTGGCCTCCCAACGCGTGGTCAGGTCGGGCGTGGCGGCCCTGACGGCCGTCGCCATGGTCGTCGCAGCCGTCTTGCTCGAGCGCGCGTGTCGCGTCCGTTCGGAGGACGACGACCTTTAATCTGCCCCCATGGCATCTTCCCCCTCCGCCCGCCGCCGCCAGCGCAGCACCCGCCTCGTGGCTGCTGTCGCCCTCCTGCTTGTCGCCGCCGGTTCCGTGACCGGTGCGATCATGTCCGGCTCGCCGGTCCTCATCTCCATCGCTGCGATCGCCGCCGTCGTCCTCGGGGTGATCGCGACCCGCGTCACGCACAGTGAGCTGATGCTCTCGCGGCGCGAGGGCTACGGCGGCCTGGCCCGTCAGGCCCAGGCCTACGCCGCCCTCACCGAGGCCCGCTCCGAGGAGAACTCCCGCTTCGTGGCCTCCCTGCGTGAGCGCATCGAGCTCGGCGCCGTGGCGCTCGAGCAGATCGAGGAAGCGCTGTGCGCCGCTCAGCGCCGCGCGGCCGAGGCCGCCCGGGTGATCCGCTCCGAGGGTGCTCGCGCCGACCGCGCCGAGGCCGAGGGACAGGCCTTCGCCCGTCGCCTCGAGGAGGCCGAGGAGCTGGCCGCCGAGGCCGTCGTACGCGTCGCCGAGCTGGAGCAGGAGCGCGACCTGCTGCGCGCCGAGCTGGACGCCTGGCAGTCTGCCCCCGCCTTCCGCAAGCACGCCTGACCCCGCGCTGACGCGTCGCAGACGGGCACGACCACCCCGTCCGCGACGGCTCACCTGCCCATCGACGACGCCTCGCCGCGCCGGCTACGACGCGTCGGCGAGGGAGGCGCGCAACGCCCGGTGGATGCCGTTGGGCGTGAGCACGCCGGCGAACCCCGACCCCTGACGGACGCCGACCACCTGCTCGTCGTGGCCGAGCAGCACGGTCAGCGCCTGTTCCAGGGTCACGCCGAGGTCGACGGTGGCGGCGAGGTCGCCGGTGCGGACGTCGTCGAGCGGCTCGAGGTGCTCGGCGGCCACCGGCGTCACCCGGAGCCGACGCAGGCTGGTCGTCGAGCCGACGAAGTCGGCCACGAAGTCGTCGGCGGGGCGGGCCACCACCTCCAGCGGGGTGCCGACCTGGGCGAGGCGCCCGCCGGTGGCGAAGACCGCCACCTGGTCGCCCATCGTGACCGCCTCGTCGATGTCGTGGGTGACCAGTACGACGGTCTTGTGCAGCTCCTGCTGCAGCCGGCGGAACTCCTCCTGCAGCCGCCCGCGCACGACCGGGTCGACCGCGCCGAACGGCTCGTCCATGAGCAGCACCGGCGGGTCCGCGGCCAGCGCCCGAGCCACCCCGACCCGCTGCCGCTGGCCGCCGGAGAGCTGCGCGGGATAGCGGTCGGCGTAGAGGTCCGGGTCCAGGCCGACCAGGTCCAGCAGCTCGGTGGCCCGCTCGCGCGCCTTCGCCCGCGGGGTGCCGAGCAGCGAGAGCACCGTCGCGACGTTCGTCGCCACCGTGTGGTGGGGGAACAACCCGATCTGCTGGATCACGTAGCCGATGCCGCGGCGCAGGGTCACCGGGTCGACATCGGTGACATCACGACCGTCGAGCAGGATCCGCCCGGTGGTCGGCTCGATCAGCCTGTTGATCATCTTCAGGGTGGTGGACTTGCCGCAGCCCGACGGCCCCACCAGGCACATCACCTCACCGCGCGGCACCTCGAGATCGAGCTCGTGCACGGCCACGGTGCCGTCGTCGTAGGTCTTGCCCACGCCGCTCAGCCGGATCATCGGATCCGAGGTAGCGTCCATGCGGTGACCCTACTCGCGACCGTCACGACCGCCGCCGCTCCGCGGCTCGGGTACGACGTCGCACACGAGCCGGTCTGCTACAGCCGCACGGTCAACGACTGGATCTGTCCGGCCTACCTCACCGACCGCCATGCGCAGCTCGTCGACGCGACCGTCGAGCACCTGTGGATCACGGCGGCGGCGGTGCTGCTGGGTCTGGCCATCGCGTTCCCGCTGGCCCTGCTCGCCCGCCGGCACACCCGGCTCGAGTCGGCGATCGTCGGCAGCGCGACCACGCTCTACACCATCCCCTCGCTGGCGCTGTTCCCGCTGCTGGTGCCCTTCACCGGCATCACCGCCACGACGGTCGTCGTGGGGTTGGCGCTCTATGCCCTGACGATCCTGGTCCGGGCGCTGCTCGACGGGCTGCGTGCGGTGCCCGGCGAGGTGGTGGAGTCGGCGACCGGGCTGGGCTACGGCAGCATGGGGCTCCTGTGGCGGGTCGAGCTCCCGCTCGCGCTGCCCGTGGTGATGGCGGGGCTGCGGGTCGCGACGGTGTCGACGGTGGCGCTGACGACGGTCGGGACCCTCGTCGCCCACGGCGGGCTCGGCAACCTGATCTCCGACGGCGTGTTCAGCAACTTCCGCGCCGAGCTCCTCGCCGCGTGCGTGCTGTGCGTGCTGCTCGCGGTGGCGCTCGACCTGCTGCTCGTGGGCGTGCAGCGGTTGCTCACCCCCTGGACGCGGACGGCGGCCGGCTGATGCTCGGAGACGCGCTCGCCTACCTCCTCGACGGCAGCAACTGGGTCGGCGACCAGGGCCTGCTGCCGCTGCTCCTGCAACAGCTGTTGATCACCGTCACTGCGCTGGCCATCGCGCTGGCGCTCGGCCTGCCGCTCGCGTTGTGGCTGGGCCATCTCGGCCGGGGCGGGTTCCTCGCGGTCAACGTGTCCAACGTCGGGCGGGCGATCCCGACCTTCGCGCTGCTGGCCCTGCTGGTGACCGCGAGCTGGCCGGGGACGTCGTACCTCGGACCCTACGGGCGCGCGGGGCTCGCGACGCTGCTGGCGCTGGCCGCGTTCGCGCTGCCGCCGATCATCACCAACGCCTACACCGCGGTGCGCGAGGTCGCGCCCGACGCCAAGGAGGCGGCCCGAGGGATGGGGATGAGCGGGTGGCAGCAGTTCCTTCGGGTCGAGCTGCCGCTGGCGATGCCGCTCATCGCGACCGGGATCCGCCTCGCGCTGGTCCAGGTGTGGGCGACCGCGACGCTCGCCGCCCTGGTCGCAGGGCCGGGGCTGGGCAGGATCATCACCGACGGGTTTGCCAACACCGACTATGGGAAGGGTATTGCAGGGGCTGTTGTTGTGGCCCTTGTCGCGCTGGTGCTCGAGCTTGTCGCGGCGGCCGTGCAGCGCATGGCCGACCCGATGCGAGCAGCGGTGCGACCGACCGCCACGGTTCTGCCGGCCACCAGCTAGGTCGCCCGAGCCACCGGACACGCGCGGCGCAGGCCGCGGGACACAGAAGGTGAGACACCATGAAGGCAACACGACCGCTCGCGACGCTCCTGGCCGTGGGGACCGTGCTCCTCGCGGCCGCCTGCGGCAGCGACGACGGCTCGACCTCGTCGTCCGGCAGCGAGGGGGGCGACAAGGGCAAGGTCTCCATCAGTGGGCAGAGCTTCCCGGAGGCCACCCTGGTGGCGTCGATGTACGAGCAGCTCCTCGATGCCCAGGGCTACGACGCCAGCACCACGCTCGTCGACACCCGCGACGTCTACATGGCCGACGGCCAGTTCCCCGGCTCGATCCAGGTCGTGCCGGAGTACGTCGGCGGCATCGTCGACTACCTCAACGCCAAGGCCAACGGCCCGGACGCCGCGTCGTTGACGACCAACGACCCGGCGGCCAGTCTCTCGGCCGCGCAGTCGCTGTTCGATGACGCCGGCATCACCATGCTCGACCCCTCGGCCGCGACCGACCAGAACGCCTTCTTCGTCACCCAGGACTACGCCGACGCCAACAACGCCTCCACGCTCTCGGACCTGTCCGGCAAGAGCGTGGTGCTCGCCGCCGCACCCGACTGTGCCGGCCGGGCCGACTGCGAGAAGGGGCTGACCGACGTCTACGGCATCACGATCACCAAGATCCTGCCACTGGGGTTCGCCAGCGATCAGACCTACCAGTCGGTGCTCAAGGACGAGTCGCAGCTCGGCCTGACCAGCACCACCGACGGCACCCTCGCCGACCAGGGTCTGGTGCTGCTCGCCGACGACCAGGGCATCCAGCCCGCTCAGAACCTCGTGCCGGCCGTCGACACGTCCTGGGCCCAGGACAATCCCGATGCCGTCGACGCGCTCAACAAGCTGATGGCCGCCCTCGACACCGAGAAGCTCACCGAGCTCAACGGCCGGGTCTCGGTCGACCGTGAGGACCCCGCCACCGTGGCGAAGGACTTCCTCACCGAGGCCGGCCTGATCTGAGCCGAGGCGTCTGCGACGCGTCAGCGCTCGTGCGGGCGGAGGTCGAGGGCCCCTGCGTCCGCTGCCTCGACCAGCACCTCCTCATCGAGTACGCCGGCCGGCAGGGCCAGCCGGCCGGCGGCCCGCGGCACGGGTGCGCCGTCGAGCGAGGCGACGTAGTCCATCAGCGCGGCGACCTCCGCCCGCCGTCCGCGCTCCACGAGCCATCCGGCGAGCCGATGCACCGGCGGCAGCCCGGAGTGCACCAGCGACCGGCCCTCCCACAGCTCGGCGATCCCGTCGGCCAGCAGGTCCCACCAGGCGTCGTCGCAACCGGGGACCTCCAGGAAGTAGCGCCACAGGTCGCCGGCCATCACCCGGTCCACGAAGACCCGCTCCACCTCGGGCCCGCCGAGCTCACGCACCGACGCGAGTGACATCCGCTTGGTGGCGATCCGGTCGCTCAGGTCGGCCACTGAGGACCGCTGCTGGGTGATCGAGGTCCCGTCGCCGCGGATCCGCCAGTGGTAGACGACGTCGGGCACCACGTCGAACTGCCCCAGCAGATAGGCGCGCGTCGTCGTGGGCTGGTCCTCGTAGCGCACCCCCTCCGCCCAGCTCAGCCCGGCGGAGTCCCAGAACGACCGCCGGAACACCTTGTTCCAGGCGAAGACGTCGCCGAGGATCTCCGGATGGTCGTCGGCGGTGACCCGCCAGCCCCCGTCGGCCGCGTGCAGCCGTCGCATCCACGGCGGCTCGTGCAGGCCGTCGGCCTCCCAGCGCACGATCGAGCCGGTGACGAAGTCCGACCCGGAGTGCAGCAACGAGCCGACCAGGACGGCGTACGCCGCGGGGGGTACGACGTCGTCGGAGTCGCAGAAGCCGAGCAGGTCGCCGGTGGCATGCCGGACCCCCTCGTTGCGCGCGGCACCCAGCCCGCGGTTGTCGGTGTGGACGACCCGCACGCGCGGGTCGCGTTCGGCGTACCCGTCCGCGATCTCCCCGCTCGCGTCCGGCGAGCCGTCGTCGACGACCACCACCTCCAGCGCCGGGTACGACGACCGCAGCACGCTGTCGAGGCAGTCGGGCAGCCAGGCCTCGACGTCATAGACCGGCACCACGATGCTGAGCAGCGGCAGGTCGGTGGACTCTCCGGGGGACGCCCCCGAGCCGCCTCGGCGCCAGAACCTCACGCAGCGCAGCCTAGTGAGGTGGGCCGCGGGCTCCGCCGCGGCTCGGCGGCGCGCGGGTAGGCTCAGCCTCCGTGAACGCCGCCCCCGCCGCCCCCGAGCCCTCGTCCGGGCCCGGCACCGAGTCCGCGACCACCGAGCCGCGCACGGTCCTGTTCGTCGCGGGCGCGGGCCGCTCCGGCACCAGCACCTTCGCGGGCCTGATGAAGCTGCTCGGGATGCACGTCCCGCAGCCCGAGGTGCCGGCCGACGACTCCAACCCGAAGGGCTTCGCCGAGCCGCAGTGGAGCGTCGACTTCCACGACCGACTGCTGGCCGACGCGATGGTCACCGTCAGCGACAGCCGCCCGGTCGCGTGGTTCGAGACCGGTCGGGTGTCCACCCGGGAGCCCGAGCGGATCGCGGCGGCCGACTGGTTGGGCGGCCACCTCGCGAGCCATCCCGAGCTGGTCGTGAAGGACCCGAGGCTGGGCTGGTTCCTGGCGCTGTGGCGGGTCGTGGCGGTGCGGGCCGGCGCCCGACCGGTCTTCGCCACCATGCTCCGGCCGCCCGCCGAGGTCGTCGGGAGCAAGCAGAAGTACTACCAGAACCGCCTCGGCTCGGCGCACCTGGCGGCCTCGTGGCTCAACATGCTGCTCCACGTCGAGCGAGCCACCCGCGAGAGCGTCACCGACGGCGGGCGAGCGTTCGTCCGCTATGCCGACCTGCTCGACGACTGGACCCGGGTCACCATGGGCGTCGCTCGCCGGCTCGACCTGCAGGCGGTGCTCCATGCCGACCAGGAGAACCTCCGCGACGTGCATCGCTTCATCGACCCCAGCCTGCGTCGGGTCACGGTCTCGCTCGACGACCTCGGCCTGCCGCGGCGCCTGCACACCCTCACCGAGGAGGCCTGGCAGCAGCTCAACCACCTCGCCGATCCCGACGGCGACACCGCGGAGGTCCGGGAGGCGCTCGACCAGCTGCGCGACGCCTACGTCGAGCTCTACGACGAGTCCGAGGCGATCTCACGGTCCAGCGTGGAGGCCGCGAAGACCGAGCTGAAGCGCCGTTTGCGTGCCCCCGAGGAGCCCCGCGGCTCGGTCGCCGACAAGATCCCGCACGACCTGCGGGCCAAGATCCCGCCGAGCGTGCGGTCCGGCGTGCGCCGGGCCCTCGGGCGCCCCCGATGACGATCCACAACCTGGAGGGCCACGCCGACTTCGACGTCACCTGGCCCTGGGAGACCGACGAGCCGCTGCGCACCGGCACCACCGCGGTGCTGCGCGTCAAGAACGAGGCGCCCTCGCTGCCGTTCGTGCTCCCGCCCCTGCTGCGCGCCTGCGACGAGGTGCTGCTGGTCGACAACGGCTCCACCGACGGCACCCTCGAGGTCGCGCAGGCGACCGCCGACCGCGTGGGCCGCGGCTCCTTCCGCACCGCGACCTACCCCTTCGACGTCGCCCGCGCCGGCGCCGAGCACCTCGGTCAGCACGAGCGCTCGGTGCACTCGCTGGCCTACTTCTACAACTGGTGCTTCGCGCAGGTGCGGACGTCGTACTCCTGGAAGTGGGACGGCGACATGGTGCTCACCACCGAGGGCGAGGTGTCGCTGGCGGCCCTGGGCTGGCAGGTCGGCCGCGAGGACGTGATCGTCCGGGTGCCGCGACACGGGCTCTACCTCGAGAGCGACCGGGTGGGCTACCTCGACCTGGGGTTGCGCAACGCCGAGGAGTGGGGCTTCCCGACGACCCCGGACTTCGTGTTCACCAAGGCGTTCGAGTGGGAGATGCGGACGACGCCCGCCCGGGTGCGCTCGATCGCGCTGCCCCAGGGGCTCTGCGTGGAGCTGAAGTACCTCGACGGCGACGAGTTCGCGCACTGGACCGACCCGGCCTCCTTCGCCACCAGCCAGCGCAACCGCCGCAAGCGCCGCGAGTGGGAGGTCTTCCACGCGCTGCGTGAGGGCACCGTCCCCGCCGGTGTGACGGCCATCGAGGCGCCCGAGGGCCAGCACGTCGTCGACTTCGTGACCCGCGAGTGGCTGCCCCGGGCGCCGCGCCCGCTGGTGGTCGGCGAGGCGGCGATCGCGGCCGGCTGAGCCGGCTCGGGGCCGACAGGGGTTACCTACGTCACGTCGCGGAGTGGTTCCCCCTTCGGAATGCGGCCGCGTACCCTTCGGTTTACCTGTTCGCCTGGCGACATCGTCTGGTACCCGCCCTGGAGCGGGACTGGAACGAGGAAGGTACGGCATGGACACCAGCACCCCTCCGGTGGGACCCCTGCGCATCGGCGTCGTCGGCGCCGGCCGGGTCGGCGCCGTCCTGGCGGCCGCGTTGCGGGCCGCCGGCCACGAGATCGTCGCGGTCGCCGGTGAGTCCGACGCGAGCCGCCGTCGGGTCGACGCGCTGCTGCCCGGCGTCGACGTCGACAAGCCGAGCGCCGTCGCGCGGGCCTGCGACCTGCTGCTGCTCACGGTCCCCGACGACATGCTCCACAACGTCGTCACGGTGCTCGCCGACTCCGGCGCCCTCCGGGCGGGACAGTACGTCGTGCACACCTCCGGGCGGCACGGTCTGGCCGTCCTCGAGCCGGCGACCCGCGTCGGCGCCCGACCGGTGGCGATGCACCCCGCGATGACCTTCACCGGCACCGACGTCGACCTGCCGCGCCTGCCCGGGTGCACCTTCGGCGTCACCGTGGGCGCCGCCGAGCGGGCGATGGCCGAGCGGCTGGTGGCCGACCTCGGCGGCCGCTGCATGTGGGTCCCCGAGGAGCACCGCACGCTCTACCACGCCGCCCTCGCCCACGGCGCCAACCACCTGGTCACCCTGGTGTCCGAGGCGATCGGGCTGCTCGCGGCCGCGGCCGCGGACAACCCCGACCTCGACCCGGCGGCCACGCTGCGGCCGCTGCTCAGCGCCGCCCTCGACAACGCGCTGGTCGCCGGCGACGCCGCGCTGACCGGCCCGATCGTCCGCGGCGACGTCAACACCGTCCGCGCCCACCTCGCCGACATCGCGGCGACCGCGCCGCACACGCTGCCGTCGTACGTCGCCATGGCGAGGGCCACCCTCGACCGGGTCGTCACCGACGGGCGGGTGCTGCCCATCCGCGCCGCGAAGATCCGCCGGGTCCTCGACGCCGCCCTGCTCGACGTCCAGGCTCCGCGCCAGCCGCGGGACGTGCAGATCTTCGACACGCCCTGGGCCTGACCGCGCCGATGCCCGCCCCGCCGTCCCGGCCCGTCGTCGCGTCGTCGCGGGCCGACCTCGCCGAGGCGGTGCGCTCGCCCGCGGGCGGGGTGGCACTGGTGCCCACGATGGGCGCGCTCCACGACGGCCACGCGAGCCTGATGCGGGTCGCCCGCGCCCGCGTCGGGTCGGGACCCGTGGTGGTCTCGGTCTTCGTCAACCCGCTGCAGTTCGGTCCGGGCGAGGACCTCGACCGCTACCCGCGGACCTTCGACGCCGACCTCGACGTGTGCGCCGCCGAGGGCGTCGACGTGGTGTTCGCGCCGTCGGTCGACGAGGTCTATCCCGGCGGTGACCCCCAGGTCACCGTCGACCCCGGGCCGCTGGCCGGCGTGCTGGAGGGGGCCGTCCGCCCCGGCCACTTCGCGGGGGTGCTGACGGTGGTCGCCAAGCTCTTCGGCCTGGTGCGTCCCGACCTCGCGGTGTTCGGCGAGAAGGACTACCAACAGCTCACCCTGATCCGCCGGATGGCCGCCGACCTCTGCCTCGGCGTCGAGGTCGTCGGGGCGGCGACGCAGCGCGAGGACGACGGGCTCGCGATGAGCTCTCGCAACCGCTACCTCGACCCCGAGGAGCGCCGACGCGCCATCGCCCTCTCCGAGGCGCTGTACGCCGCCCGCGCGGCCGCCGCGGTCACCAGCCGCCCGGCCGTCGCGCTGGCCGCGGCGCAGGAGGTGCTCGGCCGGGCGGCCGGCGTGCAGCCCGACTACCTGGTGCTCACCGACCCCGCCCTCCAGCCGCTGCCGGAGGAGGTCGCGGCGGACACCGAGGCCAGGGCCCTGGTGGCGGCCCGGGTCGGCGGCACCCGGCTGATCGACAACCTGGCCGTGCGGTTCGCGACGTCGGGCGACCGGACCGGCGACGATAGCCTGCCCACATGACCGACGGCCCCGCTTCCGCCGGCCCCGATCCCGTCGGCGTACCGGCCCGGCTGCTGGCACCGGAGCCCGGATGGTCCACCCGCGCCGACGTCGTCGTCGTGGGCTCGGGCATCGCCGGCCTCACCGCGGCGCTGCGGATCCACGCGGCGCTGCCGGGCCACCGGGTGATGGTGGTGACCAAGGACGTGCTCGACGCCGGGTCCACCCAGTGGGCGCAGGGTGGGATCGCCGCGGCTCTCGGCCCCGGCGACACCCCCCAGCAGCACGAGTGGGACACCCTGGTGGCCGGCGCCGGTGCGTGCGACCTGGGCGCCGTCCGCGCCCTGGTGACCGAGGGCCCCGACGCCGTCCGTGAGCTGATCGCGCTGGGCGCCCAGTTCGACCATCACCCCGACGGCGAGCTCAGCCTGACCCGCGAGGGTGGACACCACCGCGACCGGATCGCGCATGCCGGAGGCGACGCGACCGGCGCGGAGATCCAGCGGGCGCTGATCGCCGCCGTCCAGCGTGCGCCCGAGATCGAGGTGCAGCAGCACGCCCTGGCCGTCGACCTGTTGCTCGACGCGACCGGAGGCGTGGCCGGGCTCACCCTCCACGTGATGGGCGAGGGCCAGCGCGACGGCGTCGGCGCGGTCCACTGCCGCGCGGTCGTGCTCGCCAGCGGCGGGCTCGGCCAGGTCTTCTCGCAGACCACCAACCCGGCCGTCAGCACCGGCGACGGCATGGCGCTGGCGCTCCGCGCAGGGGCGGTGCTGCGCGACCTGGAGTTCGTGCAGTTCCACCCCACCGTGATGTACCTCGGCCCCGACTCCCGCGGACAGCAGCCGTTGGTCTCCGAGGCGGTGCGTGGCGAAGGCGCCTTCCTCGTCGACTTCGAGGGAAACCGGTTCATGCAGGGGCAGCACGAGCTGGCCGACCTGGCGCCGCGCGACGTGGTCGCCAAGGCGATCACCCGTCGCATGGCGGAGACCGGGCACCCGCACATGTGGCTCGACGCCCGCCACCTGGGGGCGGCGTTCTGGGAGCGCCGCTTCCCGACGATCCTGGCCACCACCCGCAGCCACGGCGTCGACCCGGTCACCGAGCTGATCCCGGTCGCACCGGCCTGTCACTACGCGTCGGGTGGCGTGGCCACCGACCTGTGGGGTCGTTCGACCGTCCGGGGCCTCTACGCCACCGGCGAGGTCGCCTGCTCCGGTGTGCACGGCGCCAACCGGCTCGCGTCCAACTCGCTGCTCGAGGGGCTGGTCTTCTCCCGACGGATCGCCGACGTGCTCCCCGGCGAGCTGCGGCCGTGGAGCGAGCCGGCCGTCGACCCCCGCGCCGCCGGCCTGGTCGCCGGGACGGCGCGTCGGCCGCTGCAGGAGGCGATGACGGCCCAGGTGGGCGTGTTGCGGTCGGCCGCCGGCATGACGTCGGCCGCGGGCATGCTCGCCTCCCTGGAGGCCGACCTGGCCACCCACGTGGTCGACCTCGACGCGTGGGAGACCACCAACCTGCTGACCGTGTCGCGGGCGCTCACCGAGGCCGCGCGCCGGCGCGAGGAGACGCGCGGCTCCCACTGGCGCGAGGACTTCCCCGAGCGCGATGACGCCCGATGGTCGGGCCACTTCGACGCGACGACGACCGAGGGCAGGCTGAGGCTCGACTTCCACGCCACCGAGCCGACCGACCGGTCGCCGGAGGAGGAGGTCCCCGCATGACCACCCTGCACCCACCGCCGTCCGACCTGCTGGCCGAGCTCGCAGCGGCCGGGCTCGATGCCGACGCGGTGGTGGCCGCGGTCGACCGGGCCCTCGAGGAGGACCTGCCGGGTGGCAGTCTCGATGTCACCAGCGCCGCGACGATTCCTCCCGCTGCCCACGGAGTCGCCGACGTGGCCGCCCGTGATCGCGGAGTCGTCGCCGGGCTCGGCGTCGCCGCGCTGGTCTTCCACCGGGTGCTGGGCACGGAGGTGAGCGTCACGGACCGGCTCGCCGACGGCACTGAGGTCGTCGCCGGCGACGTCGTGATGCGGGTGTCCGGACCGACCGGCGGTCTGCTCACCGCCGAGCGCACCGCGCTGAACTTCGCCTGTCACCTGTCCGGCGTGGCCACGGCCACCGCCGCCTGGGTCGAGGCGCTGCGCGGGAGCCGGGCCCAGGTGCTCGACACCCGCAAGACCATCCCCGGCCACCGTGCCCTGCAGAAGTACGCCGTGCGGTGCGGTGGCGGCGTCAACCACCGGTTCTCGCTGTCGGACCTGGCCATGGTCAAGGACAACCACGTGGTCGCCGCGGGAGGTGTGGTGCCGGCCTACCGTGCGGTGCGGACGCGGTTCCCCGACGTGCCCGTCGAGGTCGAGGTCACCGACCTCGACCAGCTGCGCGAGATGCTGGCCGAGGGGTGCGAGCGGATCCTTCTCGACAACATGGACACCACGACGATGGCCGAGGCGGTCGCGATCACCGACGGCCGGGCCACGCTGGAGGCCTCCGGCGGGCTGACCCTCGAGCGGGCCCGCGAGGTCGCCGCCACCGGCGTCGACTTCATCTCGGTGGGCGCGCTGACCCACTCCGTGAAGGTCTTCGACCTCGGCCTCGACCTCACGGAGCAGTGACCATGCTGCTCACCGCCGACATCCGCAACGCCCACACCGCGCTGGCGCTGTTCGAGACGCCGACCGCGGACGACGCGCTGGGTCACTGGCGAGTCTCGACCGAGCGCCGTCGTACCAGCGACGAGTGGGCGGTGCTGGTGCGCGGCCTGGTGCGCGACGTCGCTGCGACCGAGGAGCTCTCCGGGATCGCCGTGGCGGCGACCGTGCCTGCCGTCCTGCACGAGTGGCGGGCCATGGCCGGCAGGCACTTCGCCGCCGTCCCGCTGGTGGTCGTCGAGCCGGGCACCCGCACCGGCCTGAGCGTGCTCACCGACAACCCGCGCGAGATCGGGGCCGACCGCATCTGCAACGCGGTCGCCGCCGCGGCCAGGTACGCCGGCCCGACGGTGGTGGTCGACTTCGGCCACGCCACGACCTACGACGTCGTCACGGCCGACGGACGCTACGTCGGTGGTGTGATCACCCCCGGCATCGAGATGTCCCTGGAGGCGTTGGGCCAGGGCAGCGCCCAGCTCCGTGAGGTGGAGCTGGCCCGGCCGCGGTCGGTGGTGGCGAAGAACACCGTGGAGGCGATGCAGGCGGGCCTCGTCTTCGGCGTCGCGGCGCAGGTGGAGGGGCTGGTGGCCCGCATCCGAGCGGCTCTCGAGGGGGACGAGCCGGTCACCGTGGTGGCGACCGGGCATCTCGCCCCGCTGGTGGCCGAGGAGTGCGCCTGCTTCGCGGAATACGACCCCCTGCTGACCGCCCACGGCCTGTCGCTGGTTTTCGCCAGGAATGCCTGAGGACTAATAACGCCCTTTCCCCCGAAAAGCATCAAAGGAGGGCCTCGCCCTCCTTTCGGGTGTACGGACAACGGGCGACCGTGCGAATGAGCCCGTGCGGAATAGCGCGGCCCTTGGCGGGCTTCACCGCTGCGCTGCTGGGCTTCGGCCCCCACTGGGGTCGGTCGTCCGGGCGCGCCGACATCTCGTTCGAGACACGTCCACGTTTGCTTTTGACGTCGAGACCGGTAAGGGTATTCAATGACGGTTGCGTCATCATGCTCGGGTCGGGGAGTAGGTTTTCTACTTCCCGACTCTTTTTCTTTCCCACGAGGAGTCAATTCCATGGCACAGAAGGTCAACATCGTTCTCGTCGACGACCTGGACGGTTCGGAGGCCTCGGAGACGGTGTCGTTCGGCCTCGACGGCACGTCCTACGAGATCGACCTCAACGACAAGAACGCCAAGGCCCTGCGCGCCGCGCTGGCCTCTTACGTCGGCCATGCCCGCAAGGCCGGTGGCACCCGCCGCGGACGTCGCTCCGGCTCGAGCAACCTCGGTCCCAGCAGCAAGGAGATCCGCGACTGGGCCCGCAGCAACGGCTATGAGGTGTCCGACCGGGGCCGGGTCTCCGCGGAGGTCCGTCAGGCGTTCGACGCCGCCCACTGATCCCCAGGGCGGGCGACTTCTCCGGCCGCGACACTTTTTCGCGTCATGAGACGGATGTCCCTCCGTCTCCACCTTTGTGGGTAGGCTGCCGCCTGCCCGGACCTAGTCCAGGCTTACTGCGTCGTGCCCTCGCTCGGGACGAGCCGAACGCGGGCGACACGGCACAGGTCGTGCAGATTCCGGGGACGCCCGGGAGATGGGGAGACACGAGATTCAATGAGGGCCGGACGGTGGTTCCGCCGACTTCAGGACAACAAGGCTGTCGCGCTGCTCCAGGTCACCGGCCTGGTGCTCGTGGGGCTGCTGGCGTTCCAGCCGTCACCGGTGAGCGCCTATGAGTTCCCCACCGGCAGCTTTGCGCTGACCCAGTCGGGCGCCACCGACATCAGCGGTGTGACCTACCCGTCCGGCGTGACGGCCACCGTGACCGCGACGGGACTAACCGACCTGGCGGCCCCGACCACGCTCGGCTCCCGCGGCTGGGACCAGACGCAGTACACCCCGACCAACATGCAGAGCGGCGACACCGCGGCCAACGTCATCGTCAACACCGGCACCTGCAACGCCACCGGCACCTGCCCCGGTCTGGGCACCGTCACGGTCGCGTTCAGCCAGCCGGTGCGCAACCCGGTGATCCACATGTCCGGCATGGGCGGCGTGTCCGCGACGACCCGCTTCGGCAACGTCAACGCACAGTCCGACCTGCATGCGGTCTACACCCTGACGACGCCCGGCGTCACGCTCTCCAAGCTCGACGGCAACGCGCAGCTCGCGGTCACCTCCACGACCATCGGCGCCACCAACGACTCGACCTCCGTCACCTGCACCACCAACGTCAACGGGTCCCCCTACTTCAACGCCGCAGGCAGCGCCTCCTGCGGCAGCATCCAGGTCAACGGCACCGTCACCACGCTGTCCTTCGACATGTCCGCGGTGTTCGTGCAGAACTCGTCGGCACTGCCGGCCGTCAACACCTCCGGCTCCGGCGACGGGATGGCGCTGACCTTCACCCTCCCCCAGGACTTCTCCGACGCCCCGGCCTCCTACAACGGCTCGCAGGCGCCGGCCCACGTGATCAGCAACCTGGCGCTCGGCAGCACCGTCGACGAGGACAACCCCAACGCCCGCAACGCGACCGCGAGCCCGTTCCCGGGGACCGCGGCCAACGGTGACGACACCAGCGGCACCGACGACGAGGACGCGTTCGCCACGCTGCCCAGCGTGCTGATCGACCCGGGCAGCACCTATGCACTCACCGTCCCGTTGTCGGGAACGACGACCGGCGCCAGGGTCTGCGGCTGGATCGACTTCGACAAGAGCGGCACCTTCGAGTCGAGTGAGCGCGCCTGTGCCAACCCGGGCGGCGCCTCCTCGGTGACACTCAGCTGGAACGTGCCGAACGGGCTGACCGCCGGCACCTCCTATGCGCGGTTCCGGGTCGGCTACACCACCAGCCAGATCAACTCCCCGACCGGGTTGGCCGACTCCGGGGAGGTCGAGGACTACCCGATCACCTTCGCGCCGCGCGCCCAGATCATCCTGCGCAAGACCACGACCGGGAGTACCGGAGGTCCGTTCGCCTTCACGCTGACCAACACGACCCAGTCCACGGGAAGTGTGACGACAACCTCGGCCGGCACGCCCACGCAGGTCGACGGCGACACCGGAACCGCCGGCACCCAGGCCTTCACAGTGCAGACGGCCAACTCCGCAGTCACCATCAACGAGTCCACCCTGCCGGGAGGCTGGTCCCTCGCCGGCGCCACCTGTTCCGACGCCGTGGGTGCGACCGTGGGCAGCCTGAGCGGCACGACCTACACCGTGCCCGGGACGGCCACCGCCCCGGGAGGGGTGATCACGTGTACGTTCACCAACGGCCAGCCCGGGATCTCGCTGACCAAGACGGCCGGCGCTATCAACGATCTCGACGGCAACGGTCCCGACGTCGGCGACACCATCCCCTACACCTTCGTGGTGACCAACACCGGACAGACGCCGCTCAGCTCCGTCGGGGTCAGTGACCCGAAGATCGGCAGTGTCACCTGCCCGTCGACCAGCCTGGCAGTGGGCGGGTCGATGACCTGCAGCGGCACCTACACCCTGACCCAGGCGGACGTGAACGCCGGCGTGGTCAACAACACGGCGACCGCCTCGGGCACCCCGCCCACCGGTCCGGCGGTCACCGCCCCGGCCAGCGCCACCAAGACGATCCCCGCTGCACCGGCGATCACGCTGGACAAGAGCCATGGCGCGATCAACGACCTGGATGGCAACGGGCCCGACGTGGGCGACACTGTGGTCTACAGCTTCCTGGTGACCAACACCGGCAACGTGACGCTGTCCAGCGTGGGTGTGACCGACCCGATCGTCGGCGCCGTGACCTGCCCGGCCGGGTCTCTTGCGCCAGGCGCGTCCAAGACCTGCTCCGCGACCTACACGCTCACCCAGGCCGACGTGAACGCCGGCGTGGTCAACAACCTGGCGACCGCCACCGGCACCTCGCCCACCGGGGTCGTGGTGAACGCACCCGACACCGACACGCTGCCCATCCCGCGCACGGCGACGCTCACCCTCGACAAGCAGGCGGGCACCCCGTCGGGCAACACGGTCGGCGACACCATCGCCTACACCTTCCTGGTCCAGAACACCGGCAACGTGGCGCTGACCAACGTCAACGTGAGCGACCCCAAGGTCGGCACGCTGAACTGCCCGACCACCACCCTTGCTCCCGGCGCGTCCATGACCTGTACCGCGACCTACTCGTTGACGCAGGCCGACATCGATGCAGGCACGGTGGACAACGTCGCAACCGTGACGGCAGACCCGCCCGCCGGAGTGACACCGCCGAGTGCCACCGACAACACCTCGACCCCGATTTCCCGGACGCCAGACCTCAGCCTCGTCAAGCAGAGCGGCGGCGTGACCGACCTCGACGGCAACGGCACCGACGCCGGGGACGAGCTGTCCTACACCTTCGTGGTGACCAACACCGGCAACACCACCCTGAGCACCATCGTGGTGACCGACCCCCTGGTCGGCCCCGTCTCCTGTCCGGCGACCCCGCTCGCCCCCGGCGAGCAGCTGACCTGCTCGGCTACGTACACCCTGACCCAGACCGACATCGACACCGGCTCGGTGACGAACACCGCCGACGCCATGGCGACGCCTCCGCCGGGCCTCACGCCACCGACCGACACCGACACGCTGGTGACCCCGGTGTCACCCAACGCGGCCATCGCCCTCGACAAGACCAGCGGCGGCGTCACCGACCTCGACGGCAACGGCACCGACGAGGGTGACACGATCGACTACGAGTTCCTGGTGACCAACACCGGGTCGGTCACCCTCGACTCCGTCAGCGTCTCCGACCTGATGGTCGGCACGGTCGCCTGCCCGGTGACCACGCTTGCCCCGACCGAGTCGACGATCTGCACGGCCACCTATGTGCTCACCCAGGCCGATATCGACAGCGGGTCGGTCACCAACACCGCGACCGCAACCGGCACCGGCAGCAACGGCGACACCCCGGAGGCGACCGACGCCGAGACGACGCCGCTCACCCAGACACCCGACATCGCGGTGGACAAGCAGGCCGGCACCCCGACCGGCTCGGCCGCCAACGACACGATCGACTATGAGTTCCTGGTCACGAACACCGGCAACGTCACGCTGACCAACGTCGGTGTCACCGACCTGACGGTGGGCGCGGTCAGCTGTCCGGTGACCACGCTGGCGCCCGGCGAGTCAACCACCTGCACCGGCACCTACACGCTCACCCAGATCGATGTCGATGCCGGCCACGTGGCCAACGAGGCGACCGCCTCCGGTACGCCGCCCGCCGGTCTCACGCCGCCCACGGCCACCGACAACACCGACGTACCGCTCAGCACCGACCCGGCGATCAGCCTTGACAAGCAGGTGGCCGGAGTGTCGGGCTCCGCGGCCGGTGACCTGATCGACTACACGTTCGTGGTGGTCAACACCGGCAACGTCACGTTGACCGGGATCGTGATCGACGACCCGCTCGTCGGGTCCGTGACCTGCCCGACGACCACCCTGGCTCCTGGGGAGCCGATGGCATGCTCGGCGACCTACACGCTGACCCAGGCCGACGTGGACTCGGGTCACGTGGCCAACGATGCGATGGTGACGGGCACCGATCCCCACGGCACCGACGTTCAGGCGTCGGACAACACCGACACGCCGCTGGCGCCCGGGCCCGCTCTGTCTCTGGTGAAGACCGGCACCCTCAACGGCGATGCTGCCGATGACACCATCAGCTATGAGTTCTTGGTGACCAACACCGGCAACGTCACGTTGACCGGGGTCGTCGTGAACGATCCGCTGGTCGGACCCGTCTCATGCCCGGCCACGACGTTGGCGCCCGGCGCGAGCACGACGTGCACGGCGACCTACGTCCTGACGCAGGCCGACGTCGACCTCGGTTCGGTGCTCAACACCGCGATGGCGACGGGGACGGACCCGAACGGCGTGGACACCTCGGCGACCGACAGTGAGACGGTCACCATCGACCCTGCTCCGGCGATCACGCTGGACAAGCAGGCGGGTGTGCCGTCGGGGGCCGCCGCGGGGGACACGATCGATTACTCGTTCGTGGTGACGAACACCGGGAACGTGACGTTGGATCCGGTGACGGTGGCTGACTCGCTGGTGTCGGTGACGTGTCCTGCTGGTCCGTTGGCTCCGGGCGACTCGGTGACCTGTGGTCCGGTGAGCTACACGTTGACGCAGGTCGATGTGGACTCCGGGCACGTGGCCAATACGGCCACGGTGACGGGCACCGACCCGAACGGCACGGACGTCGACGCGACGGACAGCACCGACACCCCGATCCCGGCCGGTCCGGCGATCAGCCTGGTGAAGACCGGGACGCTGAACGGCAACAACGCTGGTGACTCGATCGACTATGAGTTCTTGGTGACGAACACCGGGAACGTGACGCTGGACTCGGTGGTCGTGGATGACCCGATGTTCACGGCGGTGGACTGCCCGGTCACCACACTGGCACCCGGTGCGGACACCACCTGCACGGCGTCGTACACGTTGTCGCAGGCGGATGTGGATGCGGGTCAGGTGGACAACACCGCGACCGTGACCGGGACCGACCCGAACGCCACCGACGTGAGTGACACCGACACCGAGTCGGTGCCGATCACCGCGGCGCCGGACATCACGCTGGACAAGCAGGCGGGTGTGCCGTCGGGGGCCGCCGCGGGGGACACGATCGATTACTCGTTCGTGGTGACCAACTCCGGCAATGTGACGTTGGATCCGGTGACGGTGGCTGACTCGCTGGTGTCGGTGACGTGTCCTGCTGGTCCGTTGGCTCCGGGCGACTCGGTGACCTGTGGTCCGGTGAGCTCACGTTGACGCAGGTCGATGTGGACTCCGGGCACGTGGCCAATACGGCCACGGTGACGGGCACCGACCCGAACGGCACGGACGTCGACGCCACGGACAGCCTGATCCCGGCCGGTCCGGCGATCAGCCTGGTGAAGACCGGGACGCTGAACGGCCAACGGCGGGTGACTCGATCGACTATGAGTTCTTGGTGACCAACACCGGCAATGTCACGCTGACCGGCATCGTGATCGACGACGTGATGTTCACGACGGTGGACTGTCCGGTGACGACGTTGGCGCCGGCGGAGTCGACGACCTGCACGGCGTCGTACACGTTGACGCAGGCGGATGTGGATGCGGGTCAGGTGGACAACACCGCGACCGTGACCGGGACCGACCCGAACGCCACCGACGTGAGTGACACCGACACCGAGTCGGTGCCGATCACCGCGGCGCCGGACATCACGCTGGACAAGCAGGCGGGTGTGCCGTCGGGGGCCGCCGCGGGGGACACGATCGATTACTCGTTCGTGGTGACCAACTCCGGCAATGTGACGTTGGATCCGGTGACGGTGGCTGACTCGCTGGTGTCGGTGACGTGTCCTGCTGGTCCGTTGGCTCCGGGCGACTCGGTGACCTGTGGTCCGGTGAGCTACACGTTGACGCAGGTCGATGTGGACTCCGGGCACGTGGCCAATACGGCCACGGTGACGGGCACCGACCCGAACGGCACGGACGTCGACGCGACGGACAGCACCGACACCGCGATCCCGGCCGGTCCGGCGATCAGCCTGGTGAAGACGGGACGCTCGAACGGCAACAACGCTGGTGACTCGATCGACTATGAGTTCCTGGTGACCAACACCGGCAACGTCACCTTGACCAGCATCGTCATCGATGACCCGATGTTCACCACGGTGGACTGCCCGGTGACGACGTTGGCGCCGACGGAGTCGACGACCTGCACTGCGTCGTACACGTTGACGCAGGCGGATGTGGATGCGGGTCAGGTGGACAACACCGCGACGGTGACGGGTACCGACCCGAACGCCACCGACGTGACGGACACTGACACCGAGTCGGTGTCGATCCCGGCCACGCCGGCGATCACGCTGGTGAAGACGGGCACGCTGAACGGCAGTGCCGCGGGTGACTCGATCGACTACGAGTTCTTGGTGACGAACACCGGAACGTGACCCTCGACTCGATCACGGTCGATGACCCGATGTTCACGACCGTGGACTGCCCGGTCACCACACTGGCACCCGGTGCGGACACCACCTGCACGGCGTCGTACACGTTGACGCAGGCGGATGTGGATGCGGGTCAGGTGGACAACACCGCGACGGTGACGGGTACCGACCCGAACGCCACCGACGTGAGTGACACGGACACCGAGTCGGTGTCGATCCCGGCCACGCCGGCGATCACCCTGGTCAAGACGGGCACGCTCAACGGCAACAACGCTGGCGACACGATCGACTACGAGTTCCTGGTGACCAACACCGGCAACGTGACCCTCG
Organism: Nocardioides sp.; assembly: GCF_041393715.1. Taxonomy (GTDB): domain Bacteria; phylum Actinomycetota; class Actinomycetes; order Propionibacteriales; family Nocardioidaceae; genus Nocardioides. The sequence goes on along the minus strand of NZ_JAWKJQ010000006.1, from coordinate 53,297 downwards.
ATGGCATCGTCATCGACGACGCGATGTTCACGACCGTGGACTGCCCGGTCACCACACTGGCACCGGTGGTGACACCACCTGCACGGCGTCGTACACGTTGACGCAGGCGGATGTGGATGCGGGTCAGGTGGACAACACCGCGACCGTGACGGGCACCGACCCCAACGCCACCGACGTGACGGACACCGACACCGAGTCGGTGTCGATCCCGGCCACGCCGGCGATCACCCTGGTGAAGTCCGGGACGCTGAATGGCGGCTCGGCGGGTGACTCGATCGACTATGAGTTCTTGGTGACGAACACCGGCAACGTGACCCTCGATGGCATCGTCATCGACGACGCGATGTTCACGACCGTGGACTGCCCGGTCACCACACTGGCACCCGGTGCGGACACCACCTGCACGGCGAGCTACACGTTGACGCAGGCGGATGTGGATGCGGGTCAGGTGGACAACACCGCGACGGTGACGGTACCGACCCGAACGCCACCGACGTCACCGACACCGACACCGTCGGTGTCGATCACTGCGGCGCCGGACATCACGCTGGACAAGCAGGCGGGCATCCCGAGCGGGAACAGCGCGGGTGACACGATCGACTACGACTTCGTGGTGCAGAACACCGGCAATGTCACGCTGACCGGCATCGTGATCGACGACGCGATGTTCACCACGGTGGACTGTCCGGTGACGACGTTGGCGCCGACGGAGTCGACGACGTGCACGGCGAGCTACACGCTGACCCAGCTCGATGTGGACTCCGGGCACGTGGCCAACACGGCGACGGTGACGGGCACCGACCCGAACGGCACGGACGTCGACGCGACGGACAGCACCGACACGCTGATCCTGAACGGCAACACGCTGGCGGTCCGGCGATCACGCTGGTCAAGACGGGCACGCCGCGGGTGACTCATCGACTATGAGCACCGACGGAATCGATGGCATCGATCGACGACGCGATGTTCACGACGGTGGACTGCCCGGTGACGACGTTGGCGCCGACGGAGTCGACGACGTGTACGGCGTCGTACACTTGACGCAGGCGGATGTGGATGCGGGTCAGGTGGACAACACCGCGACGGTGACGGGTACCGACCCGAACGCCACCGATGTGACGGATACGGACACCGAGTCGGTGTCGATCCCGGCGGCCCCGGCGATCACGCTGGTCAAGACGGGACGCTGAACGGGTGACTCGATCGACTATGAGTTCCTGGTGACGAGCACCGGGAACGTGACCCTCGACTCGATCACGGTCGACCTGATGTTCACCACGGTGGACTGCCCGGTCACCACGCTGGCGCCGCGGACACCACCTGCACGGCGAGCTACACGCTGACGCAGGCCGATGTGGATGCGGGTCAGGTGGACAACACCGCGACGGTGACCGGGACCGACCCGAACGCCACCGACGTGACGGACACCGACACCGAGTCGGTGTCGATCCCGGCGGCCCCGGCGATCACGCTGGTCAAGACCGGGACGCTGAACGGCTGGCGGGTGACTCGATCGACTACGAGTTCCTGGTGACGAACACCGGGAACGTGACCCTCGACTCGATCACGGTCGATGACCCGATGTTCACGACGGTGGACTGCCCGGTGTCGTGCGGACACCACCTGCACGGCGTCGTACACGTTGACGCAGGCGGACGTGGATGCGGGTCAGGTGGACAACACCGCGACCGTGACGGGCACCGACCCGAACGCCACCGACGTGACGGACACCGACACCGAGTCGGTGTCGATCACGGCGGCGCCGGACATCACGCTGGACAAGCAGGCGGGATCCCGAGCGGGAACAGCGCGGGTGACATCGATCGCCTACGACTTCGTGGTGAGAACACCGGCAATGTCACGTTGACCGGCATCCGTGATCGACGACGCGATGTTCACCACGGTGGACTGTCCGGTGACGACGCTGGCGACCGACACGACGTGCACGGCGAGCTACACGCTGACCCAGGTCGATGTGGACTCCGGGCACGTGGCCAACACGGCGACGGTGACGGGCACCGACCCGAACGGCACGGATGTCGACGCGACTGACAGCACCGACACGCTGATCCCGGCCGGTCCGGCGATCACGCTGGTCAAGACCGGGACGCTGAACGGCAGTGCCGCTGGTGACTCGATCGACTATGAGTTCTTGGTGACCAACACCGGCAACGTGACCCTCGACTCGATCGTCGTGGATGACCCGATGTTCACCACGGTGGACTGCCCGGTCACCACGCTGGCGCCGACGGAGTCGACGACCTGCACGGCGAGCTACACGCTGACGCAGGCCGATGTGGATGCGGGTCAGGTCGACAACACCGCGACGGTGACGGGCACCGACCCGAACGCCACCGATGTCACCTCGACCGACACCGAGTCGGTGTCGATCCCGGCGGCCCCGGCGATCACGCTGGTCAAGACGGGCACGCTGAACGGCAGTGCCGCTGGTGACTCGATCGACTACGAGTTCCTGGTGACCAACACCGGGAACGTGACCCTCGACGGCATCGTCGTCGATGACCCGATGTTCACGGCCGTGGACTGCCCGGTGACCACGTTGGCGCCGACGGAGTCGGACTGCACGGCGAGCTACACGCGACCCAGGCCGATGTCGACGCCGAGTGGTCGACAACACCGCGACGGTGACGGGCACCGACCCGAACGCCACCGACGTCTGACACCGACACCGAGTCGGTGTCGATCCCGGCCACGCCGGCGATCACGCTGGTCAAGACGGCACGCTCAACGGCAACAACGCTGGTGACTCGATCGACTACGAGTTCCTGGTGACCAACACCGGCAACGTGACCCTCGACGATCATCGTCATCGACCGATGTTCACCACGGTGGACTGCCCGGTGACGACGTTGGCGCCGACGGAGTCGACGACCTGCACGGCGAGCTACACGCTGACGCAGGCCGATGTGGATGCGGGTCAGGTGGACAACACCGCGACGGTGACCGGTACCGACCCGAACGCCACCGATGTCACCGACACCGACACCGAGTCGGTGTCGATCCCGGGCCCCGCGATCACCCTCGTGAAGACGGCGTGAAGACGACCCTGTCGGGCAACAACGCTGGTGACACGATCGACTACGAGTTCCTGGTGACCAACGCCGGCAACGTGACCCTCGACTCGATCACGGTCGACGACCCGATGGTCGGCACGGTGGACTGCCCGGTCACCACACTCGCACCCGGTGCGGACACCACCTGCACGGCGTCGTACACGTTGACGCAGGCCGATGTCGACGCCGGAGTGGTCGACAACACCGCGACCGTGACGGGCACCGACCCCCGCCACCGATGTCACCGACACCGACACCGAGTCGGTGTCGATCCCGGCGAGCCCCGCGATCACCCTCGTGAAGACGGCGGGTACCCCGTCGGGCAACAACGCTGGTGACACGATCGACTACGAGTTCCTGGTGACCAACGCCGGCAACGTGACCCTCGACTCGATCACGGTCGACGACCCGATGGTCGGCACGGTGGACTGCCCGGTCACGACGCTGGCGCCGACGGAGTCCACGACCTGCACCGCGTCGTACACGTTGACGCAGGCCGATGTCGATGCGGGTCAGGTGGACAACACCGCGACCGTGACGGGCACCGACCCCCATGGCACCGACGTCACCGACACCGACACGGCGTCGGTGGACATCCCGGCGGCGCCGTCGATCAGCCTGGACAAGCAGGCGGGCGTCCCCAGCGGCAACTACGCGGGCGACACCATCGACTACGACTTCGTGGTGACCAACACCGGCAATGTCACGCTGACCGGCATCGTCATCGACGACGCTGCGGTCGGTGCGGTGGACTGCCTGGTGACGACGCTGGCGCCGGCGGAGTCGACGACCTGCACGGCGACGTACACGCTCACGCAGGACGACGTGAACGCCGGGGTGGTCGACAACACCGCGACGGCGACGGGCACCGACCCCAACGCCACCGACGTCACCTCGACCGACTCGACCAGCACCCCGATCGCTCAGACGCCTGAGATCGACCTCGTCAAGGCGGCTGCCAACGTGGGCGACGCCGCGGGCGAGACGGTCGACTACACGTTCACGGTCACCAACACCGGCAACGTGACGCTGGACGGGATCGCCGTCGACGACCCGATGGTCGGCCCGGTGAGCTGTCTGGTCGACACCTTGGAGCCCGGCGAGTCGGTGACGTGTACGGCGACCTACACGCTCACCCAGGACGACGTCGACGCCGGCCAGGTGGTCAACACCGCGACGGCCAGCGGCACCCCGCCGGCCACGCAGGCCGACCCGAACCCGACGCCGGTGACCGACACGGACACCGTGACCACGCCGATCGACCAGCACCCCGGCATCAAGCTGGTGAAGAAGGCCGACACGCAGGGTCCGGTGAAGGTGGGCGACAAGATCGTCTTCAGCTTCGAGGTGACCAACACCGGCAACGTCACGCTCACCCACGTCACGGTGAGTGACCGCATGGTCGGCAAGGTGACCTGTCCGAGGACCACGCTGGCGCCGGGCGCGTCCATGACCTGCAAGGCCAAGCCCTACACCGTGACGGCCAGTGACGTCCGCAAGGGCGAGGTCGTCAACCACGCCACGGCAACGGGTCGCGGCGGTGGCGGCGCCAAGGTGAGCTCCGACGACCAGGTGACGGTCAAGACCCGCGGTAGCGCCGGTGGCGGGGAGCTGCCCAACACCGGCAACCCGGTCGACCCGATCGTGCCCTGGGTGGCGCTGGGGATGCTCACGCTCGGCTTCGGCCTGATCGTGGGCGGGCGACGCCGCAAGGAGCAGGACGCCTGAGGCTCGACCGACGAGCGGGTTCCTCCCGCTGGCTATGCTCGACAGCGACATCCGACGTCCGCCGGGTCGCTGCGCGGCTGGCTGGCCGGGGGACGGCTCGCTCCGAGCCGCGGCACCGATCGACAGCAATCGACCAGGACCCACGAGGCACGTGGGCACGCACGGACAGGGAATCCCGCATGACGAAGAAGACCATGTCGTTGGCGCTCGCCGCCGGTCTGCTGGCCGCGGCGCTGGCCGGCTGCTCGGGCGACGACGATCCGGGCTCCGAGGGCAGCACCTCGCCGTCGGCGTCGAGCACGGGCGTCGACCCCGGCAACGTGTCGCCGAGCGACCTGCCGGACATCCCGGTGCTGAAGAAGGAGCAGGGCGGGGCCCGCGACGACCTCGAGCTGGGCGAGTGCCCCACGGACTCCGGGAAGCGGGCCGTGAAGGGCACCATCACCTCCACGCTGAAGAAGCGGGCCGACTACCTGGTGACGGTCTCCTGGACGACCAGCAGCGGCGACGTGATGGGTCGGGGGTTCGCCCTGCTGAAGGGCGTCGGGCCCGGCGAGTCGCAGGACTTCACGATCCGCGCCAAGGTGGCCGATGGAGCCACCCAGTGCGTGCCCGGCGTGGTCTACGGCAAGGCCTGAGCCGCGGCGTACGTCGGCGGGCGGCTCGGAGCGCGCGTTCGCTCAGGGCGGACGCCGACGCGGCCGCCCCGGGAACACGTAGGCTGTCACCAGAGTTGAACCCAGGGTGTCCCGCCGGAGTCGTCGTGATCCCGAGGACACTCACGGATTTCAGTGGTAGGGAACGAGGCGAGAATGTTCGAGCGGTTTACTGACCGAGCCCGGCGGGTGGTCGTGCTGGCCCAGGAAGAGGCCCGCATGCTCTCCCACAACTACATCGGCACCGAGCACATCCTGCTCGGGCTGATCCACGAGGGTGAGGGCGTCGCGGCCAAGGCACTGGAGAGCCTCGACATCTCCCTCGAGGCGGTCCGCGCCCAGGTCGAGGAGATCATCGGCCAGGGCCAGCAGGCCCCCAGCGGCCACATCCCCTTCACCCCGCGCGCCAAGAAGGTGCTGGAGCTCTCGCTGCGCGAGGCCCTCCAGCTGGGCCACTCCTACATCGGCACCGAGCACATCCTGCTCGGCCTGATCCGCGAGGGTGAGGGCGTCGCCGCGCAGGTGCTGCAGAAGCTGGGTGCCGACCTCAACCGGGTGCGGCAGCAGGTCATCCAGCTGCTGTCCGGCTTCCAGGGCAAGGAGTCGGCGACGGCCGGGGCCACCACCGGCTCCGGCAGTGGCGAGGCCCCGTCGTCCTCGCTGGTGCTCGACCAGTTCGGGCAGAACCTCACCCAGGCCGCCCGCGAGGGCAAGCTCGACCCCGTCATCGGTCGTGAGCCCGAGATCGAGCGGGTCATGCAGATCCTGTCCCGGCGGACCAAGAACAACCCGGTGCTGATCGGCGAGCCCGGCGTCGGCAAGACCACGATCGTGGCCGGGCTGGCGCAGGACATCGTCAAGGGCAACGTGCCCGAGACGCTGAAGGACAAGCAGATCTACACCCTCGACCTCGGCGCTCTGGTGGCCGGGTCGCGCTACCGCGGTGACTTCGAGGAGCGCCTCAAGAAGGTGCTCAAGGAGATCAAGACCCGCGGCGACATCGTGCTGTTCATCGACGAGATCCACACCCTCGTCGGGGCCGGCGCCGCCGAGGGCGCGATCGACGCCGCCTCGATCCTCAAGCCGATGCTGGCGCGAGGCGAGCTGCAGACGATCGGCGCCACGACGCTCGACGAGTACCGCAAGTACCTCGAGAAGGACGCCGCCCTGGAGCGCCGCTTCCAGCCGATCCAGGTGGCCGAGCCCTCGATCGCGCACACCATCGAGATGCTCAAGGGGCTGCGCGACCGCTACGAGGCGCACCACCGGGTCACCATCACCGACGAGGCGCTGGTGTCGGCGGCCACCCTGGCCGACCGCTACATCTCCGACCGGTTCCTCCCCGACAAGGCCATCGACCTGATCGACGAGGCCGGCTCCCGGCTCCGGATCCGCCGGATGACCGCGCCCGCCGACCTGCGCGAGTACGACGACAAGATCGCCGACGTGCGGCAGCGCAAGGAGGCCGCCATCGACGGCCAGGACTTCGAGGCCGCGGCGCGCCTGCGCGACGAGGAGAAGCAGCTCATCGCCAAGAAGGGCGAGCGTGAGAAGCAGTGGCGCGCCGGCGACATGGACGAGGTCGCCGAGGTCGACGAGGAGCTGATCGCCGAGGTGCTGGCCGTGGCGACGGGCATCCCGATCGTCAAGCTGTCGGAGGAGGAGTCCACCCGGCTGCTCAAGATGGAGGACGAGCTGCACAAGCGCGTCATCGGCCAGGAGGAGGCCGTCAAGGCGCTCTCCCGGGCGATCCGCCGCACTCGCGCCGGCCTGAAGGACCCCAAGCGTCCCGGCGGGTCGTTCATCTTCGCCGGGCCCTCGGGCGTCGGCAAGACCTGGCTCTCGAAGACGCTCGCCGAGTTCCTGTTCGGCGACGAGGACGCGCTGATCCAGCTCGACATGAGCGAGTTCAGCGAGAAGCACACCGTCTCGCGGCTGTTCGGCTCCCCGCCCGGCTACGTCGGCTACGAGGAGGGCGGCCAGCTCACCGAGAAGGTGCGCCGCAAGCCGTTCTCCGTGGTGCTGTTCGACGAGGTCGAGAAGGCCCACCCCGACATCTTCAACAGCCTGTTGCAGATCCTGGAGGAGGGGCGTCTCACCGACTCCCAGGGTCGGGTCGTCGACTTCAAGAACACCGTCATCATCATGACCACCAACCTCGGCACCCGCGACATCGCCAAGGGCGTCAACCTCGGGTTCGCCCAGTCCGGCGACGCGGCCGGCTCCTACGAGCGGATGAAGAACAAGGTCTCGGAGGAGCTCAAGCAGCACTTCCGGCCGGAGTTCCTCAACCGTGTCGACGAGATCATCGTGTTCCCGCCGCTGTCGCAGGAGCAGATCATCTCGATGGTGGACAACATGATCACCGCCGTCGAGCTCCGGCTGAAGGACCGGGACATGAGCCTCGAGCTCACCCAGGCCGCCAAGAACCTGCTGGCGACCCGCGGCTTCGACCCGGTGCTCGGTGCCCGGCCGCTGCGGCGGACGGTGCAGCGCGAGATCGAGGACGTGCTGGCCGAGAAGATGCTCTACGGCGAGGTCGGCCCCGGTCAGATCGTGCTGGTCGACGTGGAGGGCGAGGGGCCGCAGGCCACCTTCACCTTCGCGGGGTCCAAGATGGCCGAGCTGCCCGACCTGCCGCCGCTCGAGACCGCCGTGGTCGACCTCGGCGACGACCCTCTGGGGCAGATCGAGGACGAGCCGCCCGCCGAGAACGAGTGAGCGCGAGGCGCTGACGCGAGTGGCCCGCCCGGCCCTGCCGGGCGGGCCACTGCGCGTCGGGGCGGGCGCCTCGGCTCAGGGCAGCGCGACCCGGTCACCGCTCGTGACCAGGAGCCCGTCGTCCAGCAGCGACCGGAGGCATCGCTCGCGCTGCTCCTCCTCCGTCCAGGCCTGCGCCAGCCGCTCGAGGGGCACCGACCCTTCGGCCTCGCGGACGATCGCCAGCAGCCGCCCGCGGCACTGCCGGTCGGTGCCGGCCCACTGCTGGACGCGCCGCGGCGGGCCGGCGTACGCCGGATAGCCGGCGGCCCGCCACGCGCACCGGTCCCGCACCGGGCAGTCGTCGCATCGGGGGGCGGACGCGCGACAGCGCAGCGCCCCGAGCTCCATCAGGGCGATCGACCAGGTGACGGCGGTGGGCTCGTCGGGCGGGAGCAGCCGCTCGGCAAGGTCGCGCTCGGCGCGGGTCACGCTCGCCGGTGGCAGCTCCTCGCCGCGCACCAGCCGGGCCAGCACCCGGCGCACGTTGGTGTCGAGGACCGCATGTCGTCGGCCGAAGGCGAACACCGCGACGGCGGCCGCCGTGTAGTCGCCGACGCCCGGAAGCGCCCGCAGCTCGGCCACGTCGGACGGCACCCGACCGCCGTACCGCTCGGTGATCGCGACCGAGGCGGCGTGCAGTCGCAGCGCCCGACGCGGGTAGCCCAGTCGGCCCCAGGCCCGCACCGCCTCGCCCGGGGCCTCGGCGGCCAGCGACGCGGGCGTCGGCCACCGGTCCAACCAGGCGGCGTAGACCGGCAGCACCCGGGCGACGGGGGTCTGCTGCAGCATCAGCTCGCTGACCAGCACGGCCCAGGGTGAGGCGCTGCTGGCCCGCCAGGGCAGGTCACGTGCGTGGCCGTCGTACCACCGAACCAGGGTGTCGACGAGCGCGTCGGGCTCGCGGGGGCGGTCCTCCATCGCCGACGATCGTAGGTGGCGCAGCACAGCGGGGCGTGGGCGGCCCGGAGTGTCAGCCGGATCCGAGCACCGCCGCTGACTACCGTGACGGCATGAGCGCCGTGACCCGACCGCGCGGGCCGCTGCCGGCCCGCGTCTACTGGGTACGCCGGATGCTGGTGCTCGGCACGGCCCTCGCGCTGGTGGTCGGCCTCGGCATGACGTTGTCCCGCTTCTCCGACGGCTCCGGCGGTGGTGGCGGCGCGGTGCAGCCCGCTGCCGCCGGCGAGTCGAGTGGGTCCGCGCCGTCCGATGCCCAGAGTGCCGCCGACCAGAAGACGAAGAAGCGCAAGAAGGTCAAGAAGAAGAAGGACGCTCTCCTGCTCCCCAGCGGCCCCTGCCTGGACTCCGATGTCGACGTCACGCCGATCGTCAAGAACGCGGTGGCCGGCCGTGACGTCACCTTCCGGTTCCGCCTGGTCAGCCGGGTGAGCCCGGCCTGCACCTGGCAGGCCTCGCCCGAGACGCTGACGCTGAAGGTCACCTCGGGCAAGGACCTCTACTGGACCAGCCAGCAGTGCCCCAAGGCGGTGCCCACCAAGGACCTGGTGCTGCGGCGTGAGAAGGCGAGCTGGGTGCGGATGACCTGGTCGGGTCGCCGCTCCGACGAGACCTGCAGCCGGCTCACCGACTGGGCGCTCCCGGGGTGGTACCACCTGTCCGTGGCCTCGCTGGGCGGCGAGCCCGAGGACGTGCAGTTCCGGTTGAGCCAGCCGGAGCCCGAGGTGATCACGGCCTCGCCGTCGCCGAAGCAGAAGCAGGACAAGGGCGCCAAGTCCGGCGGCCAGGACTCGGGGAAGAACAAGAGCTCCGGCAAGAACACCGGCGGCGCCTCGGCGTCGGCGTCGCCCTCGGCCAGCGGCCGCGGCTGACGCCACCGTCTGCGACGCCTCGCTGCACCGCCTGCGACCCCTCGCGGTCGGGTCAGACGTAGCGCTCGAGGATGCTGGACTCCGCCAGCCGGGACAGTCCCTCCCGGACGCTGCGGGCCCGCAGCTCGCCGACGCCGTCGACGGCCTGGAGGTCCTCGACGCTGGCCGAGAGCAGCTTCTGCAGGGAGCCGAAGTGGTCGACGAGGCGGTCGACCACCGACGAGGGCAGCCGGGGCACCTTCGCCAGCAGGCGGTAGCCGCGGGGTGTGACCGCCGCGTCGAGGTGCTCGCCGCCGCTGAGCGACAGGGCGCGGGCCACCGCGCCGGGGTCGACCAGCTCGGTGGACGACAGCGCCTCGAGCCGCGCCAGCATGTCCTCGGTCGACTTGTGCCGGCGGCCGGTCGGGAGGTAGTCGCGGACGACGAGCTCACGCTCGGCGTCGACGCCGGTGACCAGCTCCTCGAGCTGCAGGGAGAGCAGTCGGCCGTCGGTGCCGAGCTCGAGCACGTAGTCCTCGATCTCGCGGGCGATCCGGCTCACCATCTCCAGCCGCTGGGCGACCACGGCCACGTCACGCGCGGTCACCAGGTCCTCGATCTCGAGGGCGGACAGGGTGCTGGCGACCTCGTCGAGGCGCAGCTTGTAGCGCTCGAGGGTGGCCAGCGCCTGGTTGGCGCGGGACAGGATCTGGCCGGAGTCCTCGAGGACGTGCCGCGTCGAGTCGACGTAGGCGGCGATGATCTGCATCGACTGGGACACCGACACGACGGGGAAGCCGGTCTGCCGGGCCACCCGGTCGGCGGTGCGGTGACGGGTGCCGGTCTCCTCCGACGGGATGGTCGGGTCGGGCATCAGGTGGACCGCGGCGCGGTGGATCCGGGTCAGGTCGCGGTCGAGGATGATCGCGCCGTCCATCTTGGCGAGCTCGCGCAGCCCGGTGGCGGTGAAGGGGACGTCGAGGGTGAAGCCGCCGGTCGAGATCGCCTCGACGGTGCGGTCGTAGCCCAGCACCAGCAAGGCTCCGGTGCGGCCGCGCAGGATGCGCTCCAAGCCGTCGCGCAGCGCGGTGCCCGGGGCGATCGACGCCAGGGTCGCGCGCAGGCGCAAGGTCGCGGCTGAGCGATCAGTGGCCACGTCGTCCCCGTCTCTTCCTGCCCGCGGGTCCGCAGGCCTGCCCGCCGCCAGTCTAGGGGACACCGAGAGCGGTGCGTCCGTCCGTTTCTGTCGACGCTCAGTCGCGGGAGAGGAGCAGCAGGTCCGACATCGTGCAGCGACCGCGGTCGGCCTCGAGGCGGCCGGCCAGGCTGACCAGGAGGAGCGCCGTGGTGAGCGCGTCGGTGAAGGCCTGGTGGGCGGCCAGCCGGGGCACGCCGTAGCGGCGGGCGGCCTCCGGCAGCCGGGCGTCGGCCGTCGGGCGGCCGGCCCTCCGGTCGAGGGTGCGCACGATCCGCAGGGTGTCGAGGCTGGCCGCGTAGGGCACCCCCCACCGGTCGAGCAGGCGCTGCTCGAGCGAGGCCCCGTGCGCCACCAGCACCCGCTCGGCGACCGCCCCGCGGAGCACGTCGCCCAACTCGTCGGGCAGCACGCCGGCCCGGAGCTCCTCGGGGACCAGCCGATGGATCCGGATCGACTCGACCGGGACCTCTCCCCGGTGGTCGACGAGGGTGTAGCCCGCCTCGGCCATCCGGACCCGACCATCGCCCAGGCCGACCCAGCCCACCGACAGTGGCTCGGCGCGGTCGGGGTCGGCGGTGGTGGTCTCGAAGTCGAGCGCCACCATGGCGACGTCCCGCCAGGAGCGGTCGTCGCTCGGGGCCCGGCGCAGGGATCTCATCGGCCTCAGCCGAGCATGTCGGTCTGGTAGCGCAGGGCGAGGTACTCCTGACCGGCGCGCACGGCCTTGAACGTCTCGCGCAGCCGGGAGCGGTCGACGGCGTGCAGCTCGTCGGGGTCCAGCCAGTTGTCGGCCGGCTCGCCACGGCGCCAGAGGTCGACGTGGCGTTGCAGCCGCAGCCGGAGGGCCAGCTCGTAGCCGGCGCGCAGCGTGTCGGCGAGCTCCTCGGAGATCTGGCCGGCGTCGGCGGCGGCGAGCAGTCGCGCGTCGGTGCCGATCTCGGGGCCGCCGCGGGCCAGCGCCGAGAGCCGGGCCAGGTCGGTGATCGGCAGCAGCGCCCCGGCCTTCACGTCGAAGGATCCGGTGTGCTCGCCCGAGCGCTTGACCGCGAACCGGCCGAGGAAGCCCAGCGGCGGCCGGTGGCTGACCGCGCTGCGAGCCAGGTGGCCGAGGAACAGCTGCGAGGCCCGGGCAGCGGGCAGGATCGGCTGCATCAGCTCACGCGCCATCAGGTCGCCGTCGACGGTGCGCAGGTCGAAGGCGATCGAGGACTCCATCACGTGTCGCTCGGTGGGCCGGCTGATCAGCGAGTGGAACTCTCGCTCCCATCCCGACACGGTGCGTCGCCAGTGCGGGTTGGTGGCCATCACCTCCCCGTGGCAGCGGGGATAGCCGCACCGCTCGAGGGCGGCGACCGCCCGGTCGGCGTAGGTCGCCCACCAGGCGAGCTCTTCGTCGGTAACGTCGTCGGCCAGCCACAGGCCGTGGTCCTGGTCGGACAGCAGCGTCTGCTCGCGGCGGGCCTGGCTGCCGAAGGCCACCCAGCCGTACGACGTCGGCGGCGACCCCAGCTCGGCGCGCAGCAACGAGAAGACCTTGCGCTGGATGCGGTCGGTGACCGTGGCGACGACGCGTCCGATGTCGGAGGCGCCCATCCCGGCGCCCAGCAGGGTGTCGACCATGTCGGGCAGGTCGGCGCGGGCGGCAGCGACGCCGTCGAGGTCCTGGGCGCGGTCGACGGCGACGCGCACGTGGAGCGGCGAGCGCGCGCCGAGCTGGTTGAGGTCGCCCGAGCTGACCATGCCGACGACCCGCCCGGCGTCGACCACCGGCAGGTGATGGACCCCCAGCGCGATCATCTCCACCAGCACCTCGAAGACGGAGGTCTCGGCGTCGATGGTGCGCGCGGGCGCGGTGGCGATCTCCCTGACCTGCGTGTCGGGGGAGCGTCCTTCGGCCACCAGTCGGGTGCGCAGGTCGCGGTCGGTGACGATGCCGACCTCGCCCCCCACCTGCAGCAGCACGCTGGAGACCCCGTGCTCGCTCATCCGGCGGGCGACGTCGCGGCAGGTCTCGTGCGGCTCCGCGGTCAGCACGGGGGAGCGCATGATGGTGCGCACCGCGGCGAGCTGCAGGTCGGCGACCGGGCGGTCGGGCTGAGTGAGCCGGCGCGGCAGCTCGTCGGCCGGGAGCGACCAGGCCAGGTCGCGCGACGACTCGGGGAGCCAGACGACCAGGGCGGAGTCGACCGGCACCAGCTGTTCGCCGGCCGACGGCGCGGCGTACTCGCCCTGGGCGACCACGTCGACGCTGCGACCGTCGGCGTCGTGGAGGTAGATCGCCCCGCGGAGCACCACGAACGCGGGGCTCAGCGGCTCCCGCGCGGCCGCGAGGTAGTCGATCTCGGCGGCAGCCGCCAGCCCGGCCAGGTCGGCGCGGTGCACCCCGAGGAACGCCGGGCACGCCTCGAGGACGTCGGTGATGTCGGCCAGCACCTCCGGAGGCAGGTCGGGGGCCCGACCGGCCGGCTTCTTGCGCAGCGCCATGCCCTCATCCTGGCCCAGAAGGCCCCCGTCGCGCCGCCGGGGAGCGACGAACGGCGCTCATCCGTCGGTGAGGTGCAGCACCCGCAGCGCGGCGGCGACGTCGGGGACCTCGATCACCCGCATGCCGTCGACGCCGGCGGCTCCCGCCGACCGGGGTCCGGTCGCGGGCGCCCCGGGCACCACGGCCACCGCGAAGCCGAGGCGGGCGGCCTCCGCGAGCCGCTGCGGCAGGTCGCGCACCTTGCGCAGCTCGCCGGCCAGCCCCAGCTCGCCGATGGCGACGACGCCGCCGGGCAGCGCCACGCCGTGGTGGGCCGAGGCCAGGGCCAGCGCCGTCGCGAGGTCGGCGGCCGGCTCGGTGAGTCGAGCCCCGCCCACGGTCGAGGCGAACACGTCGGAGGTGTGGAAGCGGAGTCGGCAGTGCTGCTGCAGGACCGCGGTCACCAGCGCCACGCGCGAGGAGTCGAGGCCGGAGGTGGTGCGCCGCGGCCGCTCGGCGGTCGTGGGGGTGACCAGCGCCTGCACCTCGGCCAACAGCGGCCGCCGGCCCTCGAGCGCCACGGCCACGCAGGTGCCGGGCACCCGCTGATGATGGTTCTCGACGAACAGGCCCGTGGGGTCGGCGACCGCGTTGATGCCGTCGGAGGCGAGGTCGAAGCAGCCCACCTCGTCGACCGGGCCGAAGCGGTTCTTCATCGCCCGCACCATCCGGAACCGGGAGGTGCGCTCGCCCTCGAACTGGAGCACCACGTCGACCAGGTGCTCCAGCACGCGGGGGCCGGCGATCGAGCCGTCCTTGGTCACGTGACCGACCAGCACGGTGGTGATGTTGCGGGTCTTGGCGACCCGCACCAGCGCGGCCGCGACCTCCTTGACCTGGGTCACGCCACCGGGCACGCCGTCGACGTCGGAGGCCCCGATGGTCTGCACGGAGTCGATCACGAGGAGCTCGGGACGGACCTGCTCGACGTGGGTGAGCACGGCGCCGAGATCGGTCTCGGCGGCGAGGTAGAGCTCGTCCTGGACCCCGTCGGTGCGCTCGGCGCGCAGCCGCACCTGGGCGGCCGACTCCTCGCCGGTGAGATAGAGGGCACGGCGTCCGTGCCGGGCGGTCTGTGCGGCCACCTCGAGCAACAGGGTGCTCTTGCCGACGCCGGGCTCGCCGGCCAGCAGGATGGCCGCGCCGGGCACCAACCCCCCACCCAGCACCCGGTCGAGCTCGGGCACGCCGCTGGAGCGGAACGTCGCCTCCTCGAGCGAGACCCGCCCGATCGGCACCGCCGCCGCGGTGACCGGCCCCGCGGAGACCCGGGCCGTGGGGGCGCCCGCCTCCACCACCGAGCCCCAGGCCTGGCACTCGCCGCACCGACCGACCCACTTGGCGGTCTCCCAGCCGCACTCGGTGCACCGGAAGGAGGCGCGGGTGCGGGCCCGGGCGGGCGTCGAACGGCTCATGGCAGCACGCTAGGCGGCGCCGCCGACAGGCCAGGGAGGCGCGGCGGTATCCTGGAATTGGAACGATCAAGGGGGCGTGATGGGCAGGACCGTCCGCCGGTTGCCGACGGCGTACGCCGCGGCGCCACCGACGCTGGCCGACGTGGCCGAGCGTGCCGGGGTCTCCCGTCAGACCGTCTCCAACGCGGTCAACAACCCCGAGCTGCTGCGCGCCGACACCCTCGACCGGGTGCGTGCCGCGATCCGCGACCTGGGCTACCGGCCCAACCGCGCCGCTCGCAACCTGCGCACCCGCTCCACCCACCTGATCGGGATGCGTTTCGCGCCCGCCCAGGAGGGCACCGCCAACGCCACCATGGACCGGTTCGTGCACACCTTGGTCGAGGCCTCGCGCGAGGCGGGCTACCACGTGCTGCTCTTCGCCGGCGAGGCCGACGACCCGGTCTCGGGCTACGGCGAGCTGGTGCGCTCCACCGCCGTCGACGCCTTCGTCATCACCGACACCTACCTCGGCAACCCCCAGGCCACCTGGCTCGAGGGGCGCAGCGTGCCGTTTGTGGCCTTCGGCCGGCCGTGGGACGACGGTGACGGTGTGCCTGCGGGCCGACGGCACCCGTGGGTCGACGTGGACGGCGCCGCCGGCACCCGGCTGGCGACCGAGCACCTGCTCGACGCCGGACACACCCGGATCGCCTGGGTGGGCTGGCGCAAGGACTCCGTGATCGGTGAGGACCGGCGCGCCGGCTGGAGCCGGGCGCTGCGCTCACGCGGGCTGCCGACGACCGGTCTCGCGTGCCGGATGGAGGACACCGTGTCGTCGGGTCGCGAGGCCGCCGCACTGCTGCTCGACGAGGCCGCGCCCACCGGCTTCGTGTGCGCCTCCGACACCCTGGCGATGGGGGTGCTGGACACCGTGGCGGCCCGGGGGCTGCGACCGGGTGCCGACGTCGCGGTCGTCGGGTTCGACGACTCCCAGGTCGCCCAGCTCACCCCCGGTGGCCTCACCTCGGTGCGGCAGCCGCTGGAGCAGGTGGCCGTCGAGGTGGTCGGGGCCCTGGAGGGCCTGCTGTCGGTCCCGCGCCGGGTCGGTGGCGGGGTGCTGCTCGGCCCGACCCTGGTCGTCCGCGGCTCCAGCGAGCGCTAGGTGCCCGCTCCCGCCACGGGAGGCCGGCTCAGAAGTGGCGCCACCAGAGGTTGACGGCGTAGTCGACCTCGGTGCCGTCGTAGACCCCGAGCACCTGCTCGGCCACGGCGTCGGGCAGCTCGATCCGGACCACGGCCTCCAGGTCGGCCCGCGAGCCGAAGGCCCACCGGGTGAGCACAGGGGTGCGGGTCCAGCCGTGCGTCGACCAGAAGCGCTCCACCTCGGCGGGGCTCGGCAGGTGGGGGTAGCCGCGGCGGAACCAGGCACCGAAGGTCGAGCGGCCGGCGTCGTTGTCGAGGATGTACGCCGTCCCGCCGCGTCGCATCACCCGTGAGAGCTCGGTCAGCCCGGGCTCGCAGCCGGGTCCGAAGAAGTAGGCCCACCGGGCGTGCGCGACGTCGACGGACCCGTCGGGCACCGGCAGCTGCTGCGCCGTGCCCTGCAGCACGCGCACGGACTCCAGGTGCCGCGTCCGTCGCTGTGCCAGCCGCAGCAGGTCGGGATGGGGCTCCACGCCGACCACCGACCGGGCCGCCTCGGCGAACCACGGGAGATGGAAGCCGGTGCCGCAGCCGATGTCGACGACGTCGAGCCCGGACCAGTCGGCGACCTGGTGCATCGCCGCGGCGACCAGACCGTCGGGGTCGAAGGCGCGGTTCTCGGTCTCGTAGGTGCCGGGGTGTCGCCAGATGTTCGGGCTGGCGACGGCGCCCCGCGGAAGTGCCGGGGATGCGCGGTCGGGGCCGGGCGGGCGCCCGGTCAGATGCGGACCAGCCCGCGCGGGGTCTGCACCTGCACGGCCAGCAGCCCGGGGGTGCCGTGCGGGGCCACCCACTCGACCTTGACGTCCTCCAGCGGGGCCTCGACGGCCTCGCCGAGCCACTCGCTGACGCGCTGCGGGTCGCCGGCGATCTCCAGGCAGTGCAGGGTGTAGTCGGGGTCGGCGCCGACGCTGGGGTGCAGCTCGCTCGGGATGAGCCACTGCACGAAGAACGGCAGCTGTGGGTCGGCGATCAGGCCGTTGACACCGATCTGCCGCCAGGTGAGCTCGGTGCCGTCGGGGCGGAACCGGTTGCCCGGGGCCGCCTCGCGGCCGAGCCGCGCCTCGATCGGTGCGATGTCGTCGACCGCGACGACCCAGGCCAGCCACCCGCCGCCCAGCGCCGACCGGGCGCGCACCGCCTGACCGAACGGCGCCTTGTCGGAGGCGGGATGGTCGAGGACCTCGACGATCTCGAGGTAGGTGCCACCGCCCAGCGGCAGCGTCATGTTGCGCGTGCCGAAGCGGGGGTGCACCCCGCCGTCGACGAACTCACACCCGAGAAGGTCGCCGATGCGCTGCGCGGTGCTCGCGAGGCCGTCGGGTCCCGCGGCGAACGACAGATGGTCCAGGCGCATGTCAGTCATTCTGACTCGCCGCCGACGCGATGCGGACAGGGGGGTGCCGTTTGTCTTGACGTCAAGAGTCCTGCGGGTCGGCGGGATGCCGCGCGACCCCGCGGGCGTGCAGGTGCTGCTCGCACAGCCTGGCCAGGACGTCGTACGCCGGCTGGCCCATCAGCTCGATCAGCTCGGCCGCGCTGCCGAGGTAGAGCGGCTCGGCGGCCACGTGCGCCTCGGTGTTGCCGGAGCAGTACCAGTCGAGGTCGTGGCCCCCCGGGCCCCAGCCCCGGCGGTCGTACTCACCGATGCTCACCTCGGTGTACGACGTGTCGTCGGGCCGCTCGACGGTCCGGAAGGTGCGGCGGATCGGCAGCTGCCAGCAGACGTCGGGCTTGGCCTCCAGGGGATGCCGCCCCTCCCGCAGCGCGAGCGCATGCAGCGCGCAGCCGGCGCCCAGCGCGAAGTCGGTCCGGTTGTGGAACACGCACCCCCACTGGCCGTCGACCTCCACGGCCAGCGTCTTGCGCGCCCCCTCCTCGTCGGTCTCGACCCAGTCCTTGCGGGTCAGCCGCTTGGTGTCGGGCCGCAGCTGCCACAGGTCGGGGGTCAACCGGTCGACCCAGCCGGCGACGCGCTTCTCGTCGTCCTTGTCGGAGAAGTGCGCGCCGAGGGTGCAGCAGCCGGTGTCGGGGGAGTCGGCGTAGATGCCCTGACAGCCGCGTCCGAAGATGCAGGTGAACCGCGACGTGAGCCAGGTGAGGTCGCAGCGGAACACCTGCCCCTCGTCGGCAGGGTCGGTGAACTCCACGAACGCGCGGGGGAACCCCAGGTCGACTTCCGGCACGGCGCCACGCTACTGGCAGGCGCGCAGGGTGCCGCGACCACGTCCGCGGAGCGTGACGGCAGGCCCCGGGGACGGGGTGAGCGGTAGTTTGTCCCCATGCGCCTGGGCGTCCTGGACATCGGCTCGAACACCGGTCACCTGCTGGTGGTCGACGCGCACGGCGGTGCCGCGCCGCTGCCGGCGTTCTCCCACAAGCAGCCGCTGCGGCTCGCCGAGCACCTCGACGCCGACGGGGCCGTCTCCGAGACCGGCATCGAGGCGCTCTCGTCGTTCGTGGCCTCCGCGCTCGTGGTCGCCGAGGACAAGGGCTGCGAGGAGATGCTCGGCTTCGCGACCTCCGCGGTCCGCGACGCCGTCAACTCCGACGATGTGCTCGCCACCGTCGAGAAGCGCACCGGCGTCGACATCTCGGTGCTGTCGGGGGAGGACGAGGCGCGGCTGACCTTCCTGGCCGTCCGCCGATGGTTCGGGTGGTCCGCCGGCCGGCTCGCGGTCTTCGACATCGGTGGCGGCTCGCTCGAGATCGCGGGCGGCTCCGACGAGGCGCCCGACGTGGCCTGGTCGGTCCCGCTCGGCGCGGCCCGGCTGTCGCGTCAGTGGTTCACGGGCGAGCCGCTCGACGACGAGGGCTGGCGCGGGCTGCGCCGCCACATCAGGAGCGAGATCGCCCGCGACGCCGGCCACCTCTTGCGGGCGGGCGCCCCCGACCGGGCCGTGGCCACCTCCAAGACGTTCCGCTCGCTGGCGCGGATCTGCGGGGCCGCGCCCTCCGGCGACGGGCCGCTGGTGGCCCGGATGCTCCCCGCCGACCGGCTCGACGAGCTGATCCCCGAGCTGCTCACCAAGAGCACCGACGAGCTCGCCAAGCTGCCCGGCGTCTCGCAGAGCCGCGCCCACCAGGTGGTGC
Organism: Nocardioides sp.; assembly: GCF_041393715.1. Taxonomy (GTDB): domain Bacteria; phylum Actinomycetota; class Actinomycetes; order Propionibacteriales; family Nocardioidaceae; genus Nocardioides. The sequence goes on along the minus strand of NZ_JAWKJQ010000006.1, from coordinate 33,853 downwards.
CGGGGGCGCTGGTGGCCGAGGCCTGCATGGACATCTTCGGGCTCGAGGAGCTGGAGATCTGTCCGTGGGCGCTGCGCGAGGGCGTCATCCTCGAGCGGCTCGACCAGATCAGCGTGCTCGGCCCGGGTCGACGGTGATGCGTTGAGCGGGTCCGACGACGTGGCCGTGGCGCTGTCCACCGCCTCGACCTATCCCGAGTCCACCGCGCACGCCTTCGCCTGGGCCGCGCGGCTCGGCTACGACGGCGTCGAGGTGATGGTCGGCATCGACACCCTGAGCCAGCAGATCTCCGCCGTGGCGGAGCTGTCGGCCCACCACGAGATGCCGGTGCTCGCGGTCCACTCGCCCTGCCTGCTGTTCACCCAGCGGGTCTGGGGCACCGACCCGTGGGGCAAGCTCGAGAAGTCCGCCGAGATGGCGCACGAGGTCGGTGCCGAGGTGGTCGTCGTCCACCCGCCGTTCCGGTGGCAGAAGGAGTACGCCGCCGGGTTCGTCGACGGCATCGCGGCGCTGGAGGAGTCGACCGGCATCGCGTTCGCCGTCGAGAACATGTACCCCTGGCGGGCCACCTCCCGCCGGGGCATGGAGATGTACCTCCCCGGCTGGGACCCCTCGGAGGAGACCTACGCCAACCTCACCCTCGACCTCTCCCACGCCGCCATCGCGCGCGAGGACGTCATCGACCTGGCCGACCGGATGGGCGAGCGGCTGCGGCACGTCCACCTCACCGACGGCACCGGCTCCGCCAAGGACGAGCACCTGGTGCCCGGCCGCGGCCAGATGGGCGCCGACGCGTTCCTGCGGCACCTCGCCGACCGCGGCTTCGCCGGCCACATCGTCGTGGAGATCAACACCCGGCGCTGCCAGAGCGCCGAGGAGCGCGAGCGCGACCTGACCGAGTCGCTGGAGTTCGCCCGCGCGCACTTCCGGGTGCCGGCCAGATGAGTGCCTCCCCGACACCGTCCCGCGGTGCCAAGCGGGGCCGGCGGCCGGGCGCGCCCGACACCCGCGCGGCCATCCTCGACTCGGCCCGCGAGCTGTTCGCGTCCGGCGGCTTCGCCGGCACCTCGGTGCGGGCCGTGGCGGCCGGCGCCGGCGTCGACCCGGCGTTGGTGCACCACTACTTCGGCAGCAAGGACGACCTGTTCGTGGCCGCCCTGGAGCTCCCGGTCGACCCGCGGGTGATCGTGGCGCCGGCGCTGGCCGAGGGTCCCGACGGTGCCGGTGAGCGGATGCTCCGGGTGATCCTGGGTGTCTGGGACAACGACGAGCACCGGCTGCCGCTCCTCGCCATGGCGCGCAGCATCCTGGAGCCGTCGGGGGAGCAGCTGATCGGGCGGGGGTTCCTGCCGGTGGTCATCGAGCCGTTGGGGGAGATGCTGGGCATCGACCATCCCGACATCCGGATGCCGCTGTTCGCCTCCCAGATCGTCGGGCTGATCATGCTCCGCTACCTCCTGGAGGCCGAGCCGCTCGCCTCCATGCCCGTCGACGACGTCGTGGCGGCGTACGCCCCCACGCTGCAGCGCTACCTCACCGGCGACCTGGGCTTCCTCGACTGAGCGGCCGGGGCTCGCGCGCTCGTGCCTGGAGGGGGTTGTGTGTCTCGCCCCGCGGGGACCACGACGGCTGGGACACACGACCCAGGCCGGCGGGGGCTGCCGGCTTGCATCGCGCGGTCGACAGGAGCAGCATTCATCGCATGGTGAATATCCCATGACGACCAACGTGGTGGAGGTGCGCGACCTGCGGGTGACCCGCGGCTCGCTGCCGGTGCTGCACGGGCTCGACCTCGACATCGACGGCGGCGTGACCGGGCTGCTCGGCCCGTCCGGATGCGGCAAGACCACGCTGATGCGCTGCCTGGTCGGCGTCCAGCGGATCGAGGGCGGCACGGTCACGGTCTTCGGTGAGGAGGCCGGCAGTCCGGGGCTGCGGCACCGGATCGGCTACCACACCCAGGCCGCCAGCGTGTACGACGACCTCACGGTGCGCGAGAACCTCGTCTTCTTCGCCCGGGTCCGCGGGCTCGGCCGCGACGCGGTCGACCGGGCGGTGGAGGCGGTCGACCTGACCAGCCACGTCGACCACGTGGTGGGCCGGCTCAGCGGCGGCCAGCACTCCCGCGCCAGCCTGGCGGTGGCGCTGCTGGGCGAGCCCGACCTGGTGGTGCTCGACGAGCCGACCGTGGGCCTCGACCCGGTGCTGCGGCAGGAGCTGTGGGAGCTGTTCCACCGGCTGGCCGACGCCGGGTCGGCGATGTTCGTCTCCAGCCACGTGATGGACGAGGCCGAGCGCTGTGACCGGCTGCTGCTGATGCGCGAGGGCGAGATCATCGCCGACGGGACCCCGCAGCAGATCAAGGAGAGCACCGGCGCCCCCGACGCCGAGCGGGCCTTCCTCGAGCTGGTCGCCCGCCATGCCGGCCGCCACGCGCGCCGCGACGAGGAGGGGCGGTCATGAACCCGCGGATCACGATGGCGGTCACCCGCCGGGTGCTGACGCAGCTGCGTCGCGACCGTCGCACGATGGCGATGCTCCTGCTGCTGCCGACGCTGCTGATGACGCTGCTGTGGTGGATGTACAAGGACGCACCGAGCCAGCTCTTCGACGCGATCGGGCCGAGCCTGCTGGCGATGTTCCCGTTCTTCATTATGTTCCTGGTCACCAGCGTGACCACGCTGCGCGAGCGCTCCAGCGGCACCCTCGAGCGGCTGCTGGCGATGCCGATGGGCAAGCTCGACTTCCTGTTCGGCTATGCCTTGGCCTTCGGGCTGATGGCGGCGCTCCAGTCGGTGATCGCGGTCGGCGTCAGCGTCGGCCTGCTCGGCATGGACATCACCGGGCCGGTGTGGCTGCTGTCGGTCGTGGCGGTGGTCGACGCCGTCCTCGGGACCGCGCTGGGACTGTTCGTGTCGGCGTTCGCACAGACGGAGTTCCAGGCCGTGCAGTTCATGCCCGCCGTCGTGGTGCCTCAGATGCTGCTCTGCGGGCTGCTGGTGCCCCGCGACCAGCTGCCGAGCGTGCTCAGCGAGATCAGCGACGTGCTCCCGCTGTCCTACGCCGTCGACGCGATGCAGCACCTGATGGTCAGCGACTCCACCGGCGAGGTGTGGCAGAAGCTGGCCGTCGTGGCGGTGTTCGCGATCGGTGGGCTGGCTCTCGGGGCGGCCACCCTGCGCCGGCGTACTCCCTGAGGACCACACCCACCCCCCGGGCCGGTCACGGGACGCGTAGCCTGTCTCGCGACGTCTCCGGCGGGACACGGGGCCGAGAGGCGCAGTGACAGGAGGACCATGGCACTGCTGCGTGAGCCGTTGTTGCTGCTCAGCCGAAGCGGACAGGTGAAGAGGCTCGTCGAGACGATGCCGGTCTCGGCGGGGATCGTGCACAGCTATGTCCCCGGCGAGACCACCGAGACCGCCGTCGCCGCCACCGGCGACCTGGTGTCGGATGGCCTGCACGTGACGCTCGACCACCTCGGCGAGGACGTCGAGGACCTGGCCCAGGCCGAGGCCGGCGTCGCGGCGTACCTCGACCTGCTCGAGGGGCTGGCCGCCGCCGGGCTGGCGCGCAAGGCCGAGGTGTCGGTGAAGCTGTCGGCGATCGGCCAGGCACTGCCGCCGGTCGGCGGCCGCAGCGGCGAGGAGATCGCGCTCGACAACGCCCGCGCCATCTGCCGCGCGGCGCGCAACGCCGGCACCACCGTCACCCTCGACATGGAGGACCACACCACCACCGACTCGACGCTCGGGATCCTGCGCGAGCTGCGCAAGGACTTCCCCGAGACCGGCGCGGTGCTGCAGGCCTACCTCCACCGCACCGAGGCCGACTGCCGGGCGCTGGCCTACGAGGGGTCGCGGGTGCGGCTGTGCAAGGGGGCCTACCAGGAGCCCGAGTCGGTCGCCTACCAGTCGCGGCTCGACGTCGACCGGTCGTTCGTGCGCTGTCTCAAGGTCCTGCTCGGCGGCCAGGGCTACCCGATGATCGCCACCCACGACCCGCGGATGATCGAGATCGCCGCGTCGCTGGTGAGCCGCTACGGCCGCGCCCAGGGGTCCTACGAGTTCCAGATGCTGTTCGGCTGCCGGCCCGAGGAGCAGCGCCGGCTGGTCGAAAGTGGCGAGACGGTGCGGGTCTACATCCCCTACGGTCGGGAGTGGTACGGCTACCTGATGCGGCGGCTGGCCGAGCGTCCCCAGAACCTGACGTTCTTCCTGCGTTCCCTGATCTCCAAGAAGTAGGTCCCCATGAGTGAGTCCGAGTCCGAGGCACCCGGGTCGGGTCAGACCGCGATCATCGGCGCCGGTGTGATGGGCGAGACCCTCCTCTCCGGCCTGGTCCGCGCCGGTCGCCGGGTCGACAACCTGCTGGTCGGGGAGAAGCGGCCGGACCGCGCCGTCGAGCTCGAGGAGAGGTACGGCGTCGCGGTGGTCTCCAACGTCGAGGCGGCCCGCAAGGCCGACACGGTCGCGCTGGTGGTCAAGCCACAGGACATGGGCGCCGTGCTCGACGAGATCGCACCGGAGCTGCGTCCCGGCCAGCTGGTGGTGTCGCTCGCCGCGGGGATCACCACGGCGTTCATCGAGGCCCGGGTGCCGGCCGGGGTGGCCGTGGTGCGGGTGATGCCCAACACGCCGGCGCTCGTCGACGAGGGGATGGCCGCGATCTCCCCCGGCTCCCACTGCGACGAGTCACACCTGCAGGAGGCGGAGTCGCTGATGGGCTCGACGGGACGGGTGCTGCGCATCCCCGAGAAGCAGCAGGATGCCGTGACGGCGATCAGCGGCTCCGGGCCGGCGTACCTCTTCTTCGTGGTGGAGTCGATGATCGAGGCCGGCGTCCATCTCGGCCTGCCGCGGGCGACCTCCACCGAGCTGGTCGTGCAGACCGTGGTCGGGTCGGCCAAGATGCTGCGGGAGACCGGCACCCACCCGGTGGTGCTCCGTGAGCAGGTCACCTCGCCCGGCGGCACCACCGCCTCCGCGCTGCGCGAGCTCGAGGTGCACAAGGTGCGCGCGGCGTTCCTGGCGGCCATGGAGGCCGCGCGCGACCGCTCCCGGGAGCTGGCGGCGGGGTCGTAGGGGTTTGGAGGAACCTCCACGACCTCAGCCACGCACCTTGGCGACCAGCGCCACCACGTCCTCGGCCAGCCCGCGGGCGCCGGGGAGCCGGGTGAGCCGGATCAGCCGGTCGACGAGGGGGACGATCTGCCGGACCAGGTCGTGGGTACGACGCTGCTCGGGGCTGTCGTCGTGCACCCAGAAGAGCACCACGCCCATCTGCAGCAGCCAGAGCAGCTCCGGCAGCTGGGCACGCAGCGCGGCGGCGACCTTCACGTCCGACCCCTCGACCGCGCGCCGGTGCAGCGCGATGCTCGCCTCTCGCGCCGCGGCCGACTCGCCGCTGAAGGGCGAGAGCGGGCTGCGCGGCTCCGCGGCGTTCTTGAAGAAGGCACCCGCGAACTCGTGGTAGGGCGCGGCCACGTCGACCCAGCTGTCCAGCACCGCCAGCAGTCGGCCGGAGAAGCCGGTCTCGGCGGCCAGGGCGGACTCCGCCGCGGCCGCGTGATCGACCTGGATCTGGTCGTAGAAGCCCTGGACCAGGTGCTCCTTGGAGGCGAAGTAGTAGTAGGCGTTGCCCAGGGAGACGTCGGCCGCCTTGGCCACCGCGCGCATCGTGGTGCCGTCGTAGCCCGACTCGCGGAAGAGGTCGAGCGCGGCGCGGAGGATCTGCGTCCGGGTCTGCTCGGCCTTGGGGGTCAGGCCCCCGGTCGGCGAGTCAGGGGGCGACGCACTGCGGTCCGGCACAGCCGTCAGCGTAACCACCTCCCGACGGCGAGGGCGCTGCCCCGCTCCCTCCCTCGGAGGAGCGGGGCAGCAGCTCGCGGAGCCCGGCCGCGGCGCTGGCGATCACCTTGGTGAGCCCGATCAGGTGCGGCTCGGCGAGCCGCTCGGCCAGCGCCCGGTGCCGCACGGTGGCCCACAGGCAGACGACCCAGGCGCGCTCGTGCGTCCACACCTCGCCGCGGTCGCCGACCACGGTGATCTCCTTGAGGGTGCGCGCGTGGTCGAGGGCCGGGAACTCCGCCCGGGCCTGCGCCGAGCCGGCCGGGACGAACCGGAGCGGCACCAGCTGCGGCTCCGCCGCGAGCCGGGTGCGGAAGGCCGAGCACAGCGGGCAGTCGGGGTCGAAGAGGACGGTGAGCACCATCGTCGGAGCCCGTCAGCGAGGCTGGGGAGCCGGCATCGGCGGCAGGTAGCCCTGGGGCGGCAGCGGCGGAGTGCGCAGCGCCTCCGTGCGGCCGCGGCGGCGGATCGCGTTGAAGACGTAGACGTTGGCGAAGTGCAGCACGCCGAGCACCACCATCACGACGCCGATCTTGCGGCTGAGCACCTCGAGCAGCTCGCGCAACGACGCGACCTCGGCGCCGGTGCGCAGGAAGAGCAGCACGAAGCCGACGTTGAGCAGGTAGAAGCCGACGACGAGCAGGGCGTTGACGGCGTCGGCCAGCCCGTCCTTGTCGGCGAAGACGTCGGCGAGGAACACCCGGCCGTTGGTCGAGAGCACCCGGGCCACCCAGATGGTCAACGGGACGGCGACGAGCAGGTAGCCGAGGTAGGTGGCGGCGATCCAGGTCATGACAACACCTTTCTTGAACGTGTTCAAGAACGACGCTACACCCGTGTTTGAACATGTTCAACTCATCAGAGCCCCATCGCGCCCCGGGCCGCGGCGACCACCGGCTCGGTGAGGTCGCGACATCGGGCGGCGCCGCGGGCATAGACCTCGTCCACGAACCCGGGGTCGCCGGCCAGCTCGGCATGACGGCGCTGCACCGGCTCCAGGGTCGCCACGACGGCGTCGGTCACTGCGGACTTCAGCGCGCCGTACGTCGGCAGCCCGGCCGCGGCACCGGGGCCGGCGCAGGCCTCGAGGATCTCCAGCAGGTTGGTCACGCCCGGCTTCTCGGGCGAGCGCCGCACGGCCGAGACGCCGGTGTCGGAGTCGGTGACCGCGCGCTGCACCTTGCGGCGTACGACGTCCGGAGGGTCGAGCAGGTAGACGATGCCCGAGCCGTCGTCGTGCGACTTGCCCATCTTGCGCGTGGGATCCGCCAGGTCCATGACCCGGGCGGCCACCGGCGGGGTGGCGATCTCCGGGACCACGAACACCGGACCGTAGTCCCGGTTGAAGCGCATCGCCAGGTCCCGGGTCAGCTCCAGATGCTGTCGCTGGTCGTCGCCCACCGGCACCGCGGCCGGCCGGTAGAGCAGGATGTCGGCGGCCATCAGGGCCGGGTAGGTGAACAGCGAGCACCGGGTCGAGGAGCGGCCACGGCCCTTCTCCTTGAACTGGATCATCCGGTTCAGCTCGCCGGTCGTGGCCGTGCACTCCAGCAGGTAGGCCAGCTCGGCGTGCGCCGGCACCCGGCTCTGGACGAACAGCGTGCTGTCGTGGAGGCCGGCCGCCAGCAGCAGGGTCATCGTCTCCCGGACCAGTCCCCGCAGCCGGCCGGGGTCGTGCGGCACGGTCAGGGCGTGCAGGTCGGCGACGCCGTAGATGCCGTCGGTGTCGGGCTGGGCCAGCGCCATCGGGCGCAGCGCGCCGAGGTAGTTGCCCAGCGTCAGGTGGCCGGTCGGCTTGAGCAGCGACAGCGTCCGGGTGGAGGTGGGGTGGTCCAGAAGGGTCATCGGGTGCTCCTGAGGTCGAGGCCGCGGGCACCCGGACGTCGTACGACGACGAACGGCCGCCCGAAGGCGGCCGTGGGATGAGGGTGTGCTCGATCGGTGGTCCGCCGTCAGGCGGGCCACCAGCTGGTCAGGTGAGCGAGCACCGCCCCAGGGTACGACAGGGCTGTGAGGGCCGCCACAGACATCCCGAGTAGATTCAGGACATGGAGTGCCAGGGCCCAGCCACCGTGGTGTTCGAGAAGACGCTCACCGACTACGACTTCGGCCCTGACCATCCGATGGCCCCAGTCCGCGTCGACCTGACCATGCGGCTGGCCGACGATCTGGGGGTCCTCGACCGGCTGCGCATCGCGCCCGCGCCGATCGCGACCATCGACCAGATCGCGACGGTCCACGACCCGGCCCTGATCGAGGCGGTGACGGCCTGCGGCAACCAGCGAGGTCACGTCGACCTGGCCCGCGGTCTGGGCACCGACGACAACCCCGTCTTCCTCGGGATGCACGAGGCGGCGTCCCACGTCGTGGGCGCCAGCCTGGAGGCGTTCCGCCAGGTGTGGACCGGCGAGTCGCTCCACGCCGCGAACATCACCGGAGGCCTCCACCACGCGATGCGCGGCAACGCCAGCGGCTTCTGCATCTACAACGACGTGGCGGTCGGCATCCAGTACCTCCTCGACCAGGGCGCCGAGCGGGTCGCCTACGTCGACGTCGACGTGCACCACGGCGACGGGGTGGAGCGGATCTTCTGGGACGACCCACGGGTGCTGACGATCTCGCTGCACGAGACCGGGCAGATGCTCTTCCCCGGCACCGGGTTCCCGCACGATCTGGGCGGCAAGGGCGCGCAGGGCTCGGCGGTCAACCTGGCGCTGCCGCCGGGCACCTCCGACGCCGGCTGGTTGCGGGCCTTCCATGCGGTCGTGCCGCCGCTGCTGCGCGAGTTCCAGCCCGAGGTGCTGGTGACCCAGCACGGCTGCGACTCCCACATGGAGGACCCGCTCGCCCACCTGATGCTGAGCGTCGACGGCCAGCGCGCGGCGTACCTCGCTCTGCACGAGCTCGCCCATGAGACGGCCGGCGGCCGTTGGGTGGCCACCGGTGGCGGGGGGTACGCCGTGGTCGACGTGGTGCCGCGGGCCTGGAGCCATCTGCTGGCGATCCTGGGCGGGCAGCCGCTCGACCCCGAGACGGACACCCCGCTGTCGTGGCGTGAGCACGTCCGCGAGACGCTCGGCCGGCACGCGCCGCACCGGCTGACCGACGGCCGCCGGCCCCAGTGGCGCGACTGGACCCAGGGCTACGATCCCGACACCTGGCTGGACCGGGCGATCTTCGCCACCCGTCAGGAGGCCTTCCCGCTGCACGGCCTCGACCCGATGCCCTGACGACCGCGAATCGCCCCAAAAGTCACGGCAACATCACGAGTTTCAAGCCAACACGCCGCAAACTCGGTCAATCTTTCGTCATTCCCTTCCCACGAGTCACAGCAGGCTCTATTCTCACCTCAGCGTGCATGTTGGTCGCCGGTGGGGAAGCCGGGGGCGTGCCGCGCAGAAGGATCGGTGCACCATGGCTGACAGCCCGCACAAGGACCTGTCCGGAGACGTCTCCGGCGTGACCTTCCTGACCGTGGCCGAGGTTGCGGCGATGATGCGCGTCTCCAAGATGACGGTCTACCGCCTGGTCCACTCCGGCGAGCTGCCCGCGGTCCGCGTCGGCCGCTCCTTCCGGGTGCCCGAGGACGAGGTCAACGAGTACCTCCGCAAGAGCTACTACTCCGCCGGCTGACGGCGTCACGACCCGGCCACCCCTCGGCCCCGACGACGAGCCGGCCCGGACGGCGCGATTGTCGCCCACCTGACCCCGGCGGCTAGGCTGTCGTGGTCCGCGCGAGCCTCGCGCGCTCGACGTCGTGAGTTCGTGAAGTTCGTGAAAGGTTCCCCGTGGGTTCGGTCATCAAGAAGCGCCGCAAGCGCATGGCGAAGAAGAAGCACCGCAAGCTGCTGAAGAAGACGCGCGTCCAGCGTCGCAAGCTCGGCAAGTAGTCGCCGGCCGGAGCGTTTCCCATGGGCAGGGTCGTGCTCGTCACCGGGGTCTCCCGTGACCTGGGGCGACGCTTCGCGCGGTACGCCGCCGCCGACCCCGCGATCGACCGGGTGATCGGCGTCGACGTCGTCCCACCACGCGGCGACATCGGCGAGATGTCGTTCGTGCGCGCCGACATCCGCAACCCGGTGATCGCCAAGGTGATCGCCAAGGAGGACGTCGACACCGTCGTCCACATGAGTGTCATCGCCACCCCTGGCAGCGCCGGGGGGCGCGGCACCATGAAGGAGCTCAACGTCATCGGGACGATGCAGCTGCTGGCCGCCTGCCAGCGCGCCCCCGGGCTCGAGCACCTGGTCGTGAAGTCGACCGGCACCGTCTACGGCGCCAGCTCGCGCGACCCCGCCATGTTCACCGAGGACATGCACCCCAAGAAGCTGCCGCGCTCGGGCTACGCCAAGGACGTCTACGAGATCGAGGGCTACGTCAGGGGCTTCGCCCGGCGCCGTCCCGACGTCCGGGTCACCATGCTCCGCTGCGCGAATGTCATCGGGCCCGACGTCATCAGCCCGATGTCGTCCTACTTCCAGCTGCCGGTGATCCCTCGGGTCCTGGGCTTCGACCCTCGGCTGCAGTTCCTGCACCAGGACGACCTGTTCTCCGTGCTGCAGCACAGCGTCAACCACGAGCAGTCCGGCACGTTCAACGTCGCCGGTGACGGTGTGCTGCTGCTCTCCCAGGCGATCCGGATGCTCGGCAAGCAGTCGCTGCCGATGCCGGGTGCGGCGCTGGGCGGGCTCGGGCAGATGCTGCGGTCCTCGCGGGTGGCCGACTACTCGCCCGAGCAGCTGGCGGTGCTCACCTTCGGTCGCGGCATGGACACCACCCGGATGCGCAGCGAGCTCGGCTTCGAGCCGGCGTACACCACGACCGAGGCGTTCGCCGACTTCGCCGCCGGCATCCGGCACTCCGAGCCCGCGGAGGCGGTGGCCGGTGGCTGACGCAGAGATCATCCCGATCGGCACGCGGGGCAGGCCCGGCCGGGGCAGCGGCTCGATGCATCCGTCGTCGGCGGCCCGCGGCCTCGCCGCGTCGCGGACGCCGCCCGGACCCGAGGCCGGGCCTCAGTCGGAGGCCGAGCCCGAGCCCGACGCCGTGGCGGCGTCGCCGGCCGACGAGGCGCCCGGGGAGCCGCCCGAGCCCGTCGCCACCGAGCAGCGCGGCGCGATCCCGGGCATCCCCGTCGAGGAGTGGTGGGCCGCGATCCGCGCGGCGGCGCTGGAGCTGTGGGGCCACGACTGGGAGGGCGCGCTGGCCGCGCTGCTGGCCTCGTGGCGGCGCCGACTCGAGGGCGACTACACCGTCGACGACTATGGCTTCGACGCGGAGTTCACCGAGCAGTTCGTGCTGGCGGTGCTGCGACCGATCGCCCACAAGTGGTTCCGGATCGAGGTGCGCGGCGCCGACAACATCCCCGACGACGGCGGCGCGCTGATCGTCAGCAACCACTCCGGGACGCTCCCGGTCGACGCGATGATGACCGGGGTCGTCGTCCACGACGAGACCGGCCGCTTCCTGCGTCCCCTCGGCGCCGACCTGGTGTTCCGGCTCCCGATGGTCAGCGCGATGGCGCGCAAGACCGGCGCCACGCTGGCCTGCAACGAGGACGCCGAGCGGATGCTGCGCAGTGGCGAACTGGTCGGCGTGTGGCCGGAGGGCTTCAAGGGCATCGGCAAGCCCTTCTCCGAGCGCTACCGACTGCAGCGCTTCGGCCGGGGCGGCTTCGTCTCCGCGGCGATGCGCACCGGCGTACCCATCGTGCCGCTGTCGGTCGTGGGTGCCGAGGAGATCTACCCCATGGTCGGCAACCTGTCGGTGTTGGCACGGGTCCTCGGCGTGCCCTACATCCCCGTCACGCCGACCTTCCCGCTCCTCGGCCCACTCGGCCTGGTGCCGCTGCCGTCGAAGTGGCTGATGGAGTTCGGCGAGCCGATCCGCACCGACGAGCTCGACGAGGGCGCGGCCGACGACCCGATGCTGGTCTTCGACGTGACCGACCAGGTGCGCGAGACCATCCAGCAGACGCTCTTCGCGCTGCTGCGGGAGCGGGGCTCGGTCTTCGGCTGAGACGGCCCGTTGCCTCCTATTGTTGCGCTCATGGGCATCGACCTCGTCAGGCGTCAACTGGCTCAGCATCGGGGGCAGGGCAAGATCACCGGTGCTGACGGCCGGGGGTACGCCCGACGGAGCACCAAGGCGAAGCGCAGCGTGGCCGACGGATGGGTCTCCGCTGGGGCTCCCCTCGTTCTGGAGATGTTCAGCAGCAGCCAGCTCGAGTGGTTCGACGGGGAGGAAGCGCCGGAGAGGTGGGCTGAGGTTCGTCCGTACGTCGTCTCGGCCGAGCCCACGACCAAGCAGCTGGGCAAGCACGAGAGGTGGAACGCCGGGCTCTGGGAGGACGAGGAGGGCCGGCAGCTGGTCTACCTGACGGTTCTGCTGACCCGCCCTTGCCACCGCTCGGACAGACAATCGACCCTGCTGCGCCGCCCCTCCCGCGGGGGGCGTCGTCGACGGGCTCCGATTGTCTGTCCGACTGGTTGCCGGCCTGACCTCGCCACGCGCAACCGACGCCCGAAGGTCTCGGCTGAACATCATCTCCCCACGCTACGACGGCGCCAGCTGCCGGCGTCACCCCGGCGGGCCGGCGTGGTCGCGAGGGGCCTGCTCGCGGCTGAGGTAGCGCACCGGCTTGCCGAGTGACTCCGCGTAGGCGATCTCCCGCCGGGTCGACTCGCCGACGTAGCCGCCGGGGTCCACGATGAACACCTCGTCGGCCATCCGGATCTTCTGGAGGTGCACGCGGCCGAGCCGCTCCCGCAGGCCCGCCTCGTCGGCCTCCCCGTCGCCAGGCAGGTCGGGGAGGCTGAACATGCCGGGGGCGAGCACCACGCAGCCCTCCAGCGTCAGCCGCCGGTTGACCGCGGCGAACTCGGCCTCGAACCTGGTCGAGCCGCAGAGCGTGACGACCCTGCCCTCGGCTGATCGCTCGGGGTCGCTCATGGGTCGGCGTACGACGGCTACAGCACCGCGTCGAGGAACGCCCGGGTCTCGGGGTGCTCGGTGTGGTTGAAGATCTGGTCGGGCGGTCCCTGCTCGAGGATCTTGCCCTCGTGGAAGAAGGCCATCCGGTCGCTCACCTCGCGGGCGAAGCCCATCTCGTGGGTGACCACCATCATCGGCATGTGGAACTCCGTGGCGAGGCGCTTCATCACCGACAGCACCTCGCCGGTGAGCTCGGGGTCGAGGGCCGAGGTGGGCTCGTCGAACAGCATCACCTCGGGCCTCATCGCCAGCGCCCTGGCGATGGCGACGCGTTGCTGCTGGCCGCCGGAGAGCCGGATCGGGTGCTCGTCGGCCTTGTCGGCGAGGCCGACCGAGTCGAGCAGGTCGAGGGAGCGCTGCCTCAGCTCTGCCTTGTCGGTGCCCTTCACCAGCAGGGGGGCGACCATCAGGTTGTCGAGCACGGTCATGTGGGGGAACAGGTTGAACTGCTGGAAGACCATGCCGACCTTGAGCCGCAGCTGGCGGATCTGGGACCGCTTGCGGGTGGTGCGGTGGCCGCCGGTCAGCGTCATGCCGGCGGCCTCGATGGTGCCCTCGGTGGGGTCCTCCAGGAAGTTCACGCAGCGCAGCAGCGTCGACTTGCCCGACCCGGACCGGCCGAAGATCACGATCACCTCGCCCTTGTGCAGGTCGAGGTCGACCCCCTTGAGCACCTCGAGGGCGCCGAAGCGCTTGTGCACGTTGCGGCAGCGGACGACGACCTCGCGCTCGTTCATCGGGACGCTCATCAGTGCTGCCCACCCGTCAGCGTCGGGTCGTCGATCGCCTTGACCTTCTTCGGGTCGGCAGTGGTCCGACTGTAGCCCTTGGCCAGCCGCGCCTCCAGCTTGCCCTGGAAGAAGGTGAAGATGATCGTGAGCAGCCAGTAGAGGCCGGCGGCGATCAGGAAGGCCTCCATCACCTTGCCCTCGTTGGGGCCGACCATCTGCGCCCGCCGGAAGAGCTCGGCACTCTGGACCTGCGACCCCAGGACCGAGATGAGCGCGGTGTCCTTCATCATCGCGATGAACTCGTTGCCGGTCGGCGGGATGATCACCCGCAGCGCCTGGGGCAGGATCACCTTGCGCATCTTCTGGCCGTAGGTCATCCCGAGCGCCTCCGCCGCCTCGGTCTGGCCGCCGCTGACCGACTGGATGCCGGCCCGGAAGATCTCGGTCATGTAGGCGCCGTAGTTGAGCCCCAGCGCGATGATCCCGACGACGATGTAGTCGAGGATGAAGAAGTCGACGAACCCTTGGCCGAGGGTGTCCGGGAAGCGCGCGCTGAGTCCCAGCGCGAACTGGGGGAGCGCCAGATAGATCAGGAACAGCTGGACGATCAGCGGCGTGCCCCGGAAGAAGCTGGTGTAGAACCCCGCGATGCCGTAGGCGACCGGGTTCGACGAGATCCGGGCGAGGGCGCCGAAGCAGGCGAGGGTGAAGGCCAGCGCGATGCCGCCGAGCGCGAGATAGAGGGTGTACTTCAGGCCCCCGGCGATGAAGCTGAACCGGTCGCCCATCCAGGCCCAGTCGTAGGACGCCACCCAGAGCAGGACACCGAGGATGGCGAAGATGACGACCCAGATGACCGCCACCTTCACCCGGAACGGTACGCCGGCGCTCGCGAGCTCCAGGCGCTCCCGCAACCCCGGTCGCTCGGGAGCCGTCGCCGCCGACTGCCCCGCGTCCACGGGCCGCGCCGTCCTACTGCTGCACGGTCAGGTCGATGCCGTCGTACCACTTCTCCGACAGCTTGGTCAGCGTGCCGTCGGTGTGCATGTCGGCCACGATCTGGTCGACCGCCGCCAGCAGGCTGGCGTCGTCGAGCGAGGAGCTCTTGTCGAAGGCGACGGCCAGCGGCTCGTAGAACAGCGGGTCGCCGACGATCTTCTCCGGCTTGCCGGTGTCGATGAAGCCCTGGGCGGTCGTGACCGACGTCATCGCGGCGTCCAGCCGGGTGCCGTCGCCGAGGGCCAGGTCCTCCAGCGCGGTGGTGTCGGTGTCGTAGCCCTTGATCACCGCGTCGTCGACCACGAAGTCGAAGGTGAAGCCGTCGATCGCCAGCGTCTTGTCGAGGTACTGCTCGTAGGAGCAGCCCGAGCAGACGCCGATGGTCTTCCCGTCGAGGTCGGTGGTGAGGTCGTTGATCGTCGTGTTGGCCGAGTTGACCACGACGACCGCCGGGGTGAAGTAGTAGGGCTGGGTGAAGTCGAGCACCTGCTGGCGGTCGTTGGTCGGCGTCATCGAGCCCACGCTCATGTCCCAGCGGCCGCTCCACGAGCCGGCCGTGAGGACCTCCCACTTGGGCGCCTCCCAGCCGATGCCGACGCCGAGCCGGTTGGCGATCTCGGTGGCGACGTCGATGTCGAAGCCTTCGTACTCACCGGTCTCGACGTTGAGCGAGGACTGCGGGGCGTACTTCGGGTCGGTGGACACCACGATCTTGCCGCGGTCGCAGATCTCGGCCAGCAGGTCGCCGCTGGCGTCGGTGGTCGCGCACACGCCGTCGCCCGCGGCCGCGGAGCTGCTGGCCTCGCCGGCGGACCCGCCGCCCCCGTCGTCGCCGCCGCAGGCGGCCAGGCTCAGGCCCAGAACAGCGGTCAGGATGACGGACAGATGGCGGATCCGCATGGAACACCTCGTTCTGGATGGGATTTCGTCGCGAGCCCCGAGTGCGCGTTGCGTGCAGGATGCCAGAGCGGCAGACGGCTGAACAGCCCTGCAGGCGTCACGAAACGTGACTGTGACGTGGCGGCTACACGGTGCCCGAGCCGCGCCCGCGCAGCGCCGCGCCCGCGGCCAGCGACCCGGCGACGGCGCCTGCCACGCCCGCGGCCACCAGGCCGGCGCGGGCTGCCTTGCGGCCGGTGCGGTAGTCGCGCACCTGCCAGCCGTGGTCGCGCGCGTGCGCGCGCAGCCGCTGGTCGGGGTTGACCGCGCACGGCTCGCCGACGAGCGAGAGCATCGGCAGGTCGTTGACGGAGTCGGAGTAGGCCGCACACCGTCCGAGGTCGAGCCCCTCGCGGGCCGCCAGCGCCTTGATCGCCTCCGCCTTGGCGGGTCCGTGCAGCATGTCCCCGACCAGGCGACCGGTGTAGACGCCGTCGACGTGCTCGGCGACGGTGCCGAGCGCGCCGGTGAGCCCGAGCCGTCTGGCGATGATGCTCGCGATCTCGATCGGTGCGGCGGTGACCAGCCAGACCCGCTGGCCCTCGTCGAGGTGCAGCTGGGCCAGGGCGCGGGTGCCGGGCCAGATCCGGTGCGCCATCGCCTCGTCGAAGATCTCCTCGCCGAGCGCCTCCAGCTCGGCCACCGTGTGACCCGCGATGAAGCCGAGTGCGGACGCGCGCGCCTCGGCGACGTGCTCCGGGTCCTCGACGCCGACGACCCGGAAGTAGGCCTGCTTCCAGGCGGCGTCCAGGATGTCGCGGGTGCTGAAGAACTTGCGCCGGTGCAGGCCCCGGGCGAGGTGGAAGATGCTGGCCCCCTGCATCACCGTGTTGTCGACGTCGAAGAACGCAGCGGCCGTCGGGTCGGCCGGGATGTCGAGGGCCGACTCGACCTCGGTGATCGAGGCCGCCGCCTCGCCGGCGAGCACGCTGCGCTGCTGCAGGTCCAGGCGGCGGGGTCGATCGCGCGACGGGCTCACGTCGCCAGCGTAGCGGCGGGAAGCGAGGTTCCCCGGACCGATGCCCGGGCGCTGTGCGACCATCGAAGACATGGCCGCGCTGGACCTTCCCGACCTGCTGACCCGGGCCGCCGGGTCGCGGCCGGACCGGGTCGCGGTCGTGGAGCCGGGTGGTCGTCGGCTCACCTGGAGCGAGCTCGACCGCGAGGTCACCCGGCTCGCCGGTGGGCTCGTTGCCGAGGGCGTGGTCGCGGGGACGCGGGTGCTGCTGGCGCTCGGCAACCGGCTGGAGATGGTCACCGCCTACCTCGCCGTGCTGCGGGCCCAGGCGGTCGCCGTACCCGTGGACCCCGAAGGGCGCGCCGAGGACCTGGCCACCGTGCTGGCCGACTCCGGCAGCCGGTACGCCGTCACCGACGCGCGCGCCGTCGACGCGCTGCGCTCCGCCCCCGGCGCGCCGCTCCTGGTCGTCACCGACGACGTCGCCCCGGTCGCCGAGACCGAGCGCCGCTTCGCCGCCCTCGCGGGCGACGGACCGCTGCCACCGCTGCTCGACCCCGAGCGCCTGGCCGTGCTGCTCTACACCAGCGGCACCTCCGGACCGCCCCGGGGCGTGATGCTGAGCCACCGGGCGCTGGCCGCCAACCTCGAGCAGGTCGGCGCCCTCGAACCGCCGCTGACCCTCCCCGACGACGTGGTGCTGGGGGTGCTCCCGCTGTTCCACGTCTATGGCCTGGCGGCCGTGCTCGGCGGCGTGCTCCGCCAGGCCTCGACGCTCGTGCTGGTCCAGCACTTCGTCGCCAACCAGGCCCTCGACCAGGTGGCGCACCACCACTGCACCGTGGTGCCGGTGGCCCCGCGCGCGCTGGAGCGATGGCTCGCGCGCGAGGACCTGGCCGACCGGATGTCCGGCGTCCGGCTGGTGCTCTCGGGGTCGGCCCAGGTCGACCGCGTCACCTGGCAGCGCTTCCAGGAGGCCGCGGGCGTGCCGGTGCACCAGGGCTACGGGCTGACCGAGGCCGCTCCGGTCGTCACCAGCACCGCCGTGTCCGGGGTGGACGGGGGGTCCCCGGCCGGCGGGAGCCTCGGACTGCCGATCCCCGGCGTGGAGATGCGCGTCCTGGACGATCATGGCGACCCGGTCGAGCCCGGCGACCCGGGCGAGATCGAGATCCGCGGCGCCAACCTCTTCAGCGGCTACTGGCCCGACGGCGACGACGGTCCGGCGGCGGACGGCTGGTGGCCGACCGGCGACCTGGGCGTGCTCGACGACGCCGGCTCGCTGAGCCTGGTCGACCGGGTCCGCGAGACGATCGTGGTCGCCGGGTTCTCGGTCTATCCGCAGGAGGTCGAGGACGCCCTGCGGCAGGTGCCGGGGGTCGCCGATGTCGCGGTGATCGCCGGCGACGACGAGGCCGACGCGGTCGTGGCGTACGTCGTCCCCGGCGGTGGCGGGGAGTCGGCCGACGAGCTGCGCGCCGCGGTGGAGGAGCACGCGGCCACCGCGCTGGCGTCGTTCAAGCGACCCCGGCGCATCGAGGTCGTCGACCGGCTGCCCGTCGGTGTCACCGGCCGCGTGCAGAAGGGCCGGCTGCGGCACCTCGAGCGGCGCCGGGCGCTGGGGCTGCTCGCGTGACCGCGCGGGTGACGCTCTACGGCCGGCCCGGCTGCCACCTGTGCGACGACGCCCGCGCGGTGATCGAGCGGGTCTGCGCCGAGCTGGGGGAGTCCTTCAGCGAGGTCGACATCGACTCCGACGCGGCCCTCCTCGACCGCTTCGGCGAGGAGATCCCGGTGACCTTCGTCGACGGTCGGCAGCACGACTTCTGGCGGGTCGACGAGGCTCGCCTCCGGGCGGCACTGGCGCGCTGACCGCCGCCTCGGGTGTGGGGTAGGTCACATCGTGATCCGCCCGTGATCGCTCGGTTTTGTTCTCACGTTCACAAACTCCTACAGTGAGTTCGCCGAGCGGAAGCCGACCCGGGAAACCGGACGGGGCATGTCAGGGCCTCGTTCGTGGGCGCCCAGCAGCACTGCGCCCGCCCCGGGGCCGCAAGGCTAGAAACGGAACGCCAGTGACCTCACGCCCGTCCGCCGAGCCCCGGGACATTCCCGAGGCCACCGTGGCGCGACTTCCGGTCTACCTCCGGGCGCTCACCACGCTCACGGAGGACGGCGTCGCGACCTGCTCCAGCGAGGAGCTCGCCCAGGCGACGGGCGTCAACAGCGCCAAGCTGCGCAAGGACCTGTCCTACCTCGGCAGCTACGGCACCCGCGGGGTGGGCTACGACGTCGCCTACCTGCGCTACCAGATCGCCCGGCAGATCGGGGTCACCCAGGACTGGCCGGTCGTCATCGTCGGCATCGGCAACCTGGGTCACGCGCTGGCCAACTACTCCGGCTTCCGCAGCCGCGGCTTCCGGGTCGTCGCGCTGCTCGACGCCGACCCGCAGCGCCAGCACGAGGTCGTCGCCGGAGTCGACGTACGTCCCTTCGACGACCTGGAGACCATCGTCGCCGACTGCGGCGTCGCGATCGGCGTGATCGCGACGCCCGCCGGCGCCGCCCAGGACGTCGCCGACCGGATGGTGGCCGCCGGCATCCGCAGCATCCTCAACTTCGCACCGACGGTGCTCTCGGTCCCCGACGGTGTCGACGTCCGCAAGGTCGACCTGTCCATCGAGCTGCAGATCCTCGCCTACCACGAGCAGCGCAAGTCGCCGCACCTCCCGCTCACCCCGATCGAGGAGGCCGCGATATGAGCGTCCTCGTGGTGGGCATCTCCCACAAGACGGCGCCGGTGGCGCTGCTCGACCAGCTCGCCCTCGACGGTGACGGGGTCGCCAAGCTGCTCTCCGACGCCGCGGCCGGCGCGCACGTCGCGGAGTCGACCGTGGTCGCGACCTGCAACCGGCTGGAGATCTACGCCGTCGTCGACCGCTTCCACGGCAGCGTCGAGGAGCTCTCGCGGCTGCTGCTCGACCGTGCCGACGAGCCCGCCGAGGCGCTGCTGCCGCACCTCTACGTCCACTACGACGACGGCGCGGTCTCGCACCTGTTCCAGGTGGCGTCGGGCCTCGACTCGATGGCCGTGGGCGAGGGCCAGATCCTCGGCCAGACCCGCGACGCGCTCCGCCTCGGACAGGAGGGCGGCACCGTCGGACCGGTGCTGAACTCGCTCTTCCAGCAGGCGCTGCGGGTCGGCAAGCGCGCCCACGCCGAGACCGACATCGACCGCGCCGCGCCCTCGCTGGTCAGTGCCGCTCTGGAGGCGGCCGCCGAGACCACGCCGGTCGCCGGCGCCCGGGTGCTGGTGCTCGGCGCGGGCTCGATGGCCTCGCTGGCGGTCGCCGCGGTCACGCGTTCCGGCGCCGTCGACGTCGTCATCGTCAACCGCACCGCGGAGAGCGCCGAGCGCCTCGCGGCCGAGTACGCCGGCCGGGTGGCGCCGCTGGCCGCCCTCGGCGAGGAGCTCGCGGTCGCCGACCTGGTCATCGCCTGCACCGGCTCGGCCGACCTGATGGTCACCCCGGAGATGCTCCCGCGGCGGCCCCTCACGCTGGTCGACCTGGCCCTGCCCCACGACATCGACCCCGCCGTCGGCGCACTCCCCGGTGTCCGGCTGGTCAACCTGGCCCTCCTCGGGGAGCGGCTGTCCGCCTCCTCGGCGGGGCAGGAGGTCGAGGGGGTCCGGTCGATCGTGGCCCAGGAGGTGTCGGCCTACCTCACCGCCCGCCGGCAGGCCAGCGTCACCCCCACCGTGGTCGCGCTGCGCACCATGGCCACCGGCCTCGTCGACGCCGAGCTCGAGCGGCTCGACGCGCGGCTCCCCGAGCTCGACCCCGCGCTGCGCCGCGAGGTGGCCCAGGCCATGAGCCGGCTGGCCGACAAGCTGCTGCACCAGCCGACGGTGCGGGTCAAGGAGCTGGCCGACGAGGGGGGCGCGGTCTCCTACGCCGCGGCGCTGGCCGAGCTCTTCGCCCTCGACCCCGATGCCGTCGAGGCCGTCACCAGGCCGGTCGTCACCGACGAGGCATCGCGTGGGGAGGGGCTCTGATGACGGCTCCGCTGCGTCTCGGCACCCGCGCCTCGACGCTCGCCCGCACCCAGTCCGAGGCGGTCGCCGCGGAGGTGACCGCCCGGCTCGGGCGCGAGGTCGAGCTGGTGCCGGTGACCACCGAGGGTGACCTCACCGACGCGCCGCTGGCGTCGTTGGGCGGTGCCGGCGTCTTCGTCAGCGCGCTGCGGGCGGCGCTGCTGCGCGGCGAGGTCGACCTGGCGGTCCACTCGCTCAAGGACCTGCCGACGGCCGACGAGCCGGGCATCGCCCTGGCCGCCGTACCCCTGCGGGAGGACCCGCGCGACGCCGTCGTGGCCCGCGACGGGCTGACCCTCGGCGAGCTGCCGGTCGGCTCCACGATCGGCACGGGATCACCGCGACGGGCCGCCCAGCTCGCCGCGCTCGGCCTGGGCCTGGAGATCACCGACCTCCGCGGCAACGTGGACACCCGCCTGCGCCGGGTCGCCGAGGGCGACCTCGACGCGGTGGTGCTGGCTCGCGCCGGCCTCGCCAGGCTCGGCCGGGTCGACGAGATCACCGAGACCCTCGACCCGCTGCAGATGCTTCCCGCACCCGGCCAGGGCGCGCTGGCCGTCGAGTGCCGCGCCGACGACACCGACCTCGTCGCGGCGCTGTCGGCTCTCGACGACGCCGCCACCCGGGCCGCCGTGCTCGCCGAGCGGGCGCTGTTGGCTCGGCTCGAGGCCGGCTGCTCCGCCCCCGTCGGAGCGCTCGCCGAGGTCGTCGAGGGAGACGACGGCGACGAGCTGTGGCTGCGCGCGATGGTGCTCTCCCTCGACGGCGCGCTCAGCGTCCGCATGTCAGCCTCCGGCCCCCTCGGCGACGCCTCCGGCGTCGGGGTCCGCCTCGCCGAGCAGATGCTCGACGACGGCGCCGCCGATCTGATGACCACGGCGTCCAGCCAGGGCGCCGCCGCCAGCAGCACGAGAAGGCAGCACGCATGACTCGTCGATCCTCTTCGCGCCCGGCCTCCGCCTCCCGGCAGAGCCGTCCGTCCACCCAGGTCGCCACTCCCGCCACGCCGCGCGGTTGGGTGTCGTTCGTGGGCAGCGGTCCCGGCGATCCCGACCTGCTCACCGTGCGCGCCGCGGCGCTGCTGCGCTCGGCCGATGTCGTGGTCACCGAGGTGGCCGCGCACGAGCCGATGGTGCGCGCGCTGCTCGGCCTGCCGCTCGAGCCCACCCCCGACGAGAAGGGCCCGGTGTTCGTCGACGGTGGCTTCGGCGAGGACGGCCAGCCGCTCACCCATGCCGCGCGCGCCAAGGTCGTCGTCCGCGAGGCCAAGCGCGGTGACGCGGTGGTCCGGCTGATGGCCGGCGACCCGTTCCTGCACGCCAGCGGCCCCGAGGAGGCCCAGGCCTGCGTCAAGGCCGGGATCGCCTTCGAGATCGTGCCGGGGGTCAGCGCCGCCGGCGCCGTGCCGGCGTACGCCGGCATCCCGCTGACCACCAAGTCCACCCGCGAGGTCGCGGTCGTGGCCTATGCCCCCAAGCTCGACTGGACCCGCTACGCCCACCCGGCCACCCTGGTCGTCCTCGGCGCGGGGGAGCACCTCGCCGAGCTCTCGGACTCGCTCGTGGCGGCCGGCTTCGACGAGGACACCCCGGTCGCGGTCACCCAGCACGGCACCACGACGCAGCAGACCACCGTCACCTCGACGCTGGCCCAGCTCGCCGCCGACGCCCGTTCGGCCGTGGTCGGCTGCCCCGCGGTGGTCGTCGTCGGCCACGTGGTCGACCTGCGCGAGGCGCTCTCGTGGTTCGAGAGCAAGCCGCTGTTCGGCTGGCGGGTGCTGGTGCCCCGCACCAAGGAGCAGGCCGGCTCGCTGTCGGCCCGCCTGCGTGGCTACGGCGCGGTGCCCGAGGAGGTGCCGACGATCTCCGTCGAGCCGCCGCGCAACCCGCAGCAGATGGACAAGGCGCTGCACGGCCTGGTCGAGGGCCGCTACGAGTGGATCGCGTTCACCTCGGTCAACGCGGTCAAGGCGGTGCGTGAGAAGTTCGAGGAGTACGGCCTCGACGCCCGCGCCTTCTCCGGTCTCAAGATCGCCTGCGTGGGCGACAAGACCGCGGCCTCGCTGGCCGCCTGGGGGCTGCGCGCCGACCTGGTGCCGACGGGGCAGCAGTCGGCGGCCGGCCTGCTCGAGGACTGGCCGGAGTACGACGAGCTGCTCGACCCGATCAACCGGGTGTTCCTGCCGCGCGCCGACATCGCCACCGAGAACCTCGTGGCCGGGCTCATCGACAAGGGCTGGGAGTGCGACGACGTGACGGCCTACCGCACGGTCCGCGCCGCACCGCCGCCGGCTCCCACGCGCGACGCGATCAAGACCGGCAAGTTCGATGCGGTGGTGTTCACGTCGTCCTCGACGGTGCGCAACCTGGTCGGCATCGCCGGCAAGCCGCACGCGTCGACGGTGATCGCCGTGATCGGGCCGGCCACCGCCAAGACCGCCGAGGAGCACGGCCTGCGGGTCGACGTGCTGGCCGCCAAGCCCGACGTCGAGGTGCTGGTCGACGCGCTCGCCGACTTCGGTGCCGCGCGGCGCCGGGCGCTGCTCGACGAGGGGCTGCCGGTGACCAAGCCGTCGGAGCGCAAGCCCTCGGCCCGGCGCCGGGCGAGCTCGAAGTAGCCGTGGCCGCCCAGGAGGCCGCCGCCCGTCGCCTGCCCGGCGACCCGGTGGCCGTCCCCGTGGTCCGCCCGCGTCGCTTGCGGCGTACCCCCGGGCTGCGCCGGATGGTGGCCGAGACCACGCTGGCGCCCGGGCAGCTGGTGCTGCCGATGTTCGTCCGCGAAGGGCTTGCCGAGCCGCGGCCCATCGCGTCGATGCCGGGGGTCGTCCAGCACACCCGCGACACGCTGGTGCGGGCTGCCGAGGAGGCCGCGGAGCTGGGCCTCGGCGGCGTGATGCTGTTCGGCGTCCCCGAGACCCGCGACGAGCGGGGCACCGGCGCCGTCGACCCGGGCGGCATCCTCAACCTCGCCATCGCCGACGTGGTGTCGGCGGTCGGCGACGCGCTCACCGTGATGAGCGACCTGTGTCTCGACGAGTTCACCTCGCACGGCCACTGTGGCGTGCTCACCCCCGACGGCCGGGTCGACAACGACGAGACGCTCAAGCTCTATGCCGACATGGCCCTGGCCCAGGCCGACGCGGGCGTCGACATGGTCGGCCCCAGCGGGATGATGGACGGCCAGGTCGGGGTGATCCGGGCCGCGCTCGACGCGGCCGGGCACGCCGAGGTCGGGGTGCTGGCCTACTCCGCGAAGTACGCCTCCGCGTTCTACGGCCCGTTCCGGGAGGCCGTCGACTCCTGCCTCGAGGGCGACCGGCGGACCTACCAGCAGGACCCCGCCAACGCCGTCGAGGGCGTCCGCGAGGCGCTGCTCGACGTCGCCGAGGGCGCCGACATCGTGATGGTGAAGCCGGCGCTGGCCTATCTCGACGTGCTGCGCCGGGTGCGCGACGCCGTCGACGTCCCGGTGGCCGCCTACAACATCTCGGGCGAGTACTCCATGGTCGAGGCGGCCGCCGCCCGCGGCTGGATCGACCGGGAGGCCGCGATCCTCGAGACGCTGACGTCGATCCGCCGGGCGGGCGCCGACGTGGTCCTCACCTACTGGGCCGCCGAGGCGGCGCGGCTGCTGCGCTGACCGGGGCGGGTCGACCGGCCGGCCCGCTAGGGTCGGGGTCATGTCCGAGCCAGCCGCCGGCGCCGCCACCCGGCGTACCGTCCTGCTCGTCGACGGCGAGAACGTCGACGCCACCCTCGGTGCCTCGATCCTCGGTCGCCGACCGCAGCCCGAGGAGCGGCCGCGGTGGGAGCGGCTGCTGCAGTTCTGCCGCGACCACTGGGACACCGACGACGTGGTCGGGCTGTTCTTCCTGGCCGCCAACGACCCGCTGCCGATGTCGTTCGTGCAGGCACTGCTGGCGATCGGCTACAAGCCGGTGCCGCTGTCCGGCGCGGGCAACCAGAAGGTCGTCGACCTGGCCATCCAGCGGACCCTCGAGGCGCTGCGCGACACCGGCGACGACGTGGTGCTGGTCAGCCACGACGGCGACTTCCTGCCGCAGCTGAAGGACGTCTGCGACGGCCGCCGGGTCGGCGTGATGGGGTTCCGGGAGTTCTGCAACCTGGGCTTCAGCGAGCTCGGGGTGGAGTTCTTCGACCTGGAGTACGACGTCCGCGCCTTCAACGGCAGCCTCCCGCGGATCCGGATCATCCCCATCGACGAGTTCGACCCGCGCGACTTCCTGTGAGGGTTTGTTGCTTCACCATGCTGAGTAGGTGGAGCTGCACGTGGCACGGCCAATTCGTCGTGCGAAGTGCGGTTTCGCCCACTCAGCATGGTGAAGCAGCAACACCCCAGCCCGCACCGATGAGGGGGGCGCTGGGGGCGTCGGCCACAATGTCGGGGTGAGTCGGTCCGAGCCCATCCAGTCGCGCGCCCTCTTCGAGCGGGGCAGGGTGGTGACGCCGGGTGGGGTCAACTCCCCGGTCCGCGCCTTCAACGCGGTCGGCGGCACCCCGCGGTTCATCCGCAGCGCCCAGGGGGCCTGGCTCACCGACGTCGACGGCAACGAGTACGTCGACCTGATCTGCTCCTGGGGGCCGATGCTGCTGGGTCACGCACACCCCGAGGTGCAGGCCGCCGTCCAGGCGGCCGTGGCCCGCGGCACGTCCTACGGCACGCCCACCGAGCCCGAGGTCGAGCTCGCCGAGGAGATCGTCGCCCGCACCCCGGTCGACCAGGTGCGCTTCGTCTCCTCCGGCACCGAGGCGACGATGTCGGCGATCCGGCTGGCCCGGGGTGCGACCGGCCGCGACCTGGTCGTGAAGTTCGCCGGCTGCTACCACGGCCACGTCGACGCGCTGCTCGCCTCGGCCGGGTCGGGGCTCGCGACCTTCGCCGTCCCGGGCACCCCGGGGGTGCCGGAGTCGTCGACCGCCCTCACCATCGTGCTCCCTTACCACGACCGGCAGGCCGTTGAGGCCGCCTTCGCCGAGCACGGCGACCGGATCGCGTGCCTGATCACCGAGGCCGCTCCGGGCAACATGGGCGTGGTGCCTCCCGACCCGGGCTTCAACGCGTTCCTGGCCGAGACCTGCCGGGCCCACGGCGCCCTGTTCGTCAGCGACGAGGTGATGACCGGCTTCCGGGTCACCCGCCAGGGGCAGTGGGGCCTCG
Organism: Nocardioides sp.; assembly: GCF_041393715.1. Taxonomy (GTDB): domain Bacteria; phylum Actinomycetota; class Actinomycetes; order Propionibacteriales; family Nocardioidaceae; genus Nocardioides. Next base: position 8,110 of record NZ_JAWKJQ010000006.1, on the reverse strand, counting down.
ACGGCGCGGTCGAGGGCTGGCGTCCCGACCTGATGACCTTCGGCAAGGTGATGGGTGGCGGGCTGCCCGCGGCGGCGTTCGGGGGCCGCGCCGACGTGATGGCCCGGCTGAGCCCGGAGGGGCCGGTCTACCAGGCCGGCACGCTGTCGGGGAACCCGGTCGCCACCACCGCCGGGCTGACCACGCTGCGGCTGGCCACCGAGGAGGTCTACGCCGGCCTCGCGGCCACCGCCGCCACCATCCAGCAGGCCGCCGCTGACGCGCTCGACGCGGCCGGCTGCCCCCACCGCGTGCAGGCCACCGGCACCATGTTCTCCGTGTTCTTCACCGACTCGCCCGTCCGTGACTTCGCCGACGCCTCGGCCCAGGACACCGCCGCCTATGCCGCGTTCTTCCACGCCATGCTCGACCGGGGCGTCTATCTGCCGCCGTCGGCCTATGAGGCGTGGTTCGTCTCGGCGGCCCACGACGACCGCGCCGTGCAGACGATCCTCGACGCGCTCCCCGAGGCCGCCCGCGTCGCGGCCGCCGCGGGAGGCGCCGCATGAGCGTCGAGTCGCGTCTCGAGACGACCGTCCACCTGCTCCGGCACGGCGAGGTGCACAACCCCGACGGCGTGCTCTACGGCCGCCGCGACGGCTTCCACCTCTCCGAGCTCGGCCGCCGGATGGCGCAGCGGGTCGCCGACACGATCGGAGAACGCGACATCGTCCACCTCGTGGCGTCTCCGCTGGAGCGCGCCCAGGAGACGGCGGCGCCGCTCGCCGCGGCCCGGGGTCTGGAGATCGCCAGCGACGAGCGGATCATCGAGTCCACCAACGTCTTCGAGGGCTGAGCTTCGCCAAGGGCGACGGCCCGGTCCCGAAGGCGCTGCTGCGACGTCAGCTGGCGACACCTCTGGAACCCGTTCAAGCCCTCCTGGGGCGAGCCCTACGCCGAGGTCGCCGCCCGGATGCGCGCCGCCGTGCTCGACGCCCGAGCCGCGGCCGCCGGGCACGAGGCGGTGCTGGTCAGCCACCAGCTGCCGATCTGGTCGCCCGCCTCTCCGCCGAGGGCCGCCCTTCCTGCACGACCCGCGCCAGCGGCAGTGCACGCTGTGCTCCCTGACGTCGTTCCACTTCACCGGCGGCCGGCTCGACCGGGTGAGCTACTCCGAGCCTGCCGGCGACCTGATCCCGGTCAAGGACAAGCGTGACACCTTCTCCGCCGGTGGCGCCGAGGAGCAGCGTCCGTGAGGCGGGTGCTGCTCCCGGTCCTGATGCTCGCCCTGGCACTCACCGGCTGCGACTCGGTGGGGAGCACCGGCGACAAGGGCTACATCTCCGGCAACGGCCAGGTCGTTCAGTTCCCCGCGGCCGACCGCGACGCCCCGGTCGAGGCCCGGGGCACCGACCTGGACGGCAAGCCGCTCGACCTCGCCGACCTGCGCGGCCAGGTGGTGGTGGTCAATGTCTGGGGCTCCTGGTGCGGCCCGTGCCAGGCGGAGGCGGCCGACCTGGTCGAGGTCGCCGACGACCCCGAGGTCGACGCCGGGTTCGTCGGCGTCAACGTCGGTGACTCCTCGGTCGACGACGCGCAGGCGTTCGTGCGTGCTCACGACGTGCCGTTCCCGACCTTCTGGGACCCGAAGGGCCAGGTGCTGCTCGCGTTCCCGGTCGCCCTGCTCCGCACCACCCCCACCACGCTGGTGCTCGACGCGCAGGGGCGGATCGCGGCTCAGATCAGCGGCCCGCTGCCCTCGGCCCAGACGCTGCGCGACGTGATCACCGACGCCGGGGAGGCCTGAGCCGTGGGCGACTGGTTCCGCGAGCAGGCGCTGTCGGGGTCCCTGGCCCTGGCCGTGCCGGTGGCGCTGATCGCCGGGCTGGTCTCGTTCTTCTCGCCGTGCGTGATCCCCCTGCTGCCGGGCTACCTCTCCTATGCCACCGGTCTGTCCGGCGCCGACCTCCAGGACGCCGAGGTCACCCGCGAGCGTCGCGGCCGGATGCTCGCCGGGTCGCTGCTCTTCGTGCTCGGCTTCTCCACGGTCTTCGTGCTGATCGGTGTCGCGTCGGGCGCGGCGGGGGCGTGGCTGGTCCGCTGGCAGGACGCACTCACGATCACGCTGGGGGTGCTGAGCATCCTGCTCGGGCTGGCGTTCCTGGGCGCCGTCCCGTTCCTGCAGCGTGACTGGCGGGTGCACCGGGTGCCGGCGGTCGGTCTCGCCGCGGCTCCGTTCCTCGGCTTCCTGTTCGGCCTCGGCTGGACGCCGTGCATCGGTCCCACGCTCGGCGTGATCACCAGCCTCTCGATCAACGAGGGCACGGCCGCGCGCGGCGCGTTGCTCTCGGCGTTCTACGCCCTCGGGCTGGGACTGCCGTTCATCGTCGCGGGGGTCGCCTACGAACGGATGCTCGGCACCGTGCGGTTCGTCCGCGAGCACCAGGTGTGGGTCACCCGGATCGGCGGGCTGATGATGATCGCGGTCGGGCTGCTGCTCGTCACCGGGTGGTGGGGCCACCTGGTCACCTGGCTGCAGATCCACCTGATCGGCGGATTCGAGGTGTCGGTGTGACGACCACCGTCGAGCCCGAGGCCCCCGAAGCCCCCGAACCGCGGCCCCGCGACCTGTCGGTCCGTGAGCTGGCCCGCTGGATCTGGCGGCAGCTCACCTCGATGCGCACCGCCCTGCTCCTGCTGCTGCTCACCGCGCTCGCCGCGGTGCCGGGGTCGCTGATCCCGCAGGAGGGCGTGGACTCGCTGAAGACCTCGCGCTGGCAGGACCAGCACCCGACCCTGACGCCGATCTATGACCGGCTCGGCCTGTTCGACGTCTACAGCTCCGCCTGGTTCTCCGCGATCTACCTGCTGCTGATGATCTCGCTGGTCGGCTGCATCGTGCCGCGGCTCGGGGTCTACTGGCGGGCCCTGCGCGCCGCGCCACCCTCGGCACCGCGTCGGCTCGACCGGCTGCCCGCGCACGCGTCGTACACCTCGGAGCAGAGCGTCGAGGAGGTCCTGGACCGGGCCCGGGGGGTCCTCCGGGGGCGCCGCTATCGGCTCGCCGACGGCGACGGGGCGGTCTCGGCCGAGAAGGGCCACCTGCGCGAGGCGGGCAACCTGGTCTTCCACCTGGCGCTGCTGGTGGTGCTCGCCGGGTTCGGCCTGGGCAGCCTCTACGGCTACAAGGGCGGCGCGATCATCGTCGTCGGCGACGGGTTCTCCAACACCCTCACGTCGTACGACGACCTCGCCCCGGGCCGGCTGTTCGACCCCGACGTCATGGAGCCGTTCACGTTCACCGTCGACGACTTCTCCGCCCAGTGGCTCTACACCGGGCCGCGGGCCGGGATGGCGCAGAAGTTCGAGGCGCCGCTGACCTACCGCACCGAGCCCGGCGCGCAGGAGGAGCACTACGACCTGCGGGTCAACCACCCCCTGTCGATCGGCGGGACCGACATCTTCCTGATCGGCCACGGCTATGCGCCGGTGATCACCGTGACCGACGGCGACGGCAACGTCGCGGCCAGCGGTCCGAGGCCGTTCCTGCCCACCGACGGACGGACGTTCCGCTCCTTCGGTGTGGTCAAGGCCGCCAACGCCAGCCCGACCCAGATCGGGCTGCAGGGTGAGCTCTACCCGACGTATGCCTTCGACCACGACCACGGCCCCTACTCCACGTTCGGCGAGGCACTCGACCCGTTCATCTCGATGACGGTGTGGACCGGTGACCTCGGCCTGTCCAACGGGACGCCGCAGTCGGTCTATGCCCTCGACACCGCACAGATGACGATGCTGAAGAAGGACGACGGGGCGCCGTTCCGGGTCGACCTGCGCCCCGGTGAGTCGGTCGAGCTGCCCGACGGTCTCGGCAAGGTCAGCTTCGACGGGCTGCAGCCCTGGGTGCGGGTGCAGATCAGCCGCCAGCCGGGCATCCACCTCGCACTGGGTGGGGTGATCGCCGCGCTGCTCGGGCTGCTCGGATCGCTGTTCATCCGGCCGCGACGGCTGTGGGTGCGGGCCCGCACGGGCGAGGGCGGCACCCTGGTGGAGGTCGGTGGGCTCGACCGGACCGAGGGGGGCGACCCGGCCGACGAGGTGGCGGCTATCGTGGCCGCACTGCGCGGTGAGCCGGCCCCCGACCGGCCGGGCGACCCGCAGCGAGAGGAGCCGGAGGCGTGAGCAACGCACAGTGGGAGACGATCTCCAACCAGGCGGTCGCCGCGGCCGGCGTGGTCTACTTCCTCGCCCTGCTGGCGCACCTGGTGCAGTGGAGCGCGCTGCGCAAGGTGCCGGTCGGCTCCGTCGCGCGACGTGCGACAGGGGCCGTCGGCGCCGCCGCACGGAGAGCCATTGCCGGTGAGTCACCCCAGGGGTCCGCTGTCGCCGTGCTGGAGCGCGAGCCGGCGGACGTGAGCCGGCGGGTCGCGATGTTCGCGCGCCTGGCGCTGCTGCTCACCGGGCTGGCCGTGGGGTTGCACGCCGTGGCGCTCCTGGGCCGCGGCATGGCCGCCGACCCCAACCGGGTGCCGTGGGGCAACATGTACGAGTTCACCCTGTCGGGCACGTTCGTGGTGGCGCTGCTCTATCTGGTCTTCTACCGCCGGCTGGGTCTCTCGTGGCTCGGGCCGCTGGTCACCGGCTTCGTGGTCACCCTGCTGATGGTGGCGGTGGTGTGGCTCTACGAGCCCGTCGCGCCGCTCACCGAGGCCCTCAACTCCACCTGGCTGGTCATCCACGTGGTGGCGGCGATCATCGCCACCGGGGCGTTCACGCTGGGCGGCTTCACCTCCGCCCTCTACCTCCTCAAGGCGCGCGCCGGCGATCGACCGGCGGGCTACCTCGCCCGGCTGCCCGAGCTGCCGGTGCTCGACCGGGTGTCCTACCGGCTGCACGCGTTCGGCTTCCCGGTGTGGACCTTCGCGGTGCTGATCACCGGGCCGATCTGGGCCCACCAGGCGTGGAGCTCCTACTGGAACTGGGACCCCAAGGAGGTGTGGGCGTTCATCACCTGGGTGGTCTACGCCGCCTACCTCCACGCCCGGACCACGGCCGGCTGGAAGGGCCGCAACGCCGCCTGGCTGGCGCTGCTCGGCACCGCGACGCTGTGGTTCAACTTCATCGGGATCAACTACTTCTCCACGACGTCGCAGCACTCCTACGCCGCGCCCGAGGTCGGCACGTCGGTGGTCGTCGAGCGCTGACGCCGCGGGCTCCGGCGGCCGGGCGGGCTACCAGTCGGTGCCGAAGCAGCCGGCGTAGAGCTCCTGGTAGGTCGACGAGGTCTGGCCGTCGTCGTGGATCGGTGCGCCGAGGATGGCGTAGTAGGTGTCGCCGTACGCCGTGAAGCGCTGGTCGGTCTTGGTGCACTCCTTGATCTCCGAGACCTGGAGCACGCCGTCGCCGTCCTTGCAGCCGGCGTAGTCCTCGGGCAGGTCCTCGCCCGCGACCCAGACCTGGTCGCACGAGGGCAGCGACTCGCTGGCGGGGGTCGGCGCGTCAGCACCGCAGCCGCTCAGCAGCGCAGTGAGAGCGGCCAGAGGCGCGGCGACGGCGAGCAGGCGAGGCATGGGCCTCACGGTAGTCGGACGGCGCGGCTCAGGGGTCGGAATCGTCGCGTTGCCGGCGGCGCCGGTCGAGGTCGCGCAGGAAGTCGGGGTCGTCGTCGGGGGCGACCGGGCGCGACGGCCTCGCGGGGGTGCGGCCGGGGCCCGGACCCTGGACCAGGCGAACGACGGCATAGATGACCGCGCCCAGGATGAGCACCACGATCATCACCTTCAGCACACCTCCAGGGTAGACGCCTCGTGGTTGCCACCTAGGGTGGGCCTCGTGAAGGAGTTCGTGGTCTACACCCTGATGCGCCTGCTGCTGTTCGTCGCGGTGCTCGCCGTGGTCCTCGGCCTGTGGATCCTCGTCTTCGGGCACGAGGCGTCCGTGCTGTGGCCGCTGCTGGTGTCGTTCCTGCTGTCCGGGGTGCTGTCGGTCTTCCTGCTCAACCGGCCTCGCGAGGCGTTCGCCCGCAAGGTCCAAACCCGTGCCCACCGGGCCGCCGAGCGCTTCGAGGCTCGCCGCGGCGCCGAGGACGACTCGGCCTCCTGAGCCGGCCCGGCCACCGGGCCCGGGGCTATCCCCGTCGGCGGCGGTCGCGGCGCTCCTCGTCGAGGGCCCGCAGCCGGGTCAGGGCGTCGCCGGCGGCCAGCAGGCTGCGCCGCTCGTCGTCGTCGAGCTGCTCGATCAGCTCGGCCATCGCCGCCGCGCCGGCCCGGCGCCGCCGAGCCATCAGTCGGGCGCCGCGGGCCGTCGCCCGGACCAGGATCGCCCGTCCGTCGGTGGGGTCCGGGGCGCGTTCGACGTAGCCCGCTCGCTCGAGGTTGCTGACCAGCGCGGTCATCGACGGTTGGGCCACGCCCTCGGCCGCCGCCAGGTCACTGAGCCGCTGCGGCCCGGCGCGCTCGACGCTCGCCAGGGTCGACAGCGCGGTCAGGCTGAGGTCGCGGGGTACGGCGCGGAGCGCGGCCACCAGCAACCCGTAGAGGTCGGTGGCGACCCGCTCCGCCTCTCCGGAAGCCTGCGGCGCCGACCGTGACGGTGACGACGACGCCGGCGACATGGCCACAGCATAGGCGTGCTGGCGGTGAATACATAGATGGCTCTATGCTTCTGGATAGATAGAACAGTCTATGGATCCTTGCGATCGCCCAGGAGGCCCCTGCATGTCAGCGTCCGGAGCCGCCGTATCGCACCCGACGTCCGTGGCAGCGAGCCCCTTCCGGCAGCCGAAGGCCGTCTGGGTGGTGGCCTTCGCCTGCGTCATCTCCTTCATGGGCATCGGCCTGGTCGACCCGATCCTCCCGTCGCTGGCGTCCCAGCTGGAGGCCACGCCCGCGCAGGTGGAGCTGCTGTTCACGAGCTATCTCGTCGTCACCGCCGTGGCCATGCTGGTGACCGGCTGGGTGTCCAGCCGGATCGGCGCCAAGAGGACGCTGGTCGCCGGACTGGTGCTGATCGTGGCGTTCTCGGCGATCGCGGGAGCCAGCGGCAGCATCCACGAGATCGTGCTCTACCGCGCCGGCTGGGGGCTCGGCAACGCGCTGTTCATCGCCACCTCGCTGGCGGTCATCGTGGGCTCCGCCGCGGGTGGCTTCGCCGGTGCGATCGTGCTCTACGAGACCGCGCTGGGCGTCGGGATCGCGTGTGGACCCTTGGTCGGCGGGCTGCTCGGCGAGATCAGCTGGCGAGGGCCCTTCTTCGGCGTCTCCGTGCTGATGCTGATCGCGCTGGTGGCGACGGTGGTGCTGGTCGACCCGACGCCCAGGCCGGAGACCCCGTCGTCGATCAAGGAGCCACTCGTCGCGTTGCGACACCGCCCGCTGGCCATGACCAGCCTCACCGGTCTGCTCTACAACTGGTGCTTCTTCACCATCCTGGGCTACGCCCCGTTCCTGATGGACCTCTCACCGATCCACCTGGGCCTGGTCTTCTTCGGCTGGGGGTTGATGGTCGCGGTGTTCGCGGTCTTCGGGGCGCCGGCCCTCAAGGCCAGGTTCGGCACGCCCCGGACCCTCTACGCCAGCTTCGCCTTCATGGCCGCGGTGTCGCTGACGATCGCCGTCTGGTCGGCCGACCGATGGGTGGTCATCGGCGCGGTCGTCGCGTCGGGGATCGTGATCGGGCTCAACAACACCCTGGTCACCACGGCCGTCATGAGCGTCTCGCCGGTCCCGCGGCCGGTCGCCTCGGCGACCTACGGCTTCGTCCGGTTCATCGGCGGTGGGCTGGCGCCGTTCGCCGCCGGCAAGCTGGTGGAGGTCACCAACGTCCACGTGCCGTTCGTGCTCGGCGCCGTCACGGTGCTGGCCGCCGCGCTCGTGCTGTCCACGGTGCACGGATCCCTCGTCGCCGCCGACGAGGAGCAGCTGCACGCCGTGCCCTCGCCCGAGCGAGAGGACGCCGAGCGTGCGGTGTTCGAGGTCCCGGCCCTCGAGGACGAGGCGATCCTGGCCGCCGAGGCGCTGCACGAGGACGCGCGGCTGGACCGGCCGGGCCCACTCCCCGGCTAGCTCCTTCAGACGACGGGTACGCCGGCCAGCGCGCCCTGCAGCGCCTCCTCCGAGAGCGGGTCGTCGGC
>NZ_JAWKJQ010000005.1:0-345382 GCF_041393715.1 Nocardioides sp. | reverse complement strand
GAGCTCGAGAGCCTCGACCAGGTCCTCGGTGTGAGGGTCCTGGGAGTGTCTGGGAACGATGGATGTGCTCATGACGACCCCCTCGGGAGGCGCTTCCCATCCGTCTCCAGTCTCGTCCCGGCGGACCCGGGCGACAAGCGTCGGGGACGTCTGTTTGCTCACGCTCGCGGCTGGGTTCGGCGCAGGTCGGACTGCTCAGCCGCGGACCAGTACCTCGGCCGCCGTGGTCGACCTCCGGCCCTGTCTGCGCACCATGATGACGGACGCCGCGATCAGCCAGAACGGCAGCAGCAGATAGTTCACGAGGCCGCCCGGCGGGATGCCGGCGTCACCGAGGGCGCTGAGGACACCGAGGATCAGGGTGACGAGCGCGAACCACCGAGGCAGGACGGCGTTGCGCCGCCCGCCGAGTCCGATGGCCAGGAACGCGCCGGCGATGCCGATGCCCATCCCCGCGAAGCCGAAGTACCCGACGAAGTCGAGCACGTGGAGCGAGGCGTCATCGTGCACGTCCGCGGCGCCGTTGACGTAGCCCCAGCTCCACACCACCATCTGGCCGAGCCCGGCGACCACGACGATCCAGCTGGCGTAGGCGATGCTGGAGTACGTCGCCTCGGCGGCCTCGCCCGAGCGCAGCAGGTTGCGGACCGCGGTGGCGAAGAAGAGCAACGCGATGCCCATGGCGACGAGACAGGCCACGGCAGCGTAGTTGAGCCCCAGGTGGTCTTGGATCACTGCGCTCGACGCATGGCCCGGCAGGTCTCGGCTGCTGACATGGAAGAGGAAGGACTGGCCGATCCAGCACAGGCCGGCGACGGCTCCGGTCCAGGGAAGGACCCTCTCGAAACGACTGACGGACATGGAGATCTCCCTTCGGCGTGCGAGGCCGTCGGCCTCGCTGTCGGGTCACCGTCGCCCGCCCGGGGTCCCGTCCGCCTGAGCGCAGCGTCCCGGGCGGTTCGGGAAGGGTTCCCGGGCACCTGTCCCCCGGGGCTGTCAGGTCCCACACTGATCGGGTGAGCCCAGTCCTCCTCGCGGTACCCACGGTCGCGTCCGTGGCGGTCGGGGTCGCCGTGTTCCGCGCGAGACGGCGTCGGATCGGCTCGCTGCTGGTGCTGCACGGCCTCTGCTTCGCCCTGCTGCTGTCGTTCACCCAACCCAGCGAGGGCGGCGCCGGGGCCGTGGTCGACCAGCTCGGCGCGGGCTCCTGGGTCTTCCTGTTCCTCTGGCTGGTGCTGATCGCCTATGTGCTGCCCGACGAACGTCCCGCCTCACCGTTCTGGCGTCGCTGGGTCGCCGGAGGACTGGTGGCGGTCGCGGTCTTCCTGGTCGGCTCGGCGGGCGATGCCGCGGGCTACCGAGCGACCCACCATGGCACCCCGCCTCCGGTGCCATGGCTGCCCGAGACCGTGTCGGGCCTGTTGGGGGTGGTCGGCCTGCTGGGCACGGTCCTGCTGCTGGGCGGCAGCGCTTTCGCCGTACGTGGTCGGCTTCGGCAGGCCGCGGGCGAGGAGCGGGTCCAGCTGCTATGGCTTGTCTGGGGGGCCACGAGCCTGCCGGTGGCCCTGGCGCTGGCCTGGGTGGGCCACTTCGGTCTCGACGACGACCCCCTGGTCGTCAACGCGGCCCTGCTGCTGGCCGGGACCGCGCTCCCGATCACGATCGGCGTGGCCGTGCTGCGCCACCGGCTCTTCGATATCCGTCCTGTGCTCAGCCGGACCGTGACCTATGGCCTGCTCCTGGGCGCCGTCGTCTCGCTCTATGCCGGACTGCTCCTGGCGGCCGAGCACGTGCTCGGCTCCAGTGCCTGGGGAGGGCTGATGGCGGTGGGGATCATCGCCGTCGCCGTCCATCCGGCCGAGGCGTGGCTCCGAGCCCGCGTCGAGCGCTGGGTGTACGGCGACCGCGGGGACCCGGCGATGGCACTGCGCCGGCTCGCCGCCGCCACCGAGTCCGCGGAGTCTCTCGGACTCGTGGCGGCCATCACCGACACGGTGGCCCAGGCGCTCCGGGTCCACGACGTCTGGGTCGAGGCGACACCCCCGGCCGACGGCGACGACCAGGGCGTGGTCCGGGCCACGTTGGAGCACCGAGGCGAGCGCTACGGCGCCCTCGCGGTCGCGGTGCCGGCGGGCAGGGAGATGTCGGCCGCGGACCGAGACCTGCTCGCGGACCTGGCCCGCTACGCCGCAGTCACCGTCCGTGCGGCACGCCTCGCCGAGGATCTGCAGGCGTCGCGCTCGGGACTGGTCACGGCCAGGGAAGAGGAGCGCAAGCGACTGCGGCGAGACCTGCACGACGGCATCGGCCCGTCGCTGGCAGCCATCCTGCTCAAGCTCGAGGTGGCCCGGTCGACGAGGTCGGAGCAGGCGCGTGACGAGCTGCTCGGCGAGATCCGGGACGAGACCCGCGCCGCGGTCACCGAGGTACGACGGGTGGTCGACGACCTGCGGCCGCCGGCCATCGACGAGGTCGGCCTCGTCGGCGCGCTGCGTCAGCGCGCGGACTCGCTGTCCGGTGGGCGCGTTGTCTTCGACATCGACACCGCAGGTCCGCTGCCCGCACTGCCCGCCGCCGTGGAGGTCGCCGCCTTCCGGATCGTCTCGGAGGCGCTCACCAATGTGACCCGCCACTCCGGAGCGACTCGGTGTCGCCTCGAGGTCACGGCCGACCACGACCTGTGCCTCACGGTGTCCGACAACGGCCGCGGAGCGGGCCCCGACAGCCGTCCCGGCGTGGGGTGGGCCTCCATGAAGGAGCGAGCCGGCGAGCTCGGTGGACGCGTGAGCATCGACAACAGCGCCAGCGGCGGCGTCGTGGTGCGGGCGCTCCTGCCCCTTCCCGCCGCACGGCCGCCGAGCGACGTCGCCGCGGCGGAGGCAGCCGAGGTTGCCCGATGATCCGTGTCCTGGTGGCCGACGACCATCCGGCCTTCCGGCGTGGCCTTGAGCTGATGCTGGCCGACGTCGAGGACCTCGAGGTCGTCGGCCTCGCCGAGACCGGTGCCGAGGCGGTCGAGCTCGCCTCCGCGCTGGCGCCCGATGTGCTGCTCATGGACCTGCGGATGCCCGACCTCGACGGGATCGAGGCGACCCGGCGACTCACCCGGTCGGGTGCGGGTGCGGGGGTGGCGGTCGTCGTCCTCACGATGTTCGAGGACGACGACTCGGTGTTCGCCGCGATGCGCGCCGGAGCCCGCGGCTACCTCCTCAAGGGCGCCGATCAGGAGGAGATCGTCCGCGCCATCGGGGCTGCGGCCGCGGGCGAGGCCATCTTCGGTCGCGAGATCGCCGCTCGCATCATCGAGCATTTCGCACGCGGCGCGGGGTCGAGCGCCGCGGTCTTCCCGTCGCTGACCGGGCGCGAGCGCGAGGTGCTCGAGATGGTCGCCCGCGGCAAGGGGAACGCCACCATCGCCCACGAGTTGATGATCAGCCTCAAGACGGTGCGCAACCACGTCTCGAACATCTTCGTGAAGCTGCAGGTCCCCGATCGCGCTGCCGCGATCGTGAAGGCGCGCGAGGAGGGCCTCGGGGGCGGATGAGAGTCCCAGGCCTCACTCAGGAGTCGTCGGGCCGCGACTGCAGCGTCGGCGCGGAGCCTCGGGCTTCCCCTCCTGCGGCCGGCCGCGCACCAGCTGGCCCAGCGACCCTTCGTCGGTGGTGACCACCTGGCCGACCACGGCGGTGGCGAGCAGCCACCACGCGACGGCGTAGAGATAGGTGAGATAGGTGAACGCCACGCCGATCGCCCCGAACCGCGAGGCGCTGACCTCGATGGCCGTCGACAGGTAGCGCGTCGACACCGGATGGGCGAGAAGCATCCCGACGGCGAAGAGGAGCGCGCCCGGGACCAGCCAGCGCATCGGGACCCGGCCGGCGAGCAGCAGCCACGGCACCAGGGTGGCGATGCCGATGTTGACGCAGGCGACCAGCAGGGTGGCCCACCAGTCCCGGGGTGGGAGCGGCTCCAGCAGCGAGACCAGCTTCTGGGTGACCGCGACCGCGAGGGCCAGTCCGATCACGGCCACGAACCAGCGCCACGCCTGGGTCAGGCGGGTGCGGGTGCGACCGTTCATCCAGACGGCGTCGTAGGCCCGGATCATCGCCCTCGACAGGCTGGTGGCGGACACCAGGACGACCAGGATCCCGAGCACCCCGAAGGTGGCCGTGTCGCCGCCCGTCGTCACCTCGTCGAGCAGGTCCTGGGTGTCCTGCGGCAGCGAGCCGATCGAGGAGACCGCCGAGGAGACCTGGTCGGCGCCGAAGATCGCGGCGCCCATGATGATGATCGGGAAGACGGAGGTGAACAGCTGCGCCGCGATGGTCATGGCCCGGTCGAACACCTGGATCCGGCGCAGCCCGGTGGCCACCCGGAGCGCCACCCGGCCCGGCCACCGGTCCATCAACCACACCAGGACCGACATCACCCGCGGCGACAGCCGGTCCAGCACGGCCAGCTGCTCCTCGGCCATGCCGAACTCCACCAGCTCCGCGCGCAGGGCGTCGCGGTCCATGTTGGACATGCCCCTCCCGCGGTCCGATCGCGCGGCCGCCGACGGCCGACCCAGGGCAGCACAGTAGTCGGCGCCGGTGTGGACCGCGTGACTACCGTGGGACCCATGGACAGCGATCAGGTCCGACGGTCGGTCGACGCGGCACTGGTGCCGCTGGTCGCCTCCCTCGGTCCCTGGGGCGTGACCGACGCCCACTGGCTGCCGGACCGAGCCGGTGCCCCCGTGGTCTGGCTCCGCACCCGGACCGAGCGGGAGCGCGGGTCGCTGGCCGGGCAGGTGTGGCTGCTTCCCCAGGTGCAGGTCACGCTGACCCGCCTCAGCGTGCCGCACGAGATCGTGTGGCCGTTGCGCCTCGAGCTCACGTCGTACGAAGCAGAGCAGCGGCTGCTGGCCGAGTGACTTTGCCAAACCGGACGCCCCTGCCTCTGGTCACCCGGGCGGATCGGTACTAGCGTCCACAAGGGCCCCATTCTGGGGGACACGGACCTATCGGGGAGGCAGTGGTCGTGGCTCACACGCGCATTCGCAGGCGGTTGGTTCCGGTGGTCGGGGCGGCGCTGGCGCTGACCGGACTCACCTCGTTCGGCGCGGCATCCGGGGCGGGACCCGGAGCCGAGCCAGGTGACGAGCCGGTCTACCGGCCCGGCACCGCGCCGATGCGGATGAACGAGGAGGCGGAGGAGCACCTCCTCGAGCGCGACAAGTTCTTCACCAGCCGGCTGCGCGCCGGCGACGAGAAGCTGACCTGGGCCGAGGTCGGCAAGCTGCAGGCCAAGGCGGGCCGGGCGGCACGCACCGACCGCCGGGTCAGCGCCCGGGCCGCGGTGTCCGCCTCGAACCCCAGCACCTTCGACGGCACCTGGAGCAACGTCGGCGCCGCCCCGATCTACGAGGTGACCCGCAGCACGCCGATCCTCGAGCAGATGAACGGCCGGATCGGCGCCCTCGCGATCAACGACGACGGCACCTACATCCTGGGCGGCGCCCAGGGCGGCATCTGGGTGCTCGGGCCCTCGGACACCGAGTGGAGCCCGCGCACCGACAACCTGCCCTCGCTGGCCATCGGCGCCCTCGCCATCGCCCCCTCCGACGACCAGATCGTCTACGCCGGCACCGGCGAGGGTGAGCTCTCCGGCGACTCGCTCGCCGGCAACGGCGTCCTGAAGTCCACCGACGGCGGGCAGACCTGGGCGCACGTCTCCGGCGACTACTTCCAGGGCGTCGCGACCTCGCGGATCGTCGTCGACCCCACCAACGCCGACCACCTCTACGCCTCCGTGCTCAGCGGCCGGGGCGGCGCACGCCGCGTCTCGCCCCCGGTGCACAGCCGGTTCGGCATCTGGGAGTCCAAGGACGGCGGCGTGACCTGGAAGATCAAGCGGCAGGTGCCGATCGAGCACGGCGCGACCGACCTCGAGATGGACCCGCAGAACCCGAAGATCCTCTTCGCCAGCTTCTGGGGCGATGCGATCTACCGCTCCACCAACGGCGGTAACAGCTGGAAGAAGATCATGACCGGGCTGCCGACCGGCGTCGACTACGGCGAGGCGCCCACCCGGTTCTCGATCGCGATCTCCCACCCCGACGCCTCGAGCCCGGCGACGCTCTACACCGGCTTCCAGATCGGCGACGAGCCCGCCCACCTCTACAAGTCCGTCAACGGCGGCAACTCCTGGGCGCAGACCTCCGACGGCGCCGGGGACGACACGGTCGCCGACTACTGCGGCACGCAGTGCTGGTACGACAACGTGGTCGAGGCCGACCCGACCAACCCCGACATCGTCTACGCGGGTGGTCAGTTCAACTACAACATCGGCTCCGGCGGCATCTTCCGTTCCGACGACGGCGGCGCCACCTGGCTCAACCTCGGCTGGGACCAGCACCCCGACTTCCACGCCTTCGCCTTCGACCCTCAGGACAGCAACCACATCCTGAGCGGCTCCGACGGCGGTGTCTGGGAGAGCGCGGACCGGGGCGGGCGCACCAGCCCGGGCGACCCGCTCGACGCGGTGACCTGGCAGACCCTCAACGCCGGCGGCCTGTCGATCGGGCAGTACACCTCGGTCGCCACCAACCCGGCCTGGACGGACCTGTCCGGCAACCCGTTCCCGTCGCGGATCTGGGGCGGCACCCAGGACAACGGGACGATGCGCCACTTCACCGACCCCACCAACCCCGCGATGACCGACGTGTCGAGCGGTGACGGCGGCCAGGTGCTGGTCGACCCGACCGACTCCAACTACGTCTACGGCACCTACTTCGGGCTGAGCCCGTGGCGGTTCGACGACGGTGGCGCGTTCATCTTCGGCAACCAGTCGATCGCCCGCGGCATCGACCAGTCGGATCGCTCCGACTTCTACATCCCGTGGGTGCTCAACAAGGACAACCCGGACCAGCTGTTCCTCGGCTCCTACCGCGTCTACCGCACCGACAACGCGAAGGCCGCCTCGGCCGGTGACGTGCTCTGGACGCCGATCAGCGGTGACCTCACCGGCGGCTGCACCGGCACCGCACCCAACGGTGCCCGCACCTGTGCGCTGTCCGCGTTCGGCGTGGGCGGCGGCGACGCCGTGTGGGCCGGCTCGCTCGACGGCTACCTGTGGGTGAGCCCCGACGCGCAGACGGCCGACTCGCCGACCTGGCGCCGGATCCGCTCGCCGAAGCTGCCCAACCGGCCGATCCAGTCGATCGCGGTCGACCGCTCCAACTGGCGGATCGCCTACGTCGCCTACGGCGGCTTCTCCGAGTCGACGCCCGGCAAGCCCGGTCACCTGTTCGCGACGTTCAACGGCGGCTACACCTGGCAGGACGTCTCCGGCGACCTGCCCAACAGCCCGCTCAACTCGGTCGTCGCCGACCCGTCGTACGCCGGCACGCTCTACGCCGGCACCGACGTGGGCCCCTACGTCAGCTACAACGGCGGCAAGAGCTGGTCGTTCATGGGCGGCGACAGCCACGCGATCGTCGGCATCTGGCAGCTCGACCTCGACCCGAGCCACGGCGTCCTCGCGTCCGGCACCCACGGTCGCGGCGTCTACGGCCTGGTCGACGACAGCCCGCGGCCGGCGCTGGTGCTCGACAAGGTCGACTCCGGCACCCCGGTGGGCCCGGGGTCGACCATCGACTACACGATCACGCTGCGCAACATCGGCACCGGTGACGCGACCGACGTCCGGATGACCGACCGGCTCCCCAGCCGGACGTCGTTCGTCTCGGCGTCGGACGGCGGGACACTGCGGGGACGCACGGTCACCTGGCGGCATCTCGATGTGCCGGCCGGCGGCAGCGTCGACGTGACGCTCTCGGTCAAGATCCCGGCGGGCCTGCCCTCCGGCGTCCACCGGATCGTCAACAACTCGTTCCGCGCGGTGTCCTCCGAGGGGCCCCTCACCACGGGCTCGCCGACGGTCACCCCGATCGCCGACCCCTACGACGTCTCGGTGGCTCCGGCCGCCCAGACCGACGGGGCCAAGGTCGGGAGCAGCGTGGACTACCACCTGACCGTGACCAACCTGGGCTACCAGGATGACTCCTACACCCTGTCGGCCTCGGGTGGCTCGTTCCCGACGTCGTACTTCGAGTCCGACTGCACCACCCCGCTGACGTCGACGGCGACGATCGGAGCGGGCGCCAGCACCGACGTCTGCGTGCAGGTCTCCGTCCCCGCAGGAGCCGCCGACGGTGACACCAGCAGCTCGACGGTGACGGCGACCTCCACCGGTGACCCGAGCGTGTCCGGGTCGGGCACGATCACCACGATCGCGGTCGCCTCGGCGACCCTGGTGGTGGACGACGACGGCAACGGACCCGACGTGCAGTCCTACTACACCGACGCGCTCGACGCCGCCGGTGAGAGCTACCAGGTGTGGGACCTCGCGACGGACATGACGCTGCCGACGAACTACCTCGACTCGTTCACCAACGTGGTGTGGTTCACCGGCAACGCCTACCCCGCTCCGGTCACCCCCTACGAGTCGGAGCTCGCCGGGTTCCTCGACGGCGGCGGCAGGCTGTTCATGTCGGGTCAGGACATCCTCGACCAGGCAGCCGGCCAGACCGACTTCGTGAGGGACTACCTGCACGTCGACTGGGACGGCACCGAGGCACAGAACGACATCTTCACCGCCTCCGTGCACGGCGTGGCCGGCACGTTCACCTCCGGGGTGGGCGACGTTCCGCTGGACCTCACGGTCCTCGGCGACGCCTACATGGACCAGATCACGCCGATCAGCCCGGCCCAGGCGATCTTCACCGACGACTCCGGCGGTGACAACGCCCTGGCCGTGGACAGCGGCACCTACCGGGTGGTCTTCCTGGCCTTCCCGTTCGAGGAGTACGGCAACGCCGGTCAGAAGTCCGACCTGATGACCGCGGTGCTGGGCTACTTCGGTTCCTGAGCCGAGGGGTGGGGGCCGGCCGCGCCGGCCCCCACGTCCCCGGCCCGGCCGCGCGGCCGCGCGCTAGGTTCGAGGCATGGGGAGGTCCGCGCCGCGCTCGGTCGTCCTCGTGGCCCTGCTCAGCTGGTCGGTGGCGGCGTGTGGCGACGCGCCCTCGCCCACGCCGAGCGCCCCACCGGGAGGATCAGTGACCGACAGCGCCAGCCCGGCAGCAGTGCCGGTCAGCGGCACCGTCGAGGTGCCGGCGGTGGCCGCCTCCTGCTTCCCCGACGAGCCCTGTGACCCGCCGGTGGTGGCAGGACAGCTGGTGCTCTCCCACGACGGCGATGTGGTCGCCCGGATCCCGCTGGGCGCGCGGGGCGCCTTCACCACGCGGCTCCCGCCCGGCACCTACGCCGTCTCCGTGACGCCGGGCGGCCCCGGGATGCGGCTACGCCCGGGCACGCTCACCGTGCCTCCCGAGGGGCTGACGGACGTGCGGTTGCGACTCGTCGGCGCTACGAGCTGACCCTGAGGAAGGCACTGTCCACGACGCCGTTCCACTGGTCGGACGGCGTGGCGACCGTGGTGGCGTCCTGCAGCTTGCCGCCGACCGAGAAGGGCGTGTCCGCCGCGAAGGTGAGCGAGCCGACCGGACCGGTGGCGGAGATCGTCCGACGCACCGGCCCTCGGGTGCCGTCGCTGTGGACCCGCCGGACCCGCAGCACCAGGGAGTCGCCCTGGGCCGACGTACGCCTGCTGCAGGTCGCGTGGTACCACCGCTTGGTCCGGGTGGTGAGGGTCGAGGTGACCATCAGCGTGCCGTCGTCGCCCTTGACCCGACACGAGAACCGAGGGCCGTCGAGCTGGAGCTTGTACTGCGCGGTCTGGGTGGCCAAGCCGCGCTGCACCAGGTTGTTGCCGTTGTCGTTGGCCGTCCCGGTGCTGGCGTCGTCGAGCTTGGCGTCGGCGCCGAAGGTGAAGGCCGCGCTCCCGGGTGACAGCACATCGGTGCTGCCGGCGTTGGTGACCGCCACCACCGCCCGGGCGCCCTTCGCGGTGCCGTCGTAGGCCGGGTAGCGCGCGGCGAGCCCGGACTTGATGTGCGACCAGTGCGCCGTCAACGCGCCCCCGTTGGCCGTCACCACCGACTGGTCCGTGGTCCCACTCCCCGCATTGCCGACCGACGTGATCGACTGCCCGTCGGTGGCGTCGCTGAAGGTGATGCTGACGACGGTGTCGGAGGCCGCCGAGGCCGGGGCGACCGGTGCGACGCCCGCGAGCGCGAAGGACGACAGGCCGGCCAGCGCCACGCGGGTCCCGAGACGAGTCATGGGCACCACCGTACGTCGGCGGCCCGCGTCAGTCCGCATCCGTGGACGCGTGGCGGGCCGGCGGTCACGACCAGTGCCGTCGCATCACCGACGTCACGGCGAACGGGTCGTCGCCGAGCTGCGCCGCGACCACGCCGGCACCCTCCGGCGAGCCGGTGTAGAGCGCCTCTCCCCCGCCGACCCAGTGCTGCCAGGCCCGGGCGTAGCCCTGCGCGCGGCGGGCGTTGACGCCCAACGCGCTCGGCACCGGATGCCACACCTCCCCGTCGGGCGCCAGCAGGCCCGCCGCGGCGCGCAGCGCCCGGCCGACGGACGCGTCGCCGTCGAGGATCACCCAGCGCGGCACCAGGTAGCGCTGGTCGGCCACCGGTCCGAGCGCCTCCTCGAGCGCCTCGCCGAACAGCCGCGAGGCCGCCTCGTCGACGTGCTCGAGGGAGCATCGGTAGACCCCCTCGGCGTCGAGCCACACCGAGACCGCCTCCGCCCCGCGCGTGGCCAGACCAGCCTCGCGGAGCCCGTCGGCGACCGCGTTGGCCACCTGCCGGATGCTCGGCCGGCGGCCGGCCTCGGCGACCAGCCGTCGGCCGCGCCGGACCTCACGCAGGCCGCCGAGAGTGGTGACGGCGGCGAGGACTCCGGTCGCGGCAGCCACGACCACCGGCGGGTAGCCCGCCGCGACCACCGCGCCGACACCCGCCGAGGCCGCGCCGACGCCCATCACGGCGGCGGCCAGCGGCCCCCGTCGGGCCGGGACCCGCGTCGGGCCGACCCGGACCGCCGGGGGCTGCTGGTCGGTCCCCCACTCCCGGGGGCGGTCCGGCAGCACCCGCACCGTGCGCGCCACGTGGTCGTCGTAGGGCTCGCCGACGCGCCAGCCCGCCGCGAGCGTGGCGCGGCCGGTGCTGCGCGCCACCATCCGGGCGTTGACCTCGCCGAACTCCCGGGCGGCGGGCGCTGCGAAGGGCGAGAAGGAGTCGTCCAGGTGGGCCACCCCGTCGACGATCTCGCCCTCGCCGTCCAGCGCGAAGAAGCCCTCGTGCTTCCTGACCAGGCGCTGCCAGTCGTTGTCGCCCTTGGGGTGCTGCTCGGCGACGCACACGACCGACCAGGTGACGGCGACCTTCTCCGGCCAGGTCGGGTCCAGGCGCAGCGCCCGGCCGCGGGTCTGCACGACGCTGGTGGCCGTGGTGGCCGCCGTCAGGTCGACCAGGCCGGTCACGCACGGGGCGTCCCAGCCCTCCCCCAGCAGCGCCCGGGTGCCGACCAGCACCTGGCACCCACCCCCCGCAAGGTACGCCGTCACGAGCGGGACCCACTGCCGGCTCGACCAGGACCCCTCCAGGACGCTGAGGCCGTCGCCGTGCGCCGCGACGACCAGCCCGGCCGCCAGCGACGGGTCGCCGACCGCGACGGCGGCGCGCAGGTCCTCGAGCACCTCGAGCTCTCCGGCCACGGTCGACCCGGTGACCAGCAGCGGGCGCAACCCGCGGGTCGCCGGGTCCGTGACCAGACGAGCGACCAGTGCCAGTGCCGACCCGGCCTCCCGGGCTCAGCACCCCGGTCAGGTCGGCGGGCAGCGTCGCCGTGGCCCGCTCGTGGTCGCAGAGCACCAGCATCCGCATCCGGTCACCGAGCACACCGTGCTCGTGGTCGAGGATCTCGACGGTCGCCAGCGCCTTGCTGTCCGAGCGCGCCAGGACCCGGTCCACCGGCGATCGGCCACGACGGATGCCGCGCCGGGTCCACTGGTAGCCCACCGACGGCAGGGCCCGGCGGATCGCCTCGGCGACCTCGGCGTCGGCCGGGTCGGCCGAGGCGACCAGGTGCCCGCGCGCCCAGTCGTCGACCAGGGCGACCCAGTCGTCGGCGGTCGGCTCCTGACGGTGCGCCTCGGTGACCCGGGCACCACGCGGGAGCCCGAGCAGACCGACATGGTGCATCCGCAGGGCCGCCCGGCACAGGTCGGGCTCGGCGGCCACCAGCTCGGCCCAGGGCACCTCGTCGGCGAGGACGCGCGAGTCCAGCCAGGACAGGAACGACACCGAGCCGAAGGCCGGGTCGGTCAGTCGATGCACCAGCTCGTGGAAGCGGGCGGCCTGGTCGTCGAGCCACTGGCCCTCCGTCGCGGTGGGCGTGGTGAGCCAGGCCAGCTCGAGGAACGGCGCCAGGTCGCCTTCGCGGACGACGGCGGGGATCGAGGTCTCGAACACGGTGTCGCCGAAGAGCTCCGCCACCACCGTTGCCTGGCTCGCGGTCATCGTGGCCGGCGGGGTGGCCGTGAGCCCGAGCACCCGCGCTCGCGGCAGCACGGCCAGCACCTCGGCGAGCAGCCGCCCCCAGACCTCGAGCAGGTGGTGGCACTCGTCCAGCACCAGCAGCAGGTCGCCCCGGGCGGCGAGCCGGTCGAGCAGCGCCCGGCCGTTGCGGTGCAGCTGCGCCAGCAGCGGTTCGACCGCCGCGTCGTCGCCGACCTCGGCGTCGGGGTCGAAGACCGCGACCGACTGGTAGGTGAGCGACGTGAGGGTGGCACTCAGGTCGCGACCCACGTCGGACTCCAGCCCGAGGCGGCGCGCCTCGCGCTCCCACTGCTGCTGGATCGCCGTGTTGGGGCTCAGCACCACCACGGCATCGGCCGTGCCGTCGGCGAGCCGCCGGCGGACGGTCTCCAGCCCCACCAGCGTCTTGCCCGCGCCGGGCGGCAGCTCCACCCAGGCGCGACGCCGGCCCGCCGACCAGGCGGCCTCGAGGGCGGACAGCGCCAGCTCCTGGTGGCGTCGGAGGCGCACCGATCGGCCCGCGGTCAGCCCCAGAAGACCCGCTCGACCACGTCATGGGCCTGGCGGGTGATCCGGAGGTAGTCGTTGAGCATCCGGTCACTCGAGCCGGGCGGGTAGCCCAGCACCGAGGCCAGGGCGGCCCGCTCGCGAGGGTCGCGGGGCAGCTGGTCCGACGGCTTGCCGCGCACCAGCGTGATCGCGTTGCGCACCTGGCTGACCCGGCGCCAGGCGCGCACCAGCGCGTCGACGTCGGCGGCGGCCAGCAGACCCGCCGCCCCCGCGGCCGTGAGTGCCTCGACGGTGCGGGTGCTGCGCAGCGACGGATGGGCACCGGCGTGTCGCATCTGGAGCAGCTGGGCGGTCCACTCGACGTCGGCGAGCCCCCCGCGACCGAGCTTGAGGTGGGTGTGCGGGTCGGCGCCCCGCGGCAGCCGCTCGTTGTCGACCCGCGCCTTGATCCGCCGCACCTCACGGATGTCGGCCTCGTCGAGGCCGCCCGCGGGGAAGCGCAACGGGTCGATCAGCGCGGTGAACCGCTCCCGGAGGTCGGCGTCGCCCACCACGGCATCGGCGCGGAGCAGGGCCTGGAACTCCCAGACCTTCGACCACTTGGCGTAGTAGGCGGCATAGGCCTCCAGGGTGCGCACCAGCGGCCCCTGCCGACCCTCGGGCCGGAGGTCGGCGTCGACCTCGAGCGGCGGGTCGGTGGCGGGCAGCGCCAGCAGCCGCCGCAGCTCGTTGGCCACGGCCAGGGCGTACGCCGCGGCCTGCTGCGGGTCGGCGCCCTCCTGCGGGTCGTGGACGAACATCACGTCGGCGTCGCTGGCGTAGGCCAGCTCGAAGCCGCCGTACCTGCCCATGGCGACCAGCGCCATCCGCGTCGGCGGCGACTCGAGCCCACGCGCCTCGGTCTCGGCGCGCTCGACCACGGCGAGCGTGGCCTCCAGCGTGGCGTCGGTGAGCCGCGAGAGGGCCGCCCCGACGTCGGCCACGTCGACGAGACCGAGCAGGTCGCCGGCCGAGATCCGGAAGAGCTCGCGGCGCCGGATGCCCCGGATCGCCCGGACCGCTCCCTCGGCGGAGTCGTGGCGGCCGGCGAGGGAGCGCATCTCCTGCAGGATGGCCTCGGAGGTCAGCGGCTCCAGGTCGCCGCCGAGCAGCCGGACACCGTCGGGCTCACGCTCGAGCAGGTCGGTGGCATAGCGCGAGGTCGCGAGCAGCCGGGCCAGCCGCTCGGCCACCTGGCCCTCGTCGCGCAGGGTCTTGAGGTACCACGGGGTCCGGCCGAGAGCCTCGCTGATCCTGCGGAAGCCGAACAGGCCGGCGTCGGGGTCGGGCGCGTCGGCGAACCACTCGAGCATGACCGGCAGCAGGGTCCGCTGGATCGCGGCGGTGCGGGAGAGCCCGCTGGTCAGCGCCTCCAGATGACGCAGGGCTGCGGGTGGGTCCTGGTAGCCGAGCGCGGCCATCCGCTCCTCGGCGGCCTCCGGGCTGAGCCGGGCCTCCTCGCCGGGGATCCTGGCCACCGCCTCCAGGAGGGGGCGGTAGAACAGCTTCTCGTGCAGTCGCCGGACCTCCCGGCGGTGGTGGGCCCAGGCCTTGTCGAGGGCTTCGACGGGATCCTTCAGATAGCCCAGGGTCCGGCCGAGCCGCCGCAGCGTGTCGTCGTTCTCGGGGACGACGTGGAGGCGCCGGAGCTGGAAGAGCTGCATCCGGTGCTCCAAGGTGCGCAGCCACGCGTAGGCCTCGCCCAGCGCGTCGCCGTCCTCGCGACCGACGTAGCCCGCCCGGGTCAGCTCCGCGAGCGCGCTGAGGGTGGTGGCCGGCCGCACCCGTGGGTCGGCGCGGCCGTGCACCAGCTGCAGCAGCTGGACGGCGAACTCGACGTCGCGGAGCCCGCCGGAGCCCAGCTTGAGCTGGCGCTCGGCCTCCGTCTTCGGGATGTGGTCGACCACCCGGCGCCGCATCGCCTGGACGTCGGTGACGAAGCCGTCCCGCTCGGCGACGCTCCACACCAACGGCTCGACCATCTCGACGAAGGCGCGTCCGAGCGCGAGGTCGCCGGCAACCGGTCGGGCCTTGAGCAGGGCCTGGAACTCCCAGGTCTTGGCCCAGCGCTCGTAGTAGCCGCGATGGCTGGCCAGGGTCCGGACCAGGGGTCCCTGCCGGCCCTCCGGACGGAGGTTGGCGTCGACCGGCCAGATGGTGCCCTCCGGAGTCTGGTCGGAGCAGACCTGCATCAGCGTCGCCGCGAGCTGGGTGGCCGCCCGCAGTGCGGCCGCCTCGTCCACACCCTCGACCGGCTCGGCGACGAAGATGACGTCGACGTCGGAGACGTAGTTGAGCTCGTGGGCACCGCACTTGCCCATCGCCAGGACCGCGAGCCGCGCGTCGGCCGCCGCCTCGCCGACCCGGGCCCGGGCGACGGCGAGCGCGGCGTCGAGGGTGCCGGCCGCCAGGTCGGAGAGCTCGGCGGCCGCGTCGTCGACCGAGAGGTGGTGGGCCAGGTCGCGGGAGGCCAGCCGCAGCAGGTGCCGGCGGTACTCCACGCGCAGGGCATCGGCCGCCTGGGTCGGTCCGAGGGTGGCCACGGGCACCTCGTCGCAGGGCTCGGCGCCGACGGCGGTGAGCAGCGCCGCGCGGACGGCGTAGGCCGCGGGACGGGTGGACCCGAGCGCAGGGTCGCACAGCTCGCGCCACTGGTCGGGGTGCCGGACCAGGTGGTCGGTCAGCGCCTGGCTGGCCCCGAGCACGAGCAGCAGCCGCATCGCGAGGCCCTCGTCCTCCATCAGGGCGTCGCGGAGGTCCTGGGGCTCGTCGGTGGCGGCGACCAGGCGCAGCAGCCCCGACAGCGCCAGGTCGGGGTCGCCGGCGCGGCCGAACATCGCGACCAGCGGCTCGCGGACCTCCCCCAGCGTGGCGAGGCCCTGCTGGGCGGCCTCGACGTCGTGGAACCCCCAGCGGAGCAGCGCCTGACGGCTGGTCGCGCTGTCGGGTTCGCGGGGGGTCATCGGGCGGCGACCGCCGCGGTGGAGTACGCCGTCACGAGGGCCGCGAACCGCTCGGCCAGGGGCCGCCAGGCCGCGTCGAGCTCGGCCCGAGCGGCCTCCACCTCGGCGAGCACCTGGTCGGCGTCGACGCCCGCCTCGCGAGGCTGGTCCGGCTCCTCGTCGACCCAGCGACGCAGCAGCGGCTCGTCGATCTCCGGGTGCCACTGGACGCCCCAGGCGGCGTCGGCGAAGCGCGCCGCCTGGATCTCGCCGCCGGGCGCGGTCGCCATCAGGCTCGCTCCGGGCGGCAGCTCACTGACGATGTCACTGTTCCAGTGGATGCCGCGGCGCGGGGGCTCCCCGGGGCCGGTGGCGACGGCACCGAACAACGGGTCGCCCGCGGCGGCGTCGGTCCACGCGACGGGCAACAGCCCGATCTGCTGACCGGTCGGGTTCTTCACGACCACGGTCCCACCCAGCGCGACGGTCGCCACCTGGTGGCCGAGACAGATGCCGAACATCGGCATCCGCGCCGCGACCGCCTCGCGGACCAGGTCCTTGACCCCGGCCAGCCACGACACCTCGGCGTCGTGGTGGGCGCTCATCCAGCCACCCATCACCAGCAGGCCGGCGTACCCGTCGAGGCCGGTGGGGAGCGCGTCGCCGGCCCAGGGCTGGCACACGTGCAGGTCGCAGCCGGCGCCCTCGAGCCAGACGCCGAACCAGGCCGGGGGGTCGTCGGCCTCGTGCTCGACGACGAGGATGCGCGGATGGCTGGTGGTCACAGCCGCAATCTAGCGGGCGCGCCGTGGCCCGGCCGTGGCCTGGCGGTCCCTCGGGTCGCTCGTGAGTCGCTCGTCAGGCAGGGGCGATGCCGGCCGCCAGCACCGCGCCACCCACCAGCGTCAGGGCCGCGGCCAGCCAGCGCTGGCTCCAGACCTGCTCCATGGTGCCGAGGACGCCCACCAACAGCATCCACCAGGGCAGCAGGTCGGTCCACGCGGCGGTCTCCCGCTTGGGGACCGCCACGAACCCCTGGTCGAAGGTGCGGAAGCACATGTAGCCGAGCACCACGGCGGCGAACGCCAGGGCGATCATCGCCGCGAAGACCGGCCAACCACGCTCCTGACCCGGAGGTGGAGGCACGACCCGCCACTTGACGGAGGCCAGCAGCGTCAGGGCGATCCCGGCCAGCATGAAGCCCCACATCAGCTTGTGCCGCGTGGCGAACTCGATCTGGTCGATCCGGTTGATGGCCCACCCGGAGATGATCAGGCCCAGGCCGGCGAGCATGGCCAGCGAGCGGGACACCGAGCCGGGGCTCGAGGCGAAGAGCAGCGCGGCGACGCCGTTGACGAGGAGCACCACGGCCATCGCGGCCGAGATCACGCCGAGTCGCGGCTGCAGCGCGACTCCGCCGGCGACGGCGGAGTGGACGTCGAAGGCGACAGCGGTCCAGACCACCCCGGTGGTGACGACCAGCCACAGCAGTGGCTCGACCACCACGCGGGGGTATCCGTGGACCCTGTCCACGCCGAGGGCTTGAACTGTCATAGGACCGGCAACATCCTGTCTCGCTCGAAGGCGGACACCTGGGTGCGGTACTCCATCCACTCCTGACGCTTGTTGCGCAGGAAGAAGTCGAAGACGTGCTCGCCGAGGGTCTCGGCAAGCAGCTCAGAACGCTCGGCAACGCCGATGGCGTCCTGCAGGCTCCGGGGCAACGGCTCGATGCCCAGGGCCTGGCGCTCACGCTCGGTCAGCGACCACACGTCGTCCTCCGCTCCGGGGGGCAGCTCATAGCCCTCCTCGATGCCCTTCATGCCCGCCGCCAGGACCACCGCGAACGCGAGGTACGGGTTGCAGGCTGCGTCGATCGTACGCAGTTCGATGCGTGTTGAGTTGACTTTCGAAGGTTTGTACATCGGGACCCGGATCATGGCCGAGCGGTTGTTGTGTCCCCAGCAGATGTACGACGGCGCCTCGCCGCCGCCCATCAGCCGTTTGAAGCTGTTGACCCACTGGTTGGTGACGCAGGTGATCTCCGCCGCGTGGGTGAGGATGCCGGCGATGAACTGACGCCCGGTCTTGGACAGCTGGTACTCCGCGCCGGCCTCGAAGAACGCGTTGCGGTCGCCCTCGAAGAGCGACACGTGCGTGTGCATCCCGGAGCCGGGATGGGTGGTGAACGGCTTCGGCATGAAGCTGGCCCACAGGCCCTGACCGAGCGCCACCTCCCGGATGACGGTCCGGAACGTCATCACGTTGTCAGCGGTCGTCAGCGCGTCGGCGTAGCGCAGGTCGATCTCCTGCTGGCCCGGCCCGCCCTCGTGGTGGCTGAACTCCACGGAGATGCCCATCGACTCGAGCATCGTGATCGCCTCGCGCCGGAAGTCGGCGCCCTGCGACTGCGCCGTGTGGTCGAAGTAGCCGCTCCGGTCGACCGGCACCGGCTCCTGGCCGGGCTGCGGGGAGTCGCGGAACACGTAGAACTCGATCTCGGGGTGGGTGTAGAAGGTGAACCCCTGGTCGGCCGCCCTGGTCAGGGTCCGCTTGAGGACGTGGCGCGGGTCGGCGTACGAGGGGCTGCCGTCGGGCATCACGATGTCGCAGAACATCCGGGCGGTCGCCTGCCCCTCGCCGCGCCACGGCAGGATCTGGAACGTCGACGGGTCGGGCTTGGCCAGCATGTCGGCCTCGTAGACCCGCGCGAAGCCCTCGATGGCCGAGCCGTCGAAGCCGATGCCCTCGTCGAAGGCCCCCTCCAGCTCCGCGGGTGCCACCGCCACCGACTTGAGGAACCCCAGCACGTCGGTGAACCACAGCCGCACGAACCGCACGTCACGCTCCTCGAGCGCCCGCAGCACGAAGTCTTCCTGCTTGCCCATGGCCCCACTATGTCGCAGGGATGTTTCGCAGGCGTGTCCCGACACGAGGTGCGGGAAATGGTCTCCCGACATGCCGGTCATGGCGGCACGACATGCGGGTCATGGCGGCACGACATGCGGGTCATGGCGGCACGAGATGCGGGTAGTGGTCCACCCACGTGTCCACAACTGAGGCGCGGACCGGTCAGGCCACCGGCTGCTGGAGCTCGATCACCTCGTCGTGGGCGCCGTCGAGATGGATCACGTGGTAGATCTCCCGACAGATGCCGGCGGGCTGGTGCCCATGCTCGGCGAGGTGCGCACCGAGCGCCTGCCAGGCGTCACCGATCCCGCTGATCGGGCCGCGGTACGTCGTCACGACGGCCCGCGCGACCGCGGGGAGTGTCTCCGTCTCGACGCCGGGAGGCGCCTCACCGTGCTCCTCCACGGCGGCGGCGAGGCGCAGCCGGTCTCCGTCGCCGGCGTACCACGCGACGGAGCGGCCGGGCAGCCGGCCGTCGTACGCAGCGACCAGGCGCTCGAAGAGCGGGCCGATCACGCCGGCGATCTCAGGCTGCTCGGTGACCTCGCCGGTGAGCTGGGCGAGCCGGATCTCGGGCAGGGAAGTGAGGGTGAACTGCATCTGACTGTCTCCTTCGATGAGTCGGAGGCGTCGCTCGACCTCGGCCAGCCGGCCGGTGTCGCGGCCGATCTGGTCGGCCAGCTCCCGCTTGCGCGTCTCGAGCAGACCGCGCACCTGGTCGGGCGCGGTCTGGTCGAGCAGCTCGCCGACCTGCTCGAGGGTGAACCCGAGCTCCTTGAGGGCGACGAGCTGGTGCGCGCGCGGCAGCTGGCCGGGCCGGTAGCGGCGATAGCCGGAGAACCGGTCCACCTCCGCGGGCGGCAGCAGGCCCAGGGCGTCGTAGTGGCGCAGCATGCGCACCGACACCCCGGCCAGCCGGGCGAACTCTCCGATGGTCAACATGACGACTCCCAGTCGAGGGCCTCACACGGTGTCAGGGTCAAGGAAGAGCCCTCAGCCGCATCTCGCGGGGCCATTCCCCGCATGTCGCGGGGCCATTCCCCGCATGTCGCAGGGCGATTCCCCGCATCTCGCGGGGCCATTCCCGGCATCTCGCGGGGCCATTCCCGGCATGTCGTCACAGGGAGGTGGGGACGTGGTCCTCGAGGTCGGCCAGCCAGGCGGCGGCGGAGGCGTCGGAGGGCATCCGCCAGTCCCCGCGGGGCGACATGGTGCCGCCGGCGCTGACCTTGGGCCCGTTGGGCAGCGCGGAGCGCTTGAACTGGCTGGCGAAGAACCGGCGGACGAACACCTGGAGCCACTCGCGGATCTCGGCCAGGTCATAGGCGCGACGGCGGTCGTCGGGGAAGTTCGGCGGCCACTCCCCCGCGGCGGCGTCGCGCCAGGCGTGCCAGGCCAGGAAGGCGATCTTGCGGGGCCGGTAGCCGCGACGCACGACGTGGTAGAGCGTGAAGTCCTGCAGCGCGTAGGGCCCGACGCTCGCCTCGGTGGACTGGGGCTTCGCCCCGTCCTCGGCGGGGATCAGCTCCGGAGTGATCTCGTGGTCGACGATTTCGCGGAGCACCGCGTTGGTGTCCTCGCCGAACTGGTCGGAGTCGGCGACCCAGCGGATCAGGTGCTGGATCAGCGTCTTCGGCACTCCGGCGTTGACGTTGTAGTGGGACATCTGGTCACCGACGCCGTAGGTGCACCAGCCGAGCGCCAGCTCGGACAGGTCGCCGGTGCCGAGCACGATGCCGCCGCGGTGGTTGGCGAGCCGGAAGAGGTAGTCGGTGCGCAGTCCGGCCTGCACGTTCTCGAAGGTGACGTCGTAGACCGGCTGGCCGTCGGCGTAGGGATGATCGAGGTCGTCGAGCATCTGCCGGGCCGCGGGGCGGATGTCGAGCTCCTCGAAGGTCACGCCGAGCGACTTCGCCAGCCGGGTGGCGTAGGACCTGGTCACCTCGGAGGTCGCGAAGCCCGGCATCGTGAACGCGTGGATGTCGCCGCGCGGGCGCGCCAGCCGGTCCATCGCCTTCGCGGCGACGATCAGCGCGTGGGTGGAGTCGAGGCCGCCCGAGACGCCGATCACCACCTTGGGCTGGCCGATCGCGTGCAGCCGCTGCTCCAGCCCGGCGACCTGGATGTGGTAGGCCTCGTAGCAGTCGAGCGCCAGCCGCTCGGGGTCGTCGGGCACGAACGGGAACCTGTCGACCTTGCGGCGCAGCCCGAGGTCGCCCGCGGGCGGCGACAGCTCCAGCTCGACGATGCGGAACTCACGGGTCCGCTCGTCGTGGGTGCGCCGGTTGTCGTCGAAGGTGCCTTGGCGCAGGCGCTCCTGCCGGATCCGGTCGAGGTCGACGTCGGCGACACTGCGCCGCGGCCCGTCGGGGAACCGCTCGGACTCCGCCATCAGGTCGCCGCACTCGTAGACCATCGTCTGGCCGTCCCACGACAGGTCGGTCGTGGACTCGCCCTGGCCCGCCGCGGCATAGAGGTACGCCGCGTTGCACCGCGCGCTGGCCGAACGGACCAGCAGCCGCCGGTCCTCCGCGCGGGCCACCGTGATCGGGCTGCCCGACAGGTTGGCCAGCACCGTGGCGCCGGCCAGCGCCGCCTCGGCGCTCGGCGGGATCGGCACCCACGGTGTCCTCGCACACCTCGACGTGCAGGCGCAGGCCAGGGACGTCGACGGCGTCGAAGACCAGGTCGGGCCCGAACGGCACGTCCTCGCCGCCGAGCCGCACCCAGGAGTCGCGTCGGTCGTCCCCGGGCGCGAAGTGGCGGCGCTCGTAGAACTCGCGATAGGTCGGCAGGTAGGACTTCGGCGCGACACCCAGCACCCGCCCGCGGTGCACCACGACCGCACAGTTGAGCACCCGGGTGCCGTGCACCCGGCGCGCCGACCACCACGATCGGCAGCAGGTCGGCGGTGGCCTCGGCGAGCTCGCCGATCACCTCCTCGACCTCGGCGAGCAGGGTGTCCTGGAGAAGCAGGTCGTCGATGGCGTAGCCGCTCAGGGCGAGCTCGGGGAACACCGCGGCCGCGACGCCCTCGTCGTGGCAGGCGCGCACCTCGGCGAGCACCGTCGCGAGGTTGGCCCGCGGGTCCGCGACCGCGACGGGCACCGTGCAGGCCGCGACCCGCGCGAAGCCCTGGGCGTAGGCCGAGGTGAAGTCCACGCTCGTGAGTCTACGATTCCCGGGACGCGACGGACGCCTTCGTGCTTCCATCGAGGCCATGCGTTCCCTTCGCAGACGCCCGGCGCCGGTCCGGATGTTCAACACCGGACATCCGGACGACGACGCGCGCCTGGAGGTGCTCGCGGAGGACGACGGCCTGCGGCACGCCTACTCCTGGAGCCACTTCCTGTGGTTCGAGGCGCGGGAGGCGGCCGAGGAGGCGACCGAGCGGCTCGAGCCGGCGTACACCGCCAAGATGGTGGAGAACCCGATCGGCCCCGGCTGGATCGTGCAGGCCCTCCGTGAGGGCGTGCTGCTCACCCCCGAGGCGGTGACCGAGGCACGCGGCGAGCTGACCGGGCTGGCCCAGGTCCTCGGCGGCAGGTACGACGGCTGGCAGGCCTGGGTCTGACCTCTCGGGCCGGACCGACCGGCGCCGAGCGGCGACGTGACCACCGTCACCGCGACGCACGGCGCGCCCCCGGCTAGCGTGGAGCGGTCCGTGGACTCCATCCGGGAGCCGCGAGTCACGCCCCGTCCGGGGAGGAGCGCCATGTCCGAGCCCGTTCCCAGCACCGAGACCACTGCCCCCTACGCCACCGGCGCCGGCGGGCCGCCCGTCGTCAAGCGGGTCCGCACCCATCATCTGCGTGAGATGAAGGAGCGCGGCGAGAAGATCACCATGCTGACGACCTACGACATGTACACCGCGTCGATCTTCGACGACGCCGGCATCGACATCCTCTTCATCGGCGACTCGGCCTCCAACAACGTCTACGGCAACGCCACCACGATCCCGGTGACGGTGGACGAGCTGATCCCGCTGGTGCGGGCCGTGTCGCGGGTCGCCAAGCGCGGCTTGGTGCTGGCCGACCTGCCCTTCGGCTCCTACCAGCGCTCGCCGGAGCAGGCCTTCGACACCGCCGTGCGGTTCATGAAGGAGGCCGATGCGCACGCCGTCAAGGTCGAGGGCGGCGCGGAGATCTCGGCCCAGGTCGAGAAGCTGACCACCAACGGCATCCCGGTGATGGCGCACATCGGCTTCACCCCGCAGAGCGAGCACACCCTGGGCGGCTACCGCGTGCAGGGCCGCGGCAGCGCCGCCGACCGGGTCCGCCACGACGCCCGGGCGATGCAGGAGGCCGGCGCCTTCGCCGTGGTGATGGAGATGGTGCCCGGCGACGTGGCCGCCGAGATCACCGCCGAGCTGGCTATCCCCACCATCGGCATCGGCGCCGGCGCCCAGTGCGACGGACAGGTGCTCGTGTGGCAGGACGCCTTCGGGTTGCGCACCGGCAAGATGGCGAGGTTCGTCAAGCAGTACGCCGACCTGCACGGCGTGATCTCCGAGGCTGCCCGCGCCTACGCCGACGATGTCCGCGCCGGCACCTTCCCGGGGCCCGAGCACACGTTCTGACGTCGGCGTCGCGGGCCGGTGAGCCCGCCGTGGTGGACAGCCGGGTCCGCCTGCGGCAGCGTGTCGGGCATGGCTGACACCCCGGCGAAGAAGACCACCGCCCCCGCGGCGACGAGCGCTCCAGCGAAGAGGACCGCGAAGAAGCCGGCCACGAAGGCCGCCCCGAACAAGGCGGTCAAGAACGGCGCCGAAGAAGGCGGCCACCAGGAAGGCGGCACCGAAGAAGGCGGCACCGAAGAAGGCGGCACCGAAGGCGGCGAAGGCGTCCCCGGGCATGGCCTCGGTGACCGAGCTGCCCGGTGCCGCCGCGCCGAGCGCTCCCCCGCCGCCTCGACGCGGCCGGCGTACCCCGTCGGCGGCGGCCACCGTCGAGCAGGCCTCCGCCGCGCTCCGGTCGGCCGAGCAGAGCGCGGAGAGGATCGCCCGTGACGTGGCCGAGCGGGTGGCCGCCGAGGTCGCGTCCAACGCGTTCGCGCAGACCCTGCAGAAGGCCGTGACCGCGGCGGTGACCGAGGCGCTCAAGCAGGCCCGGACCGCCGGCGACATGGCCACGGAGATGGCCGCCGAGACCCGCAAACGGGTCCGCCGGCGCTGAGCAGCCGGCGACTCGGGTCAGCGACGCGACCCCGGACTCATCGCTCGGCGTCGTCGTTCCACTTCGGGTCGTTGTCCCACGCCTCGTTGCGCTCCTCGACGATGTCGAGCGCCCTGGCCGCCTGCTGGCGGGTCGGGTAGGGCCCGAGCCGGTCGGCGTTGCGGCACCCCTCCTCGCCCTCGACCGCGTGATGGGTGAGGCAGAACCAGAACTCCTGCTCGGTGTCGCTCATGGGGGGAAGGTACCCGCTTTCGGCCAGGGGCACTCGAGGTGGTGGGTGGTCGCCCGGGCTTGCTGTCGTTTCGGCACAAACGTCGCGAATCGGCGACACCACGCCGCACTTTCCGCACAATCGCTGCCCATCCGCGCGGGTAGCCCCACCCGCGGGGACCGCCTACGCTGGACCCAGCGGAGGGGCTGGCCGGGCGACCGCGGCCCGTCGTACGACGTGCGGCGGGTCGAGGAAGGTCCGGGCTCCACAGGGCGCGGTGGTGGGCAACACCCACCCGGGGCAACCTGCGGGACAGTGCCACAGAGAACAGACTGCCGCCCGGTCCGCCGGGCGGTGAGGGTGAAACGGTGGTGTAAGAGACCACCAGCGCGCCGGGTGACCGGCGTGGCTCGGCAAACCCCACCAGGAGCAAGGTCA
The DNA here is from genome assembly GCF_041393715.1 of Nocardioides sp. Classification (GTDB taxonomy): domain Bacteria; phylum Actinomycetota; class Actinomycetes; order Propionibacteriales; family Nocardioidaceae; genus Nocardioides. The sequence goes on along the minus strand of NZ_JAWKJQ010000005.1, from coordinate 320,656 downwards.
AGAAGTCCCGGGTCGCGAGGCCCGGGGCGCGCGCACGTTCGAGGGCGGCCCGCCCGAGTGCGCGGGTAGACCGCACGAGGCGGCCGGCAACGGTCGCCCCAGATGGATGGTCGCCACCGGAGTCGCCGCCAGGCGGCGCCGGGACAGAACCCGGCCTACACGCCAGCCCCTCCGCCTCGGCCCCTGATCGAGTGACGTCCGCCACCGCCGTGCAAAGTGAACAGTCGGTGAACAGCATTGGTCCGGCCGGGGGCTCGGCGGTTCAATGGCGATATGCGATCCCATGACGAGGCCGAGGCAGTTTCCCGCGTCATCCTGCGGCTCCGTTCGCGCTTCCCCGACGTCGACCCCATGGAGATCACCCACCTGGTGGAGCGCTGCCACCGTGACTTCGACGGCCGCCCCATCCGCGACTTCATCCCGCTGCTGATCGAGGCCGAGATGCTCAAGCAGCTACAGCGCCTGCCGGTCCCCGAGCCCCGCCCGCAGGCCGACCTGCCGTCGCCGGTCCCCGGCGCGGTCGACCCCTCGCTGGACCCCGGCGCGCGCACCCTCGAGCACACCTGACCGAGTCCGGCCTACCGGCTCAGCGTGGCCTCCCCCTCGTCGAGGCTGAGCTCCGCATCGGCCTGGGCTGCCGCCTCCGGGTCGTGGGTCGCCATCACGATGACGGCGCCCCGCGCGGCCTCGGCCCGCAGCAGCGCCAGCGCCCGGTCACGGTTGGCGGCGTCGAGGTCGCTGGTCGGCTCGTCCGCGAGCAGGACGGCGGGGCGCGCGGCGAGCGCTCGCGCGAGCGCCACCCGCTGCTGCTGCCCGCCGGAGAGCTCGTCGACGAGGTGGTTTCCGCTCTCCTCGACCCCGACCAGTCCCAACGCGGCCAGGCACCTGTCCCGCGCGTCCGTGGGCGCCACGCCCGCCGCCAGCAGCGGGGCCAGGATGTTCTCCGCCGCCGTCAGCGAGTAGGCCAAGCCGTTGCCCTGGGGCATCAGGCCGATGCCGAGTGCCGCGGCGTGCTCGCGGCCCGTCACCTCGTGGTCGCCGAGCACCACCCGACCGGAGGCGACGGCGACGGCGCCGGCCAGCGCCCACAGGAGTGTCGACTTGCCGGCCCCCGACGGCCCGGTGACGGCCAGCAGCGACCCTGGCGCGACCGTCAGATCCACGTCGCGCAGCGCAACGAGGTCGCCGTAGCGGACGGTCAGGCCGTGCGCCCGGAGCTCACTCATCGCCGGCTCCCCGTTCCGTCGGGTCCTCGAGCTCGGGCAGCAGCAGGTAGCCCTCCTCGTGATGACGGAACCGCACCAGAGTCCCGGGCTCCAGCTCCTCGCGCACGTGGGGAGGCAGCGGAAGGAACCCGTCGGGGGTGACCACGGCGTACTCCTCCCCATGGCGCCCCTCACCGCCCACCCGGCCGTCGCGGATGGTGATCGTCCGGGGCAGTACGGCGGCCACGGCGGGGTCGTGGGTGACCAGGATCGCGGTGGTCCCGAGCTCCCTGGTGACCCGGCCGAGCTGCTCGAGCACCAGGTCACGAGCCCCGTGGGCCAGCTGGCTGGTCGGCTCGTCCGCGAGCAGCAGTCCCGGCCGGGCGGCCAGCGCCACCGCCAGCGCCACCAGCTGGAGCTGGCCGGGGCTGAGCTCCGTGAGCCGACGCTCCGCCTGCTCCTGGAGGCCGAGCCCGGCGAGCACCTCGGCGGGAGACGGGAGCTCCCGGCCGCGACGGCGCGCTGCCCGTTGGGCGAACCGCACGTTGTCCAGCGGGGTGAGGTAGGGCAGCAGGTTGCGGCCGGCCCCCTGGAGCATCAGGGACACCTCTCCGGCCCGCAGCTCGTCGAGCTCGGCGAGCGAGGCCTTCGAGAGCTCACGGGCGCCGACGAACACCTTGCCCGCGCTCGGTCGTAGCAGCCCGGCGAGCAGGCTCAACAGCGTGGACTTCCCCGCACCGGACGGTCCCAGCAGGCCCACCAGCTCACCCGGGCCGACGTCGAGGTCGACGCCGGACAGCGCCGCGACCTCATGGCCCTCGGAGCGGTAGATCACCACGACTCCCCGGGTGCGGACCCCGACCCCCGGCGTGGTGCTCAGGGCGCTCACGGGACCGACTCCCGCAGCAGCGACACGTCCGCCGCTCTCGCCAGCGCACGACCGATCAGCAGGCTCCCCACGGACAGACCGGCGAGCACTCCGGCGAGCACCACGGCCACTCCCGCCCAGGGAGTGTGCAGGTCCAGGGTCGAGACCTCGGGCGGGGTCGCGAACAGCGGAACGAGCGGCATGGCAAGCCGAGCCCCGAGCGCACCGGCCGCCCCGCCGACCACCCCGGCGACCAGCACGGCCGGCAGCTGGCCGACCACGGCCGAGCGCCGCAACATCGCTGCGCCGGCGCCGGTCATCCGCAACGCTGCCAGGTCTCGGGTGCGCAGTCGCCAGCTGCTCGCCGCGCTGACCACGAGGACGAGCAACGCGATGAGCAGGGAGGCCGCGCCGACCAGCACCGCCAGCTGGAGACTCCAGGCCGACGCGGACTCGTCGTAACCTCGGCGTACGTCGTCGAGGCTGGTGGTGCCGGACGCGCGGATGCCGCGCTCGTCGAGAGCGGCCAGCACCCGGCGCCGCAGTTCGGGGTCTGCCCGGGCGTACCAGATCTCGACCCGCGCCGTCGGCCCCGCCGCGGGGCCACGCAGCATCGTGTCGAGGTTGGCGACGTACATCTGCCGAGCCGATCCGGGGACCCGGGTCAGCAGTCCTGCCACCCGGGCCGCGCGGTCCTCCCCGTCCAGTCCGGCGATCGTGGTGGCGGTGTCGACGGGCTGCCTCAGGCTCGTGGTCGCCAGCACCGGGACCTCGCTGAGCACCCAGTCGTGGCGGGCGGACAGCACGGCGCCTCCGTCACCGCGCACCCGGACGTCCAGCCCCTCGGCGCCGTCGGTGAGCGTGACCGGGGCGGGGCCGTCGCCGTCGTCGCCGGACCAGTGCACGGCCGACCCCAGCTCGACTCGCGTGCCGGCGGGGAGCTGCGTCAGCGCCGACACCGTGGCGGCTCCCCGGACCCGGGCGCCCGGCAGGCTGCCGAACCACAGTCCGACGACCTGACACCCCTGCCGGCACGGCACCGCCGCGGTCAGGGTCGCGTGGCGCTGGGCGGGAGCGATCCGGCCCAGCTCCACGTGGACCGCACGGCCGGCGTCACCCAGGAGATCCAGCCCCACGGCGACCGCAGAGCGCCGCCCCCCGATGAGAACCGACGTCAGCGATGAGCCGCGGACCTCCAGTGACGCCCGAGAGCCCACCAGGGCGATCGGCGAGCTGTCGGGCGCGGCCAGTCGGTTCCACAGCGCCTCGGAGGGCGCCGCACCGGGGAACAGGGCCACGGAACGGAAGGAGTCGGGCTCGACCGCGAGCGTCTCGACGGCACCCGCGCCCGGCGCCGAGACTCGCACCACCGGCGTCGTGTCGACCCCGTCGGGGTCGGCGGCGGTGAGCGCGTCCCGGACGCCCACCACGTCGGCCCCCTCGACGTAGGTGACCATCCGCGCTCCCGCCTCCTGCTCCGCGGCACTCGCCCGGTTGCGCGCCCCGATCAGCATCAGGGCATCGGCCGAGAAGACCGCGATCGCGGCGGCCACGGTCACCACCGCCACGACCCGTCGGGTCGAGGGGCTGCGGGCGGCGTCGAGCAGCCCGAGGGCCCACGGCATCCGGCCTCGCGCCAGCAGCCGCCGACCCAGCCCGGCGAACGCCGAGGGCCACGAGGTGGCCGAGCAGGAGCCCCACCACCACGCCCAGCAGTCCGGGGCGACCAGCGCCGCAGGGCCGGTCAGGCCCCCGCCCGCGAAGGTCAGCACCAGGGCGGCAGCGGACGCCAACAGGAGCGCCTCGGCTGACCCCCAACCGCCACCCGGCGCGGCGGGCGGGGACCCGCCGCAGCAGGTCGACGACCGGCTCCCGGGTCACCCGGTCCGCCGCCGCCGCGGGCGTCAGCACGAGTGCGACCGCGGCGAGTGCCGCCGCAGCGGCGAAGGGGATGCCGAGCTCGAACGGCGCCTCGCCCGGGAGTACGGCGGTGCGCGCGAGCCAGGTCGCACCGATCGCCAGCAGCGCTCCCGGAAGGAGACCGGCCAGCGTGATCGGCACCATCTCGGCGAGCAGCAGCCCGAGGGCACCTCGGCGACCACGACCGCGCAGTCGCATCAGGGCCACCTCGGGCCGCCGCTGCTCGGCCATGGCCGACACGACCAGCCACAGCACGACCATCGCCAGCAACCCGAGCTGGGCGAACAGCAGCGGCACGGTGACGGCCGCCTGGTCGACCTGGCGGGTGACCTCGTCCGCGAGGTCGGGGATGCCGGTCACCACGTCGATGCGGGGAAGGTCCCTGCTCCAGCGCTGTCGGGGGTCGCGCAGCGTCTTCTCGTCGACCAGCGACTCGGGATGGGTCAGCAACCGCCCGAGTCCGAGCAGCGAGGTCGCGTCGGCAGTGGGGGGCAACGCGAACCCTGCCGACGACCGCACCTCGGCGAGCGGCGCGCTGGCGCGTTCGAAGCTGGCCCGGTCGGCCAGCCACGAGTCGTGCTGGACGTGGCTGGGCGGGCCCGGGTCGAGCAGGCCGGCCCGGCCGTCGAGCTGCCGCCCGAACCAGTAGTCCGGGTCGCGGGGTGCGTAGACACCCACCACGGCCAGCCGCACGGACGTCGCGACGACATGGCCGCGCACGACCTGGGGGTCACCGGTCACCGCGACGTGGGACCCGGGCCTCCACCCGAAAGCCTCCCGGTCGCCGGGGGTCACCGCGATCTCACCGGCTGCGGCCGGGCACCTTCCGGCGAGCATCGTGACGTGCTCGCACATCCCCTCCCGCCACAGCACAGGTCCCACGGGCTGGGAGGTCCCCTCGGGGTACAGCCCGGCGGTCGCCTGGTAGCCCAGCACCGGTCTCTCGAGGTCGCGGCGCAGCCGGTCCGGCAGGGCGGCGACCAGGTCCTCGGGAGCCGCCACCCGGGCGCGGTCGGCCGGGGTCAGCGTCACCTGCACGCTCGTGGTGAGGACGTCGGCGCGCTCGACGGTGACCCTGGTGATCGCCTGCCTCATCGCGGCGGTGTAGAGCGGAGCCACGCACAGGCACGCCGTCAGCAGCGCGGCCAGCACCAGGACCGCGGCGGTCTGGAAGGGCCGGTATCGCCAACGGGTCACGACGCTCCCCCTCCCCGTCCCCGGCGGTGCCTTCCCACCAGGGTGACGGTCCGGCCGCGGGCGCGCCAGAGGCGGGATGTCACGCGAGCCGGAACTCGACCTTGCGCGTCGCCAGGTCGGCGGCGGCGAGCCGGACGGTGACCTCCTCGCCCAAGGGCAGCTCGGTGGCGGCGGTGAGGTCTGCCTCGACGGCCGGCTCGGCGACGGTGATGACGCCGCGCCGCGGGTCCTTCTCCTCGACCTCGATGACGGCGGCCTCGAACTCCTCGCCGACCCGCGGACGCAGGATGCCGGTCTCGACCAGGTCGACGACCGCGTTCTCGTAGGCGTTGGCCCGGCGGGTCGACTCCCTCATCTCCTCATCGAGCTCGGGCATCGCTCCGAGCACCCACTCGGGCACGGCGGTGCCGGCGCACAGCGACACGCAGATCTCGCCGGCGAACCGGTCGACCAGGCGGCGCAGCGGCGCGGTCACGTGCGCGTACGGCGACGCGAGGGCGGCGTGCTCGGGCTGCTCGGGCGGGGCGCCGTCGAAGGCGGCGTACCCGCTGCCGCGGAGCAGGCGGGTCGATGCCGTGGCCATCGCCGCCTCGGCAGGGACCGAGGGGTCCAGTGCGCGGATGAAGTCGGCCGGGCTCTGGGCTCGCGGCCAGTCGAGCTTGAGCGCGTGGGCGGTGCGGCGCAGCCGCTTCACGTCGCGCGGGTCGGCCGGCGGGAGCGTGCGCAGCACCCCCACGCCGCCGTCGAGCATCAGCTGCGCGGCGCCGAACCCGCACAGCAGGGACATCTGGGCGTTCCAGAGCTCGACGGGCAGCTGGGAGCGGAACTCGAGGGACCATCGCTCGCCCTCCACGACGATCTCCTGCTCCGGCATGGGGAGCGTCATGCCGCCGCGCGCGATCTCGAGGGCGATCCGCTTGTCCCCCACCTCGCGCAGCAGCTGCAGCGACTCGTCGGCGGTGCCGGCGTCGAGCGCCTGTTGCACGCCGTCGTAGGACAGCTTGGCCCGCGACCGCACCAGCGCCCGCTCGACCCGGGTGTCGGTGCGCTCCCCGTCGGCGTCCAGCGTCACGGTCCACACCAGCGCCGGCCGCACCTGGTCGGGCAGCAGGGAGGCGGCGGCCTCGGAGAGCACCTTCGGGTGCAGCGGGATCTTGGAGTCGGCGCCGTAGAGGCTCTGCCCCCGGCGGTGCGCCTCGAGGTCGACGGGGTCGCCGGCCGCGACGTACGCCGCCACGTCGGCGATCGCGTAGGACAGCACGTAGCCCGGCCCCGAGCGGGCCAGGTGGAGCGCCTGGTCGAGGTCCATCGAGGAGGCCGGGTCGATGGTCACGAACGGCAGGTCGGTGCGGTCGAGGCCGGGCAGCCGCGGCGACGACGCCGCCGACTCCGCCGCCTGCTGGACCTCCGCCGCGAACGCCGTGGTGACCTGTTGCTCGGCCTGGATCGCGGCGATCCCGTCACGCAGCGCCCGGGCGGCGACCGAGTCGTCGGCGGCGGTGCGCAGGCTGAGCACCCGGTTGGTCGGCATGCTGGCCACCCTATGGCGGACCCGCGCGGCATCTCGGCCACGCCACGATCTAGGGTCGGGCCGTGCTGATCCTGCTGCCGCCGAGCGAGGGCAAGGCGAGCCCCGCCGGGGCGCGCCGCTCGACCTGGGGTCGCTGTCGTTCCCCGAGCTCACCGAGGCACGCGAACGGGTGCTGGCGGCGCTGGTCTCGCACTGCGCCGAGCGGCCGGACCGGGCCGTGGCCACCCTGGGGCTGGGCCCGACCCAGGCCGACCTGGTCGCACGCAACGCCGCCCTCGCGTCGGCGCCGACGGCCCGGGCCGACGCGATCTACACCGGCGTCCTCTTCGACGCCCTCGACCTGCCGGGGCTGCCCGCCGCCGCGCGCCGGCGGGCCGCCGCGCGGGTGCTGGTCACCTCGTCACTGTTCGGGGTGGTCCGGCCGACCGACCGGATCCCGTCCTACCGCCTCTCCGGCGACGTGACGCTGCCCGGTCTCGGTCCGGTCGCCGGCGCCTGGCGCTCGACGCTCGGCCCGCCGTGCTGGGGGCGCTCGGCTCCGGGCTGCTCGTCGACCTGCGCTCGACGACGTACGCCGCGTTCTGGCGGCCGCCCGCCGACCTGGCGTCGCGGGTGGCCACCGTGCGGGTGCTGCTGGAGAAGAACGGCCGACGCTCGGTCGTCAGTCACTTCAACAAGGCGACCAAGGGCCGGGTCACCCGCGACCTGCTCGAGTCGGGCGAACAGCCGCGCACCCCTGGCGCCCTCGCCGGGCTGCTCGGCGAGCTCGGCTGGGAGGTCGAGCTCGGCCCCAGCGGCCGCGCCGGCACCCGCCTGGACGTCGTCGTCACCGAGATCGGCATGGCCGCCGGCTGACCCTGGGCCGGGTGGGGTCGGCGTGGGTCGTGTGTCCCGCCCCGTGGGGACTACGACGCCTCAGACACACAACCGCCCCCTGGCGGGGTCGTGTGACCCGCCCCGCGGAGACCACGACGCCTCAGACACACAACCCGCCCCCTGGCGTGGTCGTGTGACCCGCCGCGCGGAGACCACGACGCCTCAGACACACAACCCGGACAAACGTCCCGGCCCGGTCATCCGGCCGCCTCGCGGGCAGCGTTGTACGCCGTCGACGGCCGCCACAGAGCACCACCAGGGCGACCAGCAGCGCGATCGTGACGACACCCGTGACGTCCAGCGCCACGGCCTCCGACCGCATCGGGGGCACCACGAGGTTGAGGAAGAGGGCGAACAGCAACCAGACCGTGATGACGAAGCGCCTCGCCAGGAGGAAGGCCCACAGCGCCACGCCGCCCGCAGCCCCGATGACCGATTCCGCGACCACCACCGCGTCGCTGGGTCCGTCCGGGTAGGCGGCCACCAGCTCGCCCGTCGCAAGCGGGATGACGAGTTCGAGCACCAGCGTCCAGGCGACCAGCGCGACGATCGTCCAGAGCGCCCCGGTGAGCGCGCGGGGTCGCTCGGCGGGGGCCGATCGGCCCGCGACGTCGGACGGTCGCGGCGACGCTCCGTCGGATTCCGAGGTGCCCATCGACGCGCTCTCAGCGCAGGCTGGCGTCCAACGGCGACCCGGTGGGCCGGCCGTTGAACATCCGCAGGGAGGCCATCGGCTCGTCGAAGTGACGACCCCCGTTGAAGTAGGACAGCACGACACCGAGGCCGGGGCGAGCTCCATCCGGAAGACCGACTGGAGCGGCGCTTGCAGCGCGTGCGCCACCAGCGTCTTGATCGGCGTCACGTGGCTGACCACGACCACGGTGCCGCCGGCGTGGGCGTCGAGCGTCGCCTCCAGCGCGTCGAGCACCCGCTTCTCCACGACGCGGAAGGACTCCCCGACCTCTCCGGGTACGGCGTCGAGCGAGCCCAGCCAGGCATCGAGGTCGTCGGCGTGCGAGGTGGCGACCTCGTCGAAGGTCAGCCCGTCCCAGACCCCGAACTCCATCTCCGCGAAGCCCGGCTCGGTCGCGATCTCCCGCCCCAGCCGCTCGGCCAGGATCTCCGCCGACTCGACCGTGCGCCGCACCGGCGAGGAGAGCAGCGCGTCGAAGCGGTCTCCCATCGGCGCCAGCCAGTCGGCGGTGGTGCGGACCTGCTCGCGGCCCTCGTCGGACAGCCCGGGATTGGCGCTCGCGAGGCCGCCGGAGAAGCGCTTCTCGGCGGTGTGCACGGTGACGCCGTGGCGCACCAGCACCAGGGTCGTCGGCGCACCGCTGCCGCCCCAGCCGCGGGTGACCGGGCCCTTCGACGTCTGGTCTCGAGACGAGGGCTGGGCGACCTCCTCGACCGGCGAGTCATCCTGCGCGGCGGGCTCGGCCGGCGCTGGGTCGGCCTCCTCGTCGTCGGGCAGCTCACCGGCGACGGTGACGCCGTGACGCTCGCCGTCGAGCGCCTCGTTGGCGAGCCGGTCGGCGTGCTTGTTCAGCTCCCGGGGCACCCAGGTGTAGGTCGTCCCGAACGGCGCGAGGCCGTTGGCCTCCACCGCCAGGGGGCGCATCGCGGGGTGCTTGATCTTCCAGCGCCCCGACATCTGCTCGACCACCAGCTTGGAGTCCATCCGCACCGCGATCTCCGCGTCGGGGGTCAGGTCGCGGGCCATCCGCAGGCCGGCGATCAGGCCGGAGTACTCCGCGACGTTGTTGGTCGCCTCCCCGATCGTGGTGCCGTCCTCGGCGATCACCTCGCCGGTCTCGGCGTCCTTGAGCACCGCGCCGTACGCCGCCGGGCCCGGGTTGCCACGCGAGCCGCCGTCGGCCTCGATCACCACCGACCGCACGGAGGCCCAGCGGCTCTCGGTCACAGCCCGGACTCCGCGGTGCGGACCAGGATCCGCTGGCACTCCTCACACCGGATCACCTGTTCCGGCGGCGCCGCCTTGATCACCGCGATCTCGGCGTTGTCGAGGGTCAGTCGACAGCCGCCACACTCGCGGGCCCGGAGCATGGCCGCGCCGACACCGCCCTTGTTGGCCCGCAGCTTGTCGTAGAGAGCCAGCAGCTCGCCGGGCAGCCCGTCGGCCGCGGGGCCGCGCTCGGCGGCCAGGTCGGTCAGCTGGCGGTCGATGTCGGCGGCCTTCTCGTCGCGGGCGGCCACCAGGTCGGTCAACCGGGTGTCGGCGGCGGCGATCCGCTCGGTGAGCGCGGTCAGCGTGCCCTGCGCCTCCTCGAGCCTCTCCATCACCTCGAGCTCCTGGTCCTCCAGGTCGGAGATGCGTCGCTCGAGCGACTCCAGCTCGTGACTCATCCGCTCGAGGTCCTTGGGGTTGCTGATCAGGCCCTGGTCCATCCGGTCGCGGTCGCGCTGCCGGCGCGCCTTGACTGCCTCGACGTCGGCGTCGACCTTCTCCTGCTCCTCGGTGAGGTCGTCGACGACGATCTGCGCGTCGCGCTGCTCGCGCTCCCACTGCAGCCTGGTCTCCCGCAGCTGGGCGATCTCGGCGAGCTCGGGCAGCGTGGCGCGCTGGTGGCGCAGCTGGTCGGTGCGCGCGTCGAGCTCCTGGACGTCGAGCAGGGCCAGCTGGGCGGACGGGTCGGCGTTCAGCGGTGTCTCCTCAGGGTCGGCGGAAGTCCCACGGGTCGGTCACCAGGGTGCTCACCCGGGTGTCCACCGTATCCCCCAGCGCTTCCTGCACCGAGGCTCGGACCACGGGGAGCCAGGTCCACTCGGCGGCCCAGTGGGGGACGTCGAGGAGCGCAGGACCGTCCTTCTCGAGGAACTCCAGCGCCGGGTGGTGGCGCAGGTCGCTGGTGACGTAGGCGTCGACGTCGAGGCCGGCGACATGGTCGAGCAGGAAGTCCCCGGCCCCGCCGAGGACCGCGACCCGACGGACCGGACGGTCGGGGTCGCCGGCCACGCGGACCCCGGCCGCCGTCGCGGGCAGCGCCGCGACCACCGCGCTCGCGAAGTCGCCGAGCGTGGTCGCGGGCACCGCACCGACCCGCCCCATCCCGAGACCACCCTCGCCGGGCACGATCGGCTCGTCGTCGGTCAGCCCCAGGGCGGCGGCCAGCGCCGTGGAGACCCCGTCGGCCGCGCGGTCGGCGTTGGTGTGGGCGGCGAGCAGCCCGCAACCGGCGGTCGAGAGCCGGTGCAGGGTGCGCCCCTTCGGCGTGGTCGCGGCGACACCGTGCACGGCGCGCAGGAAGAGCGGGTGGTGCGTGACCAGCAGGTCGGCGCCCCAGTCGGCCGCCTCGTCGGCGACCGGCAGCACCGGGTCGACCGCGAAGAGGATCCGCCGGACCGGCTGCTCGGGCACGCCCAGGACCAGCCCGACGGCGTCCCAGTCCTCCGCGGTCTCCGGCGGGAACCAGCCGTGCAGCAGCGCGACGACGTCGGCCAGCGTCGGTGCGTCCGCGGTCGTCATGGGCGCAGGCTATCGGTCGCGCCGAGGTGCTTGAGCGCCTCCCGGCGGGACAGCCCCGACATCCGCTCGCCGGCCGCTGCCACCTCCGCGCGGACCCAGTCGGGGTCGACCCGCGCGTGGCTGCGCAACGCCCAGCCGATCGCCTTGCGCAGCCACAACGACGGGTCGTCGAGGTTGGCCTCGATGACGTCGTGGAGGAGCGCGGTGTCGGTCTGGTCGCGGTGCCGGATCTGGCACAGCACGGCCGTACGCCGCAGCCACAGGTCGTCGTCGACCGCCCACGCCCGCATCACCGGCGTCACCTCGGACCGGTGGCCGGCGAGCACGTCGCCGACCAGGTGGGTGGCGGTCTCGTCGACCAGGTCCCACCACGCGCCGGTCACCACGAGGTGTCGATAGAGGCCGAGCGCCTCCGGGTCCTGCCACTCCCGGGCCGAGCGATGCCGGGCGACCGCCAGGCCGGCGTACCTCTCCTCACGGAACGCCGCCTCGTCCCACAGCGCAAGCACCGTGTCGGCCCACGCGGCGCGGTCGGCCCAGGCCACCCCGGCGAGCTGCTCGCGGACCGTCGACCGCACCTCGGGCAGCCGCCGGCCCAGGTGCGGCATCGAGGACTTCAGGTAGCGCTGTTGGCCGGCCGCCCGAGCCGGGTCGGGATGCTCGGCCAGGGCGGCTCGGATCGCCTGCACCAGCGCACGATCGACGGTCACGAGCGCACGCTAGCGCGGAGCCGGGCGGTCGGACATGAACAGTTCCTGACGTCTGTCCGCGCTCCCTCGAAGAGTGTCGGTGGCCGTGCCTACACTCGGCTGGCGACCGCCTCCCGGCGCGCTTCTGCGCACCGGACGACCCCGCGGTCAGGAGGTCGAGGATGACCAGCCACACCACCGCCATGCACGAGCCGCAGCAGCTGCTCGCCCGCTACGACGACGTGCGCGCCTACACCGAGCGGCTGGCCGCGCCGCTGTCGCCGGAGGACCAGACGGTCCAGTCGATGCCCGACGTGTCCCCCACCAAGTGGCATCGCGCCCACGTCACGTGGTTCTTCGAGACCTTCGTCCTCGCCGACCACGAGCCACGATTCACGCCGTTCCAGGAGCACTACTGGTTCCTGTTCAACAGCTACTACGAGGCCGTGGGGCCGCGGTTCTCGCGCCCCGACCGCGGGCTGGTCACCCGGCCCGGAGCCCACGACGTGGGCGTCTATCGCGGCAACGTCGACGAGCGCATGCGCGAGCTGATCGACGCCCTCGACGGCGGCACCCTCGACAAGCTCGCGCCCACCATCGAGCTCGGCTTCCACCACGAGCAGCAGCACCAGGAGCTGCTGCTGATGGACATCAAGCACGTCCTGTCGCTCAACCCGATGCGTCCGGCCTACGCCGGCAGCCCCAGCGAGACGTCCGAGCCCGATCGACTCGGCTGGGTGGAGGTCGAGGGTGGGTTGGTCGAGATCGGGCATCGCGGCGAGGGGTTCTCCTTCGACAACGAGCTGCCCCGCCACCAGCAGTGGCTCGAGCCCTACCGCCTCGCCGACCGGCTGGTCACCAACGGTGAGTGGCTGGCGTTCATGGCCGACGGAGGCTACCGACGTCATGACCTGTGGCTGTCCGACGGCTGGGCCAGGGTCAACGGCGAGGGCTGGCGGGCGCCGCTCTACTGGACGGAGGTCGACGGGGTGTGGTGCGAGCACACGCTCCACGGCACCTGGCCGGTCAACCCCGGGCTCCCGGTGAGCCACGTGAGCCACTACGAGGCCGACGCCTTCGCGACCTGGGCCGGCAAGCGGCTCCCGACCGAGGCCGAGTGGGAGCACGCCGTGGTCGCCGACGGCCAGGGCGCCCTCGACCCCACCGGCAACCTCGCCGACACCGCCTCGTTCCATCCGCGGGCCGCCGGCCCGGCCACCGGGCGCCTGCGACAGGTCTACGGCGACTGCTGGGAGTGGACCTCCTCCGCCTACCACGCCTACCCCGGGTTCCACCCGCCCGAGGGGGCCATCGGGGAGTACAACGGCAAGTTCATGTCCGGCCAGATGGTGCTCCGCGGTGGCTGCGCGCTGACCCCGCCCGACCATGCGCGCGCGACCTATCGCAACTTCTTCCCACCGGCGGCCCGATGGGCGCTCTCCGGCGTCCGGCTGGCCGACGGCGGCGCGCCCGGTGGTGCCCGATGACGGCGCGACAGCCCACGGTCTCCGTGCTGCTCGAGCCGGGCTGGGAGCGCGGATCGCTGGTGGAGGACGTCCGCCGCGGACTCGGCTCCCAGCCGCGCACGCTGCCGCCGAAGTGGCTCTACGACGAGGTCGGGTCACAGCTGTTCGACCAGATCACCACGCTGCCCGACTACTACCCGACCGAGGCGGAGCGGGCGATCCTCCGCACCCACGCCTCCGACATCGCCGCCCGGACCGACGCCACGACGCTGATCGAGCTCGGCAGCGGCACCAGCGACAAGACCCGGCTGCTGATCGAGGCGCTCCGCGCCGAGGGGCGGCTGCACCGGTTCGTGGCCGTCGACGTCTCCGAGGCGACGCTGCGGCAGGCCGCGGCCCGGCTGGCGTCCACCTACCCCGGCCTGGAGGTGCAGGCCCTGGTCGGCGACTTCACCCTGCACCTGGGTCACCTTCCCGAGGGCGGTCGGCGGATGGTCGCCTTCCTCGGGGGGACGATCGGCAACTTCTACCGCGAGGAGCGGGCAGCGTTCCTGGGCGCCCTGGCCGACCATCTCGCCGGTGGCGACTGGTTCCTGCTCGGCACCGACCTGGTCAAGAGCGCCGACCGGCTGATCGCGGCCTACGACGACCCCGACGGCGTCACCGAGCGCTTCGTCGGCAACGCCCTGGCCGTCCTCAACCGCGACCTCGGCGCCGACTTCGACCTCGGCGCCTTCAGCTACGTGCCCTTGTGGGACAGCCGGATGCAGCGGATGGACCTCCGCCTGCGCGCGGAGACCCCTCAGCGGGTGCGGCTGCCCGGCGCCGGGCTCGAGATCGACCTCGCGATGGGCGAGGAGATCCGGGTGGAGATCTCCACCAAGTTCCTCCCCGACCAGATCGACGACGAGCTCGTGGCGGCCGGCTTCTCCGTGGCGGGTCGCTGGACCGACACCGACGGCGACTACGCCGTCACCCTGGCCCGACGCGAGTGAGCCGGGTCGCTACTCCTTCTCCGGGGTGACGATCGCGAAGTCGGGGTCGCCCGGGTCGAGGACGGCGACCAGTCGCTGGATCGCCGACGCGTCACCGGTCAGCTCGATCCCCTGAGCGGCCATGTCGTCGGGTCCGATCACGCCGGCGACGACCCCGACCAGCTGGGCGTGGTGCGGCAGGCGCACGGTCAGGTCGGCGCCGTCGGCCGACTCGACCCGCCGATGGGTCAGCACTCCGTTGGCGAGCCGGAGCCGGTAATGCGCCCCGTCGTCGGTGAAGACGAGGTCGATGGTGAGCTCCAGGTCCCAGGCCCGCGGCCCGTCGACCTGGATGGCGAGCGCGTCGAACAGCATCTCGGGGGTCAGCTGGGCGACCATGTCGGCCGCCGAGGTGGCGACCGGCGTCCCGAACGCGCCGTCGCGCAGCTCGGTCGCACCGGACAGGAAGAAGTTGCGCCAGGTGCCGTTCTCCGCGCCGTAGCCGAGCTGCTCGTAGGTGTCGGCCAGCAGCTGGCGTGCTCCCTGGTGCGACTGGTCGGCGAACACCACGTGGCCCAGCACCTCGGCGACCCAGCGGTAGTCGCCGTCGTCGAAGGACGCGCGCGCCTTCTCCACGACGGCGTCGGCCCCACCCATGAACTCGACGTAGCGGATGGCCTGCTCCACGGGCGGGTGCTGCCAGAGGTGGGCGGGGTTGCCGTCGAACCAGCCGAGGTAGCGCTGGTAGATCGCCTTGACGTTGTGGCTCACCGAGCCGTAGTAGCCATGGGTGCTCCAGGCGTTCTCCAGTGCCGGCGGCATCGTCATCGCCTCGGCGATCTCGGGCCCCGTCATGCCCTGGTTGAGCATCCGCAGGGTCTGGTCGTGGAGATAGCCGTAGAGGTCGCGCTGCACCGAGAGGTAGTCCACGATCCGGTCCCGGCCCCAGGTGGGCCAGTGGTGGGAGGCGAACGCGACGTCGGCGCGGTCGGCGTACAGGTCGATCGCCTCGGTGAGGTACGTCGACCAGACGTGCGGGTCGCGGACCAGGGCGCCGCGCAGGGTCAGCAGGTTGTGCAGGTTGTGGGTGGCGTTCTCGGCCATGCACAGGGCGTGGTAGTCGGGGAAGAAGAAGTGCATCTCCGCCGGCGCCTCGGTGCCGGGCGCCATCTGGAACTCGATGGTCACCCCGTCCACGACCTCGACCTGGCCGGTCGTGGTGATGTCGACGGTCGGCCGGATCAGCGTCACGGTGCCGGTGGACGTCGTCTGGCCGAGCCCGGCACCCACCTGTCCCCGGGGGCCCTTCGCCAGCGCGGCGCCGTACATGTAGCCCGCGCGGCGCGACATCGCGGTGCCGGCGTAGACGTTCTCGGCAACCGCGTGCTCGACCAGCCCCTCGGGGGCGAGGACGGGCACCCGCCCGGCGTCGACGTCCTCCTGCGTCGTGACGCCCTTGACCCCGCCGAAGTGGTCGACGTGGGAGTGCGTGTAGATCACGCCGGTCACCGGTCGGTCGCCACGGTGCTCGCGATAGAGAGCGAGAGCCGCGGCGGCGGTCTCGGCCGAGATCAGCGGGTCGATGACGATCACGCCCGTGTCGCCCTCGACGAAGGTGATGTTGGAGAGGTCGAAGCCGCGGACCTGGTAGATCCCCGCCACGACCTCGAAGAGACCCTGCATCGAGGCCAGCTGGGACTGCCGCCACAGGCTGGGGTTCACGCTGTCGGGTGCCTCGCCCGACAGGAACGAGTAGGCGTCGTTGTCCCAGACGACGCGCCCGTCGTCGGCATGGATGACGCCGGGATCGAGACTGGCGATCAGCCCCCGTCGGGCGTCCTCGAAGTCCTGGGTGTCCGCGAACGGCCACCGCTCCTTCAGGCCGGCCTGCTGCTCGACGATGAACGGGCTCGGGTCTTTGCTGGTCACAGTGGGTCCTTTCCAGGGGTGGAGGACGCGGGCACGGGCCGCGTGGTCATGACGTCGCCGGTCCGGGTGGGTCGGCGAGGGTGGGTGCGGTGCCGGCCGAACGTCTGCCGAGCTCGCCCGCGACGAGGATCAGGACGACGGGGACGACGAGGGCGGCCACCAGGGTGCGCACCATGGCGTCACTGCCGAGCGACGCGGCGATGACGAGCGCCGCCGAGACGTTGCGCTGCGCCGTGGCCAGCGCCAGCACCTGCCGGTCCTCGACCGGCCGCCCGAGGCCGGTGAGCCACCCCGCGATGAGGCCGACGAGCAGCACCAGGCCGGTGCCGACGAAGATCCACGAGCCGACCGACCCGAGCACGTCGCGCCAGGTGACCAGCAGCCCGGCCACGATGCCCACGGCCAGTCCCGTGGTGGACGCCCGTTGCAGCGCGGCCGCTGCCTGGCCGGCGAAGGACGGGTAGCGCGCCCGCAGCGCCAGGCCCAGGGCGAGGGGGACGAGCATGTAGACGACCAGCGAGGAGGCGATGTCACCCGGCGACACCGTCGCCCCCTCGAGGACGCGCGGGACCACCACCGGTGCGAACCCGACGGTGAGGACCATCAGCAGGACCATCACCCCGACCGCCGTCGCGGCGTCCCCCTTGGCCAGCCCCGCCAGCGTGGGCAGGAACGGAGCCCCGGCAGCGCAGCCGATCAGGATCACCGCGGCGGCGCTGGCCTCGTCCATCGGCAGCAGCCGGGCCGCGCCGACGGCCACGACGGGTACGACGACGAAGTTGGCGACCAGGACGGCGGCGACCAGTCGCGGTGCGCGCAGCGGAGCGACGATCTGCGGCACGGACAGACCGAGTCCCATGGCGGCCATGCCGGCCACGACGAACACCAGGATCCCCACCTGAGTGAGAACCGTCAGGGCTTGGGTCACCTCGCGCTCCTCCGAACGGCACGATGCGATCCACACCGGCGCCGCCTACACCGCCACCCTCCCACGCTCCGGCGCCGCGGCCAACCGCCACTGACCGTGACTCGCCCGACAGCGTGACGTCGCCGGTCCGAGCCGCGGGTGGGCACGGCCGTCGCCTCCCGCGCGGGGTACGTTGTCGCCGTGACCGGCGGCCGCGACCCGGCGCGGCAGCGCGCCTCGCTCGGGCTGGCGATGGTGGTCGCAGCGGGTGTCCTCTGGGGCACCGGCGGCCTGGTCGTGACGGTCCTCCACGAGCGTGACGCCCTGGGCGCGATGACGGTGAGCGCCTGGCGGATGGCGCTGGCCGCGGTCGCACTGGTCGGGTTCTCCGCGGCCACGTCCCGGCTGGCGACGGTGACGACGGCCTTCCGTCGCCACCCCTGGACGGCCGCCCTGGTGGGCGTCGGGACGGCGACGTACCAGGGTCTCTACTTCGTCTCCGTGCTGCTGGTCGGCGTCAGCGTCTCGACCGTGGTCGCGCTCGGGCTGGCCCCGGTGCTGGCCACCGTCTGGGAGAAGGCGGTCGCGCGTCGGTGGCCCTCGGCCCGGGAGATCGCCGTGCTCGCGGCGGCGCTGGCCGGGCTGGTCCTGATCAGCACGACGGCCGCCGCCGAGGACGCCAAGGTCGGCGACCGGCCGGCACTGGGGCTGGTGCTGGCGGTCGCGGCCGGGGCGACCTACGCCGCCACCACGGTGCTCGGTCACCGGCTCGCCCAGGAGGTCGACCCGGTGGCGCTCACGACCTGCGCGACGCTCGCGGGCACGGTGGCCCTGCTGCCGTTCCTGCTGGTCGCCGCGGTGCACGGCCAGCCGGTGCTGCCCAGCGGCCCCGCGACGGCCGCGCTGCTGCTGTATCTCGGGGTCGGCACGATGGCGTTGTCCTACGGCCTCCTCTACGCCGGCCTGCGCACCACGTCCGGCGCGGCGGCCACCGTGGCCACGCTCGTCGAGCCGCTCTCCGCCGCGTTGCTCGCCGCCGTGCTCCTCGGCGAGCGGCTGACCCCCCTGGCACTGGTCGGCGGTGCGCTGATCCTGGCCGCCGTGCTGGCGCTGCGACCCAGCGACGAGCGCCCCGCTCCCGCTTGAGGCCAGCGCCCCGCCCCGCATGAGGGCCTGTGCCGGCCCCGGAGGCGTCGTGGGCGCAGCAGGGATCGAACCTGCGACCGCTGGTTTGTAAGACCAGAGCTCTACCGCTGAGCTATACGCCCTCGGGCGTCCCGCGGACGGCACGCCGCGGGAGAGCCTAACGCCGGAGTCCCTCGCCGGTGGCATCGCACGGGTCCGCGAGACGGCGGGGGCGCAGCTGCGAAACGACCCCGAAATGGAGTTGAACCGCTGGCGTCTCGGGTCACCAGCGGTTCAACGAGGTGAACACTACACAGCCGTTCAGTCCCGTCCAACCCTTTCCGTCGAAAAAGTTGGCAAAATCTCCGGTCTCGCCCTAGGCGAGGGCCTCCAGCTGCCGAAGATGCTCGTCGAGGTCGCGCCCGTCGGGCATCGCGTTGTGCACCGACCAGCGGACGACGCCCTCCTTGTCGACGATGTACGACGACCGGCGGGGGCACCCCTTGGTCTCGTCGAAGACGTCGTAGGCCGAGGCGACGGCGCCGTGCGGCCAGAAGTCGGAGAGCAGCGGGAAGTTGAGCCCGTCGCGGTCGGCGAAGGCCCGCAGCGCATAGAGGGGGTCGCACGAGACGGCGAGCACCTCGGTGTCGAAGGTGAGGAACTGGTCGAGCCGGTCGCGGATGCCGGACAGCTCGCCGGTGCAGACCCCGGAGAAGGCGTAGGGGTAGAACAGGATCGCGACGGCCTTGGTGCCGCGGAAGGACGAGAGCCGGACGTCCTGGCCGAACTGGTCGCGCAGCTCGAAGTCCGGCGCCTCTCCCCCGATCTCGAGTCCCGTCATGGGCGGCATCTTCTCAGGCCCCACCGACAGGCACGGCACCCGGGTGCCGGGGCCCCTCACAGCTCCGAGCGCAGCACCTTGCCGGTGGCGTTGCGCGGCAGCTCGTCGGCGAACGCCACCTCGCGCGGCACGCTGAACCGCGCCAGCCGGTCCCGGACCCAGCCTCGCAGCATCTCCTCGGTCGCCTCCCGGGTCGCGGCGTCGCTGGGCACGCCGCCGGCGAGCACCACCACGGCCCGGAGCCGCTGCCCCCAGTCGGCGTCGGGCACACCGACGACCGCCACGTCGAGCACGTCGGGGTGGCCCGCGAGACAGCGCTCGACCTCGCTGGGGAAGAGGTTCTCCCCACCCGACACGACCATGTCGTCCTCGCGACCGTCGACGAACAGACGCCCCCGGTCGTCGAGATGTCCGATGTCGCCGGTGGACATCAGCCCGTCGACCACCTGCTTGCTGCCGCCGCCGACGTAGCCCTCGAACAGCACGCCGTTGCCGACGAAGATCCGGCCCCGCTCGCCCGCGGGCAGTCGTTCGCCGTGCTCGCCGAGGATCCGCACCGTGGTGCCGTAGGGCGGCCGCCCGGCCGTGTCGGGCGCGGCCCGGAGGTCGCGCGGCGTGGCGAGGCCGGCGTAGCCGACCTCGGTGGAGCCGTAGAGGTTGTAGAGCGTGTCGCCGAAGCGGTCCATCCAGCGGGTGGCCAGCCCCGGGGGAAGCGCCGAACCCGAGGAGGCGACGACCCGCAGCCGGGACAGGTCGTAGCGATCGACCACGTCGGGCGGAAGCTGGAGCACTCGCTGCAGCATCACCGGCACCACGGCGACGCTGCGGCAGTCCTGCTCGGCCACGGTGCGCAGCCAGTCCTCCGGGTCGAACTGGCGGCGCAGCACCACCGGCGCCGCGAGCAGCATCGACATCGCCAGGTGGGCGAAGCCCCAGGTGTGGAACAGCGGCGCCGCGACGTGGGAGGGCTGGCCGAACCGCAGCGGGATCCTGTCGAGCATGGCCACCGCCGCCTCCAGCCCGGCCTCCGACCGTGGCGCCCCCTTCGGGCTGCCGGTGGTGCCCGAGGTGAGCACCACCAGCCGGGTACGCCGGTCGGGAGCGGCCGGCACGGCCGTCGGGTACGCCGGCACGAGGGCGTCGATCGACTCGCCCTCGGCGGTGTCCGCCCTCAGCCGAGGGGTCCCGTCGCCCTCCAGCAGACCGACGAACTCCTCGTCGTGCACCAGCAGCCGCGGCCGCTCCCGGGCCAGCAGCTCGACCAGCTGGGGACCGGAGAAGGCGGTGTTGAGGTAGAGCAGGTCGGCGCCCAGCAACGAGGCGGCCACGGTGGTCTCGACGAAACCGCGGTGGTTGCGGCACAGCACCGCCACCCGGTCGCCCTCGCCCACCCCACGGTCGGCCAGCGCGGCGGCCAGCGCGGCGCTGCGGTCGCGCAGCTCGGCGAACGTGAGCGACCCGCGGTCGTCGACCAGCGCGGTGCGGTCGGGCTCGCGCAGCGCGGTCGCCAGGAAGCCGCCCGCCGGTCCGGCTCCCCACGCGAGCAGCGTGGTGGCCAACGAGGTGAGCGTCCACGGCGCATAGGGGCGCAGCACACCCGCGCGGGTCAGGACGCGGACCCCGGCACCGGCGGTGCGGCCGCGACCGAGGAGATCGCCGACCAGCCCGGCCGCCGGAGCGACCACGTCAGCCCGCCACGTCAGGAGACGGTCTTGGGGGCCACCAGGCGGGTGGCCATCCAGTCGGCGGCCACGCTGGCGGTGGTGGTGAGCGCGAGGCCGGCGATCGGGGCGGCCTCGGTGATGTCGGCGGGCTCGAGCGCGCCGGAGCGGCCGACCTTGGGGGTGAACAGCCAGATCACGCCGCCGCCGACCAGGTCGGTCAGCGCGTCGACGAGGCCGTCGACGAGGTCACCGTCGTCCTCGCGCCACCAGAGCACGACGGCGTCGACGACGTTGCCGTAGTCGCCGTCGACCATGTCGGCGTCGAGGGAGTCCTCGATCGCCTGGCGCAGCGAGTCGTCGGTGTCGTCGTCCCAGCCCAGCTCCTGGACGACCATGCCCTTCGTGAGACCCAGTCTCGCGATCGGGCCGGTCTGCTCCACTCCGCCCTGCGCGGACGCACTCACCTGGCTTCGCCACCTTCGGTCTGTCGTTCGGTCTGAGTCGGTCGATGTGGACCGCCTCACGGTCGGGAGCCCCGTGTCGCGGACCCGCTGACCTTAGTCCACCGAAGTTCACCCACCGGCGCAACCCTGCCTTCACCGGCCGCCGACGAGACGGCGTACTGGTCGGTAGATTGGGGACCCCGCCGACACGTGCAACGATGAGTGGGTGAGCGAGACTCCCGCACCCCAGCGAGCCGTGATCCACGAGGGACTGCCGACCCAGCTCCCCGACATCGATCCGGACGAGACCAGGGACTGGGTCGAGTCCTTCGACGCCATGGTCAGCGAGCGCGGCCGCGAGCGAGCGCGCTACGTCATGCTCCGGCTGCTGGAGCGAGCCCGCGAGCAGCAGGTCGGGGTGCCGGCCCTGCGCAGCACCGACTTCATCAACACCATCCCGCCCGAGCGCGAGCCGTGGTTCCCGGGCGATGAGGACATGGAGCGCAAGATCCGCCGGCTGATCCGGTGGAACGCCGCGGTGATGGTGTCCTCGGCCAACCGCAAGGGCCTGGAGGTCGGCGGCCACATCGCGACCTACCAGTCCGCGGCGAGCCTCTACGAGGTCGGCTACAACCACTTCTTCCGCGGCAAGAACCACCCGGGCGGCGGCGACCATGTCTACGTCCAGGGTCACGCCGCTCCCGGCATCTACGCACGCGCCTACCTGATGAAGCGGCTGACCGCCGAGCAGCTCGGCCGGTTCCGCCAGGAGGTCCAGCACGGCCGCGGCCAGGGCCTGTCGTCCTACCCCCACCCGCGGCTGATGCCGGACTTCTGGGAGTTCCCCACGGTCTCGATGGGGCTGGCGGCGATCAACTCGATCTACCAGGCGCGCTTCGACCGCTACCTCCACCACCGCGGCATCAAGGACACCTCCGACCAGCACGTCTGGACGTTCCTGGGCGACGGCGAGATGGGCGAGCCCGAGTCGCTGGGCGCCATCGGCCTGGCGGCCCGCGAGGAGCTCGACAACCTGACCTTCGTCATCAACTGCAACCTCCAGCAGCTCGACGGCCCGGTGCGCGGCAACGGCAAGGTGATCCAGGAGCTCGAGGCGTTCTTCCGCGGCGCCGGCTGGAACGTCATCAAGGTCGTCTGGGGCCGGGAGTGGGACGAGCTGCTCGCCCGCGACGTCGACGGCGTGCTGGTCAACAAGATGAACTCCACGCCCGACGGCCAGTTCCAGACCTACTCCGTCGAGGACGGCGCCTACGTCCGCGAGCACTTCTTCGGCGGCGACGCCCGGCTGCGCAAGATGGTCGAGAACCTCACCGACAAGCAGATCGAGCTGCTCCCGCGCGGCGGCCACGACTACCGCAAGGTCTACGCCGCGTTCAAGGCCGCCTCCGAGCACGTGGGCCAGCCCACGGTGATCCTCGCCCACACGGTGAAGGGCTGGACCATCGAGGCGTTGGAGGGCAAGAACGCCACCCACCAGATGAAGAAGCTGAGCGCCGACTCCCTCAAGGCGTTCCGGGACCGGCTGAGCCTCGGCATCTCCGACCGCTACATCGAGGAGTCCTATCTCGAGGGAGGCGCGCCGCCCTTCTTCCACCCGGGCGAGGGCAGTGACGTCCTGGAGTACCTCCGCGACCGCCGCGCCGAGCTCGGTGGACCGGTGCCGTCGCGCGTGGTCGCACCGCGGCAGCTGAAGCTCCCCGGCGACGCGGTCTACGCCGAGCTGAAGCAGGGCTCCGGCAAGCAGGCGATCGCCACCACGATGGCGTTCGTGCGGCTGCTCCGCGACCTGATGAAGGACCCCGAGATCGGGCCGCGCATCGTGCCGATCGCCCCCGACGAGTTCCGCACCTTCGGCATGGACTCGATGTTCTCGAAGGAGAAGATCTACAACCCGCACGGCCAGACCTACGAGTCGGTCGACCGCAAGCTGTTGATGGCGTGGAAGGAGTCGCCGCAGGGACAGCTGCTCCACGAGGGCATCTCCGAGGCGGGCTCGATGGCCTCGGCCACGGCCGCGGGGTCGGCGTACGCCACCCACGGCGAGCCGATGATCCCGGTCTACATCTTCTACTCCATGTTCGGCTTCCAGCGCACGGGTGACTCGATCTGGGCGATGACCGACCAGCTCGCGCGCGGCTTCCTCGTCGGCGCCACCGCCGGTCGGACGACGCTGACCGGCGAGGGTCTGCAGCACGCCGACGGGCACTCCCCGCTGCTGGCGGCCACCAACCCGGCCGTCGTGCACTACGACCCCGCGATGGCGCACGAGGTCTCCCACATCGTGCAGGACGGGCTCCGGCGGATGTACGGCGCCTCCGAGGAGCACCCGCACGGCGAGGACGTCGTCTACTACCTCACCGTCTACAACGAGCCGATCGTCCAGCCGGCCGAGCCCGAGGGCCTCGACGTCGCCGGTCTGCTCAAGGGCGTCTATCGCTACGCCGGCCCGCCCGAGGGCCTGCCCGACGACGCGCCCCGCATCCAGCTGATGGCCAGCGGCGTCGGGTTCCCGTGGATCCAGAAGGCCCAGCAGCTGCTCGCGGAGCAGTGGGGCGTGGCCGCCGAGCTCTGGTCGGTGACCTCGTGGAACGAGCTCGCCCGCGACGCGCTGGCCGCCGAGGAGTGGAACCTGCTCCACCCCGACGAGCCGCGCCGCACGGCCTTCGTCACCGACACGCTGCGCGAGGCGGCCGGGCCGTTCGTCGCCGTCTCCGACTACATGTGCGCGGTGCCGCTGCAGATCGCCCGCTGGGTGCCCGGCGACTATCGCGTGCTCGGCACGGACGGGTTCGGCTTCGCCGACACCCGGCCGGCCGCTCGCCGCTACTTCCACGTCGACGCCGAGTCGGTCGTCGTCCAGGCGCTGCAGGCGCTCGCCGACGGCGGCCAGGTGTCCGGCGACACGGTCGGCAAGGCCTTCGCGGAGTACCGCATCGACGACCCGACCGCGGTGCGTGGCGTGCTCCAGGAGGGCGGCGACGCCTGAGCGCGGTCAGACCGTCGGCGCCACCGCGTCGGCGATGTGCTCGTGCAGGCGGCCCGTGAACCGCTCCGCGAGACCGGAGCGCTCGAGCTGGTCGCGGAACCGGTGATGGGCCCTGGCCAGGCGGAGCTCGACTCCTTGGTCGGTCAGCCGCTGGTCCAGGGTCTCCAGGGCCTCCGCCCCGGTGGCATCCAGGTCGGCGACCATCTCCGCGTCCAGGACCACGCGGCGCAGGTCGTCGCGCGTGCGCACGAGCTCCCCCACCGCGGCGACCAGACGCTCGGCATTGGCATAGACCAACGGGGCCTCGAACCGCACCACGGCGACCCCGGGCATCCGCGGCGGTGATTCGTCGGCGACCCGGACGAACGTCCCCGCAGGGGTGGCGCGCAGCTCCAGCACGTCGGGGAAGCTCGCCCGCCGCACCAGGAAGGCGAGCGAGAGCACGACGCCCACGATCATCGCGGGCAGCGTCTCCCACACCAGCACCAGGGTGAAGGTGGCCAGCGCGGCGGCGAAGTCGAGCCGGTTGACGTTCCTGAAGTGCCAGAAGCGTCGCGGGTCCGCCGCCGGCAGCACGGCCGCGATCACCACGGCGGCGACCACCGGTTCCGGCAGGAGCTCGAAGACCGGCCCGAGGAACAGCACCGTGGCGACCACCAGCGCCGCCGCGACCAGGTTGGACACCTGGGTGCGGGCACCCGCCGCCTGGCCGGCGGCGGACTTCGACAGGCTCCCCGAGACGACCAGGCCGCCCAGGAGCCCCGAGGCGACGTTGGCGGCACCGGAGCCGATCAGCTCCTGGTCGCCGTCGACCGTCTCGCCGGTGCGGTCCGCGATCGCGGTCGCGGCGGCGTAGCCCTCCGAGAAGCCGACCAGCACCAGCGCCATGCCGCCGGCCACCACCTCCCACCAGCGCGTGTCTCCGAGATCCGGGAGGCCGACGGTGGGAAGTCCCCGGGGAATGTCACCCAGCACGGCCACGCCTTCGGCGTCACGCAGGTCCAGAGCCCAGACCGCCAGGATGCCGCCGACGACCACGACCAGCGCACCCGGCACGGCCGCGAGGCGGCGTTCGAGCACGAGCAGGATGACCAGGGCCGACACGCCCACCACCACGGTGACCGGGGTCCAGCCGCCCAGGTGGGTGGCGACGTGGATCGCCCGTCGCACGGCGTTCTCACCCGCGAGCTCGGTGCCGAGCAGACCGTCGAGCTGGCCGACGATGATGGAGATCGAGAGCCCGGCGACGAAGGCGTGGAGCACCGGGCGCGAGATGAAGTGGACGATCCAGCCGAACCGCAGCAGTCCCGCCACGACGAGCAGCAGACCGGAGACCAGGGCGAGGCCGGCCGTGAGGGCGACGGGGTCGGCGCCGGCCCCGCCCATCTCGGCGACGAGTGAGGCGCTCAGCGCCGCCACCGCGGAGGCGGGACCGACCACGAGGATCGAGGCACCTCCGGTCACGGCGTACGCCGCCAGCGCGGCGATCGCGGCGTAGAGACCCACCTCCGGTGGGACCCCCGCGATCCCGGCATAGCCCAGGGACTCGGGGATCAGCAGCGCGGCCACGCCGACACCGGCGAGCAGGTCGCGCGGCAGGTCGGCTCGTGCGTACGACGGCAGCCAGCGGAGGACCGGCAGCAGGGAGTGGACCGTCCGCGTCGGACGGCGCACGAGGTCACCGGTCATGGCAGCAAACTAGTCAGGCGAGCGGACCGATGTCAGGTGGTGACGACCTCGGCATGGCGGCGCCCGGCGACTACGCGGGGGTACGCCGACGCAGCGGGGAGACCGGGGCGTGGCCGGCCTCGGCCTGGTGGATGCGCACCGAGCCACCGTGCTCGAGGTCGGCGCGCCAGGCCTGCGGGTCGAACGCCGACGGCTCGGTGCCGCGGACGAACTCGCGGAGCAGCTTGACGAACCGCTGCGGGTGGTCGACGTGCGGGAAGTGCCCGGCGTTGGGCACGATCTCGACCCGGGCGTGCGGGACGACGACCTCGGCGACCTCGGCGTGACTGGTCGGGATGACGGAGTCGTCGTCTCCCCAGACGATCAGGGTGGGCATCCGGCCGGCGAGGTAGGCCCGGTCGCTCATGGTGATGACCTGGCCGCGCCAGTCGACGACGGCGCGCACGACGTGCCGGATGGCGGCCCGGGTCGACTCGTCGCGCAGGGAGTCGAAGATCTCGGCCACCTGGTCGAGGTCGCGGGTGCGTGGCAGCCGGGAGTGGGACAGCAGCCGCAGGCCGGTCACGCCCACGTGGCGCAGACCGGGCAGCGTCAACAGGCCGGTCACCTGGTGGAAGCCCGGGGTGGTGATCAACCGGATCGCGGGAGTGACCTCGGGGCCGAAGCCGCCAGGAGCGACCAGCACGACGCGCTCGACGAGCTGGGGGTACTGGTAGGCGAACTGCATCGCCACGCCACCACCCAACGAGTGGCCGACGACGGTGACCCGGTCGACGTCGAGCAGGGCGAGCAGGTCACGCATCGCGTTGGCATAGCCGCCCACGCTGTAGTCGGCGCGGGGCTTGTCGGAGTCGCCGTGGCCGAGCAGGTCGGGCGCGATCACGGTGTGGTCGCGGGCCAGGGGGTCGATGACCGCGTCCCAGGTGTGGTGGTCGCAGCCGAGCCCGTGGAGCAGCAGCACGACCGGCCCGCTGCCCTTCATCACATAGGCGCGACGGTGCCCGTGGACGGTGAGGTACTGCACGCGATGGGCCACCCCCGACCCCTTCCTGCACCGGCGGTTGTCTGTCCGGACACCGGATGTTACCCGCCGGTTCGCTTTCGGCAACGCACCGGGCATTGCGGCGAGGGCGAAGGGCTGAGAGGATCGCGTCCCTTCGGGCCGGAGGACGGGGGCGGGTCATGGAAGGACCGGGCACGAGTCGGCGCGCCGCGTGGGCCGCTGCGATCGGACTGCTGCTCGGGCTCGGCCCGCTCGTCGGTCCGTCCGGGCCGGCGTACGCCGAGGTGCCGATGTGCGCCGGGCTGCCCGCCACGATCATCGGCACCGAGGGCAGCGACCACCTGCTCGGCACCCCCGGGGACGATGTGATCGTCGGTCTCGGCGGCAACGACTTCATCGACGCGGGAGACGGCGACGACCGGGTCTGCGGTGGCCCGGGCAAGGACCGTATCCTCGGCGGCACCGGCCGCAACCGCCTTCTGGGCGGCCCCCACGCGGACAACATCTCGGGGCGCTCCGGCAACGGGGACTACCTCGCCGGCCAGAGCGGACCCGACAGTCTCACTCTCGATGGTCCTGGAGCGGGTCACGCAGACCACTGCGTCGGCGGCCAGGGCGACGACCTGATGACGTGCGTGAGCGGGGCGAACATCGTGGAGGGCGGGCCGGGCAACGACCGTCTCCAGTCGACGTTCTACGGTCCCGCGCCGGACACGGGGGCCGTCTGGGACGGGGGCGACGGACTCGACAGTCTCGACGTCTGGGGCAAGACGCCGGTCGGGAGCATCCACCTCGACCTGAGCCTGGAGTCCGCCACGGTCGACGGCGCGACCATCCCGGTGCTGAGCATCGAGTCCGCCTCGGCGCGGGCCGCCCAGGTCGACCTGGTCGGCACCGACGAGGCCAACAGGCTCACCGCCGTGCCCGCTGCCTCGGACGCCCTGGACGAGTGGGTCCGCATCGACGCCGGCGCCGGCGACGACACGATCGTGCTGAACTCCGGGTTGGCGGAGGCGCCACCCGCGGACCTGCTCGGTGGACCCGGTGAGGACTGGGTCGATGCCGGCTTCCAGCGCGCCTCCGACACCAGCGCCCGAGAGCACGTGTGGGTCGATCTCTCCTCGAGCACCTGGGGCACGCAGGAGCGTGGGTCCCTGGGCACTCTGGACGGTGAGCGGGTGAGCGCCGAGGCGCGCCGGCTGGCCGTGGCCGGCAGCCCAGGACCGGACTGGATCTCCGCCACGGCCTCCACGGTGGAGGTTCACGCGGGAGCGGGCGACGACACCGTCGGTGGTGGCGGCCTCCGCAGGCTGCTGCTCC
This sequence comes from Nocardioides sp., assembly GCF_041393715.1. GTDB lineage: Bacteria > Actinomycetota > Actinomycetes > Propionibacteriales > Nocardioidaceae > Nocardioides. The sequence continues at coordinate 292,518 of NZ_JAWKJQ010000005.1, read as the reverse complement.
GAGGTGGTCCGGGCAACGATCTGCTCACCGGCGGCGGTGCGCACGTCCTGATCTACGGCGGGTCGGGCGGCGATGTGCTCCGCGGCGGCCCCAGCGACGACGAGCTCTACGGCGGGCGGGGCGGCGACTCGGCCGATGGTGCCGGCGGGGTCGACCGATGCCGGGCGGAGGTCACCCTGCGCTGCGAGCGCTGAGCCGGTATGCCCTGCCCTTTGTAACCTGTGGGCGTGGCGAGCGAGACTCCCGAGGGGCCCGGCACGGCCGGCGCGCCCTCACGCGCCCGGGCGACGGAGGCACTCCAGCGTGCCACCGGAGCGCTGAGCACGACCGCCACGTCACGGATGCAGACCGGCATGGCGTGGTTCCAGGAGCTCTCGGCCGAGGACCGTTCGTGGATCGGGCTGATCGTCCAGGCCGGCATCACCGGCTTCGTCAACTGGTACGCCGCCGGCGGAGGCCCCGACGACCTCGAGGCCGACGGCGGCACCCGCTCCGCGCTGGCGGCCTCGGTCTTCGGTGCCGCGCCGCGCGCCCTCACCGGGGTCATCACGCTCCGGCAGACGGTCGACCTGATCCGGCTCTCCATCGAGGTGGTCGAGTCCAACGTCGCCGCGATCGTCGCGCCGCCCGACGTCCCCGACGTGCAACGCGCGGTGTCGGCGGACGCCCGTGAGGTCGCGTTCGCGACCGCCGAGGTCTACGCGCGCGCCGCGGAGACCCGGGGCGCCTGGGACGCCCGGCTGGAGGCGCTGGTCCTCGACGCGGTGCTGCGCGCCGAGCCCGACGACACCGTGCTCTCGCGGGCCAGCGCGCTGGGCTGGTCGGCGGAGGAGCCGGTGGTGGTCGTTCTCGGGTCCGCCCCCACGCCGCGGGGCGCGGACCTTTTCGACGCCGTACGCCGGCAGGCGGCGGACGCGGGGCTGGATGCCCTCGGTGCGATCCAGGGCGACCGCCTGGTGCTGATCCTGGGCGGCGCCGAGGACGGGCTGAAGGCCGCCGAGACCGTGGTCGACGTCTTCGGGCCGGGGCCGGTGGTCGTCGGCCCGGTGGCCGAGGGCCTGGCGCGCGCCCACTCCTCTGCGCGCTCGGCCCAGGCGGCCTATCGGGCGGCCACCGGCTGGCCGGGCGCCCCGCGACCAGTGGGCAGCATCGATCTGCTCCCCGAACGGGCGCTCGCCGGCGACGGACACGCCCGCCGGTTCCTCGTCGACGAGATCTTCCTCCCTCTCCACCAGGCCCGGGGCGAGCTGCTCGAGACGGTGGCGGCCTTCCTCGAGCAGGGCGCCGGCATCGAGGGCACGGCTCGGGCGCTGTTCGTGCACCCCAACACCGTGCGCTACCGGCTGCGTCAGGCGGCCGAGCTGACCGGGCTCACGCCGACCGCACCTCGCGACGCGTTCACGCTCCAGGTGGCGCTGGTGTTGGGTCGGCAGTCCGGGCGGACCTGACCATCGCGCGGCCAGCCCCCTTGACGTGTGACGCTCGCCTCGCAAGGGTTTGGAGGGTTCCTACAAAGAAGGGTGGTGCAGATTCGTCCGCGCTCGACGCGCGGCGAGCAGGCACCACCAGGCAAGGTGGTCACCGTGCTGGTCATCGTCGCCCCCGGACAGGGGGCCCAGAGCCCCGGGTTCCTCGCGCCCTGGCTCGAGGACGCCGGCTTCGCCGACCGCCTGACCCACCTGGCCGAGGTCGCCGAGCTCGACCTGGTGCACTACGGCACCGAGGCCGACGCCGACACGATCCGTGACACCCAGGTCGCCCAGCCCCTCCTCGTGGCCACCGCGCTGGCCACCCTCGGGGTGCTGCTGCCCGACGGTCTCGGTGGCGTGGGGGCCGTCTCCGGCCACAGCGTGGGCGAGCTGGCCGCCGCGGCCGCGTCGGGGGCGGTGTCCGCCGACGACGCGATGGTGCTGGTCCGCGAGCGCGGCCGGGCGATGGCCGAGGCCGCCGCCGTGACGCCGACCGGCATGACCGCCGTCCTGGGCGGCGACCGCGACCAGGTGCGGGCCACCCTGGAGCGGCACGGCCTCACCCCCGCCAACGACAACGGCCCCGGCCAGGTGGTCGCGGCCGGCACGCTCGAGCAGCTCGCCGCGCTCGCCGAGGACCCCCCGGAGAAGGCCCGCCTCGCGCCGCTGAGCGTCGCCGGGGCCTTCCACACCCACCACATGTCTCCGGCGGTGGCGCGGCTGACCGAGCTGGCCGCGGAGAGGCAGACCGCCCCCGCCACCACCGCGGTGATCTCCAACAAGGACGGCCAGGTGGTCCGCGACGGCCGGGAGGTGCTCGACCGGATCGTGGGGCAGATCGCGTCTCCGGTGCGCTGGGACCTGTGCATGGAGACCATGCTCGGGCTGGGCGTCACCGGCATGCTGGAGCTCCCACCCGCCGGCACCCTCACCGGCATCGCCCGCCGGGCGATGAAGGGCGTCGAGACCTTCGCCCTCAAGACCCCCGACCAGCTCGACGACGCCCGCGAGTTCATCGCGCGGCACGGCACCGTCGGCTCGGCCGGCCCTGACACGGAAGGCGGCCTCTGATGGCAGACCTGCGCGGCTCCACCGGCGCCCCCCACGCCCGCATCCTGGGCGTCGGCGCCTACCGCCCCTCGCGGGTGATCCCCAACTCCGAGGTGATCGAGGCGATCGACTCCAGCGACGAGTGGATCCAGCAGCGCTCCGGCATCAAGCAGCGCCGCTGGGCCACCCCGGAGGAGACGATCCAGCTGATGAGCGTGGCGGCGTCGCGCCAGGCCATGGAGCGCGCCGGGATCACGGCCGAGCAGATCGACTTCGTGCTGGTCGCCACCGTCAGCCACCTGCTGCAGACGCCCGCCGTCGCGACCGCGATCGCCCACGAGCTCGGCACCAACCAGGCGCCCGCGCTCGACATCTCGGCGGCCTGCGCCGGCTTCTGCTACGGCGTCTCGCTGGCCGCCGACATGGTCCAGGGCGGCAGCGCCAAGCACGTCCTGGTGATCGGTGTGGAGCGACTCTCCGACATCACCGACGTCTACGACCGGGGCACCGCCTTCATCTTCGCCGACGGCGCCGGCGCCGTCGTGGTGGGCCCCAGCGACGTCCCCGGCATCAGCCCGGTGGTGTGGGGCTCCGACGGCGAGCACTTCGACTACATCCGGCAGCGCGAGGACTGGCGCGACGTCGTCGGCGGCCCCGACAAGCCGGGCAGCGGCCTGATGCCGCACCTCACGATGCAGGGCAACCCGGTCTTCCGCTGGGCGGTCTACGCGATGGCCAAGGTCGCCGCCGAGGCGCTGGAGCGGGCCGGCATCACGGCCGACGACCTCGACCTGTTCGTGCCCCACCAGGCCAACATGCGCATCATCGACGCGATGGCCAAGGCCATGAAGCTGCCCGACACCGTGCGCATCGCGCGCGACATCGCCGACCAGGGGAACACCTCGGCGGCCTCGATCCCCCTTGCCCTCGACCGGATGATCGTCGAGGGTGAGGCACGCAGTGGGGACACCGCGCTCCTCATCGCGTTCGGCGCCGGCCTGGCGTACGCCGCCCAGGTCGTCACCGTGCCCTGACCATCCACCACCTCATCGCACCTACCCGTCCGAAAGGGAACCCCCACCATGGCCACCACTGAAGAGATCCGCGCCGAGCTCGCCGAGATCGTCAACGAGGTCGCCGGCGTCGACGCCGACGACGTCCAGCTCGACAAGTCCTTCGTGGACGACCTCGACGTCGACTCGCTCTCCATGGTCGAGGTCGTCGTCGCCGCCGAGGAGAAGTTCGGCGTCTCGATCCCCGACGACGAGGTCAAGAACCTCAAGACCGTCGGCGACGCGGTGGCGTTCATCGAGAACGCCCAGGGCTGAGCGACACCACCCGTTCGTGGGCGGCCGGCGGGGCATCCCGCCGGCGCCCCTCGATCCCGGGCCGGCAGGCCTGAGCATGTGAGGATGACATGAGCCGCACCAGAGTCTTCGTGACCGGCATGGGCACCACCAACCCGGTCGGAGGTGACCTCGCCAGCACGTGGGAGGCGCTGCTGGCCGGCCGGTCCGGCGTACGCCGGCTCGATGACCCGTGGGCCGAGGAGATGCCGGTGAAGATCGCCGGTCGGGTGGCGGTGGAGCCCACCGAGGTCCTCGAGCGGGTCAAGGCCCGGCGTCTCGACCGGTCCTCGCAGTTCGCCATGGTCGCCGCGATGGAGGCCTGGGCCGACTCCGGCCTGGCCGACGCCGAGGTCGACGGCGACCGGCTCGGCGTGGCCCTGGCGTCCGGCATCGGCGGCGTCACCACGCTGCTCGACAACTACGACATCCTCAAGGAGAAGGGGCCCCGTCGGGTCTCCCCCCTGGCCGTGCCGATGCTGATGCCCAACGCCCCGGCGGCCAACATCAGCCTGCTGATCGGCGCACGCGCGGCGGTCAACACCCCCGTGTCCGCCTGCGCCTCCGGCAACGAGGGCATCGCGCTGGCCGTCGACCAGATCCGGCTCGGCCGGGCCGACGTCGTCGTCGCCGGCGGCACCGAGGCGGCGATCCACCCGCTGCCGATGGCGGCGTTCGCCAACATGATGGCGCTGTCCAAGAACGACGGCGACCCCACCACCGTCTCCCGGCCCTGGGACACCGCGCGCGACGGGTTCGTGCTCGGCGAGGGCGCCGGGGTCCTCGTGCTGGAGTCCGAGGAGCACGCCCGGGCCCGTGGCGCGCGCATCTACGCCGAGGTGCTCGGCGCGGGCATCACCGCCGACAGCCACGACATCGCGCAACCCGACCCGGGCGGCCGCGGCGGCGCCCGTGCGATCGTGCGCGCGCTCGAGGAGTCCGAGATCTCCCCCTCCGACATCGCCCACATCAACGCCCACGCGACGTCGACCCCGCTGGGCGACATCGCGGAGGGGCTGATGATCCATGCCACCCTGGGCGCCCAGGCCGACCGGGTGGTGGTGACCAGCACCAAGTCGATGACCGGGCACCTGCTCGGTGGCGCCGGCGCACTGGAGTCGATCGCGACCGTGATGGCCCTGCACGACCGGACCGTGCCGCCGACGATCAACCTCGACGACAAGGACCCGCAGGTGGAGCTCGACATCGCGACCAAGCCTCGAGACCTTCCCGAGGGTCAGATCGCGGCGCTCAACAACTCCTTCGGGTTCGGCGGGGCCAACGTGGCGGTCGCCTTCGGCACGGTCTGAGTCCCTCGGGGGTCGACCCGTCGCACGTCGGTACGACGCCGGCGGTCCCCGTCCGTCGGCCGGTCAGACCACCTGGTGCAGCCAGCGCACCGGGGCGCCCTCGCCGGCGTGCCGGAAGGTCTCCAGCTCGTCGTCCCAGGGCTTGCCCAGCAGCTTGTCGATCTCGGTCACCAGGGTGGTATCGCCGAGTGCGGCCTTGACCACGGCGGCCTTCAGACGGTCCTCCGGGATCATGATGTCGCCGTGCAGTCCGGTGACGGCGTGGAACACGCCGAGGTCGGGTGTGTAGGAGTAGCGCGCCCCCTCGGTGCCAGGAGTCGGCTCCTCGGTGACCTCGAAGCGCAGGTGGTTCCAGCCTCGCAGTGCCGAGGCGATGGAGGCGGCCGAGCCCGCGTCACCGACCCAGGACAGCTCGGCGCGATAGCTGTGCGCCTGGGCGGGCTGCGGGATCCAGTGCATGGTCGAGGCAACGCCGAGCACGCCGCCGACGGCCCACTCGATGTGCGGGCACAGCGCCGACGGCGCAGAGTGAACGTAGAGCACACCCCGCGTCTGGACGCGCGTGGCAGTGGATGCGGTCACTGGACCTCCTTCATCACCGGCGCGGAGATGCGCCTTCCCCAGCGTTCTCGCTCGGTGTGAAAGGGTCTTGAGTGACGGATCTGAACTTGTGTGCCCCATTGTGACTGATGGGACGGCGGAATGCCAGCCATGCGGGAAAAGACGAGGGCCCCGGCGTGGCGACTGCCAAGCCGGGGCCCTCGTATGGATCCCCCGTCGTTCGCGGGCGGCGGTAGGGGGTCCGCCGCCAGCGAGTCCGATCAGCCCTTGCCGGGCTTGCCCTTGCCGCCCTTGGACTTGTCCTTCGCACCCTGGGCCTTGTCCTTGCCACCCTGCCCCTTGCCGCCGCTCTTTCCGGCGTCGTCCTTCTTGGAGTGGCCCTTGCCCGGGTTGTCGTCCTTGGTCGGGTGGTTGTCCTTCTTGCCCTTGGTGCTCGACTCGTCGTCCTTGGCGCCACCGTTGCCGGGGTGCTCGATCGTGGCGCAGTAGGTCTCGATGTTCTCCTCGCCACCGGCCGCCTCGGCCAGGTTGGCGTAGGCCGTCGAATGGTCGGACAGGCCGCCCTTCGTCCAGGCGTTGCACAGGCCGTACGCCGCAGGACCGGTCGCGTCGGGGCCGTTGCCGCCCTTCGCGTCGTCGGTGGCGTCGTCAGTGGCGTCGTCGGAGGCCCCGTCCGTGGCCCCGTCGGTCGCCCCGTCGGTCGCCCCGTCGGTCGCCCCGTCGGTGCCCTCGTCCGTGCCCTCGTCGTCCGGCACCTCGGTGGTGTCGACGTCGCCGGGCTCGTCATCGGCCTGGGCGTGGCTCTTGCCGTGGTTGACGCCGGGCACCGAGCCGGTGAGCGCGGCGGCGCCGACGCCGACGAGCGACAGGGCACCGACGGCGACGGCCGCGGCGAGCTTGGTGGACATCCGGGTGGATCGCATGGCGGTCCCTTCGTGGTGGGCAGTCTGAGCCGCCGAACCAGTCCCCAGGGGGCCGTGCTCCGCGAAGGCGGCGCGCAGCGCAGCCTCCCCCGACAGCTCGGCCTCGGTCGCCGGCGCCTGGGCGGCGGCGAACAGCTCAGCGAGCGCGTCAGGCACACCCGCGTCGGAGCCGGAGGCGAGCCGATCCGCCAGCCACGGGTCGTGCGGCTGGTCGTCGGCGGGGAACGGAGTCTGGTCAGGCATCGTGCTCAGAGAACGTCGTGAACCACGTGGGCGTTACATCCGCGCGCTCTGCTGGTCTGGACAGCCGCTCCTCGAGCGTCCGGAGCGCCCGGTGCACCGCCACCCGGACCGTGCCCGGCCGCTTGCCGACCACCTGCGCCACTTCGGCCACCTCCATCCCGAGGACCACCCGCAACATCACCATCTCCGCCTGCGCCTCGGGCAGCGAGGCGATCAGCCGCAGGGCCGACTCGGTCGACATCCGCTCCTCCACCAGATGGCCCGCGTCGGGCACCGACGACGCATCCAGCTCCGAGAGATCGTCAACGGCCGACTCGGGCCGGCGTCCCCGGCGGCGGACCAGGTCCAGGTGCAGGTTGCGCGCGATGGTCACCACCCAGCGACGGAACTGAGGCCCGCTGCCCTCGAACGAGGTCAGCGACTCCATCACCCGCAACCACGTCTGCGAGGCGACGTCATCGGCCTCGTCCCCGGCCACCACCCGCAGATAGCGCACCAGCATCGGCTGCGTCGACCGCCAGAGCTCCGCGAACGCGTCGCCGTCACCCTGCTGGGCCTCGCGCAGCAGGCGCTCGAAGCGGTCGTCGAGCATGGCCGATCCCGGTCAGCCCTGACGCTTCTCGAGCGCGTCGGCCCGCTCCGCGGCATCGGTGATCTGGTCGCTGTCGATCGCGTGGGTGCGGTGGAACCAGGCCAGCGCCTCTCCGTCACGACCGGCGGCCTCGAGCGTGTCGGCGTAGCCGTAACGCAGCCGGACCACCCACGCGGCCCGGCTCTTGGAGGTCAGCGGTGAGAGCTCCAGCACCCGCAACGCGGCGTCGAGCTGGCCGAGGTCACGCCGAGCGCCCGCCTCCACCAACGTCATCTCGGCCTTCGCCTCCGGAGCGAACCCGGCCACCGAGGGGTTGCGTGCCAGCTTGAGCGCCTCCTGAGGGCGGCCGAGGGCACGCAGACAGTCGGCCATGATCGGCAGATAGGCCGTGGCGCCGTTCATCCGCTTCGCGGCGCGCAGCTCGGCCAGTGCCTCGGCGTAGTGACCGGCGGCGTACGCCGACTCGCCGACCGCCTCGCGCACCACGGCCAGCCGGCCGGCACGCGCCCGGGCCGCCAGCGTGTGCTGGTAGGCCGTCTCCGGGTCCTCGTCGATCAGCTGGCCGGCGGCCGCCAGATGCCGAGCGACCCGCTGGGCGAGCTTGTCGGGCAGTCCCTTCAGCTGCGCCAGCACGCTCCGGTCGAGCTCGCGGCCGGTGATCTCCTCCGGGAGCGGCGGGCCGTCGTAGCGCTGCTGGGTCTCGGTGCGCGGCTCGGTGCGGTCCGCGCGCCCGCGGTCGCTGCGACCACCCCGCTCGGGACGACCGCGCGCGGCGCCCCGGCCAGGCGAACCGCCACGCCCGCCGCGGTCCGCGGCGCCGCGTCCACCGGGGCCGCGTCCCGACGACCCGCCGGAGGACCCGCTCTGGCCACGGCCGCGGCCGCCGGACGGTCGCTGTCCGCGTGGCTTGCCACGCTCGTCGCTCATCGCAAGAACTCCTCGTTGCTGTCAGGTGCGATCCTAGGGCCGGGAGCCCGCTCGCGCGGCTCAAACCGGTCCAGCGGTCGCTGTGGCGCCGCGGGATCGCGGCTCGTGGTCGTCCATGACCGTGGTAAATGGCCGAGAGAGGCCACGGGTGGGTGGCCTCTCTCGGGTGTGGTGTGTTCGGCGGCGTCCTACTCTCCCACAGCCTCTCGGTTGCAGTACCATCGGCGCTGGCAGGCTTAACTTCCGGGTTCGGGATGGGTCCGGGTGTTTCCCTGTCGCTATGGCCGCCGTAACTCTTGTGACCTGTTACTACCTGTCCCACACACTCTCTCGCGTGTGTGGGTGGTGTTTGTGGTCTCAGTTTTGCATGTGGACGCGGGCGTTCTCTTTGTGTGTGGCTTGTCGTGGGTTTTGGGTTCTGTTGTGTGGTGGCAAGTCCTCGGCCTATTAGTACCGGTCAGCTCCACACGTCGCCGTGCTTCCACCTCCGGCCTATCAACCCAGTCATCTAGCTGGGGGCCTTACCAGGTCAACCCTGTGGGAGCCCTCATCTTGAAGCGTGCTTCCCGCTTAGATGCTTTCAGCGGTTATCACTTCCGAACGTAGCTAACCAGCCGTGCTCCTGGCGGAACAACTGGCATACCAGAGGTTCGTCCATCCCGGTCCTCTCGTACTAGGGACAGCCCTTCTCAAGACTCCTACGCGCGCGGCGGATAGGGACCGAACTGTCTCACGACGTTCTAAACCCAGCTCGCGTGCCGCTTTAATGGGCGAACAGCCCAACCCTTGGGACCTACTCCAGCCCCAGGATGCGACGAGCCGACATCGAGGTGCCAAACCATCCCGTCGATATGGACTCTTGGGGAAGATCAGCCTGTTATCCCCGGGGTACCTTTTATCCGTTGAGCGACGCCGCTTCCACATGCCATGGCCGGATCACTAGTTCCGACTTTCGTCCCTGCTCGACCCGTCAGTCTCACAGTCAAGCTCCCTTGTGCACTTACACTCGACACCTGATTGCCAACCAGGCTGAGGGAACCTTTGAGCGCCTCCGTTACATTTTAGGAGGCAACCGCCCCAGTTAAACTACCCACCAGGCACTGTCCCTGATCCGGATCACGGACCTAGGTTAGACAGCCAGCACGACCAGAGTGGTATTTCAACGTTGACTCCACATGACTGGCGTCCACGCTTCACAGTCTCCCACCTATCCTACACAAATCGAACCGACCACCAATACCAAGCTGTAGTAAAGGTCCCGGGGTCTTTCCGTCCTGCCGCGCGTAACGAGCATCTTTACTCGTAGTGCAATTTCGCCGAGTCTGTGGTTGAGACAGCGCCCAAGTCGTTACGCCATTCGTGCAGGTCGGAACTTACCCGACAAGGAATTTCGCTACCTTAGGATGGTTATAGTTACCACCGCCGTTTACTGGCGCTTAAGTTCTGAGCTTCGCGACCGAAGTCGCTAACCCGTCCCCTTAACGTTCCAGCACCGGGCAGGCGTCAGTCCATATACATCGTCTTGCGACTTCGCATGGACCTATGTTTTTAGTAAACAGTCGCTTGGGCCTGGTCTCTGCGGCCAACCGGTGCTCGGGGAGCAAGTCCCTTCACGCGTCGGCCCCCCTTCTCCCGAAGTTACGGGGGTATTTTGCCGAGTTCCTTAACCACAGTTCTCTCGATCGCCTTGGTATTCTCTACCTGACCACCTGTGTCGGTTTGGGGTACGGGCGGCTGTACAGCTCGCTAGAGGCTTTTCTCGGCAGCATAGGATCACTCACTTCGCCTTAATCGGCTCGGCGTCAGATCTCACACTCCCCACTCAAGGGGGATGGCCCGGATTTGCCTAGGCCACGTGCTACATCCTTACCCGTGGACAACCATCGCCACGGTTGGGCTACCTTCCTGCGTCACCCCATCGCTTGACTACTACCCGGTCGGGTCCCACGCTCCACCACCAGCCCCACACCCCTCCGAAGAGGCATGCGGGTTGAAAGGTGGCTTCGGGTGGTTAGCATCACGGACCTCGTCAGGGTCGCTACGTTGCCGGTACCAGAATATCAACTGGTTGTCCATCGACTACGCCTGTCGGCCTCGCCTTAGGTCCCGACTTACCCAGGGCAGATTAGCTTGACCCTGGAACCCTTGATCATTCGGCGGAAGAGTTTCTCACTCTTCATTCGCTACTCATGCCTGCATTCTCACTCGTGTCGCCTCCACACCTGGATCACTCCGGCGCTTCACCGGCGACACGACGCTCCCCTACCCACCCACACACCTGAACCAGCCGGCGAACCGACTGACTGGGCTCCCCAATCAAGGGGGTGTGAGTGCCATAGCTTCGGCGGATGACTTGAGCCCCGCTACATTGTCGGCGCGGAATCACTTGACCAGTGAGCTATTACGCACTCTTTCAAGGGTGGCTGCTTCCAAGCCAACCTCCTGGTTGTCACTGCGACTCCACATCCTTTTCCACTTAGTCACCGCTTAGGGGCCTTAGCTGATGGTCTGGGCTGTTTCCCTCTCGACTACGGAGCTTATCCCCCGCAGTCTCACTGCTGCGCTCTCACTTACCGGCATTCGGAGTTTGGCTAACGTCAGTAACCTGGTCGGGCCCATCGGCTATCCAGTGCTCTACCTCCGGCAAGAAACACACAACGCTGCACCTAAATGCATTTCGGGGAGAACCAGCTATCACGGAGTTTGATTGGCCTTTCACCCCTATCCACAGGTCATCCCCTCAGTTTTCAACCTAAGTGGGTTCGGTCCTCCACGCGGTCTTACCCGCGCTTCAACCTGCCCATGGATAGATCACTCCGCTTCGGGTCTTGATCATGCTACTCAACCGCCCTGTTCGGACTCGCTTTCGCTACGGCTACCCCACACGGGTTAACCTCGCAACACAACGCAAACTCGCAGGCTCATTCTTCAAAAGGCACGCCGTCACCCCACCCCAAAAGGCAAGGCTCCGACGGATTGTAGGCACACGGTTTCAGGTACTATTTCACTCCCCGCCAGGGGTACTTTTCACCTTTCCCTCACGGTACTGGTCCGCTATCGGTCATCAAGGAGTATTTAGGCTTAACGGGTGGTCCCGCCAGATTCACACAGAATTTCAGGAGTTCCGTGTTACTTGGGAAACACGATCACACAGCCACACACTTACACGTACGGGGCTCTCACCCTCTACGGCACCGCTTTCCAACGGACTTTCGCTTCATGCATGGTTTCTCACTGCGCACCCGCACGGCAGCACGGATAAAATCGCGTCCCACAACCCCACACCAACAACCCCTGCCGGGTATCACATCAGCGTGGTTTGGCCTCATCCGATTTCGCTCGCCACTACTCTCGGAATCACTATTGTTTTCTCTTCCTGTCGGTACTGAGATGTTTCACTTCCCGACGTTCCCTCCCAACACCCTATATATTCAGGTGCAGGTGACTGGACATGACTCCAGCCAGGTTTCCCCATTCGGACACCCCCGGATCACAGCTCGGTTGCCAACTCCCCAGGGCTTATCGCAGGCTCCAACGTCCTTCATCGGCTCTTGATGCCAAGGCATCCACCATGTGCCCTTCATAGCTTGTCACCAAACAACACAACTCAAACAAACACAACAAACTACAAAGATGCTCGCGTCCACTATGCAAAACTCAAACAACAAACCCCACCACCCCACACCACCCCACCACAGGAGCAGCACAGAGCCCAGGCCAAGACACCAACCCCACCCACCCCCACCCACCAAGGCAAGGAACCCCACCCACAAGCAGGGAACCCCACCCACCAGGGGGAACGGGGGGCCTGATCTCTCAGAACCCCAACAGCATGTGACCCCCCACCAATCCAGCCAGGCACCACCCTCACAGGCACTGCCGGCCAAACCGCCGGGGGACGTCGATGATTCCACTAGGACAGCAACCCGTCCCGACACCACAACCGGGTGCACCAAGAACGGACCGCCCCACCAACCCCCACGCCCACCCCACAGGGCAGGCACCAGAGCCAGCAGGTCAGATGAATTGCTCCTTAGAAAGGAGGTGATCCAGCCGCACCTTCCGGTACGGCTACCTTGTTACGACTTCGTCCCAATCGCCAGCCCCACCTTCGACAGCTCCCTCCCACAAGGGGGTTGGGCCACCGGCTTCGGGTGTTGCCGACTTTCGTGACGTGACGGGCGGTGTGTACAAGGCCCGGGAACGTATTCACCGCAGCGTTGCTGATCTGCGATTACTAGCGACTCCGACTTCATGGGGTCGAGTTGCAGACCCCAATCCGAACTGAGACCGGCTTTTAGGGATTCGCTCCGCCTTACAGCATCGCAGCCCTCTGTACCGGCCATTGTAGCATGCGTGAAGCCCTGGACATAAGGGGCATGATGACTTGACGTCATCCCCACCTTCCTCCGAGTTGACCCCGGCAGTCTCGCATGAGTCCCCGCCACCCCGAAGGGCGCGCTGGCAACATGCGACAAGGGTTGCGCTCGTTGCGGGACTTAACCCAACATCTCACGACACGAGCTGACGACAGCCATGCACCACCTGTATAGGACCCTTACGGACCCCCCATCTCTGGAGGATTTCCCTATATGTCAAACCCAGGTAAGGTTCTTCGCGTTGCATCGAATTAATCCGCATGCTCCGCCGCTTGTGCGGGCCCCCGTCAATTCCTTTGAGTTTTAGCCTTGCGGCCGTACTCCCCAGGCGGGGCGCTTAATGCGTTAGCTACGGCACGGAACCCGTGGAATGGATCCCACACCTAGCGCCCAACGTTTACGGTGTGGACTACCAGGGTATCTAATCCTGTTCGCTCCCCACACTTTCGCTCCTCAGCGTCAGAACATGCCCAGAGAACCGCCTTCGCCACCGGTGTTCCTCCTGATATCTGCGCATTTCACCGCTACACCAGGAATTCCATTCTCCCCTGCATGCCTCCAGTCTGCCCGTATCGAAAGCAAGCACCGAGTTAAGCCCGGTGTTTTCACTCCCGACGCAACAGACCGCCTACGAGCCCTTTACGCCCAATAATTCCGGACAACGCTCGCACCCTACGTATTACCGCGGCTGCTGGCACGTAGTTGGCCGGTGCTTCTTCTCCGACTACCGTCACCACCCCCAAAAGAAAGCGGCTTCGCCATCGGTGAAAGAGGTTTACAACCCGAAGGCCGTCATCCCTCACGCGGCGTTGCTGGATCAGGCTTCCGCCCATTGTCCAATATTCCCCACTGCTGCCTCCCGTAGGAGTCTGGGCCGTGTCTCAGTCCCAGTGTGGCCGGTCACCCTCTCAGGCCGGCTACCCGTCAAAGCCATGGTAGGCCACTACCCCACCATCAAGCTGATAGGCCGCGAGCACATCCCACACCACCCCAAAGGGCTTTCCACCACCCCCCATGCAGGAGGCAGTCCTATCCAGTATTAATCACCGTTTCCGGTGGCTATCCCAAAGTGCAGGGCAGATTACTCACGTGTTACTCACCCGTTCGCCGCTCGAGCACCCTCCGAAGAAGGCCTTTCCGCACGACTTGCATGTGTTAAGCACGCCGCCAGCGTTCGTCCTGAGCCAGGATCAAACTCTCCAAAGAAAATTCAAACCCTAACAACAAAACAAAAACCAACGATCAAACGTCAGTCCCAGAATCATTGCAAAACCACCAACCCAACCCCAAAACACAGGGAAAGATCGACAGGTAAACAAACAAATCAATTCATCGACTATCACACACTGTTGAGTTCTCAAAGATCAGGCGCGCACCAACGACACCAACCCGTGAGGGCTGTAGCGATAGGGGCGGTTCCAACTTTAGCCAGCCGCACCAACACGACCAAATCGTGGAGATGCCTTCCGGCCGTCCCGCGCACTCGACCCTCCGGACCGGCTGTCGGCTGGCCGAGGCTCACCGACATCCACCCGAAGTGGAGGAGAGAGTGGGAGTCACCCGGGGCCGAGAGCCCGCTGACTGCTTGCTCTCCGCCGCGCCCGGCGCAACGAACCTGAACATTAGGCGAGCGCGGTGGGTCGGTCAAATCGACACGCGGTGAGCCCGGCCACACGGCACCCGCGGTCTCAGCGGGGCCCCACCGCGACGCCGGCGAACCGCTTCTTGCCGCGGCGTAGGACCAGCCAGCCGCCGCCGACGACGTCCTCGGCGCCGGGCACCTGGTCGGGGTCGGTGACCCGCTCGTTGTTCAGGTAGGCACCGCCGTCGCCGATGGTGCGGCGGGCGTCGTTGCGGCTCTGGGCCAGCCCGGTGAGCACCAACAGCTCGACGACCGACGGGATCTCCCCCTCGACCTCCGCGGTCCCCGCCTCGCGCAGCGCGGCGCCCAGCGTCTCGCCGTCCAGGGCGGCCAGGTCGCCCCCGCCGAACAGGGCGGCCGACGCGCTCCTGATGCGCTCGGTCTCGGCGGGGCCGTGCACGAACGAGGTGACCGCCTCGGCCAACGCGCGCTGCCCGGCCCGCAGGAACGGCTTCTCGGCCGTCTGCTGCTCCAGCTCCTCGATCTCCTCACGGGAGAGGAAGGTGAAGATCCGGAGCATCTCTCCCACCTGGGAGTCCTCGACATTGAGCCAGAACTGGTAGAAGGCGTAGGGCGTCATCATCTCCGGGTCCAGCCAGAGCGCCCCAGCCTCGGTCTTGCCGTACTTCGTGCCGTCGGCCTTGGTGATCAGCGGGGTGGCGAACGCGTGGGCCGCGCCGCCCTCGGCCCGCCTGATCAGCTCGGCGCCGCCGGTGATGTTGCCCCACTGGTCGGAACCGCCGTGCTGCAGCGTCACACCATGCGCACGGAACAGGTGCAGGAAGTCCATCGACTGCAGCAGCACGTAGGAGAACTCGGTGAACGAGATGCCCGACTCGAGCCGCCGGCGCACCGTGTCGCGGGCGAGCATCCGGTTGACCGGGAAGTGCTTGCCGATGTCGCGCAGGAAGTCGATGACGGACAGCTCGGCGGTCCAGTCGTGGTTGTTGACCACGGTGGCGGCGTTGTCGCCCTCGAAGGACACGAACCCACTGACCTGCCGGCGTACGCGCTCGGTCCACTCCGCGACCGTCTCGGCGGTGTTGAGCGTCCGCTCCCCCGAGTCCTTCGGGTCGCCGATCATGCCGGTCGCCCCACCGACCAGGATGTACGGCGTGTGGCCGGCGTCCTGGAGCCGGCGGGCGGTCAGCAGCTGCACCAGGTTGCCCATGTGGAGGCTCGGAGCGGTCGGGTCGAACCCGACATAGAACCGCACGCTCCCCTGGCCCAGCGCGGCGCGAAGCGCGTCGCGGTCGGTCGAGTGGGCGATCAGGCCGCGCCACTCGAGGTCGTCGAGGACGTTGGGGGTGCTCACGGTGCTCCTTCCCTGGGCCCGCGCGGGTCGCGAGCGCCCCAAGTCTGCACCATCGGGGAGCCCACTCCCACGGCCATTCCCCGCGGATGCTCGGCACTCCCCGGCGGCCGGTCGGTCCGCCACACTGGCTCCATGGGCCGCCTCCCCCGTCCTGGCGACGTGCTGCTGTGGGTCGGCGTGGTCGCCTGGGCCGCCGCCTGTGCGTGGCAGTCGTGGACGCCCTCGGGACTGTCCTGGCACCACTTCGCGACCGGCGCCTCCGGCCTCACCGGTGGCTCGGGGCTTGCGGTGTTCGCGGACGACCCCGAGCTCCAGGTGGGGCCGCTGTCCCTGGTCGTGGCGGCCGCCCTCGGCGACGGCGAACGGGGGCGGGTCACCGCCGAGCTGCTGATGGCGGCGACCGGCCCGCTCCTGCTGGCGGTGCTGGCGCCGCTGGTCACCGGTCCGCGCCGCCGGCTCCGCCTGGCCCTCGCCGCACTCGTGCTGCTCCCGGGCTGGACGGTCCTGGCGGTGCGCTGGGGACACCTCGACGACGTCCTCGCGATGCTGCTGGCCGTGCTCGCGGTCCGAGCGGTCGCGGCCCGGCGGCCGCTGCTGGTGGGCCTCGCGCTGGGCGCAGCCATGGCCGCCAAGCCCTGGGCGGTCGGCTTCCTGCCGCTGGTGCTCGGGCTGGACCGCGGGCGGCTGCGCGCTGCCCTGGCCGCCGCTGGGACGGCGGCCGCGGCCTGGCTGCCGTTCCTGGTCGCCGCGCCCGGCACCCTGCGCGCGCTGCGGCCGGACGTCCCTCTGATCCCGGGCAGCGGGCTGCACAGCCTCGGCGTGCGTGGCGAGTTCGTGCCGGGGTGGGGACGCACCGCCCAGCTGCTCGCCGCGCCGGCCGTGGCGCTGCTCGTCGCCCTGCGAGCCGCGTGGCCGGGAGTGCTGCTCGCCGCGGTCGCGGTCCGGCTGGCCCTCGACCCCCAGGACAACCCCTACTACATCGGTGGGGCCGCGGCCGCGGCCGTGGTCTTCGACCTGGTGGCGGTCGCGTGGACCCTGCCCTGGGCCACCCTCGCGACGACCGTGCTGCTGTGGCAGCCGTTCGTCGCGGACTACGCCCGGCGGCTCGACTCCACCTCCGGTCTTGCCCACTGGTGGTTCACCCACCCGGCGGCGGTCGGGTGGGTGCACCTGGCGTGGGCGGCAGCGATGGTGGGCCTGGTGCTGTCGACACCGCGGCGGTCGAGACTTGAAATTGATACCCCCGGGGGTATATAAACGCTAGCAACAGATCCCGTTCCTGGAGGCTCAGCATGATCTTCACGCAGTACTACCTCGACTGCCTGTCGCAGGCGTCGTACCTCGTCGGTGACGAGACCACCGGCAAGGCCGTCATCGTCGACCCGCGCCGCGACATCGCGGAGTACCTCAACGACGCCGAGGCCTCCGGCCTCGAGATCGTCGGCGTCATCAACACCCACTTCCACGCTGACTTCATCTCCGGTCACCTCGAGCTGGCCGCGCGCACCGGCGCCTGGATCGGCTACGGCGACGCCGCCCAGGCCGACTTCGAGGTGCGCAGCCTCGTCGACGGCGAGCGGATCAGCCTCGGCGACGTGACCCTGGAGATCATGACCACCCCCGGTCACACCCCCGAGTCGATCAGCGTGCAGGTGTTCGAGCACGCCGACGACGAGGTCGCCTACGGCGTCCTCACCGGCGACGCGCTGTTCATCGGCGACGTCGGCCGGCCCGACCTGCTCGCCTCCATCGGCGTCACCGCCGATGAGCTCGGCAAGATGCTCTACCACTCGATCCAGCACAAGCTGATGGGCCTGCCCGACGACGTCCGGGTTTTCCCGGCCCACGGCGCCGGCTCGGCGTGCGGCAAGAACCTCTCCACCGAGCTCCAGTCGACGATCGGTCAGCAGCGCAAGCTCAACTACGCCTGCCAGCCGATGTCCGAGCAGCAGTTCATCGACATCGTCACCGAGGGCCAGCCCTCCGCGCCGTCGTACTTCGTCTACAACGCGATCCTCAACCGCAAGGAGCGGGAGGTCTACGCCGAGGGCGAGGCGGTGCCGGCGCTGGACGACGCCGCTGTCGAGGCCGCCCTCGCGCGTGGCGCGATGATCCACGACGCTCGCGACCAGCAGGAGTTCTCGACCGCCCACCTGCGCGGCTCGATCAACGTGCCCGTCGACGGCCGGATGGCCGAGACGGTGGGCATGGTGTTCGCGCCCGAGCACGAGGTGATCGTGGTGGCCCCCGAGGGCCACGAGCAGGAGGTCGCGACCCGGTTCGCGCGGATCGGCTACGACCACGTGATCGGCTACCTGCCCGAGCCCGAGCACTACTTCCTCGGTCACGAGGACGACGTCGCGCGGGCCAGCCGGCTGACGGTGGCCGAGACCGAGGAGGCCATCGCCAACCCGGACGTCCAGCTGATCGACATCCGCAACGCGGGCGAGCTGGCCGTCGGCCAGATCCCGGGCGCCGTGCACATCCCGCTCGCCGAGCTGAGCAAGCGCGCAGACGAGCTCGACCCGGCCCGCCCGGTGCTGCTCTACTGCGCCGGCGGCTGGCGCAGCAGCGTGGGCGCCAGTGCGCTGCGGGCCCAGGGCTTCGCCGATGTCTCCGACATCCTCGGCGGCTACGACGCGTGGGCGCTGACCCACGAGCCCGTGGCGTCCTGACCCACCCCCACTCACGGCGGCCGGCTTCCTCCAGGACCGGCCGCCGTGTCATGCCCGGAGGCACCCCGGGCTAGGCTCGCCGCTCGTGGACGCCGACGACCTGCCCCGCTGGGCCGACGAGTCGCTGCGGCCGCCCCCGGTCGACTATCCCGCGGCGACCGCCGCAGACCACGCCTCGGGCGAGCATCTCCGGGCCATCCACGACATGTACCGTCGCGGGCTCGCCCAGGTGGGCGACCTGGTGGAGCTGGTGGCAGCTGGGGACGCAGACCCTGCCGAGGCGCGGGCCGCGCTGCACGGGCTGGGCCTCACCGAGGCCTACCAGACCCTCGGCTCCTACTGCGGCCAGATCTGCAGCGCCGTGCAGACCCACCACGGCATCGAGGACCGCTTCCTCTATCCGCCCCTCCGCGACGCCGACGACGCGCTGAGCGCGACGCTGGACCGGTTGACCCACGAGCACGAGGTGATCCACGCCGTGCTGGTGCGGCTGGACGGCAGCGTCGTGCGGCTCGCGAGGTCGGCGGACCCCGGCTCGGGCGCGGCCGCCACCCCGGAGGCCGGAGCCGCGTTGGTGCGGGAGTTCCGACACCTGCGCGCCCTCCTGGAGTCGCACTTCCGCTACGAGGAGGACGCGATCGGCACGGCGCTCGGGGTGCACCGGATCGGCGTCTGACCGACCCGGGAGTTGCCGTCGGCCGCGCCGGGCGGGAGCGTGTGACCATGCAACCCGCACGCCCGCTCGTCGGCCAGGTGGTCACCGTCTTCCGCAACCGGCTCCGGCCCGAGCACGAGGCGGCCTATGCCGACGAGCTCGCCGTGGTCGCCGCCCTGGCGCGCGAGATGCCCGGCTTCGTCGAGACCAAGACCTTCACCGCCGACGACGGCGAGCGCTGCACCGTGGTCACCTTCGCCGACACCGACTCCCACCGGGCCTGGCGCGACCACCCGCGACACCGCGAGGCGCAACGGCACGGCGTGGCCGACTACTACGCGGAGTACTCCATCGCGGTGGGCGAGACGACCTACGCCAGCGCGTTCGTGCGCGACTGAGAGACCGGCCGGGCGCCGGCGGCGGTCACTCGCGCGCCGGACGGCTCTCGAAGGCGGCGTACGCGGAGAAGGCGCCCAGCGCGAGCAGCAGGAGCATCACCGCGGGACGCAGCTCGGCCAACAGGAGTACGCCGGCGCACACGGCCGCCACGGCCGCCGCGGCCAGCGGGAACAACGGCGAGGCGGAGGCGCGGTCCCAGAGGTCGCGGGCACTCGCCCGGAGCTCGGGCCGACCTCGCACCACGCTGACCACGAGCGCGACCAGCAGCCCCGCGAGCACCGCCAGCGCGAGACCGCGCAGCAGGGAGCGCAGTGGCTCACTGATCAGGTCGACGACGGCCCGGGTCGCCTCGGGGGCACCCGTCACCGCGTCGACGGCGGCCGACCGGGCCGCCACCAGCCCGACCAGGGTCAGCAGCAGCGCCAGCACCACCCCGATCGCCGCACCGGCCGCCCACCGTCCACGCCGACGGCCGAGCAGCACACCCCCGACGAGCAGGGCGACCGCCAGGAACGGCAGCCAGGTGCCGAGCAGGTCGAGGGCGCGATAGCCCTTGCGGATGGTGACCAGCTGGTCGACCTCCGCGATCGGGATCGACGCCGTCAGCTCCGGCAGCCGGTCGGCGCCCGGGACCCCGGCGTTGACCAGCTGGCTGCGCACGGTGGCGGACAGGGTGGCCAGCGAGAGCCGCACCGTCCCGTCGGAGCCCGCACTGAGGAGGTCGGTGTCGTCGGCCTTGCCCTCGACGATCGTGACCAGCTGCTCGTGGACGCTGTGCAGCGACTCCTCGAAGGCGGTCTGGAACTCCTCGCTCTCGACCACACGCGTCGCCACCTGCTGGACCCGCCGCTCGAGCCGGTCCCGCAGTGGCTCCGCCAGCAGCCGCAGCGCGGCCGCGACCCGCGGTGGGGCACCCTGCGCCGCCAGCGCGTCGACCGAGCGCTCCACGATCTGCTGGTCGTCGACCCAGCCCATCACCTGGTCGACGATCTGCTGCTCCGCGCGCGCCTGGACGGTGGGGTCGGCGGCGACCGGCGCGACCGTCGACACGAAGGTGTCGGAGTCGGTGACCGTTGCCTTGGTCCACCAGGCGGTGGCGGCCACCGGCACCATCAGGCATCCCACGACCACCAGCAGTCCGGCCAGTGCCGTGGTCAGTCCACGTCGCATGAGTGCTCCCGACGCCCGCTCAGACCGGCTGGCTGTAGGCGCGCGCGGCGCGGCCCATGACGAGGATCGACAGACCCTCGACCAGCACCTGGATGCCCAGCAGGACGCCGAGGAGTGTGGGAGTGAACGTGAAGACGTTGAAGAGGACGATCAGCCCCAGGACCAGGGAGACGCCCCCGCTGATGATCAACGGGACCCGCAGCTCGGGCACCTGACCCGCGACGGCCAGTCGGGCCACGCCCACCATGAAGAACATGGTGCCGGCCACCAGGGTGAGGGTGAAGGCCACCGCCGCGGAGTTGCGCAGCATCACCAGCCCGAGCGCGGTCATCAGGCCGCCGCCGAGCACGCCGGTCCAGGAGCCGTCCGTGCCGACGCGGACGAGCGAGAACACCAGGGTCACCACACCCGAGATGAACGTCATCCAGGCGATGAAGAGCACCGAGACAGCGGTCGCGAAGGTGGCGTTGCCGAGCAGGACCAGGCCCACGACCACCAACAGGCCGCCGAGGATCCAGTCCCCGAGGCTCTTGGAGGCGGGTTGCACGTCAGACATGTGGCTTCCTTTCCGAGGACGAGGACACCCCCGCCGACTCATCGCCCGTGCCGCGGACCATCGTGCTCCCTCCGGCGCCAGGACGCGAGGCGGCTCGCCAGCCGAGGAGCGACCTTTCAAGCCTCGGCGCAGGTGTGCGGGCGCCCGATCGGGGTACCTCACGCAGGTCGTGGTCGTCCGACCGCGCCGGAGGAGGAGGTCTGATGCGCAGAGTGGTTGGCATCGTGGTGGTCGTCTGGTTGGTGATCGGTGTGCTCGCCGCGGTGCAGCGCGGCTACTTCGGAAGCGGCCAGGACGTCAGCTGCAAGACCTTCGGGGACACCGCGCTGACCATCGTGGCCGGCCCCCTCAACTACGTCGGGGTCAACCCGAAGGTCCAGTGCAAGGTCCCCCAGCCGTCCAGCTGACCGGTGGGACGGGACCCTCGCTCGCTGAGATCTCGCTCACGCCCGGCACGGGAGGCCGGCACGTCCGCGGCGCCTCACCTGGGCGGTGTTCGGTCGCGTGCCTACAGTGAGCCGGTGATCGCGGGAAGGTATGCGCTGGGGCGCCAGATCGGCCGTGGCGGCATGGGTGCGGTCTGGCTGGCCCGCGACGAGGTGCTCCACCGCGAGGTGGCGGTCAAGCGGCTGGGGCACGGCGACCTCGACCTCGAGCGCGCGGCTCGCGAGGCGCGACTCGCCGCCGCTCTGAACCACCCGCACGTGGTCGCGGTCTTCGACCTGGTCGAGGACGACGACGGGCGCTGGCTGGTGATGGAGTACGTCGCGGGCCGGACCCTCGCGGGGGTCACGGCGGAGGAGGGCGCCCTGCCCCCGGCCCGGGCGGCACACCTGCTCGCCCAGGCGGCCGAGGCACTCGCCGCCGCCCATGCAGGCGGGATCGTGCACCGCGACGTGAAGCCGTCCAACATGCTCGTGGGGCCGGACGACACCCTGAAGATCTCCGACTTCGGCATCGCCCGCGCCGACGACGACGCGACGATCACCCGCACCGGCATGGTCACCGGCTCGCCCGCCTATCTCTCGCCCGAGGTGGCCCGGGGCCAGCGGGCCACACCGGCCAGCGACGTGTGGTCGCTGGGCGCCTCGGCGTTCCACGCGGCCACCGGGCGGCCGCCGTACGACGCCGACGGCAACGCCGTCGCCACGCTCTACCAGGTGGTGCACGAGGAGCCGCCACGACTGCCTGCCGGCCATCCTCTCGACCCGCTGCTGCGGCACAGCATGGTCGCCGAGCCCGAGCGGCGCTGGACGATGGCGCAGGTGCACGCGTTCCTGTGCGGGCGCGAGGTGCCGTTGGCCGAGGGCGGCACCGCGGAGCTGCCGGTCGACGTCGCGGACCCCGGGGTCACCCAGGTGCTCACCGCGCCGGCGCCGCCGGTGCAGACGTCCACCCGGCGCAGGGTCGCCCCGCCCAACGAGCCACCGTCGGCCGCCGCGGCAGCGTCCCCGGAGGAGCCACGGCCCCGGCGGGGCCCGGCCACGGCACTGCTGGTGGCCGCCGCGCTGCTGGTCGCGCTGCTCGGCGTGGCGTGGGGCGTCGGACACCTGGGCGGCGACCCCGGCGGGGGCGCCGCATCGACGGGCGCAGACCCCTCACGCGCCAGCGACACACCCACCCAGGCGGAGAGCTCCGGCACGGCCTCGGCGGACGAACCGACGGTCGACGACATGCGCGCCTTCGTGGCGTCGTACCTCACGGCGGCGACGTCGGACCAGAAGGCGAGCTGGGCGATGCTGACGCCGTCCTTCCAGAAGGCCAGCGGCGGCTACGGGCAGTACAAGAAGTTCTGGCAGCAGCAGCAGGCCGCCGAGCTGGTGTCGTTCTCCGCCGACCCCGACAACCTCACCGTGGAGTACGACGTGCGCTACACGCGCAACGGCGCGCACCCCGTCGACCACGTGCGCCTGCAGCTCGCCTACGCCGGCGGCGACTATCTCATCGACGGTGAGGGCTGAGCCTGCGGCCGTGGAGACGGCCCTCGACCCCTGCCTGGTGGGGCGGGCGGGGCTCGAACCCGCGACCAAAGGATTATGAGTCCTCAGCTCTAACCGACTGAGCTACCGCCCCGCGGCGGAGCCTACCGGCGCGGTCAGGTCAGGCCGACCAGCAGCATGGCGCCGATCGCCAGCCACCAGGCGCCCCAGAACGCCAGGTCCAGCCGCCGCTCGACGGCGCGGGCGACGAGGCCGCCGAAGCCTCCCTCGCCGAACACCCCGGTGCGGTGCGCGATCCGGGTCAGCGCCGCGGTGATGACGACCACGGCGGTGGTGAGGCCGACACACCAGGGACAGAGGCTGCGGATGCTGAACGCCGTCTCGGCCATGAACCAGGTGGCGAAGACGAGGAAGAAGACGCTCAGCCCCCAGAGGGTGCCGGCGTAGGACCGGCTGGGACGCGTGCCCAGGAAGCCGCCCAGGGCGGCAGAGGCGAACAGGCTGAACATGATGGCGCCGATCACGGAGTTCGGCGGGCCGAGGACGCTGGACTGCCAGGCGTCGAGCACGTCGGAGCAGGAGACGCGGTCGTTGAAGTCGCACGACAGGGTGGCGCCCGGGTCGGTCAGCAGGGTGATCTTCTCCAGCACCTGCACCACGGTGAAGCCGATCCCGGCCAGCGACGCGCCGAGGACGACCGACCAGAGGTCGCCGAGACGCGGCTGCGCGGTCTCCGTGTCCAGCGGGTCGAGGATGTCGTGGTCCGAGGTGACGGTGCTCATGCCTCCACTGTGCTCCTCGCGGCGGACGCCTGTGGGCCGAATCGTTGCGTTCTGTGTCACAACCGGTCTGTCGGACCGCGGCGGGTTCCTGCCATGCTGCACCGCATGGAACCCACACCCCTGGAGCCCCTGCCCGAGGACTGGGAGCGCGCGCTGTGCGTGGTCGCGCACCCCGACGACCTGGAGTTCGGCGCGGCCGCCGCGATCGCCCGCTGGACCGGCCAGGGCAAGCACATCGTCTACTGCATGGTCACCTCGGGCGAGGCCGGGATCGACGGGATCGCGCCGGAGGAGTGCCGGCCGCTGCGCGAGGCCGAGCAGATCGAGTCGGCGCGGCTGGTCGGCGTCGACGAGGTGGAGTTCCTCGGGTTCACCGACGGCATCGTCGAGTACGGCGTCCCGCTGCGCGCCGCGATCGCCCAGGTGGTGCGGCGGCACCGCCCGGAGATCGTGATCACCGGCAACTTCCGCGACACCTTCGGCGGGCGCAACCTCAACCAGGCCGACCACATCGCCGTGGGTCGCGCCGTGCTCGACGCCGTGCGCGACGCCGGCAACCGGTGGATCTTCCACGACCAGCTGGTCGACGGGCTGGAGCCCTGGGGTGGGGTACAGGCCGTGTGGGCCGCCAACTCCCCCGGCGCCGAGCACGGCGTCGACACGACCGACACCTTCGACGCCGGCGTGGCGTCGCTGGCCGCCCATGCGGCGTATATCGAGGGGCTGGGCTGGGAGGGCTGGGACCCCGAGGAGTTCCTCGAGGGCTTCGCCCGGCCGACCGGCCAGCGGCTCGGCGTCGCGAAGGCGGCACCCTTCGAGGTCTTCCCGATGGGCTGGGGCGACTGACGGCCGAGATGCCGGAAATGGCCCCGCGACATGCGGGAAATGGCTGACCGAGAGGGGCCGCTCGGGCCATCAACGCCGGCGCGGTCTTCGCCGCATGGCTCCCCCGGTTGGACTCGAACCAACAACCCTTCGGTTAACAGCCGAATGCTCTGCCAGTTGAGCTACAGGGGACTGTCGAAGCGGCCACAGACTAGCAAGCCGCCTCGACCCGGTGCGAATCTTCAGCCAACCGGTCATGGTCGGACGACCATTCCCTGCATGTCGCGGGGCCATTTCCCGCAT
This sequence comes from Nocardioides sp., assembly GCF_041393715.1. Taxonomy (GTDB): domain Bacteria; phylum Actinomycetota; class Actinomycetes; order Propionibacteriales; family Nocardioidaceae; genus Nocardioides. Next base: position 267,456 of record NZ_JAWKJQ010000005.1, on the reverse strand, counting down.
GTCGCGGGGCCATTTCCGGCATGTCGCGGTCAGAGGCCGGCGTCGGAGCGGGCCTGGTCGAGGGCGGCCTCGGCGGCCAGCCGCACCGTGGGGTCGTCGGGGTCGACGCCGGCGTCGTACTCGAAGAACCACTCGACGGGGGCGTCGCCCACCGGCGAGCGGCGGCCGACGACGCGCAGGCCGCGGCGGGCGGTGACCGGGATGTGCCGTTGCAGGACGATCGAGGCGGTCACCCGCTCACGGACCATGGCCAACAGGTCGCCGGGCGTCTCGAGGACCACCTCGTGCACGACCCGCCGCTCGCCCCAGGTGCCGACCTCGGCGACCCGGAGCGTCGACTCGTCGCGGTCCCAGTCGGCCGCCTCCACCTGCTCCCACGGCAGCCGCACCTGGTCGCCCTCGGAGGGGACCAGATAGAAGGCCTGCCGCGAGCCGGCGGCGACGAGCCCGCCGGCGCCCTCCGCCCAGGCCAGCACCCGCTCGCCCGGGGCCAGCGCCACCTCCGGAGTGGTACGCCGGCCGAACCGGCCCCTCACGGCTCCCCCATCGCCCGCTCGCGCAGCGTCCGCCGATGCTGCTCCAGGGCGACCAGCTCGCCGAACATCCGGTTGTAGTCAGTCGCCTGCTCCACCGGGTTGGTGCGTTGCAGCCGCGACTTCAGGTCGGCGATCCGGCGCAGCGCCGTCAGCTCGAGGAGCCGGAAGACGTGGGCGGCGACGTAGGCGCCGTCGGGCTCCTTGGCGGTGGGCAGCGGCTCCACGCCGAGGGCGCTGATCGCCGAGGAGACCGCCGGGTCGTCGGCAGCGTCCCGCAGCCGGGCGGCCCAGCCCTCGTCGTGGCCCGCGGTCGCCGGTCCGCCGGCGGCGGCCACCACCTCCCACACCGCGCGGTAGGTCGGGTGGGTGAAGTCGTTGCCGCCCACATCGGCGGCGGTCCGGCCGACGACGGCCGGGTGCTGCAGCACCAGCTTGAGGGTCTCGCGCTCGATCGAGAAGCGCGGGTCGCGCAGGTCGGGCAGCTGCTGACGGGGGGTGGCCGCCGGCTCCGGCTCCCCGCGCCCCGGAGGCGCCTGGGTCGGCGTGGGTCGCGAGCCCCGCGCGGCAGCCCGGCGTACCTCCGCGCGCGCCTCCTCGATGTCGACCCCGACCATGCCGGCAACCTCGCGGGCGAACGCGTCGACCTTGGACTTGTCGCGCACGCTGGACACCAGCCGTGCGGCCTCGCGGAGGGCGTCGACCCGGCCGTCGGCCCGGTCGAGGTCGTACTTGCCGACCACGTTGCCGAGCACGAAGCGATAGAGCGGCACCCGGCGGGCCACCAGCTCGCGGACCGCGGAGTCGCCCTGCTGGAGCCGCAGGTCGCACGGGTCGAGCCCGGAGGGCTCGATGGCGACGTAGGTCTGGGAGACGAAGTTCTGGTCGCCGGCGAAGGCGCGGAGCGCGGCCTTCTGGCCGGCGGCGTCGCCGTCGAAGGTGAAGATCACCTCGCCGCGGAACTCCTCGTGGTCGTGCAGGAACCGGCGCAGCACCCGCGCGTGCTCGTCGCCGAAGGAGGTGCCGCAGGTGGCGACGGCGGTCGGCACACCGGCCAGGTGGCAGGCCATCACGTCGGTGTAGCCCTCGACCACCACGGCCTGCGAGGACCGCGCCATGTCGCGACGGGCCAGGTCGATGCCGTAGAGCACCTGGCTCTTCTTGTAGATCGGCGTCTCGGGGGTGTTGAGGTACTTCGCCTCGATCCGGTCGTCGTCGAAGATCCGGCGCGCCCCGAAGCCGATGGTGTCCCCGGACGCGTCACGGATCGGCCACAGCAGCCGCCCGCGGAACCGGTCGTAGGCCGACCGGCCCTGGGCCACCAGCCCGGCCGCGACCGTCTCCTCGTCGCGGAAGCCCTTCTGCCGCAGGTGGTGGGTCAGCGCCTCGCCGTCGCGGGGCGCGAAGCCCACGCCGAACCGGGCCGCCGCCTCCTGGTCGAACCCGCGCTCGTCGAGGAACTGGCGGCCAGCCAGCGCGTCGGGGGTGCGCAGCTGGTCGGCATAGAACTCCTGGGCCACCCGATGGGCGTCGATCAGCCGCGACCGGTTGGGCCCGCGCCGCTCGGTGGGGGCGTCGCCGTCCTCGCGGCGCAGCTGGACGCCGTACTTCTCCGAGAGCCGCTCGACCGCCTCGACGAAGCTGAGGCCGTCGATCTTCATCAGGAAGGTGAAGACGTCGCCGCCCTCACCGCAGCCGAAGCAGTGCCAGAACTGCCGCGCCGGCGTGACGTGGAACGACGGCGACTTCTCGTCGTGGAAGGGGCACAGCCCCTTGAGCGAGCCGCCACCGGCCGAGCGCAGCGTGACGTAGGAGGAGATGACGTCGTCGACGCGCGCCTTCTCGCGCACCTCGGCGATGTCGTCATCGCGGATCCGCCCGGCCACGCCGGGAGTCTACGGGGCCGGTCGCGGACCTCCCCCGCTCGTCCCCAGGGCGGCCCGGGGCTCAGGCACCGGCCTCGCGGCGCTCCCGCCAGGCGTCGGTCGCCTCCTCGCGGGCCTGCGCGCCGATCTCGGCGTAGCGCTCCTGCAGCCGGTCGCGGATCTCGTCGGCGGAGTAGGCCCGGCGCTTGCGCTCCTCGCGCGCGACGACCGCGCCGGTCGCGGCCAGCCCGAGCACACCCGCGAGCCCCAGCGCCTTGGTCCACGTGCCTGCCATGGACCGCAGCGTACGCCGCCCACCGGGGGCCCCGCCGCGGTTCGGCCGCGGTTCGGGCGCCGTGGCGGGCACAATCGTGCCCATGGCGAGCGTGACCCTCGAGGAGGCGGCCCAGCTGACCCGCACCGGCGACCTGTGGCTGTTCCGCGGCGTGACCGCGGCCGACCACGCGATCCGACTCGCGACCAACGCGCCGGTCAACCACGTGGCGCTCGCGGTGGCGATCGGCGACCTGCCGGCGATGATGTGGCACGCCGAGCTCGGACGCCGACTGGTGGACCTGTGGACCGGCACCCACCACCGGGGTGCCCAGCTCCACGACCTGCGCGCGGCGGTGGAGCGCTGGACCGGCCTGCGCAAGCAGCAGGTCTTCCTCCGCCAGCTGGAGCCGGTGGCCGGGCGGCCCGAGGAGGACGCCGCCCTCAAGGCGGTCGCCCGCTGGAACGGCACGTCGTTCCCCTCCACCGGACAGCTGGCCTGGCGGTGGTTCTCCGGCCGCAACGGCATCCCCAACCCCGAGCTCCCGATGGCGCTGCGCACCGAGGTGGCCTACTGCGCCGAGCTCGCCGCCGTCACCCTGCAGACGATGGGCGTGCTCGACGACGAGCTGCCCCCCACGTGGTACGACCCCGGGCGCTTCTGGAGCGGCGACGCGCTGCCCCTGCGCGACGGGTGGTCCTATGGCGACGAGATCGAGGTCACCGTCTCCCACCCGGCTCGGTGACCGGTCGGACAGCGAAGCGCCGTTGGCACCCGGAGGACCCCCGGATATCGTCGATGCCATGAGGCTGTCGGCAAGGCTGCACGCGCTGCGAGAACGTTCCCGGGCTCGGCGGGCCCAACGCCGGGCGGCGGCCGTCGAGAGGTCCGCGCGGCAGGCCCGCGAGCGCACCCTCCGCCCTCGCGTGGGCGTCCGGGACCAGCGCGGCGGGTTGGGGCAGACCCGCTGACCCTCCGGAAAGGACGACCCGGTGGCCGACCACCGACCGGCCGATGACGACGTGGCCGCGCGCGCCGCGGAGATCCGCGCCGAGGCCGACGAGGCACTGCGTGGGCTGACGCCCGACGCGTCGCTGTGTGCGATCAGCCGGGAGGGGCGCTCCTTCCCGGCCGGGAAGTTCCACGAGGGCAGGGGCTACGCCGCGGCCGAGGTGCTGCGCGGCCTGCGGCGCGGGATGAGCCCCCGCGAGGCGGTCGACGCGGCCTGGGACCGCTGGAGCATCGTCGCCCCGCTCCCCCGGCGCACCGCCCCCGACTGGGCGGCGTACGGCGCCGGCGGCGACGACGTGCTCGCCGAGCTGCTCGAGCTGGCCGGCTGACGGCCGCCGCCGTACGCGACAGCTTCGCGACGGACACGGCCACCGCGAGGAACGAGCCGAACGCGGGGCGCCCGAGGTGCCCCGCGTTTGCGTGCCGCGGTCAGCGGCGGGCGAGCACCACGCCCAGCCAGGTGAACCAGACGATGAAGCCGATCCCGAAGATCGAGGTCGAGACCTCCGAGGCGGCCGGTACGACGGTGACCAGGCCGACGGCGGCCAGCCCCAGCGCGAGGCCACCGAGCGCGGCCGGCAGCGTGCGGGTGCGCAGCACCGCCAGCCCCACCACCATCGCCCAGAGTGCGCCGGCGACCTCGACCCCGCCGCCAAGGGCGTCCTGCACGATGCTCACCGAGGTCCAGGTGGAGCGGGCCAGGTCGGGGTCGCCGGCGTGCAGCGAGACCACGGCATGCTGACCGACCACGGCCACGCTGCCGCTCGCGACCAGCAGCCCCGACCAGACGAGCCCGAGGGCCGCGGACACTCGCGCCGGCCCCGGTGCGGACGCCAGCCGGTCGCGGACCCCCAGGGCGACCAGCGCCATCGCGGCACCGCCGAGGAGATAGAGCAGGGCGTACCACGCCGACATCACGGCCGTGTGGTCGAGCAGGAAGGCCAACGAGCCCGACGGATCGGCGACGGGGTCGACGAAGCCCTGTGGTGCGAGGTAGGCGCCCATCGCGAGGAAGCCGACGACGTAGGTGCCGGCGACGACCTGCGCCGCGATCCCGCCGGCCTGGACCAGCGGGCCGGGGACCGGACCGGTGTCGGCCGGGGTGGTGGTGGAACCGGGACGGGGAGAGGTTTCGGTAGTCATGGCTCCACGGTGGCCCCCGGGGCCGGTCTGGCGCATCGGAGCAGAGGATCGACCCGACCGGTACTCGCGGCCAGGAGATCCTGGACCCAGGTACGGTCCACTCCCGCCGTGTCCCGCCCTACCCTGAGGCCCATGGCGGGAGGTCTGGTGCGAGCGATCTGGGACGAACCTCGGGTGGTCGCCCCGCCCGGGCCTGCCTGGTGGGACCGAGCGCTGGTCGCGGGGCTGGTCCCGGTGACCGTCCTCGAGGGGCTGCTCCGGCCGGACGTGGTGTGGCCCGCGTGGCACATCGGCTGGGCGCTGGCCTGCGTCCTGACCCTGCTGTGGCGCCCGCGGCGACCGCTCACCATGCTGCTGGTCGGCTATGCGACGCAGACGGTGGCGGGGGTGGTCCCGGCACTCGTCGGCGAGCCCTACAGCGTGCTCAACGTCACGGCCGTGGTGCTGTTGCTGGCCTACTCCCTCGGGCGATGGGCCAGCGGTCGGGGTGTGCTGGCCGGGACGGCGTTCTTGCTGGTCGTCCACCTGGCCAGAGAGCCACTCTACGCCTCGAGCGGGTCCTCGATCGGGGTCGGTGTCGGGGCGCTCCTGCTGCCCGTGGCGGTGGGCGTCGCGGTCCGGTTGTGGGTCCGCGTCCAGCATCGTGAGCGCGACGAGATCAGGAACCGCGAGCGCGCGCGGCTGGCCCGCGACCTGCATGACACCGTGGCCCACCACGTCACCGGCATCCTGCTCCAGGCCCGAGCCGCCCGGGTCAGGGCGCAGAACGATCCCGACGGCGCGGCCGAAGCCCTCCGCGGGGTCGAGGAGGCGGCATCGCGCTCGCTGGAGGACATGCGGGCGCTGGTGGCCGTGCTCCGGGAGGACGACGACGGCGCCCAGCGCGCCCCGACGTACGGCGTCTCCGACATCGCCGGGCTCGCCGACGCCGACGCGACTCCCGCGGTGGTCGTCTCCACCACCGCGGACCTCGACGGCGTCGCTGCCGCCGTGGGATCGGCGCTCTTCCGAGCCGCGCAGGAGGCGGTAACCAACGCTCGTCGCCACGCAGTCGAGGTGACTCGCGTCGACGTGGAGCTGACCCGAGAGGCGGACACCATGACCCTGCGCGTCCACGACGACGGGCGGACGGAGGTCCCTCGAGGCCGGCCGCCGCGGCGACGGGCGCGCTACGGGCTGGCCGGCATGCAGGAGCGCTTCGCCCTGCTGGGCGGCCGGATCACCGCCGGCCCGGACCCGGTGGGTGGTTGGACGGTCCTGGCCGAGGCGCCGACGCGGGTGTCCGCCCGCGGCGACGGTCAGGAGGTGCGCGCATGAGCGACCCGGTGCGGGTGCTGCTGGCCGACGACCAGGAGATGGTGCGGATCGGCCTGACCACCATCCTCGAGGCCTACCCCGACATCGAGGTGGTCGGCCAGGCGGCCACCGGACTCGAGGCCGTCAGCCTGGCGCGTCGGCTCCGGCCGGACGTCTGTCTGTTCGACATCCGGATGCCCGACCTCGACGGCATCGAGGCCACCCGACAGGTGGCTGGCCCGGAGGCGTCCGAACCGTTGCCCGTGGTCGTGGTGACGACCTTCGACGACGACGAGTACGTGTTCGACGCGCTGCAGGCCGGGGCCCGGGGGTTCCTGCTCAAGGACGCCGAGCCGGACCTGCTGGCCGAGGCCGTGCGCGTCGCGGCACGCGGCGACGCGCTGCTGGCCCCCTCGGTCACCGCCCGGCTGCTCACCACCTTCGCGCGCGGCCGCTCCGGGCGGGCGGCCCCTCCGCTCGAGCCCCTGACGGCCCGCGAGGAGTCGGTGGTCGACCTGGTGGCCAGGGGCCGCACGAACGCCGAGATTGCCGAGGAGCTCTTTGTCTCGGTCAGCACCGTCAAGACGCACGTAGGCGCGCTCATGGACAAGCTGCCGGCGCGCAACCGGGTGGAGATCGCCTTGTGGGCCTACGCGCAGGGGCGCATCGACCCCTCCTCGTGACACCGACGTGGATCCCGGCCTCCGTTCAGGGCCGGCGTACGACGTGGGCGAGCGGCTCGCCGGCGGCGAAGCGCACGAGCTGCTCGCGCACCACGCGGTAGGCCCGCGGCCACATCGCGCTGCTGGCGCCACCGACGTGCGGGGAGATGAGCACGCCCGGCGCGGACCAGAGCGGGTGGTCGGGCGGCAGCGGCTCAGGGTCGGTGACGTCGAGCGCCGCGCGCACCCGGCCGGACCGCAGCGCCACCAGCAGCGCGTCGGTGTCGACCACCGCCCCGCGGGCGACGTTGACCAGCAGCGCCCCCGGCCGCATCGTGTCCAGGAAGTCGCGCGACACCAGCCCGCGGGTGGCGTCGGTCAACGGCACCACCAGGACCACCACGTCGGCGTCGGGCAGCAGCCTCGGCAGGTCCTCGACTCCGTGCACGCCCTCCCGCGCACGGCTCGCGACCCGCACCACCTCCACCTCGAACGGCCGAAGCCGCTCCTCCACGGCCGCCCCGATCGAGCCGTGGCCGACGATGAGCACCCGCTTGTCCGCGAGCGCCGGCCACCAGTCAGAGGCCCACTCGCTCCGGTCCTGCGCGCGGACGAACTCCGGCACCCCGCGCAGCGACGCCAGCATCAGCGTGAGCGCCAGCTCGGCGGTCGAGGTCTCGTGGATGCCCTTGCCGTTGCAGAGCGTGACGCCCTCGGGCAGGTGCGGCCACACGTGGTCGATCCCGGCGGTCAGGGTCTGCACCACGCGGAGCCGGGGCATCCGGGCGAGCACCGTGAGGTCGGCCGCGAACGTGTACGCCGGCACGAACAGCTCGACCTCGGCCGCATCGGCGGGAAGGTCGTCGGCACTCGGGACCACCTGCGCCACGGTCACTCCGGAGGGGAGATCGCCCAGCGCCGCGGGGTCGAACGGCACCCACACCAGCCGGCTCACCCGCAGAGCTCCGCATGCCGGGAGACCGCGCTGGCGTCGGTCAGCGAGGCCACCTGGTCGACGACCACGCGCAGCCGCGCGCCGGCGTCGTCCGCGCCCGCCCAGTCGTCGGCGAACGGACGGTCGAGGGCCTCCGGCCCCCGGACCAGCAGCGCCTCGACGAGCTCGGCGAGCAGGCCCCGCTGCCGCTCCATCAGCGCCACCCGGTCGTCGGCGCGCATGACGTAGTGGGCCGCGATCCCCTTGAGCACCGCGATCTCCAGCCGGGTGCGCTCGGGCACCACCAGCGCCGCGCGGTAACGGACGAACGGCCCCTCCCCCGCCGCGAACGTCGCTTCCTGCACCGCACCGCAGAACCGGCCGATCACATCGGAGGTGAGGTTCTTCAGCGCGGCGAGGTGCCGCCGCGACCCGTCGTAGGCCGCCCGCGGCCATGCTTCGATCGCGACCAACCCGTCGAGCACCTCGTCGAGCAGGGCGTCGTCGGCGTCCGGGACGTACCACTCCCGGACGGTCTGCCACACCGCCGGCCGGTCCACCGCGGTGAGCTCGATCCGGCCGGCCACCACGCCGTCCTCGACGTCGTGGACGGAGTAGGCGACATCGTCGGCGAGGTCCATCACCTGGGCCTCGACGCACTGGGCCGCGCGCACGGCGCCCTGGCGCATCCAGTCGAAGACCGGCCGGTCGTCGTCGTAGACGCCGAACTTCACCACCGTGCGCGGCGACCCGTCGGCGTGCAGTCCCTGCGGCGGCTCGGCGGCCGACCGGCTCCAGGGGTACTTCGTGCAGGCGTCGAGGGTCGCCCGGGTCAGGTTGAGCCCGGCCGAGCGGCCGTCCGCGTCGAAGGTCTTGGCCTCCAGCCGGGTCAGCAGCCGCAGCGTCTGGGCGTTGCCCTCGAAGCCGCCGGCGTCCTTGGCCAGGTCGGCCAGCGCCCGCTCGCCGTTGTGGCCGAACGGCGGATGCCCGAGGTCGTGGGCGAGCGCGGCGGTCTCGGCGATGTCGGGATGGCAGCCGAGCGCGCGAGCCAGGTCGCGGGCCACCTGGGCCACCTCGAGGCTGTGGGTGAGCCGGTTGCGCACGAAGTCGTCGGTCTGCGGGCCGACGACCTGCGTCTTGGCCGCGAGCCGTCGAGACGAGGCCGCATGCACCACCCGGGCCCGGTCCCGCTCGAAGGGAGTCCGGACCGGCGCGTCGACCCGCTTGGGCGGCTCCTCGACCAACCGCTCGCGATCCGCGGCGGCGTAGTGGTCGGCGGTCGGGCTGGTGCTCATCGAGGCGACCCTAGCGGGTGCCGCGGACCGCCCCACACCCTCACAGCCAGCCGGACTCCACGGCGATCCGGACCGCCTCGGCCCGGTTGGCGGCACCGGTCTTGCCGATGGCGGCGGAGAGGTGGTTGCGGACCGTGCCCTGGCTGAGGAAGACCTGCTCGGCGATGACGGCGACCGGCGCCCCGTCGCGGGCCGCGCGCAGCACCTCGGTCTCGCGCTCGGTCAGCGGCGACTGCCCGGCCAGCAGGCTGTCGGCGGCCAGCTCGGGGTCGACGACCCGGAGCCCCTGGTGCACCCGCCGGACGGCATCGGCCAGCGCCCGGGCCGGGGTGTCCTTGACGACGAAACCGTCGGCGCCGGCCTCCAGCGCCCGACGGACGAACCCGGGACGCCCGAAGGTCGTCACGATCAGCACCCGGGTCTGCGGTCGGGCGGCCTTGAGTGCGGCGGTGGCGGCGATGCCGTCGAGGCCGGGCATCTCGACGTCGAGCAGGGCCACGTCGACGTCGTGGTCGTGGGCAGCCGCGACCACCTCGTCGCCGCGGGCCACCTCGCCCACCACCTGCAGGTCGCTCTCGAGGTCGAGCAACGCCGCCAGGGCGCCGCGCACCAGCGCCTGGTCGTCGGCGAGCAGCAGTCGGATCATCCGCGGGTCACCTCGAGGCGGAAGCCATGGGGTGCCACGGTGCTGGTCATCAGCACCGCACCCTCGGCGACCGCGCGCTCCCTCAGCCCGGTGAGCCCGTGGCCGACGCTCCCGTCGCCGGGACCTGTGCCCCCGGGACCCTCGCCGTCGTCCTCGACGGCCACCCCAGCCCGGCCCAGGCGCACCGTGCACCGGGTCGCCCGGCTGTGCCGGACCACGTTGGTCACGCCCTCGCGGATCGTCCAGGCGAAGAGCTCCCGCAGCTCGGCGGGCACCTCGTCGACGGTGGTGGGCAGGTCGTCGGCGATGCCGGCCGACCGCAGCGCCTCGCGGGCACGCACCAGCTCGGCGGCCAGCGACAGCTCGCGGTAGCCCCCGACCGCCCGGCGTACGTCGGCCAGCGCGTCGCGGCTGAGCCGCTCCACGTCGGCCAGCTCGGCACGGGCCCGCTCCGGGTCGACGTCCAGCAGCCGGCCGGCGAGCTCCGCCTTCACGGTCACCACGGTGAGTGTGTGGCCGAGGATGTCGTGGAGGTCGCGCGAGAAGCGGTTGCGCTCCTCCGCGACGGCCAGGTCCGCGAGCTCCTCACGGGCGTTGAGGAGCTGCTGGTTGCGATCCATCAGCATCCGGACGCCGAACATCGCCAGCGCCGCGGTGAGCAGCGAGAACGTCAGCGACGGCTGCTCCTCCCAGCCGGTCACCGCGCGGACCAGCACCTCATGGAGCAGCGCCAGCCCGACGGTGACGGCGAACGCGACCCGCACCGGCAGGGACATCACGGCGGTGACGGCCACGTAGACGAACGTGGCGGTGCCGGACTGGCCGACCGCCCAGCAGACCAGGGCCGACAGCATGGCCATCCCGGCCAGGATCGCCAGCCCGGTCCCGCGGCGGTGCGGCGCCGGCGCCATCCGCCGCTGCCGGACCGCGCCGAACGACCCGAGATAGAGCGCTCCGAACACGACGAGCGCCACCAGGGCGACGGTCCCACGGGGGGTGCCGCGGATCGCCCAGGCGTCCTGCACCGGCTCCTGGAGGAAGATCAGCCAGATGGCGGCGAAGACGAGCCACCACCACCGCCCGCCTCGGGCCCGTCCCCCGAACGGGCCCGAGGCGGGCGGGGAGACGACGGGTGCGTGAGTCACGTCGGTCACGCTAGCCGTCGTCAGACCCGGGCGGTGTCTCGGCTCATCCGCCACGCGGCGCCGCCGACGAAGACCGCCAGCCACGCGACCGCGTTGAGCACGGAGTACCAGTCGAGCTCGCGGGTCAGCGGCCACCGGGAGATCTCCGCGACCCCGAACATCGGGGTGGTCGAGGCGACCCACCACATGGTGGTGCCCTTCGTGATCGGGATGAACACGTTGCCGAGGAAGGACAGCAGCGCCAGGCCGGGACCGAGGATCTGCATGGCGTTCTCGCCCGGCACCAGGTAGCCGACGAACACCCCGAGCGCGGCGAAGACCAGCGAGCAGACGACGGTCAGCAGCGCGCAGGCCACCCAGGTGGCCGCCGGCATGTCGGGCTTGCCCTGGACCAGGCCGGCGACGTTGACCATGGTCACCGCGACCGCGCCGAGCAGCACCGCGAGCAGGGTCTTCACCAGGATGTAGGACACCGGGGAGAGCGGCGTGAGCCGCAGCTGGCGGGACCAGCCGAGCGACCGCTCGAGGGCGACCGCGGTGCCGCCGGAGGCGGCGGTCAGCGCGGCGCCGTAGAGCGCCATCGACACCATGATGTACGCCGACACGTTGCCGACGCCCACCGACTCGTTCGCGTAGTCCTGGCTGCCGGCGAAGGCGAAGAACAACGCGCTGGGGAACACGAACGCGAAGATGACCGTCCGCCGGTTGCGCAGCACCCGGCGCAGCTCGATGCCGACCAGGGTCCGGTTCAGGCCGCCCCAGCGGGGCACGGCACGGGTGGCCGGGTCGAAGCCGGGCGTCGCAGCCGCGGCGGCGCTCGCCGCAGGGAGTGCGGTGTCGTTCATCGGGGGTCCTCCTGGGTTTCGGCGGCCGGCGTGCCGGTCAGGGTGACGAAGGCGTCCTCCAGCCCTCGACTGGTGATCTCGAGGTCGCGGGCGGCGGTCTCGGTGAGCAGATGCCGGGCGACCGTGTCGGTGTTCGCGGCGTGCACGACGACGCTGTCGCCGCGGATCTCGACCGACTCGACGCCGGGCAGCCCGGCCAGCGCGTGGGCGTCGGCGCCGGCGAGCGTGGCGCGCAGGGTGCGGCCGCTGGCGAGTGCCTTGATCTCGGCCCCCGAGCCGTCCGCGACGATGCGCCCCTGGCGGACCAGGACGATGCGGTCGGCGTACTGGTCCGCCTCCTCGAGGTAGTGCGTCGCGAACATCACGGTGCGGCCCCGGGCGGCGTCGTCGCGGATGGCCGCCCAGAAGCTGCGCCGCCCCTCGACGTCCATGCCGGTGGTCGGCTCGTCGAGGAGCAGCACCGCCGGGTCCGGCAGCAGCGCGAGGGCGAACCGCAGCCGCTGCTGCTCGCCGCCGGAGCACTTGCCGACCTTGCGGTCCGCGAGCCCCGCGATCCCGGCCCTTTCCAGGGCGTCGTCGGGGTCGGCCGCCCCCGGGAAGAGACTGGCGGTGAGCCGGACGGTCTCCCGGACCGTCAGGTCCTTGAGCAGGCCGCCGGACTGCATCACGGCGGACACCAGGCCGCGGGCGATCGCGTCGCGGGGCGACAGCCCGAGGACGGACACCTCGCCGCGGGTGGGCGCGGAGAGCCCCAGGATCATGTCCACGGTGGTGGTCTTGCCGGCGCCGTTGGGGCCGAGGAAGGCCACCACCTCGCCGGGACGGACGGTCAGGTCGAGGTCGTCGACGGCGACGACGCTCCCGAAGGTGCGGGTGACGCCTGCGAGGCGGATCGCCGGAGTGGTCGATCCCGGGGTGGCGGTGGAGGTGGTCATGCCTCCAGCGTGTCGGCTCCCCGCCGCCCGGACCTCAGCCCTCTGTCACGACTCCGGCGTGACAAACGTCAGCCGTGCCGGGCCTCCGGCCGGGTCAGTACGTCGAGACGTGGACGTGGTCGTAGTGGTTGGCCGTGGCCGACCCGCGGTTGGACATCGGCCGCCAGCCCTCGCCGGAGCGGACCGGGGTCCAGATGTGCTGGCGCCAGATCACGTCGTAGAGGTGCAGCTCGGCGGCGTGGGCGCGCAGGTAGTCGGCGATCGCGGTGCCGAGCGCCACGTCGCTGGTCATGATGTCCAACGCCCGCCCCGAGGAGTGCTCACCGTGGGCGTCCCAGCCGCCGTAGCGGGTGATCTGGGGGAAGGCGTGGCACACCGAGCGATAGACCCGGATGGCGTTGGTGGTGAGCCCGTTCTCGACGCTGGAGTCGGGGCACGGCGCCATCGACAGTCCGGCCGCCGGGCCGACGGGCTTGTCGCTGCTGAGGTAGCCCGCGGTCACCCAGCGCGGCTCTCCCTTGACGACCACCTCGACGCGGCCGTTGTCGCGGCGGCCGGTGACCAGGATCTGCTTGCCCTCCTCGAACTCACCGACCTGCTTGGCGCCCTTGGCGGCGGAGGTCCAGACGTTGAGGGGGGCGGTGGTCCAGAGCTTGACCCGCTTCTTCTTCGCCTGCCGCACCACCCGTGCGGTCTCGGCCTCGTCGGCGGCCGCGGCGATCAGCTCGTTGGACTCCTCCACGTCCTGGGTGACCTTGTGCCGCTTGGCCGAGCGGGACAGCAGGGGTGTGCGATCGCTCAGGTCAGCCGACTGGCCGGTGGGGGTGTAGGTCGCACCCGACAGGTCGGCCGCCGGAGTGGCGACGGGCAGGTCGGCGCCGGCGACACCCAGGCCGACGACACCGAGGGTCGCGAGGGTGGCGAGGGGGGCGGCCACGACCGCGGCTCGGGGAGAACGGGGGGTGGGGCGTTCCCGCTTGTGGCGTGCATCTGCCACTGCGCTGATGTCCTTTGCACGTTGCTGACGGGGGGATTTGCGCCGCTCCATGTGATAACGAATCGGACACGGCGCCCCCGAGTGAAGCACACTGGTCTGGTCCAGTGCCAATCACCGCGCCCGGCGGTGAGACGCCGGCGGCCGTGGGATCCCCGGTCACGAGGGGCGTCGAGCGACGATGACGTCGCGGAGGATCGAGCTGTCGACGCGGTGCTGCAACGCGCGGTAGGGCTCGCTGTCGGCGACCAGCAGGCCGTGCCGCCGGAGCAGGTCGGCCAGGTCGTCGCGGGCCGCGACGTGGGTGTTCCAGGCGATGCCGAGCGCACCGCCCGGGCGCAGCAGCCCCACCCAGACCGGCACCGCCGCCTCCAGCAGGTCCAGCGGGCGCCGGGCCAGCCCGTGCTCGGGGTGCCGGCTGCCGTGCTGGACGCCGTACGGCGCGTCGGTGACGACCGCATCGACGCTGCGAGGCTTGACCAGCTCGCCCGCGCGCAGGGTGTCGGCGTGCAGCACGCTCAGCCGCTGGGTCCGCCCGGCCGCCCAGTCCTCCTTGGTGGGCGCCACGGTCGCGTCGGTGCGCCGGGCGACGCGCTTGCCGTCGTGGCGCACGGGCGTCGTGGCGATCGTGTGCTTGAGCCGCTTGCGCTTCAGCCAGCTCTTGAGGAACCCGGCGTAGGCCTCCACGTCCTTGCGGTCCAGGTCGAGGCCGACGGCGTCGTGGCCCCACCTCAGCGCCTGGCTCAGCGTGGTGCCGCGACCGCACAACGGGTCGAGCACCCGCAGCGAGCCGTCGAGCAGCTGCTCGGGCTGCTCGCGGAAGAGCAGGGTGACGTGCAGCAGCAGATGGGTGAACGTCTCGTTGGTCTTGCCGGAGTACTTCAGGATCGTGAGCAGGTCGTCGTCGTAGCGCGCCAGCGGGGTGAGCGTCAGCGGGGCCAACAGTCCGTCGCGCAGCTCGAAGAGCGCGAACGCGGTCGACAGCTGGGAGAGGTGGGCGAGCGCACGCTCGTCGAGGTCGGGGGCGCTGAACGTGACGTAGCGGACGCCGCCGATGGTCTCCTCGTCGAGGTGGTCGATCACCCCGCCCAGGACCCGCTCGTCGACGATCCGCAGCTCGGCCGTGGTGAGTGCCGCCGACGCCTGGGCATAGACACGGTTGGCCGAGGGCTGCACCAGCAGCGCATAGCGGGGCACGCCTATCCGCCCGTGGTCTCGGTCGTGTCCTCGCGGACGTGGCTGCCCCGGCCGTCGGTGTCGTCGAGCCAGCCCTCCGGGAGCACCACCCTCGCGCGCGGGGAGCCCTGCCGGCCGCGGGCCGCGCCCAGCTCACCGACCGGGAAGGGCTCGCTCGGGTCGAGGTCGGCCAGCAGCTCGTCCAGCGCGGCCAGTGAGTCGACCAGCGCGAGCGAGCGCCGCAGGCGACCACCGGCCCGGAAGCCCTTGAGGTACCACGAGACGTGCTTGCGGAACTCCTTGCAGCCGCGTTCCTCGCCCATGTGCTCGCTGAGCCGCTCGGCGTGCCGGCGCATCATCACCGCCACCTCGCCCAGCGTGGGCAGCGTCGTGACCTCGCGCCCACCGAAGGCCGCCGCCAGGTCACGGAACAGCCAGGGACGGCCCAGGCAGCCACGCCCCACGACCACGCCCGCCGCGCCCGTCTGCTCGACCATCCGGACCGCATCGGCGGCCTCCCACAGGTCGCCATTGCCGAGCACGGGGATGTCCACGTGGTCGACCAGCCGCCCGATCGCCTCCCAGTCGGCCTCCCCGGAGTAGGCCTGCTGCACGGTGCGACCGTGCAGCGCGATGGCGGCGACCCCCGACTCCTGGGCGATCCGTCCCGCGTCGAGGTAGGTCAGGTGGTCGTCGTCGAGGCCCTTGCGGGTCTTCATGGTCACCGGGACGCCGTAGGGCGCGGTCGCGGCGACCGCCGCCCGGAGGATCTCGGCCAGCAGCCCGCGCTTCCACGGGAGCGCCCCTCCCCCGCCCTTGCGGGTCACCTTCGGCACCGGACAGCCGAAGTTGAGGTCGACGTGGTGGACGCCGTACTCCGCGCACAGGATCTCGGCAGCCTTGCCGACGTAGACCGGGTCGGTGCCGTAGAGCTGCACCGACCGCACCGACTCGAGCTCGTCGAAGACCAGCATCCGGCGGGTCGTCTCGTCACGCTCGACCAGGCCGCGCGAGGTGATCATCTCGCAGACATAGAGCCCGGCCCCCTGCTCGGCACACAGCCGGCGGAAGGCGGCGTTGGTGATGCCGGCCATCGGGGCGAGCACGACCGGGGTCTCGACCCGTAGCGGGCCGAGCTGGAGATGGTCGGGCAGCGGGGGCACCGGGTCATTCTCCCCGGGAAGGGCGGGTTGCCCCAAACGCACGAGGCGGCGAGCCGGACGCTCCCGGCGCGGCGTCAGCCGTTGCCCTTCTTGCTCTTCTTGTCGTTCTTCTTGTTCTTCGCGCCCTTGTCGTCGGCCGACTTGTCCTTGACCACGACGACCTTGCCGGACCAGGTGACCGGGTCGAAGCCCGGGCCGGTGAAGAAGCTGACGTTCTTCATCTTGTCGCCCTTGGGTGCGAGGTAGACCCAGCAGGTCGCGGTTCCCTTGCCCGGCTTGAACTTCTTGGGCAACGGGGTGCTCGGGCACGGCTTGAACGTGCTCTCGAAGCTGCTCGCGCTCACCAGCTTGTTGTCACCCGCCGCGAGGTAGAGCGGCACCGACAGCTGGCTGAGATCACTGCGACCGATGTTCTTGACCTTCGCGTGGACGAAGAAGGGCGTGGAGGTCTTGGCCTTCTTGTCGAGCACCCAGGCACTCAGCCGGGAGATCGGGACCTGCTCGACCTTGGTGACCTTGAGGTCGAGCACGGCCACGCGCTTCTCGTCGAGCGCCCAGGCGACCGCGGCGGCCTTGCCGATCGCGAGGTCGCTGCCCTGGGCGGTGAGCGTGACCTTCTTGCCCACGTCGAGATAGTTGCTGGGCGCCGCCGACGGCGACCCGTCGCCCGACCCGCTGCCGGACCCGCTGCCCGAGGCGCCCGACGTCCCGGACCCGCCGGGGTCGTCGCCACCGCCACCGGAGCAGCCGGCCAGCAGCGCGCCGGACAGCAGGATGGCGGCCAGCGCGACGACGCGCGGGCGTCGGGTGCGGGGCGTCGACATGGCGCCCACTGTAGGCAACGAAGCTCCGGACAAAGGTCAAGACCCGATCAAGCGCGCGCCAAAATAGCCGACGATCCCCTCGATCGGGACGCGCTCCTGCGCCATCGAGTCACGCTCGCGCACGGTCACGGCGCCGTCGTCGAGGGTGTCGAAGTCGACCGTCACGCAGTAGGGCGTGCCGATCTCGTCCTGACGCCGGTAGCGGCGACCGATCGCGCCCGCGTCGTCGAAGTCGACGTTCCACTGCCGGCGCAGGTCGGCGGCCAGGTCACGGGCCTTGGGCGACAGGTCGGCGTTGCGTGAGAGCGGGAGCACCGCCACCTTGACCGGCGCCAGCCGTTGGTCGAGCCGGAGCACCGTCCGCACGTCGACGCCACCCTTGGTGTTGGGGGCCTCGTCCTCGGCGTAGGCGTCGACCAGGAAGGCCATCAGCGACCGGTTGGGGCCGCCCGCCGGCTCGATGACGTAGGGGAGGTAGCGCTCGTCGGCGGCCTGGTCGTAGTAGGACAGGTCCTGGCCGGAGAACTCGCTGTGCTGCCTCAGGTCGAAGTCGGTGCGGTTGGCGATGCCTTCGAGCTCACCCCACTCGCTGCCGGCGAAGCGGAAGCGGTACTCGATGTCCACCGTGCGCTTGGCGTAGTGGGAGAGCTTCTCCTGGGGGTGCTCGAAGTGCCGCAGGTTGTCGGGGTCGATGCCGAGGTCGACGTACCAGCGGGTGCGCTCGTCGATCCAGTACTGGTGCCACTCCTCGTCCTCACCCGGCTTGACGAAGAACTCCATCTCCATCTGCTCGAACTCGCGGGTGCGGAAGATGAAGTTGCCGGGGGTGATCTCGTTGCGGAAGGACTTGCCGAGCTGCGCGATGCCGAACGGCGGCTTCTTCCGGCTGGAGGTGACGACGTTCTGGAAGTTGAGGAAGATGCCCTGCGCGGTCTCGGGGCGGAGGTAGTGGAGCCCCGACTCGTCCTCGATCACGCCGAGGTAGGTCTTCAGCATCATGTTGAACTCGCGCGGCTCGGTCCAGGCGCCCCGGGTGCCACAGTTGGGGCAGGCGAGCTCGGCCAGGTCCACCGAGTCGGGGTCGTCGAGACCCTTCCGCGAGGCGTAGTCCTCCTGCAGGTGGTCGGCGCGGTAGCGCTTGTGGCACGACTGGCACTCGGTCAGCGGGTCGGTGAAGGTGCCGACGTGGCCGCTGGCCTCCCAGGTGCGCCGCGGCAGGATCACGCTGGAGTCCAGACCGACGACGTCGTCGCGGCCGGTGACCATCGAGCGCCACCACTGACGCTTGACGTTCTCCTTGAGCTCCACGCCCAGCGGGCCGTAGTCCCACGCGGAGCGGGTGCCGCCGTAGATCTCGCCGCTCGGGAACACGAAGCCCCGGCGCTTGGCCAGGGAGACGACCTTGTCGAGGGCGGACGGCGCGGGCTTGGCCATGGGGATCCTTCTGCTTCGGGCGCGGCCGACTGGCGGTCGGTGCGCGGGGGACGAAGGGTCAGCCTAACGAGCGGGTCGAAGCGGTATTGAGGTCGGCTCCCGGTTCGGCGTCCTCGAAGGCGCCCGGCTCGTCGAGGGCGCGCCCCAGGGTGGTCCAGGCGTGCAGCTTGACGTCGTAGGCCGACAGCGCGCGGCGATAGGCGCCGACCGACTCCCAACGAGTGAGCAGCAGCCACAGGTCGGGGTCGTCCAGGGCGCGGCCGAGGCTCCCCTCGACGTATCCCGGCTGCGCGGCGAGCAGGTCGCGGGCCGCGGCCAGGTCGTCCCGGAAGACCGGCGCCTCCTCGGCGCCGACGCGGAAGCGGTTCACGACCAGCACGGCGACACGCTAGCGGACGTCCATTTTGACAATCATTCTCAACTGAGTGAGAATGATTCTCATGAAGATCTCCCCGACTGCCACCCGCTTCGCGTCCCTGGCCCTGCTGGGCGTCCTCGCGAGCTCACTCCTTGCCGCCTGCGGCGACGACTCCGGCAGCAGCGACACGAGCGGGCCGTCGGTCGCGGCCGCGTTCTACCCGCTCGCCTACGTCGCGGAGCGGGTGGCCGGGGATCACGCCACGGTGGAGAACCTCACCCAGCCCGGCGGCGAACCCCACGACCTCGAGCTCGGCCTCAACCAGACGGTTGCCCTCCAGAAGGCCGACGTGGTGGTCTACGAGGCCGGTTTCCAGCCCGCCGTCGACGACGCGGTCGCGGACCTGTCCGGCGAGCAGCTGGTCGACGCGGCATCCGTGGTGCAGCTCCACCCCGCCGTCGCGTCCGACGCCGACCACGCCGAGGACCACGAGGACGGCGAGCTCGACCCGCACTTCTGGCAGGACCCGCTGCTGCTCGCCGACGTCGCCGATGCCGTGGCCGACTCGCTGAGCAAGGCCGACCCCGACCACGCCGACGACTACGCCGCCAACGCCGCCGCGCTGCGCACGGACCTGGAGCAGCTCGACCAGGACTACACCCAGGGCCTGACCGACTGCGAGCGCTCGACGGTGGTGGTCAGCCACGACGCGTTCGAGTACCTCACCCGCTACGGCCTCACCTTCGAGCCGATCGCCGGCCTCTCCCCCGACGCCGAGCCGAGCCCGGCCGGGCTGGCCGCGCTCCAGAAGCTGGCGCGCACCGAGGGCGTCACGACGGTCTTCTCCGAGCGGCTCGCCTCCCCCGCGCTGGCCGACACCCTGGCTCACGACCTCGGCATCAGCACGGGGGTGCTGGACCCGATCGAGGGGCTGAGCGACGAGACCGCCGACGAGGACTACCTTTCCCTCATGCGTGAGAACCTCGCCGCCCTCCAGAAGGCGAACGGCTGTTGACCGCGGCCGGCCCGCTGCCCGACACCGACGACGCCCCCGTCGTCAGGGTCGAGGACGCCTCCGTCGAGCTCGGCGGGCGGTTGATCCTGCGTGGCGTGGACCTGGCCGTGCGGCCCGGCGAGTTCGTGGCCCTGATGGGCGCCAACGGCTCCGGCAAGTCGACCCTGGTGCGGGCACTCACCGGCCTGGTGCCGGTGGCCCGTGGCCGGGTCTCCCTGTTCGGCACGCCGGTCGATCGGTTCGACGACTGGCAGCGCGTCGGGTTCGTCCCCCAGCGGGCCGGTGCCGCGGGCGGCGTACCCGCCTCGGTGTGGGAGGTGGTCGCCTCCGGACGACTCACCCGACGGCGGCTGTTCCGCCCGCTCGGCCGCCGCGACCGGGCCGCGATCAGCTCCGCGCTCGAGGTCGTCGGCCTGGCCGACCGCTCCCACGACGGCGTCTCGACCTTGTCCGGCGGGCAGCAGCAGCGCGTGCTGATCGCCCGGGCGCTGGCCGGCGGCCCCGAGCTGCTGTTCCTCGACGAGCCGACCGCGGGCGTGGACCTCCCCAACCAGGAGGCGCTGGCGGACACGTTGCGGATGCTGTCGGACAACGGCGCGACCATCGTGCTGGTCACCCACGAGCTCGGCCCGCTCGCCTCCCTGATCGACCGGTCGGTGGTGATGCGCGACGGCCGGGTCGCCTACGACGGCGGACCGCTCGACGACCATGCGGTGCACCAGGTCGACTTCGGCGCGGGCGTGCACGAGCACCACCACCCACGGCCGAGCACGCACGACCACGCTCCGCACGTCGGCTCGCCGTTCGACCTGCCCGGCCACGGCAGCGAGCTGAGGGAGGGCGAGCGATGATCGAGCTGCTGTCCGAGCCGTTCATGCTGCGAGCGCTGCTGGCGGCGCTGCTGACCGGCTTCGCCGCGCCCGCCGTCGGCACCTACCTCGTCCAGCGGCGGATGGCGCTGATGGGCGACGGGCTCGGCCACGTGGCCGTCACCGGCGTCGCGATCGGCCTGCTGACCGGGACCTCGCCCACCTGGTCCGCGGTGCTGGTGGCGGTGCTCGGCGCGGTGCTGATCGAGGTGATCCGCGAGGGCGGGCACACCAACGGCGACGTGGCGCTGGCGCTGCTGTTCTACGGCGGCCTGGCCGCGGGCGTGCTGGTCACCGGGTTGGCCGGGCAGAGCGCCGCCCGCCTGCAGCAGTACCTCTTCGGCTCGATCCTCACCGTCTCGCGGACGGACCTCCTCGTCACCGCCGTGCTGGGATCGGTCATCGTGATCGCCTCGATCGGGCTCCTCCCCCAGCTCTTCACGGTGGCGCTCGACCCCGACTTCGCGCGGGTCGCCGGGCTGCGGGTGCGGTTCTACAACCTGCTGGTGGCGGTGCTGGCCGCCGTCACGGTGACCGTGGCGATGCGCACCGTGGGACTGCTGCTCGTGTCGGCGCTGATGGTGGTCCCGGTGGCCACCGCCCAGCAGCTGAGCCGGTCCTTCCGTGGGACCCTGGCCCTGGCCATGTCGCTGGGGCTGCTGGCCGCCGTCGGCGGCCTGGTGGCGGCCGCCCGCCTGTCGCTCAGCTATGACGCCAACGTGGCCCCCGGCCCGTCGATCGTGCTGCTGTCGCTGCTCGGGTTCATCGCGGCCTGGCCGGTCGGCGTGCTGGCCCGGCGCCGGGCCCGGCTGGCCGCGCCGTTCGCGGCCGGGCAGGCCGACGTACGCCGGGTGGAGGAGCAGCACGCGCACGTCCACGGCCCCGACTGTGGCCATCCCGCGGTCCAGCACGACGACCACGTCGACTACATCCACGACGGGCACCGGCACGCCGAGCACGGGAGCCACTATGACGAGCACTGACCGGCAGCCCGCCGAGCGTCCGGCTCCGCGACCGACCCGGCAGCGTCGCGCGGTGGCCCAGGTGCTGACCACCTTCGCCGACTTCCGGTCCGCGCAGGAGATCCATGAGCTGCTCGGTCAGCAGGGCGACCCGGTGGGGCTCGCGACCGTCTATCGCACCCTGCAGCTGATGGCCGACCTGGGCGAGGTCGACGTGCTGCGCAGCGAGGACGGCGAGGCGATCTACCGCCGCTGCTCGGACACCCACCACCATCACCTGGTCTGCCGCTCCTGCGGCGCCACCGTCGAGGTGGAGGGCCCGGCCGTGGAGCGCTGGACCAGCGGGATCGCGGCCGACCACGGCTACACCGACGTGGCCCACACGCTGGAGATCTTCGGCACCTGCCCGGCCTGCCGGGGCTGAGCAGGTTCAGCGCTCGTCGTCGATCCGCACCGACCCGACCAGGCGGGTGAGGCTGCGTCGCGCCTGCGGCTCCTGGTCCGCCGCATGCTCGGCGAAGATCAGGAGCAGTCCGGAGCGGGTGCGGACGAACCAGGCGTCCACGGTGGTGGGCACCTCGAAGGTCACCGCGTCGTCGGCGCTCTGCAGCAGGTGGATCGGCGACTGATCGGGACAGGCGTCGCGGCGCAGTGAGAACCGCAGGTGCGTCGCCGGCTGCCCGAACGCCACGACACTCTCCGGCCCTGCCTGCAGCGTCATCTCCGGCAGCGACGAGAGCTGGCCGGCCGCGCCCAGCGGGTCCTGGGTCACCGACTCCCAGAACTCGAACACGCTGCCCGAGCACGGCCGCGTCCGCACGATCTCCGGGACCATCACCACCAGCCTGAGGTGGTCCGGCCCGGCTCGCTCCGTGACGCCAGGCCGGACCACGCCATCCGCCGACCAGGTCCAGGTCCCGGTCGACGCACCGGTCGACGCCGCCGGCGGCGTCAGCCGGACGACGACCGGGTCGTGGTCGCCGAACGGGTGCGCGTGGTAGGTCACGTCGGCCGCCAGCGCCACGCCAGGCGGGAGAACCTTGTTCCGGCTGCGCCCGTAGGGCAGCTGCCCCGCGTCGGCCACGGTGGTGTTGGGCTGCGGCCGCTGCGCCGGCAGCGGCGCGTCGCCGGCGAACGGCCCTCCGACGAGCCAGTGGCCGAGCGCCACCACGGCGGCCAGGGCGGCGACCGTCAGCCCGGCGCGGGCCGCGCGCCGCCGCCGGCCACGACGCTCGAGCTCCCACAGGTCCGGCACCGGGACCAACCGCTCCGCGTCCCGGGCGAGCTCCCGGAGCCCCTGCTCAGCCATCCGCCCCCACCTCCATCGCACCGAGTGCCGCCTCGAGCGCCGCGCGACCACGCGCCAGCCGGCTCTTCACCGTGCCGGTCGGGCAGCCGAGCAGATCGGCAACCTCATCGACCGACAGGTCCACCAGGTGGTGCAGGGCGACCACCTCGCGCTGTGTCTCCGGGAGCGACCGCAGCGCCGCCATGAGCTCGAGATGCGTCTCACCGAGCCCGGGCAGGTCCACCGCCTCCACCAGCCGATGCCGGATCCGCGCGAAGTTCCGGAGCTTGCGCCAGCGGTTGCGGTGCACGTTGATCGCCACCGCGCGCAGCCAGGCCTCCGGGTTGAGCGTCGCCTCGAACCGGGCCCGGTGCAGCGACGCGCGGACGAACGCCTCCTGGACAGCGTCCTCGGCCTCGGAGTAGTCGCCGATGACGCCGTAGAGCTGCACGACGAGGCGACGGTAGGACGCCGCGAAGACCTGCGGAAGGATCCCTACGTCCTGGCTCTCCAGCCGCGCGCTGCGCGGGTCGAGCAGCTCCTCGTCCATCCGGCCTCCCCTCGGGGTTCCTGGGAGGACGACACCCCGGCCAGTGCCGGGGTTCCATGGTCGCGCGATTCTTCCGGCCTGTCAGCGCGCGCCGCCGTACCTCCGGTCGCGGGCGGCGTAGGTCTCGATCGCCCGCCACAGGTCGCGGCGGTCGACGTCGGGCCACAGCACGTCGGAGAAGACCAGCTCGGAGTAGGCCGCCTGCCAGAGCATGAAGTTGGAGAGCCGGTTCTCACCGGAGGTCCGCCAGACCAGGTCGGCGTCGGCGAGCTCGGGGACGTAGAGGTGGCGGGCGAAGGTCCGCTCGTCGACCTTGTCGGGGTTGAGCCTGCCGGCCGCCGCCTCGCGGGCGATGGCACGGGCGGCGTCGGCGAGCTCGGCGCGGCCGCCGTAGTTGACGCACATGGTCAGCGTGAGGACGTCGTTGTCGGCGGTCATCTCCTCGGCGACCTGGAGCTCCTTGATCACGGACTTCCAGAGGCGGGGCGCGCGCCCGGCCCAACGGACCCGGACACCGAGCTCGTGCATCTCGTCGCGGCGCCGGCGGATGACGTCGCGGTTGAAGCCCATCAGGAACCGCACCTCATCGGGCGAGCGGGACCAGTTCTCGGTCGAGAAGGCGTAGGCGGAGATCGCCTTCACCCCGATCTCGATGGCACCCTCGACCACGTCGAAGAGCACGTGCTCGCCGCGCCGGTGGCCCTCGGTGCGGGGCAGCCCCCGCTGCTTGGCCCACCGCCCGTTGCCGTCCATCACGATCGCGACATGGTGCGGGACCAGGTCCGGCGGCACCTGCGGCGGCCGGGCCCCCGACGGGTGCGGCGACGGCCGTCGTACCGGCGTGCGGGGCTGGCGCTTCACGTGCCCAGCCTAGGGCTGCGGGTTGGAGGTTCATCATGTGAAGCAGTTGAGTTGTCACTTCTCGTGGTGAGTTCACCAGGAGAAGTGACGACTGACCTGCCGCACATGATGAACGAGTGACAGCAGAGGTTCACCGCTCCACATAGGCCAGGGACCGCAGGCCCCGCTCGACGTGCCAGGCGAGGTACGCCGCCACGACGCCGGAGGCCTCCTTGAGGTGCCGAGGGTCCGCGGCGCGGACCAGCTCCCAGTCGCCGGCGAGCAGCGCGCCGAGCACGGCGACGGTCTCCGCCGCCGGGGTGGCCGAGCCGGGCAGCCGGCAGTCGGAGCAGAGCACGCCGCCCGCCGAGGGGTTGAGCCAGCGGTGCGGGCCTGGGTCGCCGCACCGCGCGCAGTGGTCGAACGACGGCGCGTAGCCGGCGACCGACAGCGACCGCAGCAGGAACGAGTCGAGCACCTGGCCGGCCGGCAGCTCCTTGCCGGCCATCGCCCGCAGCCCGCCCACGAGCAGCAGGAACTGCTGGGTGGCCGGCTCCTTGTCCTCCACGACGAGCCGCTCGGCGGTCTCCAGCATGGCGGTGCCGGCGGTGTAGCGCTCGTAGTCACCGCCGAGCTCGGCCGAGAACGGCGTCAGCGTCTCGGCCTGGGTCACCACGTCGAGGGTGCGCCCCTCGGCGATCATCAGGTCGACGTGGGTGAACGGCTCCAGCCTCGAGCCCCAACGCGACGACGTACGCCGGACGCCGCGGGCCACCGCGCGGACCCGGCCGTGGTGGCGGGTCAGCAGGGTGATGATGCGGTCGGCCTCGCCCAGCTTGTGGGTGCGGAGCACGATCGCCTCGTCGCGGTAGAGCGGCACCGCACCATGGTGCCACTCAGGAGGTGGTACGACGGCGCCGACGCGGCGTTTCCCAGCAGGAGCGGGCGAACTCGACCGCCTCGGCGTCCAGCCGCTCGGGCGACGCCCGCCATTCGAGGAAGCTCCTGGCCTTGACGAAGCGCGCGTGCGGGAGCTCGTCGGCGAGCATCGCGGCGTCGGCCGCCGGGTGGATCGGGTCGGCCGGGTGACCGACGATCAGCGCCGGGGCGGTGATGGCGCGCCGCTGACGCGCGGTCGGCGCGACCATGCCGAAGAACAGCCCGTGCATCACCGCGGCCATCGCGTCGGGCCGCTGGTCGAGCGTGTCGAGCATGATGCCGGCCCAGAAGGGCACC
This sequence comes from Nocardioides sp., assembly GCF_041393715.1. Lineage (GTDB taxonomy): Bacteria > Actinomycetota > Actinomycetes > Propionibacteriales > Nocardioidaceae > Nocardioides. Next base: position 242,163 of record NZ_JAWKJQ010000005.1, on the reverse strand, counting down.
AGCCCGCGGGGCACCGGACGGGTGAGCCCGCGCACCGCCCGCACCGTGAACGGCAGGTAGCGGGCCGCGAACATCAGCGGCCCGAACGCCATGATCCCCGCCTCCAGCGCGTTGTTGAGCACCGGCATCTCCAGCAGCAGCCCACGCACCCGGTCGGGGGCGTTGACCGCGACCGCGAGCGACACGTTGGCACCCAGCGAGGTGCCGCCCACGACCGCCGTCGGCGCTCCGAGATGGTCCAGCAGCGACACCACCTGGTGGGCGAACTCGCCGACGGAGTAGGCCAGGGGGTCCGCGGGACGGTCCGAGCGACCGTGGCCGAGCAGGTCCAGGGTCACCACGTGCAGCCCCTCGGCCGCCAGCGCGCGTGCCAACGGCTGGTGCATCCGACGCGGCATCAGCTGTCCGTGCAGCAGCACCACCCAGGCCTCGCCGGCGCCGTACTCGGTGTACTCCAGCCGGTCGCGCCCCGCCGGGGTGTCGAGGAAGAACTGGCCGACGCGCTCGGACACCAGGGTGGGCATGCGCGGCAGCCTAGTCGCTCAGCGGCTCCGGTTGACGGCGCTGATGACCGCCTTCAGCGAGGCGGTCACGATGTTGGCGTCGACGCCGACGCCCCAGAGCACCTGGCCACCGACGGCGCACTCGACGTAGGCGGCCGCCTGGGCGTCGCCGCCGGCCGACAGCGCATGCTCGGCATAGTCGAGCACGCGCACGTCGAAGTGGTGCTCCAGCCCGTTGATGGCGTCGCAGAACGCCGCGATCGGCCCGTTGCCGGTGCCCTCCAGGGTGCGCACCTCGCCGTCGACGTAGACGTTGACGGTGAGCGCGTCCTTCTCGCCGGCGGCGCTCGAGGTGTGCACGGAGTTGAGCCGCAGCGGCGCCTCGCGGTCGAGGTACTCGGCGGAGAAGATCCCCCAGATCTCCTCGGGGAGCACCTCGCCGCCCTGGTCGTCGGTGTGCTGCTGGATGACCCGGCTGAACTCGATCTGCGCCCGACGCGGGAGGTCGAGCTTGTGGTCGGTCTTGAGGATGTAGGCCACCCCGCCCTTGCCGGACTGGCTGTTGACCCGGATCACGGCCTCGTAGGTGCGGCCGACGTCGTGCGGGTCGATCGGGAGGTACGGCGCCTCCCAGGGCAGCTCGGACACCGGCACGCCCTGGTCCGCCGCCTGCCGGTCGAGGTCCTCCAGGCCCTTCTTGATGGCGTCCTGGTGGGAGCCGGAGAAGGCGGTGTAGACCAGGTCGCCCGCGTAGGGGTGGCGCGGGTGGACCGGCAGCTGGGTGCAGTACTCCACCGTGCGACGGATCTCGTCGATGTCGGAGAAGTCGATCTGCGGGTCGATGCCCTGGCTGAACAGGTTGAGGCCGAGGGTGACCAGGTCGACGTTGCCGGTGCGCTCGCCGTGGCCGAACAGGCAGCCCTCGACCCGGTCGGCGCCGGCCATCATCGCCAGCTCCGTCGCCGCCACGGCGGTGCCACGGTCGTTGTGGGGGTGCAGGCTGATGGTGGTGAACTCGCGCCGGGTGAGCTGCCGGGAGAACCACTCGATCTGGTCGGCGTAGACGTTGGGGGTGGCCATCTCGATGGTGGCCGGCAGGTTGAGGATGATCTCGCGACCGTCGTCGGGCTGCCAGACGTCGGAGACCGCCTCGCACACCTCCACGGAGAACGGCAGCTCGGTGCCGGTGAAGATCTCCGGGGAGTACTCGTAGCCGATGACGGTGGTGCCGAGGTTCTGCTCGGCGTACTTCATCACCATGGTGGTGCCGCGGACGGCGATGTCCTTGACCTCGTCCTTGCTGGCGTGGAACACCACCCGGCGGAAGAGCGGGGCCAGCGCGTTGTAGAGGTGGATGTTGGCGTGGTGGACGCCGACCAGGCTCTGCACGGTGCGCTCGATCAGGTCCTCGCGGGCCTGGGTGAGCACCGAGATCGTGACGTCCTCGGGCACCCGGTCCTGCTCGATGAGCTGGCGGACGAAGTCGAAGTCGGTCTGGCTCGCGCTCGGGAAGCCGACCTCGATCTCCTTGTAGCCCATCCGGACCAGGAGGTCGAACATCGTCATCTTGCGGGCGGGGGTCATCGGGTCGATGAGTGCCTGGTTGCCGTCGCGCAGGTCGGTGGAGAGCCAGCGCGGCGCCCGGGTCACGGGTCGCTCGGGCCAGGTGCGGTCGGGGAGCTCGATCGGCGGGAACGCGCGGTAGCGCTGGATCGGCATCCCGCTGGGACGCTGGGTGTTGACGAAGCCGGAGTGCTGGAGGGTCATGGTCTGATCGATTCGCTGGGAGCGGGGCCGGCGCGCCAGAACACTCCGCAGCGAGGGGGTCCGGCTGTCAGACCTCGCTACGGCAGCGAAGGAGGAGGCTGCGCGTCATGACGTGCAGACGCTACCACGCGGTGCGGTGCGGGTGGCATGGCGTCCACCCGCCCCGCACGCGTCGGTCCCGCTCAGGAGGTCATGCACTCCTGCAGCTTGGTGACCATGTCCGGAGCAGCGGACGTGGGGTCCTCGCCCTGGAAGGTGGCCGCGAGCACGTCGTGCATGACGTCGTCGCTGAACGCCTCCTTCACACAGGTGGCCGTCGCCTCGTCCATCGTGTCCAGCTGCATCTGGTCGTTGAGGAGCTCGGTGAGGTCGACGCAGTCGAGGAACGCGCTGGCCGCCGCGTCGGCGTCGTCGGCGGACATCTTGACGTCGCTCAGGCTCTCGTCGGTCTTGCCGTCCTCGGTGAGGATGCCGTACTTCTTCAGCTTGTCGACACCGATGTCGTCCACGAAGCCGCCCGCGATGCAGTCCGCCTCGCTCTGCTTGACCGAGAGCCCGCTGTCGGACGCCTTCATGATCGAGTCGGCGATGCTCTTCTTGGCCTCGTCGTCGCCGCCTCCGCAGCCCGAGACCACCAGCAGCAACGCGGCGGCCGCGCCGATCGTGCGCACCCTCATGTCATACCTCCCCGTGACCCGGCTGGGCCACGGCGGCACAACCTCGCGCGCTAGAACCTACCCCGGCGAGCCGGGTCGGAAACATCGGGGCGTCACCCGCCGCGGTGTCGGAACGGCCACGGCCCTCGGGCGCCGCCGGTAGCATCGGCGGCACGCCGACCCGCCTCGGAGCGCGGGTCACGACCACCGATCGAGGCATGGAGGACGAGGTGCCGTTCCGCGCGATCGGCGGCGCGCGCCGGCCCCGTCGTACGCCGCCCGCGGCAGCGTCGCTGGCCGCTGCCCTGCTGGCGACGCTGGCGCTGACCGGCTGCCAGTCCGACGCGACCGCACAGGGCTCGCACGCCGACCCCGCCCAGGTCGACGCCCTCGAGCCCCCCGAGACGGGCGAGTGCCGGCTGCTGACCCTCGCCGACGTCGACCGACCGAGCAACGCCACCGCGACCGTGCCCTGTGTCGACCCGCACACCGCGGAGACCTTCGCGGCGGGGTCGCTCCCCGCCGAGTTCGACGACGCCGCCTACGACGACCGGGGGCTCGGCTCCTTCGCCTACGACACCTGCGGACGGGAGTTCATGGACTTCCTCGGCGCCGACGAGAGCCTGTCGATGCGGACCATCCTGAGCTGGACCATGTTCCGGCCCTCCGAGACGGCCTGGGACCGTGGTGCGCGGTGGTACCGGTGCGACGTGATCGGCGGGGGCGCCCACAGCAAGACGCTGATCACCCTCCCCGACGAGGCGCGTGGCCTGTTGAAGAAGCCGGTCGACAAGTGGCTGGCGTGCGTCAAGGGACGCTCCGTCGACACGGCACCGCGCGTGCCGTGCTCGGACCGGCACACCTACCGCGCCGTCACCACGATCCGGCTCGGCAAGCCCGACGACGACTACCCCGGCGACAAGGTCGTGGCCCAGCGAACGCGGAGCTTCTGCGGCGACTCGGTGGCCGCCTGGCTGGGCTACCCGGCCCGCTACTCCTACGCCTACACCTGGTTCCCCGAGTCGGACTGGGACGCGGGCAACCGGAGGTCGGTGTGCTGGGCGAGGACCGACCAGTGAGCGGCACTCCCCGGCGTCGGTGGCTGCGCCGCGGCGGAGCGGTGGCCGTGCTGCTGGCGGCCGCGGTCGCCCTGGCCGGATGCAGCGGCGACCCGGGCGACCCGGCGACACCGAGCACCTCGCCGACGCCCAGCGCCACCCCGACCCGGCCACCCCGGGCCGAGGCGGCTCCGCGGCCGCAGGTGGGCGACTGCTACCGGCTCAGCTATGAGCAGGCGCTGGCGCCGACGAGCGAGGTCGACCCGGTCCGCTGTCGACGCGGTCACACCGCGGTCACCTACTACGTCGGCACCCTCGACCTGGTCGTCGACGGCCACCTGCTCGCCGTCGACGCCGCGCGGGTGCGCTCGCAGGCGGCCCAGGCGTGCCCGCGACGCCTCGCCGGCTATCTGGGCGGCACCGAGGAGCAGCTGCGGCTCAGCATGCTGCGGCCCGTCTGGTTCTCCCCCACGCTGGCCCAGTCGGACGAGGGCCAGGACTGGTTCCGCTGCGACGTGATCAGCCCCGGCGACGGACAGGAGCTGCACCGGCTGGGCGTGCCACCGCGACGCGCGCTGGCCACCGCGGCCGGGCGGACGGCGTACGGCGTCTGCGGCACGGCCGAGCCCGGCGCCGCCGGGTTCGAACGGGTGCCCTGTGCCGCCCGCCATCGCTGGCGGGCGGTGACCACCTATCAGCTGACCGGCAAGGCCTACCCCGGTCGTGCCGCGGTCCGGGCGGTGGCCGACGAGCGCTGTCAGGCGGTGGGCAAGGAGCGCGCCGACGACCCGCTGACCTATCGCTGGGGGTTCGACTACCCCACCGAGGCCCAGTGGCGCAGCGGGGTCCGCTACGGCCTCTGCTGGGTGCCGGACTGACCCGGTCCGCGGCCGCTCAGAAGCCGAGCTTGCGCAGCTGGCGCGGGTCGCGCTGCCAGTCCTTGGCCACCCTGACGTGCAGCGACAGGTGGACCGGGGTCCCGAGGAGGGCCTCGATCTGCTGGCGGGCGCGGGTGCCGACGTCCTTCAGCCGGGCACCGCGGTGCCCGATCACGATGCCCTTCTGGGAGTCGCGCTCGACATAGAGGTCGGCATAGATGTCGAGCAGCGGCTTGTCGTCGGGCCGTCCGTCCCGCAGGCCCATCTCCTCGACCACGACCGCGATGGAGTGCGGCAGCTCGTCGCGGACTCCCTCGAGCGCGGCCTCCCGGATCAGCTCGGCGGCGAGGATCTCCTCGGGCGCGTCGGTGAGGTCGCCGTCGGGGTAGAGCTGCGGGCCCTCCGGCATCAGCCCGACGAGCAGGTCGGCCAGCAGCTGCACCTGGTCGCCCGACACGGCCGACACCGGCACGATCTCGGCCCACTCGGTGCCGGTCTGCTCGCCGAGCGCCGCGATGTCGGACAGGTGCTCGGCGATCCGGTCGGGGCTCGCCAGGTCGGTCTTGGTGGCGACGGCGACGCGGATGGTCCGGCGTACCTTGGCGAGCTCGGTGACCAGGAACCGGTCTCCCGGGCCGATCTTCTCATCGGCGGGGAAGCACACCGCGACCACGTCGACCTCCGACCAGGTGGCCATCACCAGGTCGTTGAGCCGCTCCCCGAGCAGGGTCCGCGGTCGGTGCAGCCCGGGGGTGTCGACCAGGATCAGCTGCGCGTCGGGTCGGTGCACGATGCCGCGAACCACGGTGCGGGTGGTCTGCGGGCGTGAGCTGGTGATCACCACCTTGGTGCCGACCAGGGCGTTGGTGAGCGTGGACTTGCCGGCATTGGGGCGGCCGACGAAGCAGGCGAACCCGCTGCGGAACTCCGGCTGGCTCATCGGCTCTCCTGCTGGGCCTGGGCGGCGTCGTAGTCGGCCCAGATCTCGTCGTCGGACTTCCCCGCCGCCTTGCCGGCACGCCACACGGGGCCGGGGTCGACGGCGCGCGGCTGCCGGACGGCGCCACCGCGCCAGTAGCCCATCACGTCGTACGACGCCGACGGCAGGCGGCGGACCCGCATCAGGTGCTTGCGGATCGCCCGCATCTGCCCGGACTCGCCGGCCATCCAGAAGTAGCCCTCCCCCACCGGCCAGTCGATCCCCTCGACCACGGCGGCCAGGTCGCTCCGCCCCGGCGCGGGAGGCCGCAGCCAGGCCACCTCGGCGCTCTCGGGAAGGTAGCCGGGCAGGTCGTCGGGCACCTCCGCCCAGATCCTGGTCGGGATGCCGGGCATCGACTCCGCGATCCGGGCCATCGCCGGCAGTGCGGTCAGGTCGCCGACCAGCAGCAGCCACGCCGACCCGGCCGGCGGCGCGAAGGAGCCCTTGGGGTCGGTGACCGTGACCTCGTCTCCCACGCAGTCGCGGCTCGCCCACTCGGTGACCAGGCCCTCGTCGTGCACCACCACGTCGAGAGTCAGCTCGCCGCCGGCCCAGCGGCGAACGGTGTAGTAGCGGCTCTGGAACTGTCCCGGCACCACCAGCCCGACCCACTCGTCGGGGATGCCCGTGCTGGTCCAGCCGGCCAGACCGTCGCCGGCCAGCACCAGGCGCAGGAGATGCTCCGAGAGTCGCTCCCGGGAGCACACCTGCGCGGCGTAGGTCTGGGCGCGGGTGCTCACCGGCTCAGGCTACCGACCGCCGCCGCACGCAGGTCGCGCGACCATTTCCCGCAGGTCGCGCGACCATTTCCCGCACGCAGGTCGCGCGACCATTTCCCGCACGTCGCGCGACCATTTCCCGCAGGTCGCGCGACCATTTCACGCATGTCGCGGTCGGGGTCACCAGGTGGGGCGCAGCGGGAAGCCGTCGTCGCCCTGCTCGTCGGTCTTGGTGGCCAGCACGTGGTGGAGCTGGATCTGGTTGCGCTCGAAGCCGACGCGGGAGCCGGCCATGTAGAGACCCCACACCCGCGCGGTGCCCTCCCCCACCTCCGCGACGCACTCGTCCCACCGGTCGACCAGGTTCTGGCACCAGCCGGCGAGGGTCAGGGCGTAGTGGCGGCGGAAGTTCTCCTCGTGCATGACCTCCAGGCCGGTGTCCTGCACGGCCGTGATGATCCTGCCCGAGCCGGTCAGCTCCCCGTCGGGGAAGACGTAGCGGTCGATGAACTCGCCGGTCTCCTGCTTGCGGTTGTGCGACCGGGTGATGCAGTGGTTGAGCAGCCGGCCCTGGGGGCGCAGCCGGTCGCGCAGGAAGGAGAAGTACGCCGGGTAGTTGCGCACGCCGATGTGCTCGGTGAGGCCGATCGAGCTGACCGCGTCGAAGCCGGACTCGGCGACGTCGCGGTAGTCGGAGTGGCGCACCTCGGCCAGGTCGCCGAGACCGTCGCGGTCGATGGCCTCCTTGGCCCACGAGGCCTGCTGCAGCGACAGCGTCACGCCCAGCGCCTTGACGCCGTACTCCTTGGCGGCGTGGCGGACCATGCCGCCCCAGCCGCAGCCGACGTCGAGCAGCCGGTCCCCGGGCTTGAGGTCGAGCTTGCGGCAGACCAGGTCGTACTTCTCCCGCTGCGCCTCCTCGAGGGTGGCGTCGGCGTCGGGGTAGACCGCGCAGGTGTAGGTCATCGACGGGCCGAGGACCAGCTCGTAGAACCGGTTGGAGACGTCGTAGTGGTGCGAGATCGCGGTGGCGTCACGTCCGAGCGAGTGGCGCAGCCCGTCGAGGGTGCGCCGCCAGCGGGGCACCCGCTCCTCGGCCGGCGGGGCCGGCGGGCGCAGGTTGGAGAGGCCCAGGGAGCGGAGCACGGCGACCGCCTCGCCCGCGCTGGGGCGACGGAACCGCAGCTTGTCCTGGAGGAGCAGCAGCGCACGGTAGGGGTCGCCGGGGTGCACCCCGCCGATCTCCAGGTCACCGGAGACGTAGGCGCGCGCCATCCCGAGGTCGCCGGGGGCGGTCATCAGGTAGGACAGCCCGCGCTGGGTGCGCAGGTCCAGCGTGATGCCGGAGTCCTCCGGTCCGGTCGCGCTGCCGTCGTAGGCCGTGAACCGCACCGGCATGCCGGCCGCGAGCATGGTCTCGACCGCCTCGGCGATCGACGCCTTCGTGGTCATCGTCTCTTCACCACCTTGTCGTACATGGACGTGAGCCTGTCGTCGGGGTCGTAACGCCCCTTGACGACGGCCAGATTCCCCCCGTCGTACAGATCGTCGAACGTCTCCCGGTCGTAGAACGCCTCGGAGTAGAGCGACTTGTGGCCACCCAGCCGGGTGACCTCGGCCTCGATCGCCCGGTTGAGCGGACCCTCGGACGCCTCGGGGCCGACGTGCACCGTGCCCCAGAACCCCGCGTTGACGTAGGTCGTCCCCGGCGCGAGCGGGTACGACGGCCAGCGCCGCGGACCGTCGTCGCCCTCACGCAGCCGGAGCGGGCACAGCCACACCGGCCGCATGCCGACCGCGTCGTCGAACCAGGACAGGAACTCCGGCAGCCGGTCGACGGGGACCTCGACGTCCTGGATCACCCGCTCCCGCTCGGGTCGGCCGGCGCGGGCGTCGAGCCGCTTCATCAGGCCGACCCGCTGGTCGAGGGTGACCATCCGGTAGTAGACGTCGGAGCGACGCCAGCGCCGCGGCCAGAACCGTCGGGCCACGGGATGCTGGGCGCCGAAGGCCGCGGAGCACCAGAACCAGTCGGTGTCCCACCGCCACAGATAGTCGTAGGCGGTCAGCAGGTCGGTCTCGCGCTCCTGCAGCGAGCGGTAGAAGATCTGCTGACCGGTGTAGTCGCTGGGCCGCGAGGGCGTGCCGGGCGCCTCGCCGGCGTCGGCCACCCAGCGGGCGAGGGTCAGGTAGAGCTCGTCGGGGGCGAACGCCACCCCGTCGAGCCCGTCGACCGGCTGTCCCTCCCAGACGCGGCTGTCGACGATCTCGGCCACCGTCTTGGCCAGCTGAGCGGGGTCGTCGAAGCGCAGGTGCCGCAGCGCCACGAGCCGGCCGATCGGCTCGAGCTCGATGCGCAGCCGGGTGGCGTAGCCGAGCGAGCCGTAGGAGTTGGGGAAGGTCGCGAAGAGGTCCGCGTGCTCGTTGTCGGGCGTCGCGGTGACCACCTCGCCGGCGCCGGTGAAGACGTCCATCTCGAGGACCGACTCGTGCGGCAGCCCGTTGCGGAAGCTGGTCGACTCGATGCCCAGCCCGGTGACCGCGCCGCCGAGGGTGATGGTGCGCAGCTGTGGCACCACCAGCGGGATCAGGCCGTAGGGCAGGGTCGCGTCGACCAGGTCCTCGTAGGTGCACATCCCCTGCACGTCGGCGGTGCGGCCGACCGGGTCGAGGGAGATGACGCCGGTGAGCCCGCCGACGTCGAGCCCGGGTGCCTGCGCCACCTGGCGCGGCCGGAACAGGTTGGAGGTCTGCTTGGCGAGCCGGACCGGGGCATCGTCGGGCAGCGCGCGGTACGACGCCCGGAGACGCTGCACGGCGCGGTCGTGCTCGGTCATCCCCACGACGGCCACCCGGCCTACTCTGCTGCATCCCCGGTCAGGAGCCAAGGGGTGGGTCGGTCTCGGCGGCTCTCAGGTCGTGGTGGACTGCGCGAGGGTCCCGCGCGCATCCCCGCGGTGTACGACGACCCCACCGCCGCCGAGGTCGGTGACGGCGGCCAGGTCGTCGGGGTCGAGCGCCCCGGCCCCGGTGAGCACCACGGCGGCCTCGAGGCCCCGTGACCCCGAGGCCAGCGCCATCGCCACGCACACCTGCAGCGCCGACAGCCGCAGCGACGGGAGGTCGACGGTGGCGGCGGCGTAGGTGCGGCCGTCGGTGTCGCGGACCGCGGCACATTCGGCCGCCCCGACCCGGGCCCGGGTGGCCCGGGCCAGCGTCACCAGCTTGGCGTCCTCGGCGGACAGGGGCGTCTCGCCGGCGCTGTCAGTCATGCGCGCCAGCGTAGCCAGCGACGTCGGCGTCGGCGGTGGGCGCCCGGCTGATCAGCACGGTGCCGATCTTGTTGCGTCGGCCGATCGCCTCCTCGGCCTGGAACCGCAGGCCCTCCACCTCGACGTGGGAGCCCGGGATCGGCACGCGACCGAGGTGCTTGGCCAGCAGCCCGCCGACGCTGTCGACGTCCTCGTCGTCGATGTCGACACCGAACAGCTCGTCGAGGTCGCCGATCGAGAACCGCGACGAGACGCGGACACAGTCGTGGTCGACCTGCTCGACCTCGACCTCGTCGGTGTCGTACTCGTCGGAGATCTCGCCGACGATCTCCTCGAGCACGTCCTCGATGGTGACCAGCCCGGCCGTGCCGCCGTACTCGTCGACGACGATCGCGACGTGCTGGCGCATCGCCTGCATCTCCGAGAGCAGCGCGTCGACCGGCTTGGACTCGGGCACGAAGTGGGCCGGCCGCATCACCTCACCCACCCGCTGCGTGGTCTCGACGTCGGGGGCCTCGAAGTCGCGGCGCACCAGGTCCTTGAGGTAGGCGAAGCCGAGCACGTCGTCGAGGTTCTCGCCGATCACCGGCAGGCGGGAGAAGCCGCTGCGCAGGAACAGCGACATCGTCTGCCGGAGGTTCTTGTGGCGCTCGATGTAGACCACGTCGTTGCGGGGCACCATCACCTCGCGGACCACGGTGTCGCCGAGCTCGAAGACGCTGTGGATCATCTTCCGCTCGCCCGACTCGATCAGCTGCGAGGCCTCGGCCAGGTCGACCAGCTCGCGCAGCTCGGTCTCGGTGGAGAACGGTCCCTCGCGGAAACCGCGGCCCGGGGTGATCGCGTTGCCGACCAGGATGAGCAGCCGCGGGATCGGGCCGAGGATCGTGGTGACCGCGGTGAGCGGTCCGGCGGTCGCCAGCGCCACCGGCTCGGGATGCTGGCGCCCGAGGGTGCGCGGCGCCACGCCGATGACCACGAACGACACCACGAGCATGGACCCGACCGAGGTCAGCACCGCGGGCCACCAGCGACCGCCCCAGGCGTCGTAGGCGAACAGCGTGACCAGCACGATCGCCGAGATCTCGCACAGCAGCCGCAGCAGCAGCGCGGTGTTGAGGTAGCGCGGCGAATCGGACAGCAGGCGGACCAGCCGGCGCGAGCCGGCCCGGCCCTCGTCGGCGAGCTCGTGGGCCCGCGCGGGGCTGAACGACGCCAGCGCGGCGTCGGCGGCCGAGAACAGCCCGGCGAACAGCACCAGGCCGGCCGCCGCGAGCAGCAGCCAGACGTCTCCGGAGGTCATCGTCGGCTCGTCATGCCTCGGCGGCCGCGGCCTCGCGGCGCCACTCGTCGAGGAGCCTGGCCTGCAGCCCGAACATCTCGGCGTGCTCGTCGGGCTCGGCGTGGTCGTAGCCCAGCAGGTGCAGGATGCCGTGCACGGTCAGCAGCTCGATCTCGGCCTCGGTGGCGTGCCCCGCCTCGGCGGCCTGCCGCGCGGCGACCGCCGGGCAGAGCACCAGGTCGCCCAGCACCCCCTCCTCGGGCTCCTCGTCGACCAGCCCCGGGCGCAGCTCGTCCATCGGGAAGGCCAGCACGTCGGTGGGCCCCTGCTTGTCCATCCACTGCTCGTTGAGGCTCGCGATGGTGGCCTCGTCGACCGCCTTGACGCACAGCTCGGCCATCGGGTGGACGCGCATCCGGTCCATCACGAACCGGGCCAGCCGAGCCAGCCCGCGGACGTCGAGTCCGGCGCCGGACTCGTCGAGCACCTCGATGCTCACGAGCGGCGGTCCTGGGCCGCGCGGTTGCCCCGTCGGGGGTCGGCGCTGCGCGGCCCGGTGTCGCGGGACGCGTCGTAGACGTCGTACGCCGCGACGATGCGGCCGACCAGCCGGTGCCGCACGACGTCGCCGGCGTCGAGCCGGTTGAAGACGACGTCCTCGACGCCGTCGAGGATCTCCTCGACGACCTTGAGCCCGGAGCGGGTGCCGCCGGGGAGGTCGATCTGGGTGACGTCTCCGGTCACCACGATCTTGGAGCCGAAGCCGAGCCGGGTGAGGAACATCTTCATCTGCTCCGGCGAGGTGTTCTGCGCCTCGTCGAGGATGATGAACGCGTCGTTGAGGGTGCGGCCGCGCATGTAGGCCAGCGGCGCGACCTCGATGGTGCCGGCCGCGAGCAGCTTGGGGATCGACTCGGGGTCGACCATGTCGTGGAGCGCGTCGTAGAGCGGCCGGAGGTAGGGGTCGATCTTCTCGCTGAGCGTGCCGGGGAGGTAGCCCAGCCGCTCGCCGGCCTCGACCGCCGGGCGGGTGAGGATGATCCGGGTGACCTGCTTGGCCTGCAGCGCCTGCACCGCCTTGGCCATCGCCAGGTAGGTCTTGCCGGTGCCGGCCGGGCCGATGCCGAAGGTGATCGTGTGCTGGTCGATGGAGTCGACGTAGCGCTTCTGGTTGAGCGTCTTGGGCCGGATCGTGCGGCCGCGGTTGGAGAGGATGTTGAGCGAGAGCACCTCGGCGGGCCGCTCGGTCGTCTCGGCGCGCAGCATGCCGGCGACCCTCTCCACGGTCTCGGTGGTGACTCCCTGGCCGGTGCGCAGGATCGCGACCAGCTCGTCGACCAGCCGCTCGACCAGCGCCACCTCGGCGGGCTCGCCGTGCAGGGTCACCCGGTTGCCGCGCACGTGGATCTCGGCGTCGAACTCACGCTCGATGAGGGCCAGGTGCTCGTCGCCGGGGCCGAGCACGCTGACCATGTTGATGCTGGAGGGCACGACCACGACGTGCTTGGCGACGCCGGTGTGCGTGGGCGAGTCAGTCATGCAGGGCCCGGGTGGGGCGGCCTTTCTTCGCTGGGAGCCGGTGGACCGCGGCCTGGTGCGGGAACGCCCAGATCGCGCTCTCCATGCTACGGGAGCCCGCCCGGCCGGCCCACCCGGTTTGCGCGAGGCGTCGCAGACGGGGACATGACGCGTCGCAGACGGGGACGCGAGGCGGCGAGGTCAGGGCCGGGTGACCGACAGGATGCCCAGGCACATCTCGTCGGTGGTGCCCTCGCCCCAGACGACGTACTTGTCCGGCTGACCCTCGAACGACGGCAGCCGGTCACGCAGCCACTGGACGTGCCGACAGGTGACCGTGACCGTGTCGAACGGGTGGAGCTGGATCGGGTCGATCGGCTTGGCGCCCTGGTCGTCGAAGTCCCAGACCGGGATGTCGAGGATGGTCCGGGCGTCGGGTCTGCCCTTGTTGACCTCGATGGTGATCGAGCGCCCGAGCAGGTGCATGTGCCCCGCGACCGCGCGCACCGTCGTGGGCTGGCCGATCGTGCGGGTGCAGGTCTGGACGTTGCCGGGTCGGATCTCCTTGCCGCAGACCAGGTGCAGCAGGTCGGCAGTGTTGCCGGCCGCCCCGAAGCGGGCCTTGGTGTCGGCGACGGCCGCGGCACGCTCGCAGAGCGGGCCGTCGGCATGCGCGGGTCGGCACGGCAGCTCGACCGGCGCAGGGAGGAGCATCGTCTGGAGCGGTGTGAGGTCGGCCGAGGCAGGGGCCACACGCAACAGCGTGCGCGAGGTGTCCGCACCGGTGCCGGCGAGCAGGTTGTAGTGGACCTGCATCACGATCTGCGAGCCCTTCTCGAGCTTGACGCCGTAGCCCGGCGCCTGCACCGACTCCTTGCCGCCGGGAGCCCAGGCGCCCAGCCAGGGAGCGTTGTCGAGGCCCGGGCCGGTCTCCAGGCCGCTGTTGCCGAAGCAGGTCCAGCCCTCGCCCTCGGTCTGCGCGTCGAGCTGCTCGGCCTTGGCGACCTGCTCGGGCGGCACCCGGAACAGGATGACGTGGTGGACGACCTCGGTGTTGCCGGGCTGCACGAAGGTGCCGGTCAGGAACACGTCCTTGGCCAACTGGGGGTCGAGCAGGAAGCAGCGGTAGTCGTCGGTGCCGACGCCACTCGGCGCCGAGGGGGTGTACGACGCCGGCATGGTCAGCGTCAGCCGGCGCTCGCCGGCGCGCAGCTTCTTGGGCTTCCACGCCTCGATCGGGTGGTCGTCGGAGGCCCAGGCGGGCTCGGTGTGCTCGGCCGCGTCGGTGCCGCTGGGGTGGTCGTGCGGCATCAGCGCGTCGAGCGCGTCGTGGGTGTGGTCGCTCGCGGCGGGGTCGGTCGCGCTGCCGGCCGCGGAGCAGGCGGTCAGGCCGACGAGGAGTGCGGCCGCGAGGGCCCGGCGGGAAGTCGCGCTGGAGCGACTCATCCGGGCGGCCAGGTCATCGATCGCCCACCGAGCAGGTGCAGGTGGGCGTGGAAGACCGACTGGCCCACGCCGGTGCCGGTGTTGAACACCAGCCGGTAGTGGCCGTCCAGGCCCTCGGCGTCGGCCACCGCGGCGGCCGCGGTCACGAGCTCCGCGGCGGCCTCGGGCGCGGCGGCGGCCAGCGCGGCGGCGTTGGCGTGGTGGGCCGTCGGCACGAACAGCACGTGCACGGGCGCCTGTGGCGCGACGTCGCGGAACCCGACGACGGCCTCGCCGCGGTGCACGATCTCTGCGGGGATCTCGCCCGCGACGATGCGGCAGAACAGGCAGTCGCTCTCCCCGGTGGCCATGCCGACACTGTAGACGCGACGCGCGCCCGGCCGGGTAAACCTCCACGTCACCTCGCGCGTGGAACTAGCGTGAGGACCCATGAGCGACAGCGGCCGGCGGCGCGCGTGACCGCGGAGTCGTGGGGGCCGACGAGGCCCTCGAGCAGCTGTACGCCGCCCACTGGCGCTCGCTGGTGCGGCTCGCCGCCCTGCTCGTGCGCGACCTCGGCACGGCCGAGGAGGTCACCCAGGACGCCTTCGTCGCCGTGCACGCGCGGTGGCAGCGACTGCGCGACCCCGACCGGGCGCTGGCCTACCTGCGACGCTCCGTGGTCAACGGGTCGCGCACGGTGCTGCGGCATCGGGGCGTGGTGGCCCGGCACATGGAGCGGCAAGGGCCGCCGGCTGACGGTCCGCCGGCGGACGCCCGGCTGGTGGACCTCGATCGTCGCCGTGCGGTGCTCGACGCGATGGCCACGCTGCCCCAGCGGCAGCGCGAGGTGATCGCCCTGCGTCACTATGCGGAGCTCTCCGAGGCAGAGATCGCGGACACGCTCGGCATCTCCCGCGGGGCGGTCAAGAGCCACGCCTCGCGCGGCTCGGCGGCCCTGAGGGAGCGACTGTCAGACCTGTGGGAGGAGCGGCCATGAGCGCCGAGGACCGACTGACGCAGCTGGTGCGGGACGCCGCGGAGAGCGTCGACCCGGGCGAGCGGCTGGGCGCCATCCGCGCCCGGGCGGGTGCGGAGGCTGCGCGGAAGCGTCGACGCGTCTGGTGGACCGTCGGCGGCGCGTCGCTCGCGACGGCCGCGGCGGTGGCGGTGGTGGCCGTCGCGGCCGGCGTACCAGGGGCCGAGCGGGCCGACGAGGCCGGCCCCGCGGGCAGTCCGACCGACATCCCGTCGGGCACCTTCACGCTCGAGGCCACCCCCAGCGCGGGGCCGAGCCCCATCAGCCCACCCCTGGCGCTCGCGATCCCGGTCTACCTGGTCGGCGACACGCCAACGGGCCCTCGCCTGTATCGGGAGTTCCAGTCCGGTCGCGGCGACGACCAGCCCACCGAGGCCGCCCGGCGCGCGGTCGAGGGCCCGCCTCTGGATCCCGACTACCGCACCGGCTGGCCCGACGGGAGCGCGGTCGTGATGACCGAGTGGGCCGGACACCAGGCGATCCTGGTCGACGTCCACGGCGACGGGGTCGACCTGTCGGTGCGCCCCGCGGGCATGACCGCCCAGGAGGCCCGGCTGGCGATCCAGCAGGTGGTGTTCTCCGTGCAGGGCGCGGCGAAGGAGCGGCTGCCCGTCCAGATCCTGCTCGACGGCAAGGCCTCCCCGACCGTGCTCGGCGTACCGATGGACGAGCCGGTCGACCGCGACCCGGACCTGCTGGCGCTGGTCAACGTCACCACGCCGGAGCAGGGCCAGGTCATCACCGGGAGCACGCTGGAGGCCTCGGGGGTCGCCAACTCCTTCGAGGCCACCGTCGGCTGGGACATCCTCGACGCCGACGGCACCACCGTGCTCACCGGCTCCGCGATGGCCGAGGGGGCCTACGACCGGCTCTACCCCTGGGCGACGGACATCGACGTCTCCGGCCTGGCACCGGGCGACTACACCTTCGTGGCCCGCACCGACGTCTCGAGCACCGAGGGCCCGGGCCCCACCGAGGACACCAAGGACTTCACCATCGACTGACCCGTCCACGATCGTTTGCTGCAGAAGGCCCCGCGACACGCCGACAACGCGGGCAGATCGCAGCAAACGATGGGTCAGCGCCAGCGGGAGGTCTGGGCGAGCAGGGCGGCGACGGCCGCGACGCCGGCGGTGGAGGTGCGCAGCACCTCGGCACCCAGACGGCAGTCGACCGCGCCGGCGTCCGACAACAGCGCGACCTCGTCGTCGCTCAACCCGCCCTCGGGGCCGACCACCATCACGATCCGACCCGCGGCCGGCACCTCCAGCGACGCCAGCGGCGCCGAGGCCGCCTCGTGCAGGACGACGGCGAGGTCGGCTCCCTCGACGAGCCCGGCCAGGTCGGCCGTCGCCGCCAGTGACGCCACCTCGGGGAACCACGCCCGGCGCGACTGCTTGGCGGCCTCGCGCGCGGTGGCCCGCCACTTGGCGAGGGACTTCCCGACGCGCTCGCCCCGCCAGACCGCGACCGACCGGGAGGCGGCCCACGGCACCACGACGTCGACGCCGACCTCGGTGAGCACCTCGACGGCCAGCTCCCCGCGGTCGCCCTTCGGCAGCGCCTGGACGACGGTGACGGCCGGCTCCGGCCGCGCCACCCGCGTCACGGTCTCGGCCACGGCCGTCAGCTCCCGCTTGCCGGTGACCTCGACCACGGCCTCCACCCACGACCCCCGGCCGTCGGTGAGCGCGACCCGCTCCCCCACCCGGAGCCGGCGTACGACGACCGCGTGGTGCGCCTCGTCACCGGTCAGCACGACCCGGTCTCCCGCGGCGACCCCGACGAGGTCCGGAGCCAGGTGGACCGGCAGGCTCATCAGCCGTTGAACGCGTCGCGGAACCGGCTGAAGACCGACTTGTGCGAGGCCTTCATCGACCCCGAGGGCGCCTCCTCGTCGCGGATCGCCGCGAGCTCGCGGAGCAGCTCCTCCTGCCGCGGGTCGAGCCTGGTCGGCGTCTCCACGAGCACGGTCACCACCAGGTCGCCCCGGCCGCCCCGGAGCCCGGGCACGCCGAGGCCGCGCAGCGTCTGCTCGGTGCCCGACTGGGTGCCCGGCCGCAGGTCGAGCTCGAAGCTGGTGTCGGTGCGCGACTCGGCATCGGGCAGGTCGGCCTCGAGGGTGGGCAGCGTGAGCGTGGTGCCCAGGGCGGCCGCGGTCATCGGCACGGTCACCGCGCAGCGCAGGTCGGCACCGGCCCGCGAGAAGGTCTCGTGCGGCGCCACGTGGATCTCGACGTAGAGGTCGCCGGCGGGGCCGCCCCCCGGCCCGATCTCGCCCTGGCCGGCGAGCTGCACCCGGGTGCCGGTGTCGACGCCGGCCGGGATCTTGACGTTGAGCGCACGGCGAGACCGCACCCGGCCCTCGCCGGAGCACTCGCGGCACGGCTCGGGGATGATCGAGCCGTAGCCCCGACAGGCCGGGCAGGGCCGGAGCGTGCGGATCTCGCCGAGCAGCGAGCGCTGCACGTGGGCCACCTCGCCGGTCGCCTGGCAGGTCTCGCACGGCACCGGCTGGCTGCCCGCGGCGGCGCCCGAGCCGCGGCACGCGGTGCAGAGCACGGCGGTGTCGACCTTGAGCTCACGAGTGACGCCGAACGCCGCCTCGGCGAGCTCGACCTCGAGCCGGATCAGGGCGTCCTGGCCACGGCGTACCCGCGGCCGCGGACCGCGCGAGGCCCCCTGTCCGCCTCCGAAGAAGGCGTCCATGATGTCGGTGAACGAGAAGCCCGCGCCCTGACCGAAGCCGGCCCCGTCGAAGACGTCGCCGCCGCGGTCGTAGGCCGCCCGCTTCTGGGGGTCCGACAGCACCTCGTAGGCCATCGTGACCTCCTTGAACCGCTCCTGGGTCGCGGGGTCGGGGTTCACGTCGGGGTGCAGCTGACGGGCGAGCCGCCGATAGGCCTTCTTGATCGTGTCGGCGTCCGCGTCGCGCGGCACGTCGAGGATCGCGTAGAGGTCCTGGCTCACGGGGTTCCTTCTCGGTCGTGGGAATGCTCGGTGACGGGCTCAGGCCTCGTCGAGGATGCGGGAGACGTAGCGAGCCACCGCGCGTACGGCGGCCATGGTGCCGGGGTAGTCCATGCGGGTGGGGCCGACGATGCCGAGCGTCGCCAGCGCCTCGTCACCGGGGCCGTAGCCGCTGGCCACGACGCTGGTCGCCGACAGCTCCTGGTAGGGGCCCTCGTGGCCGATCCGCACGGTGACGGCGTCGCCGGTGTGCGCCTCGCCGAGCAGCTTGAGCAGCACGACGTGCTCCTCCAGCGCCTCGAGCAGCGGCCGCACCGCGGAGTCGAAGCTGTCGCCGTAGCGGGCCAGGTTGGCGGCTCCGCCGACGGCGACGCGCTGGTCGGAGCGGTGGTCGGACATCGCCTCGCAGAGCGCGGCCACCACGTCGTCGGTCACGTCTCGGTCGAGGCCGCCGGCCGTCTCGGGCGCACGCAGCGCCTGCAGCGCCGCGCCCGCGTCGGCGATCACCTCGCCGACCGTCGCCCGCAGCACCGTGGAGCGCAGCTCGGCCAGCTGCTCCTCGGTGATCGGCCGGTCGACCTCCACCAGCCGCTGCTCGACCCGGCCGGTGCTGAGGATCAGCACCAGCAGCAGCCGGCTCTCGGTCAGGGCGATCACGTCGATGTGCCGGACCGTGGAGCGCGAGAGCGTGGGGTACTGCACGACGGCGACCTGGCGGGTCAGCTGCGAGAGCAGCCGCACCGAGCGGTGCACGACGTCGTCGAGGTCGACCGCCTCGTCGAGGAAGGTGGCGATCGCGCGCCGCTCGGCCGAGCTCATCGGCTTGACCGTGGTCAGCCGGTCGACGAACAGCCGGTAGCCCTTGTCGGTGGGCACCCGCCCGGCGCTGGTGTGCGGCTGGGCGATGTAGCCCTCGTCCTCGAGCGCCGCCATGTCGTTGCGAACGGTGGCCGGGGAGACCCCGAGCCCGTGCCGCTCGACGAGGGCCTTGGAGCCGACCGGCTCCTCGGTCGCGACGTAGTCCTCGACGATGGCGCGCAGGACGTCGAGCTTGCGGTCGTCCGACACGTCCCGACACCTCCCTCACGCCCAGCCTCGGGCCAGCCCTGCCTCGCCGGACTGGCACTCGTCGCCACTGAGTGCCAAGCCTACTAGGCTCGCGCCCATGAGCGGCTTCATCGAGGTGGCCGACCGGGTCTGGGTGGCGCGCTACCCCTGGTGGGACGCCAATGTCACCGTGGTCGCGGGGTCCGCCGGTCTGGTCGTGGTCGACACGCACGCCTCCACCGCCGCGGGGCGCGCCGTGGTGGCCGACGTACGCCGGCTGGGCGCGGGCGAGGTGACCGCCGTGGTCAACACCCACTGGCACTTCGACCACACCTTCGGCAACGCGGCCTTCCGCGAGGCGTTCCCCGGCGTCCCGATCCATGCCACCGAGGAGGCGCAGCGCAACCTCGTCGAGTGGGGCGAGGAGGCGCGCGCCCGTCGGGCCGACGATGAGCCCGATCGCCGCGAGGAGCTGCTGGCCACCGAGCTGGTGCCGCCCGACACGACCTTCTCCTCGGCCGCGGCGCTGGACCTCGGCGACCGGCTGGTGGAGCTGGCCTTCCCGGGTCGCGGACACACCGCCGGCGACCTGGTGGTGCGGGTCCCCGACGCCGACGTGGTGCTCGCCGGCGATCTGGTGGAGGAGTCCGGTCCGCCGTGGTTCAACACCGACGCCTGGCCGCTGGAGTGGCCGGCCACCGTCGACGTGGTCGCCGGACTGCTGACCGGGAACACCGTGGTGGTGCCCGGCCACGGAGTGCCGGTCGACCGCGACTTCGTCATCTCCCAGGGGCTCGACCTGGCCCGGGTGTCGCGCACCATCCAGGAGCTCGCAGCCGCGGGCGTGCCGGCCGACCGGGCGCTCGCCGAGGGCGAGTGGCCCTGGCCGCGTGAGCACCTCGCGGAGGCCGTGACCTGCGGCTACGCGCAGCTGCCCCCGGAGGCGAAGCGACTGCCGCTGGCCTGAGCCGTCGGCGCGCCGCCCCGACACCGGGGGCGGCCGGCCCTAGCGTTGCCTCGGTGACCACCCGGCTTCCCGACCGCTACGGCTCCGACGTGCTCGCCGGCGACTGGCGGGCTCCGGCCCGCGGCCGTGCGACCGACGTCGAGGCCGAGGTCGGCATGGTCGTCGAGGAGGTCAGCGCCGACTGGGTCGGCGAGATCGTGGCCGTCGAGCGCGACCTGCGCACCCTCACCCTCGAGGACCGCCGGGGCAAGCGCCGCACCTTCCCGCTCGGGCCGGGCTTCCTGCTCGAGGGCCGACCCGTGGTGCTGCTCCCGCCCGTACGCCGGCGGGCGCCCGCCGCTCCCACCCGCACGGCGTCCGGCTCGGTCGCGGTGCCCGACGCCCGGGCCCGGGTGGCCCGAGCCAGCCGGATCTTCGTCGAGGGCCGCCACGACGCCGAGCTCGTGGAGAAGGTCTGGGGCGACGACCTGCGGGTCGAGGGCGTCGTCGTGGAGTACCTCGGTGGGGTCGACGACCTGGCCGCCGAGCTCGCCGACTTCGCCCCCGGCCCCGGCCGGCGCGTGGGCGTGCTGGTCGACCACCTCGTCGCCGGCAGCAAGGAGAGCCGGATCGCCGAGGAGGTCCGGCGCTCGACGCTGGGGCAGCACGTGCTGGTCGTCGGCCACCCGTTCATCGACATCTGGCAGGCGGTGCGACCCGAGCGGCTCGGGCTGAGCGCCTGGCCCGAGGTGCCCCGCGACGAGGACTGGAAGCGCGGCACCTGCCGGCGTCTCGGCTGGCCGCACGACGACCAGGCCGACCTCGCTCGAGCCTGGCAGCACATCCTCTCCCGGGTGTCGTCGTGGCACGACCTCGACCCGGCCCTGCTCGGCAGGGTCGAGG
The DNA here is from genome assembly GCF_041393715.1 of Nocardioides sp. Classification (GTDB taxonomy): domain Bacteria; phylum Actinomycetota; class Actinomycetes; order Propionibacteriales; family Nocardioidaceae; genus Nocardioides. The sequence goes on along the minus strand of NZ_JAWKJQ010000005.1, from coordinate 221,198 downwards.
AGCTGATCGACTTCGTGACCGGGTGACCCGGCGCCGACGTCGGGTCAGCTGCGCAGCGGTCGTCCGTAGGAGTCGAGCGTGTTGTCGTTGACGAGGATCATGATCCCGTCGATGAACGGCCACAACGAGCCGATGCCGCAGGTCACCAGGGCGACGATCAGCTGGATCACGCCGGTCTGGGTGTCGCCGATGTACATCCGGCCGATGCCGAAGGGCACCAGGATCTGCAGCAGCCCAGCGACCAGCTTGGACTTGTCGGAGTAGGGCACGCCGGTGACCGGGTGGACGCCGTAGGGAGCGCCCGGGTGCGGCGGGGGGTAGCCCGGGGCGGCGCCGTACGCCGGCGGGGGCGGCGGGTAGCCCGGCGCGCCGTACGGCGGCGGCTGACCGTAGCCGGGCTGGCCCTGACCCTGCTGCTGCCCCGGCTGGCCCTGCCCCGGGTAGCCCTGCCCCGGCTGGCCGTAGCCCGGCTGGGGGCCCGCTGCCGGGGCGCCGTACGGCGCCGTCGGCTGCTCGGTCGGCGGCGGAGAGGTCGGCGGCTCGGCGGGGGTGCCCGCAGCGGAGGACGAGGGGTCGTGCGGGTCGGGCGTGGTGGCGTCGGGTCCGGTCGTCACGCCCTCACCCTACGGCGACCAGACCGCGGCGAGCGTCAGGGCAGCAGCCGACGCACCACCGCGTCGGCCAGGAGCCGGCCGGGACGGGTGAGCACCAACCGATCGCCGCGGAGCGAGACCAGGCCCTCCTCGGCCAGTGCGGGCACCTGGGCCGACCCCGCGTCGCCGAGCACCGCGACGTCCAGCCCGCTGCTCAGCCGGAGCTCCAACAGCACTCGCTCGACCCTGCGGGTCTCGGCGTCCAGCACCTCGCGCGCCGCCGCGGGGCTCCGGCCGGCCGCGAGTCGCTCGGCGTACGCCGCCGGGTGGCGGAGGTTCCACCAGCGGGTGCCGCCGACGTGGGAGTGCGCGCCCGGGCCGACGCCCCACCAGTCGGCACCGGTCCAGTAGAGCTCGTTGTGCCGGCAGCGGGCGGCGTCGTCGCGGGCCCAGTTGGACAGCTCGTACCACGCCAGCCCCCCGGCCCCGAGGAGCCCGTCGGCGAGCAGGTACTTGTCGGCGAGGTCGTCGTCGTCGGGAGGCGGCAGCTCGCCGCGTCGCACCCGACGGGCCATGGCGGTGCCGTCCTCCACGATGAGCGCGTAGGCCGACACGTGGTCGGGACCGCAGGCCAGCGCGGCCTCCAGGGAGCGTCTCCAGTCGTCGGGCGTCTCGCCCGGGGTGCCGTAGATGAGGTCCAGGCTGACCTGCTCGAAGCCGGCCTCGCGCGCCCAGCCCACGGCGCGCGGCACCCGGGCCGGGTCGTGGGTGCGGTCCAGGGTGGCCAGCACCGACGGCACCGCCGACTGCATGCCGAACGACACCCGGGTGAAGCCGGCCGCGCGCAGGGCCGCCAGCGACTCGGGCGAGACCGAGTCGGGGTTGGCCTCGGTGGTCACCTCGGCGTCGTCGACCAGGCCGAGCTCCGACCGCACCGCATCGAGCACTGCGGCCAGCTGGTCGGTCGCCAGCAGGGTCGGCGTGCCGCCGCCGACGAAGACCGTGCTCGCCGGCGGCGGCTCGCCCAGCACCCGCCGGGCCAGCCGGACCTCGGCCACCGCCGCGTTGGCGTACGACGCCTGCGAGGCGCCGGGCGCGCTCCCCAGCTCCGCGGCGGTGTAGGTGTTGAAGTCGCAGTAGCCACACCGCACCGCGCAGAACGGCACGTGGACGTAGACGCCTAGCGGTCGCTCGCCCAGGCCGGCCAGCGCCGACTCCGGCAGCGAGCCGTCGTGCGGCGCGGGGTCGCCGTCGGGCAGGGCGCTGGGCACCCGGTCATCGTGTCAGACGGCACCCGGGAGCCCCGGGCCCGCGGTCAGCTGTAGAAGCCGTCGATCACGTCGCTGTAGTTGGTCTCCACCACGTTGCGCTTGACCTTCATCGACGGGGTCAGCTCGCCCGACTCCACCGAGAGGTCATGGTCGAGCAGCTCCCACTTCTTGATCGTCTCCCAGCGGTTGAGCTGGGTGTTGAGCTCGTCGATGTAGCCCGACACCAGCTGGCGGCAGGCGTCGGAGGCGACGATCTCGGCATAGTCACCCGAGATGCCCTCGCCCTTGGCCCAGTCGCTGATCGCGTCGGGGTCGAGGGTCACCAACGCGACGCAGAAGTTGCGCTCGTTGCCGAACACCATGAACTGGCTCGCGTAGGGGCAGATCGCCTTGAACTTCGACTCGATGGCCGGTGGCGCGATGTACTTGCCACCGGAGGTCTTGAAGAGCTCCTTGATCCGGCCGGTGATCCGCAGCATCCCGTCGTCGTCGAGTGCGCCCTTGTCGCCCGTGCGCAGCCAGCCGTCGTCGGTGAGGTTGGCCGCCGTCTCCTCGGGCAGGTTGTGGTAGCCCTCCATCACGCCGGGCCCCTTGATCAGGATCTCGTCGCCCTCGCCGAGCTTGACCTCGCTGCCCGGGAAGACCGGGCCGACGGTGCCGAAGCGGTAGTTCTGGGGTGGTTGACGAACGACCCCGCAGACGTCTCGGTGAGGCCGTATCCCTCGAGGATGACGATGCCGGCGGCGTGGAACCACTCGGCGATGTCGCGGTTGAGCGCGGCGGCGCCGGAGATGAAGAACCGGACCCGGCCGCCGAAGCGCTCCCGGACCTTGCTGAACACCAGCTTGTCGAAGAGTCCGTGCTGCAGCTTGAGGGTCAGGGGGACGGGCTTGCCCTCGAAGGTGAGCTGGTCGACCTTCTTGCCGACCTCGAAGGCCTTGAGGAAGATCTTCTCCTTGGCGCCACCCTCGGCCTGCTGCATGGTGATGATGCGCGCGTGGGCCTTCTCGAAGATGCGGGGGGCCGCGCCCATGAACGTCGGCTGGACGACGCCGAGGTTCTCCACGATCTTGTCGACCCGGCCGTCGATGGCGGCGGCGAAGCCGCAGGCCATCTGGGTCGACATCAGCACCTTGCCGAAGGAGTGCGCCATCGGCAGCCACCGGAACTCGAGATCGGTCTCGTCGAGGATGTCCTGAGCCCTGATCGCCTCGCCCTCGTAGACCCACGACACGTGCCGCAGCCGCACACCCTTGGGCCGTCCGGTGGTGCCCGAGGTGTAGATGAGGGTGGCCAGCTGGTCGGGCGTGATGGCCGCGGCCGCCTCCTTCATGGCGTCGGGGTGCTCGGCGAGGTAGGCCTCCCCGAGCTTCTCGAGATCGGCGAGGCCGATCACCCAGTCGCCGTCGGAGGCGCCGTCGAAGGTGACCACCTTGGCCAGCGCCGGCAGCTCGGCCTTGCGCGCGGACAGCTTGGCGATCTGGTCGTCGTCCTCGGCGAACACCACGCGGCACTCGGAGTCGCTCAGGATGTACGCCGTGTCCTCCTCGTTGGTCGAGGGGTAGACGGTGGTCGTGGCGGCGCCGGCACACATGACCGCCAGGTCGGCGAGGATCCACTCGTAGCGCGTGCCCGAGGCGATGCCGACGCGCTGCTCCGACTCGATGCCGAGCGCCATCAGCCCCGCGGCCAGCCGGGCCACCCGGTCGCCGGCCTCCTTCCAGGTCACCGACTCCCACGCCTCGCCCACCGGATAGCGGAACGCCTCACGTTGCGGGGAGCTGGCCACCCGGTCCCAGAACTGCACCGCCACGTTGGCGGACATGTTCTCGACAAAGCTTGCATCGACGTGGTTGGCCATGACACTCCCTGCGCTGGGGCCGCGCGCCGCTGCGCGACCTTCGGACCTAGGTCTGGTCCGTAACCTAGTTCACCAGGTTACGGACCGGTAGCACCGCGAGGTCACGACTGCGCGACGCCCGTCATCGGGCGGGGCTGATCTCCCCGGACCCGCGCGCGACGATCGTGGTCGGCACCACCTCGACCCGGGCGGGTCCCTCGTCGCCGTCCAGGCGGGACAGCAGCATGTCGATGGCCAGCTCACCCTCCGTCACCACCGCCTGCTTGACACAGGTGACGCCGGGCTCGAGGAGGTCGGCCGTCGGGAAGTCGTCGAAGCCGACCAGGCCCACTCGGTCGCGGAGGTCGAGGTAGCGCAGGGCTCGGACGGCGCCGACGGTGAGCACGTTGCGCGCGGTGAACAGCGCGGTGGGCGGCTCGTCGAGGGACAGCATCTGGGTGACGGCCGCGCGGGCGTCGTCCTCCGTGCGGACGCCGGTTCGCACCAGGGCGTCGTCCAGGGTGAGGCCACCGGCGTCGAGGGCGTCGCGATAGCCGGCCAGCCGTTCGGTCGCCGTGCTGATCGACGGGTCGTCACCGAGGAAGCCGATCCGCCGGTGCCCGAACGACGCGAGGTGGCGCACCGCGTGGGCGGCCCCGGCCCGGTTGTCGGCGACCACGGCGTCCAGGGCCATGCCTCGGGGAGCGCGGTCGACCAGGACGACCGCGAGACCGGCGTGGACCTCGGGCATCAGGTAGCCCTGGTCGTCGGTGGCCGGCATCAGGATCAGGCCGTCGATCCGCCGTTCGACAAGGCCGTTGACCAGGTCGCGCTCGCGCTCCGCCTCCTCGTCCAGGCTGGCCGAGATCACCACGACGCCGCGAGTCCGTGCCCGCGCCTCGACCGCCCGCAGGAGCTCGGCGCAGTAGTCGTTGCCGAGGTCCTGCACCAGCATCCCGATCGAGGCGGTACGCCGCCCCCGCCGTAGGTTGCTCGCAGCCAGGTTGTGACGGTAGCCGAGCCGCCCCGGCGTCGCGGACCCTGAGGGCCAGCTCCTCCGAGACGCCGGGCTCCCCGTTGACCACACGGGAGACGGTCTTGAGCGACACGCCGGCCAGCGCCGCCACCTGCTGCATGGTCGCTCTGCCGTGGGGCACGCCGTCTCCTGACTGCCAGACCGACCGGTCCCGCGTGATCGCGGGACCGTCGTCGGCCCGCGCAGTGACAACGGTGTCACATCGGGGCGTGACCCCTCGACAGGCTCAGGCCTCGGGACGGGAGCCGTGGGCTGCCTCACCGGCCGGCGACGTACTCCTCGGCGGTTCGTCGTGCCTGCTCGACCAGCCCGTCGACCTCGAGCAGGCGCGGCAGCAGGACCGGTCGGTCGTCAGCGCCCGGAACATCGTCGCGACGGTGACCCCATGTCCCGGTCGATGGACGACGTCCACCGCGTCGCCGGCCTCGACCAGGCCCTCCTCGACCACCCGGAGGTAGGGGCCGGGACGACCCTCGGCGGTGAACCTCTTCACCCAGCCGCGGTTGTCGAAGCCGCACTCGCCCTGCCAGCCCTTGAAGTCGTTGCAGGGGATCCGGACCGAGGCGACCTCGAAGACGGCGGAGCCGATGGACCAGCGCTCTCCTACTTCGGCCTCGTTGACATCCAGGCCCTGGGTGGTGAGGTTCTCGCCGAACTGACCGTCGCGGACCGGGGCCCCGAGCAGCTCGGACCAGCGGTCGAGGTCCTCGCGCGCGAAGGCATAGACGGCCTGGTCGACGCCGCCGTGGTGGCGGGTGTCGGTGACCTGGTCGCCGTCGAGCCCGAGACTGGTGACCAGGACCGGACCCGCGACCGCGTGCTTGTCGATGGAGCTGCGACCCAGGCCGGCCCAGGCCCACTCCTGGGGTCGGCCGACGTTGACGCTGACGATGCGAGCGCTCATGGGTCCCATCCTGGCAACTCCGGCCGCGTCCGGCCATCGCGTTTCCGCGATCGCTCGCCGCATGGCCCGTTTCCGCCGTCGAGCGTTGCCCTAGGCTCGGGGCCATGCGCGCCAGTGACCTGATGGACCAGTACCCGTCGATCGACGAGAACGCTCCCGCCTCCGAGGCCGCCCGGATGATCGGGGTCGAACGCCGTCCGGCGGTGCTGGTGCTGGCCGACGGGAAGGTCAAGGCGGTCCTGCCCGGCTCGCAGGTGCTCAACTTCCTGATCCCCGGCTACCTCCAGGAGGACCCCTCGCTGGTCAAGGTCTACGGCGAGAAGGCGGCCGACACCTGTGCCGCCCGCCTGGAGGGCAAGGCGGTCGCCGACATGCTGCCGCCCAAGGACAAGCGGCCCCACATGCCGACGGTCACGCGGGAGGCCACGGTGATGGAGTGCGCGGCCGTGATGGCCGCGCTGCACAGCCCGCTGCTGGTCGTCGTCGAGGACGACGGCTCCGTCGCGGGGGCGATCACCGCCTCCAAGCTGCTGTCGGTGCTGGTGGCCTGATGGACCTCACCCAGTGGCTGGCCCTCGTCGTCTTCGTCGGGGCCTACATCCTGATCGCCACCGAGCGCATCCATCGGGTGGCGGCGGCGCTGGGAGGCGCGGCGCTGATGCTGGCGCTGGGCTTCACCGACGGCGAGGCGGCCTACTACTCCCACGAGACCGGCATCGACTGGAACGTCATCTTCCTGCTCTTCGGGATGATGATGATCGTCGGGGTGATCAAGACCACCGGCCTGTTCGAGGCGCTGGCGATCTACGCCGCCAAGCGCGCCCGCGGCCGGCCCTACCCGTTGATGGTGCTCCTCGCCGTCATCACCGCGGTGGCCTCCGCGCTGCTCGACAACGTCACGACGGTCCTGCTCATCGCGCCGGTGACCTTCCTCGTCTGCGAGCGCCTCGAGCTCAAGGTCACGCCGTTCCTCATCGCGGAGGTGCTCGCGTCCAACACCGGCGGCATGGCCACGCTGATCGGCGACCCGCCGAACATCATCATCGGCAGCCGCGCCGGGCTCAGCTTCAACGACTTCCTGCTGAACCTCGCACCGCTCGCCGTGATCATGACGATCGTGCTGGTGCTGATGATGCGGTTCATGTTCCGCGACTCCTTCACCTTCAATCCCGACCGGGTCTCGGAGGTGATGGCGTTGTCCGAACGCGACGCGATCCGCGACCGGACCCTGATGTGGCAGAGCCTGGCCGTGCTGGCCCTGGTGCTCGCGGGGTTCACCCTGCACTCCGTCTTCCACTACGAGCCCTCTGTGGTGGCGCTGCTCGGCGCCGGTCTGCTGCTGCTGATCTCCAAGGTGACCGTGCAGGACGCGCTGGTCGACATCGAGTGGGAGACGCTGACCTTCTTCATGGGGCTCTTCGTGATGGTCGGCGCCCTGGTCGAGACCGGGGTCATCGAGGAGTTCGCGACCTGGCTCGGCGAGACCACCGGCGGCAACCTCGCCGTGTCGTCGATCTCGATCCTGCTGGTCTCGATGGTCGCGTCCGGCATCGTGGACAACATCCCCTACGTCGCCACCATGTCGCCCGTCGTCGCCTCACTCGCCGCCTCCCATCCCGGCGCCGACGGGGACGTGCTCTGGTGGGCGCTGGCGATCGGCGCCGACCTGGGTGGCAACGCCACCGCCGTCGGTGCCAGCGCCAACGTGGTCGTGCTCGGGATGGCCGCTCGCTACGGCTCCCCGATCTCCTTCTGGGAGTTCACGAAGTACGGCATCGTCGTGGTCCTCGCCTCGGCGGTGATCTCCACGGCGTGGCTGTGGGTGCGCTACCTCGCCTGAGGGGTCAGTCCTGGACCGCCTTGGCGATGGCGATGCAGGTGGTGACCCACTCCTGGTCGACGGCGGTGAGTGCGGCTCCTGACCGCTGGGCGTCGCGGACGGTCCAGGAGGCGTTGAGGACCATCCGCACGATCGCCCAGTCACGGGCGCGGTCCTCGTCGAGGCGGGCCGCGTCGACCAGGGTGTGGAAGCGGCGCCGCACCGCCGGCCGCACCCCGTCGCCGGCGACCACCTCGTCCCAGCGGTTCCACAGCATCGGCGCCGGCTCGAAGTGCGGGTCGCCGCTGACCGGCTTGGGGTCGATCGCCAGCCACGGCTCGCGCCGCCCACGGAGCACGTTGTCGAAGTGCAGGTCGGCGTGGATGAGCGTGCCGTCGGAGGCCGGATCGGCCACCAGGTCGCGGGCCAGCGACGTCGCCTGCTCCACCAGCCGACGCGGCAGCGGGCCTCGCGCGGGCAGCGCGGCCAGGTCGGCGGCCCACCGGTCGACGTACGACGTCAGCGGGCGCAGCCGACCCGGCGCCGGCACGTGCAGCCGCGCGTACAGACCGGCCACCACCTCGCACGCGTCGAGGTCGGGCACCGCGGCCAGGCTGGCGTCGGCGTCGAGCCGCTCCAGCAGCAAGGCCCGGCGCCGAGGGTCGGCCCGCAGCAGCCGCACCGCTCCGTTGCCGGCCCAGGTGGTCAGGCCCAGCGCCTCGTGCTCGGACTCCTCGTCGGGGAAGGCGACCTTGAGCATCGCCGGCTCCGCCTCGGCCGTGCCCACGGGCAGCACCAGCGAGCAGTAGCCGTGCCGCGGCGCACCCTCGATCGTCAGCTCCCAGTCCTCCTGCAGACCCTCGACCAACCCGGGCAGCCGGTCGAGCCAGGCGCCCCAGGGCGCCCCCAGCGCTCGCCGCGCCTCGAGCCCCGCCGGGATCTCCACCCGGGACCGACCGCTCACACCAGCTCCAGCAGCCGGGTCGCCTCCCGCGGGTGCCGCAGCAGCAGGACGGGCGGGCCGGCCGGGTCGGCGGCGTAGTCCCGCATCTCACGTCTCTTCTTGGCCCAGGTGCGGAAGTGCCAGGCGAGGATCGACTCGCGGGAGGCGAAGGACATCCGGAAGGACTCGGTGTTGCCGTTGCAGATCGGCTGCTTGGTCCAGGCCCGCACGACGGTGCGACGCAGCAGGCGGCGCAGCGAGGTGAGCCGGGGATAGTCCAGGGCGACCATGACGTCGACGGCGGCGAGGACGTCCTGACGGACGCTGGAGTAGGGCGTGTCGAGCACCCACGAGTCCGCCGCGAGCAACGGCAACATCCGCGCCCGCTGCACGTCGGCCGGCGGCATCGACCACCCGGGGTCCCAGCAGGTGTCGTCGGCGGAGATCCACTGCGTGCCCAGCGCCTCGGCCAGCAGCCGGGCCAGCGTGGACTTGCCACTGCCGGCGGCCCCGAAGCAGACGACCCGGCGCGCCCCGCGGAGGTGGTCGACGGTGCCGTGCGCCACGGGCTACTTCTTGGCCTTCTCGACGGACCCCGGGCCGGTGGTCGACAGCGCGGCGATGAAGGCCTCCTGCGGCACCTCGACGCGGCCGACCATCTTCATCCGCTTCTTGCCTTCCTTCTGCTTCTCCAGCAGCTTGCGCTTGCGGGTGATGTCGCCGCCGTAGCACTTGGCGAGCACGTCCTTGCGGATCGCGCGGATGTTCTCGCGCGCGATCACCCGGGCGCCGATGGCCGCCTGGATCGGCACCTCGAACTGCTGCCGCGGGATCAGCTCCTTGAGCTTGCCGGCCATCATCACGCCGTAGGAGTACGCCGCGTCGCGGTGCACGATCGCCGAGAAGGCGTCGACGGGCTCGCCCTGGAGCAGGATGTCGACCTTGACCAGGGACGCGACCTGCTCGCCGGACCGCTCGTAGTCGAGCGAGGCGTAGCCCTTGGTGCGCGACTTGAGCTGGTCGAAGAAGTCGAAGACGATCTCGCCCATCGGCAGCGTGTAGCGCATCTCGACGCGGTCCTCGGAGAGGTAGTCCATGCCGAGCAGCGAGCCGCGCTTGGTCTGGCAGAGCTCCATGATGGTGCCGATGTAGTCGCTCGGCGAGAGGATCGTCGCGCGCACCACCGGCTCGCGCACCTCGGCGATCTTGCCGTCGGGGAACTCGCTGGGATTGGTGACCTCGTGCTCCGAGCCGTCCTCCATCACGACCTGGTAGACGACGTTGGGGGCGGTCGAGATCAGGTCGAGGCCGAACTCCCGCTCCAGGCGGTCGCGGGTGATCTCCATGTGCAGCAGGCCGAGGAACCCGCACCGGAAGCCGAAGCCCAGGGCACCGGAGGTCTCCGGCTCGTAGGTCAGCGCGGCGTCGTTGAGCTGGAGCTTCTCCAGCGCCTCGCGCAGGTCGCCGAACTGGTCGCCGTCGATCGGGTAGAGCCCCGCGAACACCATCGGGTTGGGGTGCTTGTAGCCACCGAGGGCCTCGGCGGCGCCGCCGTGCTGGGTGGTCACGGTGTCGCCGACCCGCGACTGCCGGACGTCCTTCACCCCGGTGATGAGGTAGCCCACCTCGCCCACGCCGAGCTCGCCGGCCGGCACCTGCTCGGGGCTGATCACCCCGACCTCGAGCATCTCGTGGACGGCGTTGGTCGACATCATCTTGATCCGGTCGCGGTGGCTCAGGTGGCCGTCGACCACCCGGACGTAGGTCACCACGCCGCGGTAGGTGTCATAGACGGAGTCGAAGATCAGCGCCCGCGGCGGCGCGGCGGCGTCACCCACCGGGGGCGGGGTCTGCTTGACGATCTCGTTGAGCAGGGCGTCGACGCCCAGCCCGGTCTTGGCGCTGACCTGGAGCACCTCGTCGGGGTCGCAGCCGACCAGCCCGGCCAGCTCGGCGGCGTACTTCTCGGGGTTGGCGCTGGGCAGGTCGATCTTGTTGAGCACCGGGATGATGTGCAGGTCGGCGCCCATCGCGAGGTAGAGGTTGGCGAGGGTCTGCGCCTCGATGCCCTGCGCGGCGTCGACGAGGAGGATCGCGGCCTCGCAGGCCTCGAGGGACCGGGACACCTCGTAGGTGAAGTCGACGTGGCCGGGCGTGTCGATCATGTTGAGGACGTAGGTGCCCGGCGCGGCGTCCTCGGCGTTGTCGGCGCGCACGGTCCACGGCATCCGCACGGCCTGGCTCTTGATGGTGATGCCGCGCTCGCGCTCGATGTCCATCCGGTCGAGGTACTGCGCCCGGGCGCTCCGCTCGTCGACGACGCCGGTCAGCTGCAGCATCCGGTCGGCCAGGGTCGACTTGCCGTGGTCGATGTGCGCGATGATGCAGAAGTTGCGGATGATCGCGGGGTCGGTGTGACCGGGCAGCGGCGCGTCGGGAACGGTCACGGCGGGATCGAGTGTCTTTCGCAGTCTGGCGGGTGGGAGGCGCGGCCGGAGGAGCCCGGGCGTCGGGTCGGACCGCCATTCTTCCATGGGGCACCGCCCCGCTCCGAACCCGCGAGAACCCGGTCGACGTCGCTCGCAGCGGGCCGGGACAATGGCGCCCATGCCGACCACCTCGCCCGCGCCCGCGGGACGCACCGCCCGCCGGCTCGAGTGGCGCTTCCTGCCTCCCGAGGTCCGCGAGCTCGTCGAGGCCCGATGCGGGTCTGCGGTGGTCGAGGCGGTGTCGCAAGGCGGTGGCTTCACGCCGGGGTTCGCCTCGGTGCTGACCTGCGCCGACGGGTCGCGGCACTTCGTGAAGGCGGCGTCCACCCGCGCGCAGCGCCCGATCGCCGACTCCTACCGCGAGGAGGCGCGCAAGCTCCGGGCCCTGCCCGCGGGGCTGCCGGCCGCGCGACTGCAGTGGTCACTCGACGACGAGTGGGTGGTGCTCGGGTTGGAGTACGCCGAGGGCCGGGCGCCGCGGCGCCCCTGGCGGGTGGCCGAGCTGAACCGCTGCCTGGATGCCCTGGAGGACGTGGCAGCCCGGCTGACCCCGGTGCCCGACGGGCTGGAGCTGGCGACGTTCGCCGACGACTTCGCCGACTTCGCGGCGGCCTGGGACGACGTCCTCGCGGGCGAGCCGGCGCTGCCCGGCATGACGGCCTCCCGGCTGGAGACGGCGGCCACGCTGGCCCGGGGGTTCGCCGAGGCGACCAGCGGGGACACCGTCGTGCACACCGACGTCCGCGACGACAACCTCCTACTCGGCGACCAGGTGGTGATCTGCGACTGGAACTGGCTGGCCACCGGAGCCGACTGGCTCGACACGGTCTTCCTCCTGCTCGGGCCCCGGGGCGACGGGCTCGATGTCGAGGCGGTGCTCCGCGAGCGCGAGCTCACCCGCGGCGTCGCGGACGAGCAGGTCGACATCGTGCTGGCGCTGCTCGTCGGCTACTTCCTGCGCCAGCGGGAGCTGCCCGCGCCGCCGAGCTCGCCGTACCTCCGCCAGCACCAGGCCTGGTGCGCCGAGACCTCCTGGGAGTGGCTCGCCGAGCGCCGCGGCTGGTCCTGACCGGGTCTGACCAGCCGCCCCCGTGGTCCCTGTGGTTGCGCCTCCGAGGAGCGAGATCGTTCGTTTCCAGGCTGGAATGGTGGGTTTGGCTCCTCGGAGGTACCACCGCCGCGAGAGCAGCCGCCGAGGCCGGGCGGAGATTTGGGCGGCTCGGCGCGCCGCTGGTAGCGTTGCCCCTTGCGTGTCCGGGCGCCAGCCTGCCCAGGCGGGCGCGGACCCACTCAGACTTATCTCCAGCATCGACAGTGAAGGCACACGAGGCAGATCAGTGGCGAACATCAAGTCCCAGATCAAGCGCAACAAGCAGAACGAGAAGCGTCACGAGCGCAACAAGGCCGTGAAGTCGTCTCTGAAGACTGCCGTGCGCAAGTTCCGTGAGGCCGCCGACGCCGGCGCGGACAACGCCGCCGAGCTCGGTCGCGACGCGATGAAGAAGCTCGACAAGGCCGCCTCCAAGGGCGTCATCCACAAGAACCAGGCGGCCAACCGCAAGTCGTCGATCGCCAAGCGTTCCTCGGCTCTCTGAGCCGCCTCGCCGCCCCGAAGGCGGTGATCCTCCGAGCCCGTCCGGCAGCCGCCGGGCGGGCTCGTTGCCTTTCCCGGCCAGCGGCCTTCCGGCGTCAGCGACCTTCGCGCAGGCCGGTGACGGTGAGGGCGAGCCGCTCCAGCGTGTAGGCCGGGTCGCTGGCCGCGCCCTTGATGTCGGCGTCGGCCTTGGCGATCGCCATGATCGCGTGGGCGACGCCGGCGTCGGACCAGCCACGCGACTGGTCGCGCACCGTGCGGAGCTTCCACGGCGGCACCCCCACCTCGCGAGCCAGGTCGGCCTCGCGAAGGCCTCGTGGCGCGGCCTTGTAGCGAGCGATGCCGCGGGCGCTGCCCGCGAACGCGCTGGTCACCAGCACCGGCGCGGTGCCGCCGTCCAGCGCCCAGCGGAGCTCCTCCAGCGCCGCCTCCCGACGACCCCAGAAGGCCGCATCGGCCACCGCGAAGGACTTGGCCTCCGCTCGCCCGCCGAAGTAGCGCTTGACCTTCTCGCTGGTGAGCGCCTCTCCGGGGAAGTCGTTGGCGAGCTGGTCGGCGGCGCCGGCCAGGGAGCGGAGGTCATGCCCGACCGACTGGACCAGCAGCTCGGCCGCCGGCTCGTCGATGGTCGCACCGAGCGAGCGCACCTCGGAGGCGACGAACCGCCCGAACTCCGAGGGCCGCAGCTCCGCGGACTTGTGCTCCGTGACCGCCTCGAGCTTGCGCAGCTTGGCCAGCACCCCGGAGCCTTTGGGGCCGCCGCCGTGCGCCAACACGAGCGCGACGTCCTCGACCGGCTCCGCGGCATAGCCCAGCAGCCCGTCGAACGCCTCCTCCGGCAGGTGCTCCAGGCCGCGCACCACAACGCAGCGGGTGCTCGAGAACAGCGACGGAGCGGACAGCTCGCCCAGGCTGGCCAGGCTCAGCTCGGAGCCCAGGGTCTCGGAGAGCTCGGCCTCCGGGTCGTGCTTGCGGCACGCGGCGCGCACCGCGGCGATGGTCCGCTCGTTGAGGAACTCCTCCTTGCCGGTGACCAGGGTCACCCGGCCGAGGACGTCGGTGGGACGAAGGGCTGCCATGGTGGAGCCAGCCTGCCACAGGGGGCCGACGACCGGGGACGGGCCGTCAGCCGCCGCGGTCGACGACCAGCCGACCGCCGCGAACGCCGACCACGACGTCGCCGTCGCGGTCGGTGCGGAAGACGTCCGCACCACCCTGCTCGAGGGCGCTCAGCGTCTCGCTGGCGGGGTGGCCGTAGTCGTTGTCGGCACCGACGCTGACCACGGCCACCCGCGCGTGCAGCGAGGTGAGGAACGCGAGGTCCTGGTAGCGGGACCCGTGGTGCGGAACCTTCAGCACGTCGACCCGTAGCCCCGGGACCATCCGCGCCAGCGCCTCCTGTCCGGGCGGCTCCAGATCACCGGTGAGCAGGAGGCGGACGCCGCGGACCTGCGCCAGCAGCACCACGCTCGCGTTGTTGGCGGTGCTGCCGTCGCCCGGGCCCTCGGTGGGCTGGTCGGGCCTCGGCCAGAGCACCTGCAGGGTGACGTCGCCGACCCGCGTCGTGGCGCCCAGGTCGGCGACCGCCTCGGGAGCCGACCAGCGCTGCGCCAGGTCGGCCACCGCGAGGGCGGCACCGGGTGGGTCGGCCAGCGCCGTCACCTCGATGGCGGACACCTCCCTCCCGCGCTCCACGCCGGCCAGCCCGTCGACGTGGTCGGCGTGGAAGTGGGTGAGGACGACCAGGGGGACCCGGCGTACGTCGAGCCGGCGCAGGCATCCGTCGACCAGCGCCGGGTCGGGACCGGCGTCGACGACCACCGCGCTGCCGGGGCCGGCGCGCAGCACCAGTGCATCGCCCTGCCCCACGTCGCAGGCAGCGAAGACCCAGCCCTCCGGCGGCCAGCCGGGGCTCGGTGGGCGCACGCAGGTGACGACACCGAGCACGACGCAGCACGTCAGGGACGCGGTCCGGTGCCTGAGCAGCGTCGGGGCGAGCAGGACCAGCAGCAGGCAGGCCACGGTGAGCATCGCCAGGGACACCGCCCCCGTGCCCCAGGACAGTGACGGCACCGGCAGGGCGGCCCCGCGACGGGCCACGGCGACCAGCCATGCGACGCACCAGCCGGCCGCGGAGCCGGCCACTCCTCCCCCGGCCGGCCAGAGCAGGCCGATCAGCCCACCGGCCAGGCCGAGCACGGTGGCCGGCCCGACGACCGGAGCGGCCAGCAGGTTGGCCGCCACGGCCACCAGGCTGACCTGACCGGAGATCGCCGCCACCACCGGGGTGCAGGCGAGCTGGGCCGCGGCCGGCACCGCGACCGCCTCCGCGGCCCAGCGCGGCAGCCAGGTCATCAGCGCGTCCCGCCAGCCCGGCGCCAGGAACACGATGCCGGCCGTGGCCAGCACCGACAGCGCGAAGCCCGGGGTCGGCGCCAGCCACGGGTCGACGAGCAGCAGGGCGGTCACCGCCACCCCGAGTGACCGCCCCCCGCGCCGCGCGCCACCCGACCCCATGCCGACCAACGCGACCGACCCCATCACCGCCGCGCGCAGCACGCTCGGCTCGGGCCGGGCGAGCAGCACGAAGCCGACCACACCCACCGCGCCCACGGCCAGCAGGCCGCGCCCGCGGACCCCGAGCCCGCGCGCCAGCACCAGCAGGAAGCCGAGGAGCAGCGTCAGGTTGGTGCCCGAGACGGCGAGCAGGTGGGTGAGGCCCGTGGTGCGGAAGTCGTCCGCGAGCGCCCGGTCGAGACCCTGGTCGTCGCCCACGACGAGCGCCGGCACGAGGGGTCTCCGGTCGGCGGGCACCGCTCCGACGGAGTCGCGCAGGGAGGCCCGTACGGCTGCCGCCGCGTCCCACCACCAGGCGGGGGCGTCCAGCGACACCGCCTGGCCGAACGGGCGCAACACGCCCGCCGTGTCACGGTCCTCGCTCACGTCGAGCCGGCCGGCCCGAGCATCCGACGCGCTCTCCCAGCCGGACCGGGGACCAGTCCTCGGCGGCCACCACGGTCACCGGCACCCCGACCTGGTACGCCGTGGCGCGCGACGTCACCCGCTCCACCCGGGCCCGGAACACCCATTGGTCCGCGAAGCGCCCCGCATGCAGCCGCGGGTCGGAGGTCACGACCATCTCGACCTGCACCGCCGAGCGGACCGACGCGAGCGACGCGACCGGGTTGTCCGCCACCCGGTCCACGCGCACCGCCGCGGCGTAGCCGGTGGCCGTCGCCACCAGGAGGAGCGCCGTGAGCAGCCGCCAGCCGATCCCGCAGGCGGGACGCCCACGACGACCCTCTGCCGTGCGTGCGAGCGCCGTGGCGACCGCACCGAGCAGACCGGCGGCGACCCAAGCGGCTGACCCGCGCCGGTCCGTCGGCCAGGCCAGCCCGGCCAGCGCCCCGACCCAGGCCGCAGCGCCGACCAGCGGCATCCGCAGATCGGGAACCGCGACCGCCCGGACGACCAGCTGCGTGAGGGCCCCACCCCATGACCGGGCCCTCACACCGTCACGAAAGGAGTGACGGTCGCGAGCGTGGCCTCGCCGATCCCGTCGACCTCGACCAGCTGGTCGATCGAACCGAACCCGCCGTGCTGCTCGCGCCACGCGATGATGGCGGCCGCGGTGACGGGACCCACCTCCGGCAGCGACTCGAGCTCGGCCTGTCCGGCCGTGTTGATGTTCACCAGCAGCCCGGCGCCGGGGGCGCCCGAGGCGGGCGCCGGCTGCGGACCGCCGCGCACTCCCACCAGGATCTGCTCGCCGTCGACCAGCGGGCGGGCCAGGTTGAGCGACGACAGGTCCACGCCCCGACGCGCCCCGCCGGCGGCCCTGAGGGCGTCGATCACCCGGGCGCCGGGCTCGAGGACCGCGATCCCCGGGTGCCGGACCTTGCCGGCCACATCGACCACCAGCGCGCTCGGGTCACCCGTGTCGGCAGGCACCTCGGCGGCCCCCTCGGCCACCGGGGTCACCAGGGCCGGTGCCGCCTCGGCACTCACCGGGACGACCTCCGGGGAGCTCCGCAGCAGCCACCAGCAGGTGACCGCCAGGCCGACCGCCACCAGCACGGCGAGCACGGTCAGCTGAGCGGGCCCGAGCAGCCCGACCACGGGGAGCGGCCGGAGCCGGCGGGCCGCGTGGCGACCGGGGACCGGCACCGCGACCGGGCCGGGCACCTCGGCAGCAGGGTCCAGGGTCGGGACCGATGCCCCGGGAACCGGTGCCGGCTCCCAGCCCTGGTCGGCGTCGCCCCATCCGAACCCCGCGGAGAGGTCCTCGGCCGGGCGCACCCGGGTGTGGGTGTGCTCCGTGCCGTCACCGACGACCGGCTCGCGCAGCACCGCCAGCTCGTCGCCGAGCCGGGCCAGGCGCCGGGCCGCCACGGCCCGGCGTTCGTCGCGCCCTCTGCCTCCTCGCATGACCGCAACCTAGGCCGAGCCGCGGCCCTCTCGCTGGCGTCGCCGGCCCGCCTGTGGACAACCCTCCCGACCGGTGTCCTTGGGGACGGACTCCGGCCCACGCACACTCTCGTGGAGGACCTCGCGCCCGGGCGCAGGCGGTGGTGTTCGCCTACGAGAGCGGCCTGGTGACGCCCGGCCACCTCGACATCGGCTACTAGGACGCCACGGCGTCAGTCGCTCGGCAGCCGCGGCGCCACACACAGCGCGACCATGCCCGGGCCGACGTGCGCGCCGAGCACCGCGCCGAGCTCCCCCGACCACACCTCGCGTCCCTCCAGGTTGTCGGCCAGCCGCGTCGAGAGCGCCTCGACCAGGGCGGCGGCCCGGTCGGGGCTCGCCAGGTGCGAGACACACAGGTCGATCGCCTCGGAGCCGGCCGCCTCGACGGCCAGGTCGGCCAGCCGGCCGAGCGCGCGGCCCGCCGTGCGGACCTTCTCCAGCGTCGAGACCCGACCGTCCTCCAGCGTCAGCAGCGGCTTGACGGCCAGTGCCCCGCCGAGCAGCGCGCTGGCCGCGCCGACGCGGCCGCCCCGCCGGAGATACTCCAGGGTGTCGACGTAGAAGAACGACGAGGAGCGCTCGGCGCGCTCGCGAGCCGCCGCGGCGGCGGCGTCGGCGGACCCGCCGGCGGCCAGCACCCGGGCGGCCGAGAGGGCGGCGTAGCCCGTCGCCACCCCGACCTCGCGGGAGTCCACACACGTCACCGCCACCGAGGCGTCGCGAGCGGCCAGCTGGGCGGCCTCGAACGTCCCGCTCATCTCGCCGGAGAGGTGGATCGACAGCACCGACTCGGCCCCCGCGGCCGCCGCGGCGTCGTACGCCGCCAGGAAGGTCGCCGGCGACGGACGCGACGTGCTGACCGGCAAGAACTCCCGCAGCGCGGCGGCCACCCGGTCCGACGTCGCCCCCTCGGCCCCCTCGTCATAGACCTCGGCACCGATCACGACCTGCAGCGGCACGACGACGATCCCGTGCCGTGCGGCGACCTCCGTCGGGAGCATCGCGGTGGAGTCGGTGACGACCACCGTGCGCCCAGCGGGCGCCGTGTCGTCCGTCACCATGCCCGCAGGCTACCCCCGGCGAAGGGCGGAGTCAGAGCCTCAGCAGCCGTGCCGCGTTGTCGTGGTAGACCGCGCGCAGCAGGCCCTCGGGCAGGTCGGCCCCGCTGACCCGCCAGCTGCCCTGCGGGGGCGGGCCGCCACCGGGGCTGTAGTCGAAGTGCTCGTCCCCCGTCTCGAGGAACCGCCACCAGAGCCGGTAGGCCGCCGGGTCGATCGGGAAGCAGTCGCTGCCGAAGAGCACCCGGTCGGGGAACCGCTCCACCAGACCGCGGAACGCGCGCGGCTGACGGCCCAGCTCGCCGAGCCGGCCACCGGTGTCGACGTGCAGGTTCGGCAGCCGGTCCAGCGCGGCGCCGACCGCCGCCAGGTCCTCGGCGTGGCCGCCGACGTGGGCGCCGACGAACGTCGTGCCCGGGCAGGCGCCCACCAGGGCGTGCATCCCCGCCAGGAGCTCCTCGAACGACGGGTGCTCGGGGCCGCCGAACCACCAGGACGGCATCTCGGCCAGCTCGTCCCACCGCTCGTTCGACTCGTCCAGGGGGTCGAAGAAGGCGACCGGGTCGGCGGTGTGGATCAGCACCGGCAGGCCCAGCTCACCGGCCGCCCGCAGCACCGCCGCCACCCGGGCGTCGTCGACCCGGACCAGCTCCCCGGTCGCGTCGCGCCGGCTGAGCCCGAGGTCCTTCCAGACCTTGACCCCGCGCGCACCGCGGGCGGCCGAGTCGGCCAGCTGCTCCGTCAGCCGCCGGGTGCACTCCGAGGACGACTCGTCACCGAGCAGCAGCAGGTCCCAGTCGAGGTGGCAGAAGGTCTGCACCCGACCGGGCAGCGCCGCGTCGAAGCGGGCGACGTTGGCGCTGAGCTCCTCGCCCCACCGGCCGTCGAGGTTGACCACGGCGCGCACCCCGACCCGGTCGAGCAGCGGCGCCAGCTCCGGCGCTTCACCCGCCAGGAAGCTCCCGTCCTCCGACAGCCAGCGACCGAGGTGCTGGTGCACGTCGACCACGGGGTACGCCGGCCCGTGGAGCGGCGTCCGGGGCAGCACCACGCGTGCGCGCGGCCACGGCCGGGCCGGGGCCCCCGTCGGTTCCCGCCCGGCGAGCGGTCGCATGTCGGCCATGGCGCCATCGTGGCACCACCGGCCCCGAGCCGGGCCCGGGCCCCGAGCCCCGAGCCTGGTCAGGCGTCGAGGGTGACCCCGGCGCCGATGTTCTCCTCGACGTCGTTGCTGGTGGCGACCAGCAGCAGGTGGGAGAGCTCGCTCAGCGCCCGGCAGCTGGCCAGCTCGTCCCCGATCTCGGGGACCTGCCGGTCGGCGGGGTGCTTGCGGGCCAGCCCGCTGGCGCGCAGCTCGGTGCCGGCGTCGGTGTGCAGGACGGCGTCCGCTCTGGTGTGGTCGCCCTCCTCGTAGAGGAACAGCTCGACCCGCCAGGTCTTGGTGGTGCTCACGACGGCCTCCTCGTCGGCCGCCCACGTCGACCCGTCGTGGACGCCCCACGACGGCGCGTGGAGGGCTTCACCTCCATCGTGCACCCGCGCGGCGACGGGCGCGACGGGACCTGCCTCACACTGCGGCGACGCCAGCGGAGGAGGCCGTCACACCACCACGTTGACCAGCTTGGGCGCCCGCACGATGACCTTGCGGATCGCGCGACCGTCGATGGCCGCGACCACGGCCGGCTCGGCCAGTGCCGCGGCCTCCAGGTCGGTCTCGGTGATGTCCGGCGAGACCTCCAGCCGCGCCTTGACCTTGCCCTGGATCTGGACGACGGCCGTCACCGACTCCTCGACCAGCAGCGCGGGGTCGACCTCGGGCCAGCCGGCCCGGGCGACCGAGGGGGCATGGCCCAGCCGCTCCCACATCTCCTCGGCGGTGTAGGGCGCCACCAGGGACAGCAGGATCGCCACGGCCTCCGCGGCCTCGCGGACGGCCGGGTCGGCCGGGCCGACGCCGCTGTCGATCGCCTTGCGGGTGGCGTTGACCAGCTCCATGGTGCGGGCGACCATCACGTTGAAGCGATAGCCCTCCACCAGCGTCGCCGCGTCGTGCACCGTCTTGTGGGTGACCTTGCGCAGCGACGTGCTCTCCGGGCCGCCGGAGGCCGGGTCGGTGCCCGGCTCCGAGGTGACGTCGCCGGCCAGCCGCCAGGCCCTTTGCAGGAAGCGCAGCGACCCGGCCGGGGAGACCTCTGCCCAGTCGATGTCGTCCTCCGGAGGCCCCGCGAACACCAGGGTCAGCCGCACCGCGTCCACGCCGAAGGCCGCAAGTTGGTCCCCCAGACTGACGCCGTTGCCCAGCGACTTGCTCATCTTCTTGCCCTGGTTGATCACGAAGCCCTGGTTCAGCTGCGCGGACCAGGGCTCGCGGAAGTCCAGCAGCCCGTGGTCGGCCAGCACCTTGGTGAAGAAGCGGCCGTACAGCAGGTGCAGCACGGCGTGCTCGACGCCGCCGATGTAGATGTCGCACGGCATCCACGCGTTGACCAGCTCGGGGTCGAACGCCCGCTCGGTCTCGTGCGGGCTGCAGTAGCGGAACATGTACCACGAGGAGTCCACGAAGGTGTCCATCGTGTCGCCGTCGCGCTTCCCCGGCCCGCCGCAGGTCGGGCAGGGGACGTTGACCCACTCCTCGGCGGCCGCCAGCGGCGAGACGCCCTGCGGTTTCAGGTCCGCGCCCTCCAGCTCGGGCAGCAGGACCGGCAGCTGGTCCTCCGGCACCGGGACCTCGCCGCAGTCGGGGCAGTGGATGACCGGGATCGGGGCCCCCCAGTAGCGCTGCCGGCTCAGCAGCCAGTCGCGCAGCCGGAAGTTGACCGCGCCCTTGCCGCGGCCGTCGGCCTCCAGCCGCTCGATGATCGCGTGGATGCCGGAGGCCTTGTCGGTCAGCCCGTCCAGCGGGCCGGAGCTGACGTAGACGCCGTCGCCGGTGGTGGCAACACCCGACTCCTCGGGGTTGTCCTCACCGGTGTCGATCACCCTGCGCACCGACAGCCCCATCGCGCGCGCGAAGTCCAGGTCGCGCTGGTCATGGGCCGGCACCGCCATGATCGCGCCGGTGCCGTAGTCGGCCAGCACGTAGTCGCTGGCCCACACCGGCACCTGCTCGCCGTTGACGGGGTTGGTCGCGACGACGCCCAGGTCGACCCCGGTCTTGGGCCGGTCGGTGGCCAGCCGGTCGATGTCGGAGGCCTTGCGCACCTCGACCAGGTAGTCCTCCAGCGCCTGCTCGCGGTCGGGTGCCACGATCTCGGCCGCCAGGTCGGCGTCGGCCGCCACGACCATGAACGTCGCGCCGTACAGCGTGTCGGGCCGGGTGGTGTAGACGGTGACCGGCCGGATGTCGCCGGAGGCCAGCGCGATGTCGAAGTCGACGTGGGCGCCCTCGGAACGGCCGATCCAGTTGCGCTGCGCCGTCACGACGCGCGCCGGCCAGGTCTTCTCCAGCTCGTCCAGCCCGTCCAGCAGCTCCTGGGCGTAGTCGGTGATCTTGAAGTACCACTGGGTCAGGTCGCGCTTGGTGACCTCCGCGCCGCAACGCTCGCAGTGTCCGTCGACGACCTGCTCGTTGGCCAGCACCGTCTGGTCCTGGGGACACCAGTTGACCGGCGACTTCTTGCGATAGGCCAGCCCCCACTCACGGAACTTCAGGAACAGCCACTGGGTCCAGCGGTAGTAGGACGGGTCGGAGGTGTTCAGCGTCCGCGACCAGTCGAACGACGCCGCCAGGTTCTGGCAGGACTCGATCGACCGCTGGATGTTGGCGTAGGTGTAGGCCGAAGGGTGCTCGTCGTTGCGGATCGCGGCGTTCTCGGCCGGCAGCCCGAAGGAGTCGAAGCCCATCGGGTTCAGCACCTCGTAGCCGCGCTGCCACCAGTAGCGCGCCACCACGTCGTGCAGGCTGAAGACCTCGGCGTGGCCCATGTGCAGATCGCCGCTGGGGTAGG
The DNA here is from genome assembly GCF_041393715.1 of Nocardioides sp. Taxonomy (GTDB): domain Bacteria; phylum Actinomycetota; class Actinomycetes; order Propionibacteriales; family Nocardioidaceae; genus Nocardioides. Next base: position 199,234 of record NZ_JAWKJQ010000005.1, on the reverse strand, counting down.
GGAACATCGTCAGCGCATAGCGCTTCTCCTTGCCCCCGGCCCCGATCGCCTCGTCGCTGGCCCGGAACGGCTGCAGCTCCTCCCACACGGGCAGCCACTTGGCCTGCACCGCCTGCACGTCATAGCTCTCGCGCTCGGTCTGCTCGCTCATCGGTCTCTCTCGCTCGCTGTCGGGATCTGCTCGGGACATGAAAAAGCCCCTCGGGCACGAGGGGCAGCCGCGTCGGTGGTGTGGCGTTCGACGCGGCTAGATAAGGAGCAGGTTCCTGCGCATGGCACCATCCTACCGCGTTCGACTCCGGCGCCGCGCGCGCCTTTCGGTCGATAGTGTCCGGGCATGCTGACCCCGCAGCGCGCCTCTGCGCCGTCCTCGCTCCGCGCCCGGACCCCGGCCGCAGCGGCCGTCGCCGCGCTGGCGCTGCCGGTGGCGCTGTGGGCCGCGACCGCGTCCGGCCCACCGGCGGCGTCCACGCCGGCGCGAGTGAGCGTGCCCGCAGCAGCGGCCACGACGACCGCCGCGGCGGCCACCGCCGGGTGCGCCGACGACGGCGGCACCGCCCCGGTCGCCAAGCCGAGGTTCGTGCGCCGGATCAACACCGGGGAGACGGGGTGGTTCTCCTCTCCCGGCCTGGTCGATCTCGACCATGACGGGAAGCGCGAGATCGTGGCGCCGTTCTACTCCACGTTCGTCTACGACGCCCGGGGCCACCGGCTGGGCCGGGGTCGGGCCACCGCGGGCCGGGTCTACGCCCCGTCGGTCACCACCGACCTCGAGGGCGACGGCATCCCCGACATCGTGGTGGGTGGCAACAACGGCACCGTGGCGGCGTACGAGTTCCGCGGCCACCGGCTGGTCAAGAAGTGGAAGGCGTCGGTGTGCAGCGGCGGCCAGTGCCCGGAGGTGCGCGGCATGGCCGCGGCCGACCTCGACGGCAACGGCCGGGTGGAGATCGTGGTCACGACCACCAACACGTCGAGCAAGGGCGCGCAGGTGTTCGTGCTCAACGCGAAGGGCAAGCGGTTCCAGCCCCAGGACGGCCACTCCCCCGCCTGGCCGCGCTACAACCGGCTGCGCGGCAAGGGCAACGACCTGACCTTCAACAAGGTCGGCAACCACGGCTACGGCGCCTACGGCGAGAACGTCGGCATCGGCAACCTCGACGACGACCCCGAGCTCGAGATCGTCACCACCTTCGACAACCACCAGATCAACGTCTTCAACCTCGACGGCACCTCCGTGCTCGCCTCCCCGTGGTTCACCAACCGCGACTCCTCGGCGCTGGGCCGCCGGATGGGCTGGGGCCAGTTCATCCGCTGGCTGAGCCCGAAGGTCGAGCGCCGCCACTACCACCTGCACACCGGCACCTGGCCGCACCCGTCGCGACAGGCCTGGTTGCAGTGGACCGCCTCGCCTCAGTCGGTGGCCGACCTCGACGGCGACGGCCGCAACGAGGTGATCGGCCTCCCCAACGTCGAGCTGCACGTGCCCTACCGCACCCAGGGCTACGTCTTCATGGCTCTCGACGGGGCCTACGGCGACGGGTCGCGGTCGGCGCGACGGCACGCCGGCTTCGAGGACCTGCGGCTGACCGCCAAGCCGGCGTACCGGGGCAGTGGCGACTGGTACCCGCCGTCGGGCATCCCCGCCCCGACCGTCGTCGACCTGCGCGGCGACGACCGCCCGGAGATCGTGGCGGCGGTGCCGGGCGGCAAGGTCTACGCCGTGGGCCCGTCCGGCAAGCGGCTGTGGAGCTACTCCTACGCGTCGCGCCTCTCGAAGCGGTTCGCCTCCGAGGTGGTCGCCGCCGACCTCAACCGCGACGGGACCCCGGAGCTGGTGTTCGGCACCTACTCCCTGAAGAAGGGCGCGGCACGGCTGGTCGTGCTGCGTGCCGACGGGAAGCGGCTCTACTCCCTGAAGCTGCGCCACCAGACCCGCAACGGCAACGGCATCGGCGTGGCCGCGGCCCCGTCGATCGCCGACCTGGGTGGCAACGGGACGCTCGAGATCGTGCTGACGACCATCGACCACGGGATCGACGTCTACACCGTGCCCGGCTCCGGCACCGCCTGCCTGCCGTGGCCGACCGGTCGGGGCAACCCGCTGCGCAACGGCATGGGCCCGGCCACGGCGTCGTGACCGGGCCCTCGGGTCGCGGCCCGTGCCCTCGGGTGGCTCCAGTCGGGCGCCGGGTCAGCGCACGAACTGCGGGGTGAGCGGCGGGGTCCACCACTCGCCGTTGTTGGCCTTGATCGCGCCGATCACGTGCATGACGACGGCGTAGACCAGCGCCAGCGGGTAGGTCAGGAAGCCGACCAGCAGCAGCATCAGCGGGAACGACACCAGCAGCACGATGCCGGTCATGATCTGGATGTTGAGCGAGTTGGCGGCGTTGGCGCGGACGAACGGCCCGCGGTCCTTGTAGAGCAGGTAGATCACCAGCGACCCGACGAAGCCCAGCGTGCCGGCCGATGCCACGGTGGCGACCAGGGGGACGACGTGGGTGATCGTCCCCCAGCCGCGCTCGGCGGACGGGTCGATGGGGTGGGTGGCGTACGTCCCTGGGTGGCCCGCCGCGGGTGCTCCGACGGCGGGGTGGGCGCCCTGCGCGTCCTGGGCCTGGTCGTTCATCGGTCCTCCTTGGACCTCGTAGTGCGGACCGGATCTCGGTCCTGGGACCAGTAGAGCCGGTCCTGGGCCGCGACACACGCGAGCTCGGGGTGAGGTCAGGGTGCCCCCAGGGTCGGCGTACGCGGGTCCCTGGCCGGGTGAGCATGGTGAAGCGACGCCCCCCGCTAGCCTGAGCCCATGGGCGTGCTGGAGATGTTCGGCTTGGACGGCAAGGTGGCGATCGTGACGGGGCCTCCAGCGGGCTCGGGGTCGCGTTCGCGCAGGCGTTCGCGGAGGCGGGGGCCGACGTCGGCGCTCGGCGCCCGGCGCGTGGAGAAGCTCGAGGAGACCGCGCAGCTGGTGCGCGACACCGGCCGCCGGGCGATCACCGTGCCGACCGACGTGGCCGATCCCGACCAGTGCCAGGCGCTCGTCGACGCCACGGTGGCCGAGCTCGGCCGGGTCGACGTCCTCATCAACAACGCGGGCGTCGGCACCGCGGTGCCGGCGACCCGGGAGACGCCGGAGCAGTTCCGCTCCGTGGTCGACGTCAACCTCAACGGCTGCTACTGGATGGCCCAGGCCTGCGGGCGGGTGATGGAACCGGGCAGCAGCATCATCAACATCTCCTCGGTCCTCGGGCTGACCACCGGCGGCCTGCCGCAGGCGGCGTACTCCGCGACGAAGGCCGGGCTGATCGGCCTGACCCGCGACCTGGCCCAGCAGTGGACCGGCCGCAAGGGCATCCGGGTCAACGCGCTCGCCCCGGGGTTCTTCGACTCCGAGATGACCGAGCAGTACCCCGAGGGCTACCTCGACCTGATGAAGTGGCGGGTCGTGGTCGGCCGGATGGGCGACCCGGCCGAGCTCGCGGCGACCGCCGTGTGGCTGGCCTCGCCGGCGGCCGGCTACGTCACCGGCCAGACGATCGCCGTCGACGGCGGGGTGAGCATCACCTGACCGCACCGTCCGACGCGATCGGCCACGACGAGCTCGTCTGGTACGCCGCCTACGGCTCCAACCTGCTCGCCGGCCGGTTCACGTGCTACCTCGAGGGTGGCCGGCCGCCCGGCGCCGCCCGCACCTACGTCGGCTGCCGCGACACCAGGCCGTGGCGGGCGAGCCGGCCGGTCGCGATCCCCGGGCAGCTCTGCTTCGGCGGCCTGTCCCCGACCTGGGGCGGCGGGCTGGCGTTCCTGACCCATCCCGCGGCCGGCGAGGCGCGCGGCCGCGGCTACCTCGTCACGGCCGGGCAGCTCGCCGACCTCGCGCGCCAGGAGGCCAGGGTCGGGCCCGAGCACCGGCTGACGCTGACCCCGGCCGGCGGTCGCTGGCACGACGTCGTGCCGGCCTACGAGTCCGTCCTCGGGCTCGGGGAGCTCGACGGCCACCCGGCCTTCACGCTCACCACGGCCGGTTCCCTGGCGGCGGCGCCGCCCGCGCCGGCGTACGTCCGGACCATCCTGGCCGGCCTGGTCGAGACCTACGGCGGTACGCCGGCCGAGCACGCGGACTACCTCCTTGCCGCCCCCGGCGTGGCGGCGGGTTGGAGCGGGTCGACGCTGACCGCGCTGATCGACCCGTGACGCAACGCGGGGTCAGACCTCGGCGACGACCTCGTCGACCTCCAGGCGCGGCAGCCGGTCGAACCACGCGTTCTCGGCGGGGCGGCCGAGGTTGACCACGAGGAAGGACCTCCAGCTGCTGCCGGAGAAGAACTCCTCGTCGACGCCCGCGGCGTCGAAGCCGGTCATCGGACCGGCCGCGAGGCCGGCCGCCCGGACCCCGATCAGGAAGTAGCCCGCCTGGAGCCCGGCGTTGAAGCGGGCGGTGGCCTCACGCTTCTCGACACCCGCGGCGGCCAGGCCGTCACGCAGGTGCGGCGCGTGCGGGAAGGTGCGCGGCAGCTGCTCGTGGAAGTCGGTGTCGACGGCGAGGACGGCGACCATCGGGGCCTCGGCGGTCTTGTCGCGGTTGCCGTCGGCCATGTGCTTGAGCAACCGCTCGCGCGAGTCCCGGCCGACCAGCAGGATCCGCATCGGCTGGCCGTTCATCGCGGTGGGGCCGTACTTCACGAGGTCGTAGATCGCTGCCACCTGCTCGCGCGTCACCGGCTCCTGGGTGAAGGCGTTGGCGGTGCGGGCCTCACGGAAGAGGAGGTCCTGGGCGTCGGGGGGCAACAGCAGCTCGGTCATGTCCACCACAACGATGATTGATGTTTCAACCATACCGCAGGTGGGTGTGGGTCGCCTCACAGCCCACGGACGATGCTCGACACCTCGGCGATCCGATCCGGCCCCACCCGGCAGCAGCCCCCGACCAGCCGGGCACCGTGGTCGACCCAGCCGCGGACCCGGTCGACGGTGAACGTCGCCGCACCGGCCCAGCGCCGGCCCACCGGGTCCCACTCCTCCCCCGAGTTGGGATAGACCACACCGGGAAACACCGCCGCCAGGGCCAGCGCGGCGTCGGCCGAGTCCGCGGTGCAGCAGTTGACGCCCGCGGCGACCACCTCCGGAGCCTCTGCCGCCATCGCGAACGCCTCGGCGACCGGCTCATCGCGCCGGGTGCGGTCCCCGACGGCCGTCAGCGAGAGCCAGCAGGGCACGCCCAGCCCCTCGACCTCGGCGAGCAGCGCCTCGACCTCGGCCAGCGACGGGATGGTCTCCAACGCGAGAGCGTCGGGACCGGCCTCGGCCAGCACCTGCAGCCTGCGTCGGTGCCACCGCCGCAGGCCGGACACGTCGAGGTCGTAGTCGCCGGTGTACTCCTGGCCGCCGGCGAGCGCCGCGCCGTACGGCCCGACGGAGGCGGCCACCCACGACGCCCCGTCCGAGGCCTCCCGGGCCAGCGCCACGCTGCGGCGGAGCAGCTCGTCGACGCCCTCTCGGTCCACGCCACGGGCTGCCAGCGCGTCGTAGGACACCTGGTAGGACGCAGTGGTGGCGACCTCGGCGCCCGCGGCCGCATAGTCGCGGTGCGCGGCCCGGACCTCGGCCGGGTCGTCCACCAGCAACCGGGCCGACCAGAGCTCGTCGGACAGGTCGTGACCGTGCTCCTCGAGCCGGCTGGCCAGCCCACCGTCGAGGACGACGACCCGCTCGGCGAGCGCCGCGACCAGCGAGCCGGTGCTCACCCGCGGACCACCACCACCGGGCAGGCGGCGTGCTCGACCACCCGGTCGGCCACCGAGCCGAGGAGCAGCGCCTCGAACCCGCCGACACCGCGCGCACCGACGACCACCACGGCGGCGCTCCGGCTCGCGGCGATCAGCACCTCGTCGGCGCGTCCGTGGACCGGCTGCAGGACCACCTCAACCCCGCTGTCGAGGTCTCCCCAGCGCGCCTCGAGCTCGGCGGCGACGGCCCGACCCAGCTCCTCCTCCGAGGGCACCACGCCGAACGGCACGTCGGCCGGCCGACTGCTGCTCAGCAGTGTGAAGGCGCGCACGACGTGCAGCCCGCACCCGCGCCGCCGGGCCTCCTCGACGGCGTACCGCACCGCCGTGGCGGCGCCGGCGGACCCGTCGTCACCGACGACGACACCGGTCGGCCGAAACCCCTCGCTCATGCTTCGATCATGGCACCAGGCTCTGCCGCTCCCGACAGGGGTCGCACAGGAAACACCCAGACTCGCCGGTCAGAGTCGAGGCATGAGCCACCGACGACCGACGACCTCAGGAGCACCGATGCCCACCAGCCCCGAGCCCACGCCCACCCCCGCGGGGCCCGCCTTCGAGGGCCGCCTCCTCCCCCGACCCGACGACGAGGTCGTGGACCAGGGCGCCGGCTTCGACGTCGCCACGGTCTTCTCGCGCCGTCGGATGCTCGGCCTCTTCGGTGCCGGGCTCGGGGTGGCCGCGCTGGCCGCCTGCGGGGCCGACTCGAGCACCTCGTCCGGCTCGTCCTCGACCGCCGCCTCCGGGAGCACCGCGACGACCTCGGCGGGCGAGATCCCCGACGAGACCAACGGCCCCTACCCCGCCGACGGCAGCAACGGCCTCAACGTCCTCGAGCAGTCCGGTCTGGTGCGCAGCGACATCACCTCCAGCATCGACGGCGGCACCACCGTGGACGGCGTACCCCTCACCTTCACGTTCAACGTGGTCGACATGGCCGGCGGCAACGTGCCGTTCACCGGCGCGGCGCTCTACGCCTGGCACTGCGACGCCCAGGGCCGCTACTCCATGTACACCTCCGGCGTGGAGGACGAGACGTTCCTGCGCGGCATCCAGGTGGCCGACGACAGCGGCAACCTGACCTTCCAGACGATCGTGCCCGGCTGCTACCAGGGGCGCTGGCCGCACATCCACTTCGAGGTCTACCCCGACCTCGACTCCGCCACCGACGTCTCCAACGCGATCGCCACCTCCCAGCTCGCCTTCCCGCCCGAGATGCTGGCCAAGGTCTACGCCCTCGACACCTACGCCGGCTCGACGGAGAACCTCGCCGGGGTCGGCACCCAGATCTCCGACGACCACATCTTCGGCGACGGCGACTGGCAGCTCGAGGTGCCCACCATCAAGGGCAGCGTCGACGCGGGCTACACCGCCACCCTGACGGTCAACATCGACACCACCACGACGCCCAGCGTGACGAGCGGTGGTGGCCCCGGTGGCGGCGGCCCGGGTGGCGACGGCGGCCCCGGCGGTACGCCGCCCTCGGGCGACCCGCCGAGCGGCACACCGGGCAGCTGACCGGGTCTCAGGAGACCCGCGGCGGCCAGACCTGGGGTGAGCCGAGGTGCCGCTCCAGCGCGTCGGCCACCGCACCGGACAGCTCCGGCCCTCGGCCGCACGCTCGGCACGACGGTGACCGAGGACGAGGTGCCGGGGCCGGCACTGAGCACCCAGACCGTGGGCGCGTCGACCCACGAGGTGTAGCCCTGCCACGACCACCAGGTCCGTCGGCGTTCGCTGACCCACGCGACACCGGTCTCGTCGAACGTCATCGACTGCGGCTCACTCAGCGTCGGCATCGCCGCGAACGCGCGACGGGCAGCACGCCGGCACGCGACCAGCTGCCCGACGGCCGCCAGCAGGCTGGCCACTGCCAGGCCCTGCAGGAACCCGTCACCCAGCCAGACCGCCCAGGCCAGCAGCAGCGCCTGACAGCGCCAGCAACGCGCCGCTGGTGACCGCCGGGCCCCGGCCGGTGGCCCGCGCACGGGCCACGATCCCCGCTCGCCACTCGGCCTCGGTCAGTGCGAAGGTCAACGTCACGGGTGGCGACTGCGGCGTCGGGGCTGGGTCACCTGCGAACCCTAGACGAGGCAGGAGCAGCGGCACCCCCGAAGGACCGGCCCCGGGGCCGGTCCCACGAATCGCGAAGTGGAGCTGAGGGTGCCTGGGTTCACGACATAGGTCACAGGTGACAGGTCGCTGGTGAGTCGCGACATCGGTCGCACCTTGCTGGGTCGGCGGCCAGGGTCGCGACCATGTCCAAGGCTCGTGTCGCTGTCCTTAAGGTCGTCTCCAAGCAGCTCAGCGTGACCCAGGCCGCCGCCGAGTACGGGTACAGCCGGCGACATCTTCAACGGCTCCTGGCCCGCTACCGCCAAGACGGCATCGACGCGGTCGACCCGCGGTCGCGGCGACCACGGTCCAACCCGCAGGCCACCTCCGAGGTAGTGCGGGACCGGATCATCGCGCTCAGGCTCCAACTGACCACCGACGGTCTGGACGCCGGGCCGGTGACGATCGCCTGGCACCTCGAACACGAAGGCCACCGGGCACCCTCGACCTCGACGATCCGTCGGGTCCTGCACACGGCCGGGCTGATCCGTCCTGAACCGAAGAAACGCCCCAGGTCGTCCTACCGGCGGTTCCTGGCCGCACAGCCCAACGAGTGTTGGCAGTCCGACTTCACCCACTGGCGCCTGGCCGACGGCACCGACGTCGAGATCCTGACCTGGCTCGACGACCACTCCCGCTACCTGATCTCCTGCACCGTCCACACCCCCGTCACCGGCGACATCGTGGTCGAGTCGTTCCTAGCCGCAGGCAACGAAAACGGCTTCCCAGCTGCGACTTTGACCGACAACGGCCGCGTCTACACCGCCCGCCACGGTGGCGGGAAGAACGCCTTCGAGTACCTCCTGATCGCCCTACGGATCACCCAGAAGAACGGCAGGCCGAACCACCCCCAAACCCAAGGCAAGGTCGAACGCTTCCAGCAGACCCTCAAACGCTGGCTCGCCAAGCAACCCACTGCTGCGACCCCAGCCACCCTCCAGGTCCAACTCAACCGGTTCCGGCAGATCTACAACCAGCACCGTCCGCACCGCGAACTCGACCGACGTACCCCAGCCACCGCCTACCACACACTCCCCAAGGCCAGGCCCGCCAGCGGTCCCAGCGGCCACTACCGACTGCGCTACGACCGCGTCGACGACTGGGGCAAGATCTCGATGCGCCGCGCCGGCAAGATGCACCACCTCGGCATCGGCTACACCCACCGCGGCAAACGCGTCCTGGCCATCGCCGACGACACCACCGTCACCGCCATCGAACTCGAAACCGGCGAGGTCCTCTCCACCCACAACATCAACCCCACCAAGCACTACTGGAGCAACACACAAAGAGCCCCCGGCCGATGGCCGGGAGCTCCGAACGAGTGACGCATGTCGCGACTCAGGTGAGACCTATGTCGCGACTCATCACAAAGTGGAGCTGAGGGGACTCGAACCCCTGACCCCCTGAACTGACGTTCGGAGGGTCAGGCATTCGGCAGTTCTCGGACGAACTCGGCCCGTGCGGTCTGGCCTGGGACGATGCACCGGGTCAGGTGCAGTGTCTCCGCCATGCTACCGGGCTGGTTCACGCTATCTCGGGCGACTTCGACCCCGTTCGCAATCGCAAACTGCGCCAAATCTGCGCCCGCATGGGGTGCGTCCCAGCTCCCTCACGCTGAGGGCAGCAACTGACAACACATCCGATCCGTGAGGCGCTCGCGGCTGGGGGGGGCTGATGAACCGATCTGTGACAGTTGGTTAGGCGGCCTGGTCGGCCAGCGTGGTCATGATGGCTTCGAACTCGATGGGGGTCAATCGACCGAGGCGGGCCTGTCGTCGGCGGCGGTGGTAGGTGCGTTCGATCCAGGTCACGATCGCGATGCGGAGCTCGTCGCGGGTTGACCATCGCTGTCGGTCCAGGACGTTGCGTTGGAGCAGTGAGTAGAAGCTCTCCATGGCCGCGTTGTCGCCGGCCGAGCCGACCTGGCCCATCGATCCGAGCATGTGGTGGCGCCACAGCGACTGCTGGAGCTTCCTGCTTCGAAATTGACCGCCCCTGTCCGAATGCAGCTTGCAGCCGGCCACGTTCCCGCCGCGTCGGGCGACCGCGGACTCGACCGCGTCGACGGCGAGCTGGGAGGTCATCCGGTCGGCGATGGAGTAGCCGACGATCCGGTTGGACCAGACGTCCTTGACCGCGCAGATGTAGAGCTTGCCTTCGGTGGTGGGGTGTTCGGAGATGTCGGTGAGCCACAGCTGGTTCGGGCCTGGCGCGGTGAACTCGCGGCGGACCAGGTCATCGTGCGCGGGCGCGCCGGGCAGTCCCTTCCTGCCGCGGCGCTTCTTCCCGAAGGCACACCACCACTGGTTGGTCGAGCAGATCTTCCACACCGTCCGCTCACTGACCTGGTAGCCGGCCGCGGTGACCTCGTCGAAGAGGAACCGGTAGCCGAACTCGGGGTCCTCGCTGTGGGCATCGTAGATCGCGTTCGCCAGATACGCCTCGGTGTACTCGGCGTCGGTGACCGGGCGGGTGAGCCAGGCGTAGTAGTGCTGGCGATGGAGCTTGAGGACCCGGCACGAGACCACCACCGGCACCCGGATCGGGGCGCCGGCAGCAGCCAACTCCTTCACGAGCGGGTAGAGCCTTTTCCCGGGAGCGAGCCCTGGGCCAGGTAGGCCGCAGCCCTTCGGAGCACCTCGCTTTCCTGCTCCAGCAGCCGGTTGCGTCGCTTCAGGTCGCGGTTCTCTCGCAGCACCTCGGGCGAAGCCGTCGAGCGCGGGCTCTCCTCGACGTCAGCGGCACGCAGCCAGGTGTTCAGCGTGGTCTGGTGGATCCCGAAGTCACGAGCGACCTGCTCGATCGACACGTTCGGGCCCCGGTCCCGCGCGACCCGGACGACGTCCTCGCGGAACTCCTTGGGATAGGGCTCGGGCACTGCGACATCCTTCCAGCCTGACGACTCGTCAAGCGATCTCAGATGTCACAGATCCGTTCATCAGCCCCAGGCTTTGCAGAGACCGCACCAGTAGGACCCCGTTGGAGGTCCACGGGTGGCTTGAAGGTCGCCCTCGCCCCATGCCGCAATCCCGCTCGATCAGCACGAACCATCCTGCCGGACAAATCACTCATCTAGCCGCATAGCGTGCGCGATCCTGCCGGTGAGCGGTCGTCAGGCTTGAGCGCTGCAGGTCGAGGGACGCATGCTGAGGCGGATCTGTCGGTTCATGATCCGTCGCGCCGAGCACCGGCGCGCACCTGTGAAGCCGACTTGTGGGTGAGTCTGCTGCACGGATAGGTGACACCTGATCTGCGTCGATGTGTGTCGGCGCTGGAAGGATGTGCACATGCCCAGGCGTTTCCCAAGGAGTTCCGCCAGGACGTGATCCGGGTCTACGGGGACTCCGGTCTCGATGGCTCAGGTCGCGAAGGACTTCGGGATCTCCCTTCGTGTCTGAAGCGTTGGCTGGCGATCGACGAGCGCGGCCGCTGCAGGCTCGACCGGCTCGACCGGTCAGCAGGTCCGATGCGTTGCGTGAGGCCAACAAGCGGATCAAGCTGCTCGAGCAGGAGAACGAGGTCCTGCGTCGTGCCGCGGCGTATCTGTCGCAGGCCCATCTGCCGGGAAAATGATGTACCCGCTCGTCGCGAGCTGGCCGGCGACAGGATCCCCGTCACGGCGACGTGTCGGGTGCTGAAGATCGCTCGCCAGCCCTACTACCGGTGGCTGGCTCCTGCCCGATCACCGACGCCGAGCTGACCGCCGCCTACCGCGCCAACGCCTGTTCGACGCGCACCGCGGCGACCGAGTTCGGCTACCGGTTCCTGGTCTACGAGGCCCGCGAAGCCGGTGAGCCGATGGTATCGAGCGGACCGCCTGGAAGCTCTGCTCGGAGCTGGGCTGGTGGTCGGCGTTCGGGAAGAAGCGAGGCAAGAACAGAGGAAGAAGCCAGGTCCGCCGGTCCACGACGACCTGGTGCTGCGCGACTTCACCGCTGACGCTCCGAACCAGCTTTGGCTGGCCGACATCACCGAGCACTGGACTCGTGAGGGCAGAGGCTCTACCTGTGCGCGGTCAGGATCGTGTTTCTCAACCGAATCGTCGGCTACTCGATCGACTCACGGATGAAGTCGCGTCTGGCGGTCGCGGCGCTGCACCGTACGGTTGCCCGCCGGTGGTGACGTGGCCGGTTGTGCACTTCACACCGATCGCGGGTCGCGGTTCCGGAGCAGGAAGTTCGTCCACGCGCTCAACCGGCACACCATGGTCCGGTTCGATGGGCCGCGTCGGTGCCGCGAGCGACGGCGCGGCCATGGAGTCCTTCTTCTCGCTGCTGCAGAAGAACGTCCTCGACCGCCGCTCCTGGAACACCCGCGAGGAGCTAAGGATCGCAATCGTCTGGATCGAGAGGACCTATCACCGGCGGCGTCGGCAGGCCGCTCTCGGCCGGTTGACCCCATTGGTCTGAACTCATCATGACCACAACCGCCACCCAGGCGGTATAACCGAACCTGTCACCCGTTCGTGCAGCAGACCCGGTAGTCGTGCTCCAACACTGGGTGGTCCGGATCGTCAAGCAGCATCGGGATCTCGATCAGCCCGATGACCGGCGCACCAAGGTCAATGAAGAAGCCGAACCGGTGATGGCTAACACCGCTCCCCCTCAACGATGCGCCCCGGCGCGTAGCGACGAACGGCGTCGACCCACTCCTTCCCGGAGGGCGATCAGGACTCGAAGGCAGCCCATTCATCGCTCGACCCGGTCACATCGGTGATCGTTCCACATGGGCCAGAAGCCGTCCTGGCATACCGCCGTCGCGAGCCTCCGGCAGCGCCGATGTGCGGGCAAGGGAGCTGCATGGAATTCTGTGCGGATGACTGCCGGCAGCCCTCAAAGACGCACTCCGCGATCTCCTAGGCCCGGCTGCCCGATCGCACGGCTACAAGGGCTCCGCCCCCACCTTCCGCAGGTCTTCTGACGTGGGCGACTGGGCAGTGGTGAATGTCCAATCCTTGTCGTGGAGCACTTCAGAGCGTGTTCATGTCGTGAACCCTCGCCTTCGCGCCAGGAGCCGTGGCTGCGTTGGATCCGCGAGAAGTCGGGAAGTCGAGGCCAGGCATGCCAAGACAAGTGAGCAGAGTCCTTCGGGCTATACCGCGAGCGCCTCCATCTGAGGAACCCAGGAAGGCACGCATGGATGGTGGGAAGTCTCGGACAACGCAGTCGGCCCGCTTGCCGTCGAGGACATCAACTCCGAGTTGGAGCGGGCTGGTTGGCCGATCTGGAGAGGTGTTCTCTCGCGAGTCGATGCTGGCAAGGGTTCGTGACGGCACCGACCTCGGGGAGATGAAGCGCTCCGGCTCCACCTCGGCGTTGACCTGCCCCGAGAAGAATTGAGAGATGATGTGAGGAACTCGCAGTCGATCAGGTCTTGGGGTAGAGCGTCGACTGGTCCAGCCGTGGTGGTGGCAGGCACTCATTCACCCCTCTCACTGACTGCCACCGATAGCGTCGGTGGCAGGTCTGCAATGTACGCCGCGTAGGCCGCGGCGTCCTCATGTCGAGCCCGGAGTGGGGCCGTTCGTGGTTGTAGTGCCACGCCCAGTTGGCGACCACGACCCGGGCCTCGGTCAGGGAGTCCGAAGGTCTCGCGGTTGAGGAGCTCGTCGCGCATCAGCCGTTGGGCCGTTGATGCAGCCGTTCTGCTGTGGGTATGCTCTGGACCTGGATCCAGGGGTCACACCCTGGTCTCGCAGCCATTCCAGCGGCCCGGTGGCGATGAACTCCCGGCCGTTGTCGGAGCGGATCAGCTTCGGGCGGCCGTAGCGGTCGAAGACGTCCTCCAGCACCCGGCGCACCTCGGTGGTGCCGATGGAGTACCACGACATGGGAGCCGACACAAACCCGGGTGAACTCATCGACCACGTTCAAGATCCGCAGCCCGGTCCCGCGTGCTGTCCGCAGGCTCATGAAGTCGTAGGACCACACATGTCCTTGGTGGGTCGAGGGCAGGTTCCACAACGCATGTGCATCAGCCCCGATCGCCTTCTGACCTGACTGTTTGCTCCGCGCAGGCGGCACCCGGAGCCCCTCGCGCCGCCACAGCCGCTCCACCCGCTTGACGTTCACATCCCACCCGTCCGCGACCAGCATCGCGTGCACCCGCCGGTACCGAACCGCGGATGCCGGTCGGCGACCTTGACCATCGCCGCCACCAGCCGGACCTCGAAGTCACTGGGCACCGGGACGTACCGCTGGCTCGAGCGGTGCTGACCCACCAGCCGGCACGCCCGCCGTTCCGATACCCCGAACCGCCGGGTCAGCCGGGTCACTGCAGCCCGGCGCCGAGCCGGGCTCACCAGTTTCCCTTCTGCAGGTCCTTGAGCATCGAGATGTCCAACGCCTGCTCGGCAACAATCCGTTTCAGCCGGGCGTTCTCGGCCTCCAGCGCCTTCAACCGCTGGGCCTCGTCCTCCTTCAACGCCCGTGTGATCCGCCACCGATAGAACGTCTGCTCACTGATCCCCAGCCGCTTGCACACCTGCGGGATCGTCGACCCCTGCACCTGCAGCTTCTCAGCCTCCCGCAGCTTCGCCACGATCTGCTCAGTCGTGTACCGCTTCCTAGTCGCCATGACCACCTCCAACAGCACTCTCAAACATCCGAGCACTCACACAGAAGATGGACCGAAAAATCGGGGGGCAGGACATTCATCCCACCCGTCCGCGACCAGCATCGCGTGCACCCGCCGGTACCCGAACCGCGGATGCGGTCGGCGACCTTGACCATCGCCGCCACCAGCCGGACCTCGAAGTCACTGGGCACCGGGACGTACCGCTGGCTCGAGCGGTGCTGACCCACCAGCCAGCACCCGCCGTTCCGATACCCGAACGCCGGGTCAGCGGGTCACTGCAGCCCGGCGCGACCACTGACTCACCAGTTTCCCTTCTGCAGGTCCTTGAGCATCCAGATGTCCAACGCCTGCTCGGCAACAATCCCGTTTCAGCCGGGCGTTCTCGCTGGCCTCCAGCGCCTTCAACCGCTGGGCCTCGTCCTCCTTCAACGCCCCGTACTTGATCCGCCACCGATAGAACGTCTGCTCACTGATCCCCAGCCCAACGCACCTGCGGGATCGTCGACCCCTGCACCTGCAGCTTCTCAGCCTCACAGCTTCGCCACGATCTGCTCAGTCGTGTACCGCTTCCTAATCGCCATGACCACCTCCAACAGCACTCTCAAACATCCGAGCACTCACACAGAAGATGGACCGAAAATCGGGGGCAGGACACCCGCGATAATGAATGGGTGGTCCTTCATTCGCAAGCGAGTTCCACCTCCCCAGACTGGCGTGGTGCCAGATCCGACCGCACCACCATAGGTTTGCTGGGGAGGTACCACCCAGAACTGCTCGCGCGGATCTGCCGCTGTCCTGAGAGTCGGCCAGGGCGCGGCAACGACTGCTGGGGGTCACGGTCGCTGACCTCGAACGACCGGGCTCCCGCCTGCGCCTTACTCCTGCCGCTTCGGCTTGCGCCTCGAGCTCCCCTGGGAGCCTGTTGTCAGGATGCTCAAACGGTAACGCCGAACCGTCCGCATCTACCGCCGATCGAGCGCAACTCTGCCGAGATCAGCACGGCCTGAAGACATACTCGGCATGCCCAGCCAAACCGCGGAAAGCCTCTACCGGCGCTTCCGCGCAGCGATCGACAGCGGATCCGGAGGATGTCGATCGCCGCCAGCGACTGATGATTGAGATCGGCGACGCGCTCGCGCAACGCGGCCTTCCAGCCTCTGTGGCCGGGTTCGTGGACACCGTGCGCCTTGCGTGGCGCGTGTCGCCGGCGCCGAACCCAGAAATGCTCGTGCAGGTCAAGGTAGCGATCTGGCGCGCCCTCGACGCCAAGAACCCAGCGGTGACGGTTCCGCCATTCGGGACGAGGTCGATCGCAGCCTCCGGGCGGCGCTCTGTCTTGCCGAGTTGCCCGAGCCGGATGAACTCGCAGACGTCGCGGGCTGGGCCGCCGAGATGCTGTCGACTGAGCCCTGGCCGCGGCAAACCCGGTACGCATAGCCAACCGGCGGACCGCTCGGAACTGCCGCTGGCCGAGCGCAACCTGGCGTCCGGCACGATGGCTAGGTGCTCCACTCATTCCGCGCCTGGTTCCAGACGAGAGCAGACTGCCCGCGCTGCGGGAGCGCCTGAGCCCCGTCCGCGTCAGGCTCGCTCCTGGAGAGCACTGGCGCGGGCGTACTCTCGTGCCCTTCGTGCGGCGCGAACGACACGGAACGGAGCTCGCTGATTGTGAGCGGCGACTGATGGTGCTCGACCCGTCGAACATCCGCATGGCCGGATGCGCACGCTCTGCGGGGCAGATCGAGCGTTTTGATGGACTTCCAGCGATCCGGAAGCGAGTCTAGGTCCATAGCTAGGCACGCTACGGGTGAGCGGCGACAACGCATCCCTCCGCGGCATGCGAGGTCGTCAGCCACAGCCACCGAGGGCGCTCGTGGTGTGGTGGCGACCTCCTGCGCGGCGTCGGTGAGTCCGGCAGCTAACGAGCGAGGTCCCAGTCGCTGCCCGTGTCGATGTCGAGGTGTCCTCGGGCGTTTCCGATGACGCGGCCCGCTTGGCTCGGTCTCGTTCGCGCTCCTCGAGTACCGACAATGACGCCGTCAGCCGTACCCAGAGGGTCGAGTCAGCACGCAGGTCCCGACGCCATGCCGACACAGTCGAGTCGTCAATCGGCATCTCGTCAGGATCACGTTGTTGCCCGCTTCAGGAGCGCATTCACCGCCGCCCGCATCCCGTGAGAAGTCGCTCCGCACCTCGCCGTAGTTGATCTTGGCGCGTGGCGACCCGTCGGCATCCGCTGTGTGATCGACCGGAACCCTGAGCCGGGTTGACGCGGGTGGTCGCGCCACTCGTCCAGGAACATCGAGAAGAAGTGGTCGATACCGACATGCAGGTAGAATCTCGCAGGGCCAGCTACAGTTGCTCCGACACGGAGAGGTCTTGCCGACGCTGGACACACCTATGAGAACGATCACGTGCCCGCCCATGAGGAGAAGCCTGCCAGTCGCACGCGCCTCGTCAGCAGGCTGCGCTTCTCGCGGCAGAGTTGCGCTCAATCAGCGGCAGATCCCAGAGGATCTAGACTTGGCCTCGCGTGAGGCTCGGGAAGGGCCGTCCCGTTTCCAGGACCAGAGGCGATTCGCTGACCGAGCCCAGGGTCTTGGGCGCCGCTCCGGAATACAGGCCAGGCCGGAGCCTTGCGGGCCTCACGCCCCTTCCGACATGCGGCATAGAGACGTTCTCGGGCAGGATGCCGTCATGTCTCTCACGGCCTCGGAGTTCGTCACCGCGCTGACAGCGGAGGTGCCTGAGACCACAGCCACGCTCGGCAGGCACCTCGCGGACCAGAGGAGCGAACTGCTCCTGCACCTGCTCGCCGAGGACCTGCGGCTGCTTGCTCTCGACTGGTTTGGCGCCGGGCAGACCGACGCGCTGTCGCGCCTGCTATCGGTCATGGAGCGAGGGCTCCGCGATGGTGACGAGAACGTCGAGAACGCCGTTGCCGTGTCCTTCGTTGAAGACCTTGGCTGGTGGGAGCCAGAGATGCAGCCGTTCATCCAGGTGCTGCCGGGTGGAATGCTAGCGGAGGTAGAGAGGCAGCGGAGCCACAGCGAGTGATGCCCACGTTGGTCAACGGACGGCCCACTCAGC
Organism: Nocardioides sp.; assembly: GCF_041393715.1. Classification (GTDB taxonomy): domain Bacteria; phylum Actinomycetota; class Actinomycetes; order Propionibacteriales; family Nocardioidaceae; genus Nocardioides. The sequence goes on along the minus strand of NZ_JAWKJQ010000005.1, from coordinate 181,664 downwards.
GGCATAGGCGGTCGCCTGATGAGGCACCATTCACTCCGTGCGAGAGCCGAGTTGAAGAGCCTGATGCTTGAACCGGATCAACGACGCTGTCCGGAGGATCCAGCCACGTTCGTGCTACGCGTTCGCATGATCATCGGACCTGCGGACGGTCCCGGCGAGTCGTTCGACATGACCCTGCACGCCGGAGTGGCTGGCAGGACAGGCGACGGGTGGTTTCTACGACACACGCCACCACGTAGTCGTTGACTTCAAGGCATTCGACAGAGACACGCTCCACGGTGGCTGACCAAGCAGGTGCAAGCCGTTCAAGCCGAGACTTGGGGCGAGATCGGTGAGCGCCTCGGGCGGCTGGGGTACTGGGAGTTCGAGGATTACCGACCCTGACCGCTCATCGGCAATGTCAGTGCACCGGACAGCGGCATGAGCGATCAGGGGTCAAGCACCCATGGCCCTTCCTAATCGTCGCGCCTAACGTAAGGCAGCGGAATGCCGTTGTCGTGGAGTACGGCCTCATACGCCAGTTGGACTGAACCCAGATCGCCAACGACGGAGGAGAGTTCGCAGCGCAAGACGCAACTTCTCCTGGAGAGGTGGCCCGGCTCAGGTCGTCCTTGAGGTGGCGGAGACGGTCAACAAATCGAGCGAATCATACACGGAACAGCACGCCCGGAAACTTCCGTTCTGGCAGCCGCAGCACAGCGTAGTTGTGCTGTCCCGTGAACATCTCCACCTCTATGCGATCCATGGATTGAGCATGTCAGGGCGTTGTGCCGGACGACCGCTCATCGGCAGAGTCGCGCACTACTCGCGGCATCCGCATACGCGGACTTCAGTGGGCGAGCGCAATTCGGTGTTCCCCGCTTGCTCGCCACGCCAACATACGCTCCGTCACGTCCGGTCCACCAGTCGATCTCACCGCGCTGTTCTGCTGCTTCGAGCATCAGTAGCCGTTGGAAGATGGCTTCAGCAGTGACTCCTTCCCAACGAGCAGGATGGTCATAAGCGTCGTCACGAAGGTCCCAGAAGTTGTCCACCAGCCTGCGCTCGAAGTTCGCCATGCCCGCATGCTAGGCCGTCGAATCTCGCGCACCCGTCGCACGATCACGCTCGCTCAGCGGAAGATCAGCGCGGCCGCGTGCCGCGGGCTGTTCGCGGCAGATCCGGTCGCATCAAACTAGAGAGGAGGTAGTGTTTCCAGCACCTCTTGGAGTTGCGGTGGGACCGCGACCTCGGCGTATTCGAAGTTGGAGCCGACCAACCAGGAGACTTTCCTGGGAAGCGCATGACTCTCCGGATCTCGCCCGACACCACCTCCTCGGTGACCACAGCGGCCTCCGACCTCGTGGTCTCGAGCCTGCTCGATCTCCCACGAGACCTCCGCCCCTGCATCTACGAAGGTGTAACCGATGCTGCGGATACGCAGGTGGCCGTCCTCGCGGGACCAGTCCGATACGGTCGCCTCGGTGGAGGTCGAAGGGATCACGTAGGCGAGGAAGCCTCTTCCGCCCGATTGCAGGACAAGAGTGATCCCCGAACCCGGTTGACGAGTACAACGGAGCGTCGCACCACACTCCTGAGACTTCGGCTGTTGTGATCACAGTTGGAGTATGCCGACCGGGGCAGGACGGGTGCCGGTTGAGGAACAGGGACGCCTCATCTCGGCAGATCCGAGCAGTCGATACCGGGATCTAGCCGAGATGCGGGCACCTCCGCGATATGTAGTGGTCACCCACATCCAGCGTGCGAGCATCCCATGCGTGGCCAGGAACTGCGCGTTGAGCAGTACGTGGAGTTGGTCATCTTCCCGGCGTCACGTGACGACGACCGACCAGACGAGCTAACCGAGGTCCTTGGCATTAGCCCATCGAGCGTATCGGAAGGGCCTCGCCCTTGAGAATGGAACGCGGCGGGCGTTCACCTCGTGGCACTGGTACACCACCGCCGAGCGGGTCGAGAGCGACTGTGAGCGGCTGATCCAGGAGGCTCTGGAGACCTTTAGCGAGCCGGTTGCAGATCGACTCGCAGAGGCCATGGCGCGGTGGCGGCTCTACCCGCAGATTGGGCTGGTCGGCACGATGTACGGGTTCATGGAAGATGCGCCCGACGGTTCTCGGGGCGCTGTCGTGTCGACGCCATCGATGCACCTTTCCCCCGAGACCCTGCAGCGGCTCGCCAACCTGGGATGCGGCCTAGACTTCCGATCAGTTCGTCGTCATTGACGAGTAGTCCCCACGGCTACGCTCGCCCGACTTTGCCGCAGCGAGTGCGCGGCCCTGCCGGCGAGCGGGTGGGCCTGTGCCCGGGTGACTTATAGCTCGGGAAAGTATGCCGCTGCGCGACTGCGCAGATGATTGTTGTAGATGAAGCCCAGCGCGGCGTCTGCTCTGAATAGATACGACTGTGCAGTGGGCGCGTGAATGACGACCGGACGAGCGAAACAGGCGAACTCGACTCGCTGCTTCTCGCACGCCCACGCAACAGCGTCGGGTTCTACCTGCTGCCCGACCATGACCGGGAACAGCGCGATGCCGGTCTGGAGACCGCGTGGGGAGCCACCCTTGGCGCCCCGGGCGTACTCGGTGGCTACTCGGGTGAAGTGCTGGATCGCCGCGAGCGTCACGTGAAGGGTCCTGCTCCGCAGCGATCGTGAACAAGTGAAGCCTCGTTAGTGCCCATCGGATCGGAAGTCGAGCGTCGCCCAACGAGTGCAGGCCCGCCCGGAAGCGAGGTCGTGGTGACCTCGCAGCCGTCGGCGCGCGTAACCGCAGCTCCAGGCCTGAGAGGTAGTCCAGGGGGTCGTTCATGCGCGGATCCTTGCAGAGCGACGTGTCCGAATTGTAGGAGATAAGGGCCAGTGCCCCAACCGGATCTCCCGCTGCCCGCGCGCAGCTCTGCCGATGTTCGGACGTCTTGCCCTTACGCAGGCGAGGATCTGTTCAGCACGTACTCGGCCCACTCGCGCTGGGTCGGCTCCCAAACGGACCGTCTATAGGCAAGCACGTCGGCCGCGCTCACAGGTTCCCGGTGCACCGCTGCGAGGCCATCACACGCGTCGGCAAGCAGCCGGATCCATTCAACATAGTCACCCTCGAAGTCGTCAGGTGCGTCGACGGGCCTCCTCAGGAATGCGGAGGTGCGAATGGTCATCAGAGCCCTTGCGCACAGGGCGGCGCAGGCGTCCATAGCCGCACGGTCCTGGGGTGACGGCCGCCGGGTGAACATGCCCGCAATGCTCCCATGCGTTGCGCCCGGATCTGATCCGGGCGGTCGATGCCAGGGAGTGATTCGGTCGACCAGCCGAGTTGTCCAGGCGGCGACCGGGGTGTCGCAAGCCGATCGTCGTCGCGGAGCGTGTTGACTGGGATGGGCTTGCGGCAGAGGCCGCGGGCGAAACCTCATCATCCAACTTGACCGACCATCCGCAGTTCGTGCAGCCCTAGCGCCCGATGCCGGGTTCACGACTCTAGGTCCGCGCGGATCGCGGAAGAGTCTGGCGCTCCAGTCACAGCGGTAGATCTGGGAGGCCAGGCTCTGATGAAGTTGGCCGTCTTGATCTCGGCGAAGATCTCGTCATCTGGGAGATCTACCTCCTCGTCGAAGTCCTCCTGCTCGTCGGTGGCAAGGAAGGCTTCGATCACCTCGGCCCGAGGCGATGCGTCGGTTTCGGCGGCCCGGGTCCATGAAGCAAGACCGGCCGCCTCAAGCGGTGCGTTCGTTGGTGCTGATGCCGTCGGCGAGTCGAAGTACATCCGGGGGTGTAGCTAAGGCATTCGCCCGTGCCGACGCCCGGTGGGAAGAACCGGACGGTGGTGAAGTCACTGTCGTGGATGGACACTGACAGCCAGATGCCGGCATCCGAGGGGGCCCCTGCGTCGGCTTCGACCTCAGTCCAGCGCCCTTCGGAGTAGACGTAGCTGCCAAAGTAGCCCACGTGTCCCCTCCGCCTTTGACCTGCGACGAGAGTACCGCTCGGCTCGTCTGGTGAGTCCGTGCTCGAGAAGGAGGTCAGGTCAGCAACCTCGGGTCCGAGGGGACAAGTGATGAGGAAGACAGGTTCGTGGCAGACCAGGCAGCATCGCTGTCCCGGTTCTGCTCATCGGTAACACGCGACCTCACGCGGTGCCGGAGCAGCTCGGCAATCCTCCAGGTGCCACTCCGAGAGGCACCGGAGGTCAGTCGCGTCCAGTAGTCGCCGAACTCGCCAGTGAATGAACGCAGCCGAGAGGTCGCCACGACGGTAGGCAGCACGCACAGCATCAAGCGTCATATGCTTCCCCAGATAGCCGCCCAACGCTCTCACACTGTTGTGTCGTGCCCTCGCGCCTCTCAACCGGTTGCACCCGCGACTCCAGGTCGAGGAGGACCAGCCACGGGACGTCCGCGAGCGCGGGCATCGTCTCCACGTGGAGCAGAACCGGGCAATCCGTGGAGGCCCCTGGGGCGGCTGGCAACCTGGTCCGGACCAACGTCAATGCCAGAGCGCGCCGTGTGGCAAGTCGTCCAGATGCACAACCCACTGAACGTCGGCACCGACCGTCGCCAAACAGACCCGCGCCGCCGCAGACCAGCCTCCGTCAGGGCGCCAGCCATCCAGCCTTTGACGACCTGCCTACTCGTCACCACGGCAGACGTGTATCCCGTCTCGCCATGACACTCAGAGGCGGACCCTCGGCTGACTCCATAGGCAGACGATAGATGACCGCCCCATCCCCGCACGCTCATCGGCATGTCCGCTTACGCCTGCCTGCCCAGCTGCGGCGAAACGGGGCACCCTCTTAGGAGCGCTAGTGGCAACGCGTGGCAGTTGGGCTGGTGTTCACGTCAGAGCGTGTGCTGCCTGGAACGGTGTCCCGCAACTCGGGCAGACCAAGGTGCCGAACACGACAGTGAGTTTCGCCCGATCTCGTGACGCCCCTGGTTCCTCGCTTCGGCGAGGATCATCCTTCCGGGAGTCCGCGCTGGGTTCGCAGCCCTGCACAGGAGTCGGCACGACAGGCTTATCAGGTAGTTAGTCAGCAGATGCTCCGGGCCGGCCAGACTGAGCAACAGGAACTCGTCGCAGTCAGGACATTCGACCGGGAGCTCACCGTCGGCGACGTGGCTGAGTGCCGCTGCCAGGCTCCCGTTCTCGAAGGCAAGCACGGCCTGGAGCCCGTAGATGAACTCGGTGTCATCGGCAACCCAGGAGCAGGTTCCGCTGGGCGAGGTCGTGCAACCGCTCGAGCGTTGCAGCCCAGTGCATGTGAACATCCAGACGCTCGCCCGGGCCGTCCGTCGAAGCGACAATGCCAGCCGCCAGATCAGGCGCTGCTATGTAGCCGGCAGGAGGATGCCGCTCGGCTATCTTTGTCAGCAGCGGGAGCGCCGCGTAGCTCGCGGTGTACACAGTGCCCTGATGACAAAGGTGGCTCCAGACCTTGTCCCAGGCCGGTCCGAAGTCGGTCCCGGACTCTTCCAGCTGCTGTGAGTAGGTCGGGGATGTTCTCGGCGGTGCCGTACGCGTGGCGCAGGGCAGCCCACTCGGTCATGCTCGCATCCAACCAGAGTCCGAGATCGGCCAAGAGGCAAGATGAGTCAGGGACCGCGATCTCATCGCGCAGGAGCCACCCTCAAAGTCGGCAAGATCGCGCACCTGCGGCGAATAAGTGCGTTTCGTGACAGAGTCACGCCGTGGATGATCGGGACCTTGCTCGCTGGCAAGAGCATGGGCGGGAGCACGGCTACATCCGTGCGAGGCTGCGGCTTCTGAGTACCGAGCAAGGCGGACGCCAAGAAGGGCCGATCTACTCAGGCTACAGATCATGCAGGAGCTTCCCATCCGAGGTGCGCGCGGACATGCATGCATGACGGCCCGCTCCTGATCGAGGGGAGGACATGCTGACTCCCGGAGAGACGGCCATCCTGCGCCTTCATCCTCTGTTTCCGGACTACTGGCCCGAGGTGTCCGACAGGCTGTCGCTGGGCATGTTCGAGGGCTCGCGCAAGGTCGGCGAGGCCGGGGTGATCGAGGTCGTAGCGCCAGATCGCTGACGCCCTCTCATTGGCTGAATTAGGCTCGACTGCGTCCACCGAAGGCCAACTTCGAATGGACACTTGGCGCCAGTAGGACCATGCAACGATCAGGGCATGGTGAATGAGCCAATGCCCGGGCAGTTGACCGTCGGTCGGCTGAGGGAAACACTTGAGGGCATCAGGACGCCGCCGTTGTCGCGCTAGAACTTCGCGCGCGTTCAGATGGCTTGACCCCCATCGTGGCTATCGAAGTAGCTGAAGAGCAGTCGATGGAGTCGCCGGTCTTCCGGCTTCGCGTGCCCGAGTAGCGGCGGAGGCAACAGCCGCTGCGGTCCTGATCTCGGCACGATCGCGCTCGCCAGGCGGTAGATCCGGGCGCCTACTTGGTGAAGTGGCGCTCGTGTTCCTCACCTGTCGCAAGGTCAGCCACCAAGTGATAGGCGGAAGTAGGTGTTCCACGTGAGCCGGTCGAACACCGCTACGCGGATACGGCAACAAATGTGTCCTTGTCCTCAGGCACCTTCTCCCACGCCATCGAGCCATCGGGGAGAACGCGAGAGATCTTCGAGAGTAGCCCCGCTCTCTGCGAACTCGATGATGACCTGACCAGTCACGCCGCTCGTCATGCGACCATCATCCATCCTCACATCGGCTGCGCTGCGCGCCTGCCCGACTAGATCAGTGCGCCAACGTGAGTCGAGCGATCCAGGAGCAGGTGCTCGTAGAAGGGCCGCGCATCCTCCGGGAACGAGGTCAGTGACCTCTCCAACTCGTCTGCCGCACGCTCAAGCCTGCTCGCTGGTCTGCCCGTAGGCGCCCGCCCGAGACCACGGACGACGCCTGGCAAAATACTGGATGTCTGCGTCAATCATGACCGCGTCAACCTCGCCGTAGTCGAGGCCCTTCTCAACGGAGGCAGGAAACGGCTCAGCGCTGTGACGGCACACTTCCTCCGCAAGTTCGACCACGGGTCCATCCCTAGGAACTGGTGCCCGGGTCTCGGCAAAGTCGTGCACTGGTCGTAGACGCGCGGGCGCCTACGGGGCTGGCGTTGACCCTCGGAAGTCCGAGACAATCGTCCAGCCCACAGCGCAACAACCAGAGGGAGGGCGGCAGGTGACCAGAGACCCAGAGCAACTACATGTGGGTACCGGCCGCCTACGCCGTCCTTGCCATTGGGATTGGCGCAGTCCTCGTCAGTCAAGCGACTTCGTCGGCCGCGTTGCTTCTCGCGGCAGTGGCGGTGGCCGCCGGCGGTGCGACAGGCTGGGTGCTCGGACGGTGACCGCGGACACTCCAAGATCCCTGTAGGCGGACACGTCATCTCCCTTCCTGCGGACAGCTGATCTCCCTTTCCGCGGGTGTTGTGGGCCGGTGTGTCGGTCCGAAGCCAGAGGTCCCTCCGGGGCTTCGCTCGAGGTCTCTGACCACGCACGAGCGGACCCACCGGAGGGACTGTTGAAGAAGTCTGACAGGGAGATCATGGAGATTCTGGAAGCGTTCGATGCCACCGGCTGTGCCCATTCGGCGGCCGCGCTGGCGGGGGTGGACCCGAAAACGGTGCGCCGGTATGTGGCCAAGCGGGAGGCCGGTGAGCCGGTCGATGGGCCGGTGGCGCGGCCCAAGCTGATCGACGCGTACGTGGACAAGATCGAGGAGCTGGTCGAGACCTCTCAGGGCGCTGTGCGAGCCGATGTGACCCATGAGCGGCTGATCGCGATGGGGTTCACCGGGGACGAGCGGACCACTCGCCGTGCGGTCGCAGCGGCCAAGGCCGCCTACGTCTCCGGGCACCGGCGCGGGTATCGGCCCTGGATCACCGAGCCGGGGCTGTGGCTGCAGTTCGACTGGGGCGCCGGGCCGGTGGTGTTCGGCCCCGATGGCCGGCCGCGTCCGACGCTGCTGTTCTGCGCCTGGCTGGCCTGGTCGCGGTTCCGGGTGGTGCTGCCGACCTGGGACCGCAAGATGGGCACGCTGTTGACCTGCCTGGACGCCACGCTGCGTCGGGTGGGTGGGGCCCCGGCGTTCGCGCTGACCGACAACGAGAAGACTGTGACCGTCGAGCACGTTGCCGGGATCGCGGTGCGGCACCCGCTGATGGTCGCGGCCGGCCGGCACTACGGGCTGACCGTGCACACCTGCGTGCCGTTCGACCCGGAGTCCAAGGGCGGCTCGGAGGCCACCGTCCGGATCGCGAAAGCGGATCTGGTGCCCACGAGCGCGAACCTGCGCACCGGCTACAACTCCTTTGCCGAGCTGGTCGAGGCGTGCGAGGCGTTCTGCGTCAAGGTCAACACCCGGATGCACCGGGAGACCCACCGGGTCCCGGCCGAGGCATTGCAGGTGGAGCAGGGTCGGATGCATCCGGTCCCGGCCGCACCGTTCACCGCGGCACTCGGCGAAACCAGAACGGTCACTACCGATCAGACGGTCCGGTTCGGGTCGGTGCGCTACTCCACTCCGCCCGGATTGATCGGCCAGGAGGTCTGGGTGCGCGTCGACGGTGAGGAGCTGGTGATCGCCGCCAGCGGGGATCTTGCCGGGCACGCGGGTCTGGTCGAGGTGGCCCGACACCGGCTGTCCACCCCGGGGAACCCGCGGATCGACCTGTCGCACTATCCCGACCACCCCCAGGACCCGGACGGGTCACCGAGGCCGCCCCGACCGCGACCGCGCAGCGATGCCGAGAAGGCGTTCCTGGCCCTGGGGCCGGGGGCGCACGCCTGGCTGGTCGAGGCCGCCGCGGCCGGCGCGCAGCGGGTCCGGTCGAAGATGACCGCCGCACTCGAGCTGGCCGCGCTGGTCGGGACCGAGCCGGTCGACGCCGCGTTGGGTGTCGCCGCGGCCGCAGGCCGGTTCGCCGAGGGCGACCTGCTCGCCATCGTCGAGCACCAAGCCGCCGGGGACTCAATCGCCGCACTGGTGGTCCCCGACGAAGAACACTCGGCCCAGCCCGGCACCAGCGCCTGGGCCACCTTCGGCACCCGAACCCCGGTCGACCAGCTCGGTCCCGATGTTGAAGGCGAGGTGTTCTGATGGCGACCCGCACCGCCAGCCCGACACCGGCGCCGGAGTTGCCCGAGGAGCTGCTGGCTGTGTTGAAGCGGATGCGGCTGCCCTACCTGCGCAACGCCGCCCCCGAAGTGCTCGCCACCGCACGGGCCCAACGCTGGGACCCCGCCGAAGTGCTCCGAGTGCTCATCGCCGAGGAGATCCGCGGCCGCGACGAGGCCACCCGGCGGATGCGCCGCAAGGCCGCCGGACTCCCGGCCGGGAAGACCTTCGACTCCTGGCGCGAAGCCGACTCCTCGATCCCACCCGGCACCCAGACCGGGCTGGCCACCCTGGAATGGGTCGGCCGCGCGGAGAACCTGGCCATCGCCGGACCATCCGGCACCGGGAAGACCCACTTCATCGAAGCGCTCGCGCACAAAGTCATCGACGCCGGCATGCGAGTCTCCTGGTTCACCCTGGAAACCCTTACCGCCGCGATCGGCAAAGCCGCCGTGGACGGGTCCATCGCCAAGACCGTCGCCCGGATCACCCGCGCCGAGCTCATCGTGATCGATGACATCGGCATGCTCCCCGCCGGGCAGGCCGCTGGCGAGGCGTTCTACCGCGTCGTCGACGCCGCCTACGAGCGCCGTTCCATCGCCGTCACCAGCAATCTGCATCCCTCCGGGTTCGACACGATCATGCCCAAGACCCTGGCCACCGCCACCGTCGACCGGCTCCTGCACCACGCCCACGTCGTGCTCACCGAGGGCACCTCGCTACGCCTGACCGAAGCCACCGCCGGCCGAGGAGTGGTGCCCCTGGAGTGAACCGACAGGGAGATCAACTGTCCGCGGACAAGGACATCACCTGTCCGCCAGCAGGGAGATCAGCCGACCGCCCACAGGGAGATCCCGCTGTCCGTTGACAGACGGTGGTACGAGAACAGGCGACTGGGGCGGGGCGCAGTCCCGAGTCTCGCAGTGCATCTGTGTGGGTTGTCGCCGGGCTCGGCTCCACCACGACGGTTGCGGTCACATCCCGGTTGGGCGGCGATTTCGCCTACGTTTCTGGTGCTTTCGCATGGTCGTCCTCTCGGTGAGGACCCAGCGCATCATCCTGCCGATGGCAGATCGCAGGTCAGGCGCTGTCGCCTCCGTCCCGCGGATCCCATCGGTGGAGCTGAGGGTGCCTGGGTTCACGACATAGGTCACAGGTGACAGGTCGCTGGTGAGTCGCGACATCGGTCGCACCTTGCTGGGTGGCGCTCGTGTTCCTCACCTGTCGCAAGGTCAGCCACCAAGTGATAGGCGGAGTAGGTGTTCCACGTGAGCCGGTCGAACACCGCTACGGATACGGCAACAAATGTGTCCTTGTCCTCGGGCACCTTCTCCCACGCCATCGAGCCATCGGGGAGAACGCGAGAGATCTTCGAGAGTAGCCGCTCTCTGCGAACTCGATGATGACCTGACCAGTCACGCCGCTCGTCATGCGACCATCATCCATCCTCACATCGGCTGCGCTGCGCGCTTCTCGCGACTAGATCAGTGCGCCAACGTGAGTCGAGCGATCCGGAGCAGGTGCTCGTAGAAGGGCCGCGCATCCTCGGGAACGAGGTCAGTGACCTCTCCAACTCGTCTGCCGCACGCTCAAGCCCTGCTCGCTGGTCTGCCCGTAGGCGCCCGCCCGAGACCACGGACGACGCCCAACCGTGGATGTCTGCGTCAATCATGACCGCGTCAACCTCGCCGTAGTCGAGGCCCTTCTCAACGGAGGCAGGAAACGGCTCGGCGCTGTGACGGCGCACTTCCTCCGCAAGTTCGACCACGGGTCCATCCTAGGAACTGGTGCCCGGGTCTCGGCAAAGTCGTGCACTGGTCGTAGACGCGCGGGCGCCTACGGGGCTTGGCGTTGACCCTCGGAAGTCCGAGACAATCGTCCAGCCCACAGCGCAACCAGAGGGAGGGCCGGCAGGTGACCGAGACCCAGAGCAACTACATGTGGGTACCGGCCGCCTACGCCGTCCTTGCCATTGGGATTGGCGCAGTCCTCGTCAGTCAAGCGACTTCGTCGGCCGCGTTGCTTCTCGCGGCAGTGGCGGTGGCCGCCGGCGGTGCGACAGGCTGGGTGCTCGGACGGTGGTACGAAAACAGGCGACTGGGGCGGGGCGCAGGTCCCGAGGAATCTCGCAGTGCATCTGTGTGGGTTGTCGCCGGGCTCGGCTCCACCACGACGGTTGCGGTCACATCCCGGTTGGGCGGCGATTTCGCCTACGTTTCTGGTGCTTTCGCATGGTCGTCCTCTCGGTGAGGACCCAGCGCATCATCCTGCCAAATGACGAATCCGCAGGTCAGAGGCACTGTCGCCTCCGTCCCGCGGATCCCATCGGTGGAGCTGAGGGGACTCGAACCCCTGACCCCCTGCATGCCATGCAGGTGCGCTACCAGCTGCGCCACAGCCCCGCGGTCGTCGCCCTGGCGGCGCCTGGGCAACTCGGGAATCTTAGCGGGCGGGCTCGTCGGAGACGAAATCGCCCCCGGCGGCCGCGGCTCCCGGGCCGGGCTCGTCGCGGGGGGCGTCCTCGGCGGACAGGTTGTAGCCGGCGAGCCGCCAGCGGGCCTCGCCGCCGAGGAAGCTCGAGGCCGAGTGCACCAGCTCCACCCAGTGGGCGTTGCGGAGCACTCCGAGCGCCTCACGTCCCGGGCGGCCCAGGCCGAGCACCTCGGCGAGCGCCGCCTTCAGGGCGGCCCCGTGGGTGACCACGACCCCGCACTCCCCCGGGCCGAGGTCGGCCATCGCCGCCGCGAGCGCGGGCACGAACCTGGCCAGCACCTCGTCGTCGGACTCGGCGCCCGGGATGCCGCCGTGGCCGGCCCGCCACGCGGCGTACTCCCGGGGGTGCCGCTCGGCGAACTCCGCAAGGGTCAGCCCGGTGCGCTCGCCGACGGAGTACTCCCGGAAGGCGGTGGTCGTCTCGACCAGGAGCCCGGTCGCGGCGGCCACCCGGTCGGCGGTCTCGCGCGCTCGCGCCAGATCGGACGACCACAGCCGGACCGGGCCGAGCGGCGCGAGGGCGCGGGCCGCGGCCTCCGCCTGCGCCCGGCCCAGGTCGTCGAGCGGTACGTCGGCGTGCCCCTGCGCGCGGCCCACGGCGTTCCAGGCGGTGCGGCCGTGGCGGAGCAGGATCAGCGCCCGCCGGTCACTCATCGTCGTCGACGGCCGGCTCGACCGGATCGCCCGACGGGCCCTCGGTGACCTCAGCCGGCAGCGTCATCAGTGGACAGTCTCGCCAGAGCCGCTCCAGGGCGTAGAACTGCCGCTCCTCCTCGTGCTGCACGTGCACCACGATCTCGCCGTAGTCGAGCAGCACCCAGCGGCCCTCGCGGTGCCCCTCGCGGCGGATCGGCTTGGCGTCGAGCTCGCGGAGCTTCTTCTCGATCTCGTCGACGATCGCGCGGACCTGGCGGTCGTTGGGCGCCGAGGCCAGCAGGAAGGCGTCGGTGATCGCCAGCTGCTCGGAGACGTCGAAGGCGATGATGTGCTGGGCAAGCTTGTCGGACGCCGCCAGCGCGGCGGTGCTGACGAGCTCGTGGGCGTGGTCGGTGGCGGTCATGCCGGAGGCGATCCTGCCGTCTGCGTCGGGGCGCCGGTCGCGTGGCCGGTGCCGGATGGTCGGTCGGGCTGGTAGAGGTCGTTCTTGGCGAGGTACTGGACCACCCCGTCGGGCACGAGGTACCACACCGGCTCGCCGCGCCGCCGCCGCTCCCGGCAGTCCGACGAGGAGATCGCCAGCGCCGGCACCTCGACCAGCGTCACCCGCTCGGCGGGGATCTTCGCCAGCGTCTCGGGCGGCATGGTGTAGCCGGGCCGGGTGCAGCCCACGAAGGTCGCCAGGTCGAACAGCTCGTCGGCGTCGCGCCAGGTGAAGATGTCGGCGAGCGCGTCGGCGCCGGTGATGAAGTAGAGCTCGGCGTCGGGCAGCTCGCGGCGGAGGTCGCGCAGCGTGTCGGTGGTGTACGTCGGCCCGTCGCGGTCGATGTCGACCCGGGAGACCCAGAACCTCGGGTTCGACGCCGTCGCGATCACCGTCATCAGGTAGCGGTGCTCCGCCGGGCTCACCTGGCGGTCGGACTTCTGCCAGGGGTCGCCGGTGGGCACGAAGACCACCTCGTCGAGGCCGAACCAGGCCTGCACCTCCGACGCGGCCACCAGGTGGCCGTGATGGATGGGGTCGAAGGTGCCGCCCATCACGCCGATCCGCCGGGGCCCGTCCTCGGCGGATCGGGCCGCGGTGCCGGGCGTGGGAGGCGGCGAGGCGTCGGACACGCTCAGCTGTGGTCTCGTCCCTTGCCGAACATCAGCAGGACGACGAGCAGGAGCAGCAGGATGGCCAGCACGGTGCCGCCGACGGCGTAGGGGCTGATCGACGTGCTGCTGTGCTCGGTGGTCTCGGCGAGACGGATGACGGCGCTCGACATGGCGCACAGCCTACCGGGCACCGGCCACCGGCCGCCGCGCCCCTCCCCCCGCTCGCGGGTCGCGCACTCAGCGGATGTGGCCGTCTCCGGTGACGACGTACTTCGTCGAGGTCATCTCCGGCAGCCCCATCGGGCCGCGAGCATGGAGCTTCTGGGTGCTGATCCCGATCTCGGCGCCGAAGCCGAACTCACCGCCGTCGGTGAAGCGCGTCGAGGCGTTGACCAGCACCGCCGCGGAGTCGACCGCGGCGACGAACCGGCGGGCGGCGCCCAGGTCGTCGGTGACGATCGCGTCGGAGTGCTGGCTGGAGTAGCGCCGGATGTGGTCGATGGCGGCCTCGAGCGACGGCACCACGCGGGCCGAGATGTCGAGCGAGAGGTACTCCCTCGCGTCGTCGTCCTCGGTCACCTCGACGACCCCGTCGTGGGCCTGGAACGCGGCGTCGCCGTGGATCGTCACGCCCCCCTCCTGCAGGGCCGCCACGACCCGGGGCACGAACTCCGCGGCCACCGACTCGTGCACCAGCAGCGACTCGGCGGCGTTGCAGACCGAGGTGCGGTGGGTCTTGGCGTTGAGCACGATCGCCAGCGCCTTGTCGAGGTCGGCGCCGGCGTCGACGTAGACGTGGCAGTTGCCGACCCCCGTCTCGATGACCGGCACCGTGGACTCCTCGACGACCGAGCGGATCAGCCCGGCCCCGCCGCGCGGGATGAGGACGTCGACCAGGCCGCGGGCACGCATCAGCACCTTGACGCTCTCGTGGGAGTCGCCCGGGACCAGCTGGACCACGTCGGCCTCGAGCCCGGCGGTCACCACCGCCTCACGGAGCGCCTCGACGATCGCCCGGTTGCTGGACCGGGCGCTCGACGAGCCCCGGAGCAGCACGGCGTTGCCCGACTTCAGGCAGATGCCGGCCGCGTCGGCGGTGACGTTGGGCCGGGCCTCGTAGATCATGCCGACCACCCCGAACGGCACCCGCACCTGACGCAGCTCGAGCCCGTTGGCCAGCGTGCCGCCGCGCACCACCTCGCCCACCGGGTCGGGCAGGCCGGCGACGTCGCGCAGCCCCTGCGCCATGGCCTCGAGCCGCTCGGGGGTGAGCCGGAGCCGGTCGATGATGTTGCTCGGGGTGCCCCCGGCCTCGGCGCGCCGGATGTCGTCGGCGTTGGCGGCCAGGATCGACTCCTCGTGGCTCCCGAGGGCGACCGCCATCGCCTCCAGCGCCGCGTCCTTCTGGGCACGCGTGGCGACCGCGAGGGCGTAGCTCGCCGCCCGGGCCCGCTCGGCGGCCGCGATCACCTCGTGCTCGTCGGTCATGGGTCCCAGGGTAGTCACCCCGACACCCGGCGCGGCGGGAGTCCCACACCGCCACGGTGGGCCAGAATCCGGCTCGGACGAGGCAACCGAACCGGTGTGAGGTGCGTCTCACCAGATGACCGTCCGTCACATTCTCAGGGGGAGCCGTGCGCCGATTCCGTCCACTCGCTGCCAGCCTTGCTGTCGCAGCCCTGCCCGCCACCGTGCTCGCCGTCGCGGCGCCCGGTGTGCTGCCGTCCGCCGGCGCCGCTCCCGGCGTCCCGCCGATCACGCTGACCGCACCCGACACGGTCACGGTCAGCAGCTACAACAACTGGATCTACGACCCCCTCGGGGTGCGGGTGACCGCAACCGACGAGGCGTTCGAGGTCTGGTCGCACCGGGCGTCGTACGACGACCCGATCACGTCGGAGTGGCGCAGCGGGACGATGTCGGGCGCCCTCCCCGAGGGCAGCATGACGACGTTCAACGAGCTGTCGCGGTTCTACACCCTGCGGGTCCGCCGCGCCGACGGCACGATGGCCACCCGCCGGACGCCCGGCGCCTGCCTCAACGACGGGGTGACCCGCAACGGTCCGGACTCGCCGCTGGTGTCGCCCTACCCGGAGGGCTGCCCCTACAACCCCTACACCCTGGGCAGCGTGATGGGCATCCAGCGCGGCTGGAGCGCGACGCTCAACAACTGGAGCCACCCGCTGCGCCTCAAGCCCGGCACGTTCACGGTCACGGCCGTGATCGCGCCGGCCTACCGAGCCGCCCTGGGGATCAGCCTGGAGGACGCGCGGACCACGTTCACCATGGTCGTGACGCCCGGCACCGGCTGTCGACCCTCCACCGTCGACCTCCGTGGCTGCCGCACCACCGCTCCGGCGGCGCCACGGCCGGCCGCCGCGCGGCCGCACGCGGCCCGACCCGCGCAGGCGCAGTCCGGCGCCGTCTCCGGACCCCTGATGGACCTGCGCACCCTCCCGGCGTTCGGGATCTCCCTCAACGGCAAGGGCACCGCCCTGCGGTTCGGCGCCACCGTCTGGAACGCCGGCGACAGCCAGCTGCTGATCGACGGGTTCCGCCGGCCGGGTGAGGACGTGATGGACGCCTACCAGTACTTCTTCGACGCCGACGGCAACGAGACCGGCTACCAGCAGGTCGGCCAGATGCACTGGCACGAGGGCAACCACCACCACTGGCACTTCGAGGACTTCGCGCAGTACGAGCTGCTCAACGCCGACATGAGCCTGGCGGTGCGCTCCACGAAGCAGTCCTTCTGCCTCGCGGCCACCGATGCGGTGGACTACACCGTGCCCGGCGCCGACTGGCACCCGTGGAACACCGACCTCTCGACCGCCTGCGGCGGCTTCGAGGCGCAGAGCATCCGCGAGGTGCTGCAGGCCGGCAACGGCGACACGTACTACCAGTTCCGCACCGGCCAGGCGTTCCGGCTCGGCTCGCTGCCCAACGGCATCTACTACATCAGGGTGACCGCCAACCCCGAGGGCAACCTGATCGAGGGCAGCACCGACAACAACACCTCGCTCCGCAAGATCCGGCTCGGCGGGCAGGGGAAGGACCGTCGCGTCAAGGTCTTCCCCGTCGGCCTCGTGGACGAGAGCCTGTCCGGGTTCTTCCGACCGGCCGCGCTGCGAGCGCGCTACGCCGGCTGACGGAGAGCCCGCGCATGACACGGTCCTTCCGGGTGCACCCGGAAGGGCCGTGTCACCTCGACGGGTGGGCGCTCAGCCCTTGCGGGCGGTGACCTTCTCGGTGAGCGCGGGCAGCACGGTGTGCAGGTCACCGACGACCCCGAAGTCGACGAGCTCGAAGATCGGTGCCTCGTCGTCCTTGTTGACCGCGACGATCGTCTTGGACGTCTGCATGCCCGCGCGGTGCTGGATGGCGCCGGAGATGCCGGCGGCGACATAGAGCTGCGGTGACACGGTCTTGCCGGTCTGGCCGACCTGGTAGGTGTGCGGCACCCAGCCGGAGTCGACCGCGGCCCGCGAGGCACCGACGGCGGCGCCGAGGGAGTCGGCGAGGGCGTCGATGGGCTCGAAGTTGCCGCCGGTGCCGCGGCCGCCGGAGACCACGATCGCGGCCTCGGTGAGCTCGGGGCGCCCGGTGGCCTGCCGCGGCTGCGAGGCGATGATCTGCGCCGTCTTGGCCGCGTCGGACACGGTGACGGCGACCTCGGTGACGGCCGCCGCGCCGGCGACCTCCTCGGGCGTGGCGGCGTTGGGCTTGACCGTGATGATCGGAGTGCCCTGGGTGACCTTGGCGGCCACCGTGTAGTTGCCCGCGAACACCGACTGGGTCGTCACCGGTCCACCGTCTCCGGCCTCGACGTCGACCGCGTCGGTGATCAGCCCGGAACCGAGCTTGATCGCCAGCCGGCCGGCGATCTCCTTGCCCTCCGCGGAGGACGTGATCAGGATCGCCGCCGGGCTGGCCGTCGCGGCGACCTGCTGGAGGGCCTCGGCCTTGGGAGCCACGAGGTAGCCGCGGATCTGCGCGTCGTCGATCGCGTAGACCTTCTCGGCGCCGTAGGCACCGAGGGTCGTCGCGGCCGCGGCGGCCTGGCCGGCGGCTCCGATGAACACCGCCGACGGCTCCCCCAGCCGGCGGGCGATGGTCAGCAGCTCGAACGTGGGCTTGCGGACAGCACCGTCGACGTGGTCGACCAGCACCAGGACTTCGGACATGACTGTGCTCCTGCTCGCTCTCGGGCTGCTCAGATGAACTTCTTGGACGCGAGGAAGTCGGCCAGCGCCTGCGCGCCCGAGCCGTCCTCGTCGGGCACGACCTCGCCGGCGCTGCGCGGCGGACGGGCCGTGGTCTCCGCGACCTCGGTCCAGGCCACCGACAGCCCCACCTGCGAGGCGTCGACACCAAGGTCGGCCAGCGAGTAGGTCTCCATCGGCTTCTTCTTCGCCGCCATGATCCCCTTGAACGACGGGTAGCGCGCCTCACCGGTCTGGTCGGTCACCGACACGACCACCGGCATCGTCGCGCCCACCACCTCGGTGGCGGTGTCGCCGTCGCGGCGGATGCGGATCTGGTCGCCCTGGGTCTCCAGCAGCGAGGCGAACGTCACCTGGGGCAGCCCCAGCCGCTCGGCCAGCATCGCCGGCACCACGCTCATCCCGCCGTCGGTCGAGGCCATCCCACAGATCACCAGGTCCGCCCCACCGTTGGCAGAGCCGGCCTTCTTCACCGCCTCGGCGAGCACCAGCGAGGTGGCCACCGCGTCGGAGCCGGCGATCGCGTCGTCGACGACGTGCACGCCCTGGTCGGCTCCCATCTGCAGCGCCTTGCGCACCGCGTCGACGGCCTTCTCCGGTCCGACGCACAGGGCCGTGACCGTCACCTCGTCGCCGTCGCGCTTCTCCTTGACCTGCAACGCCTGCTCGACGGCGTACTCGTCGAGCTCGGACAGCAGGCCGTCGGCAGCGGCCCGGTCGACGGTGTTGTCGGCCTCGAACTTCACCTCACCGGACGCATCCGGGACGTACTTCACACAGACGACGATGTTCAACGGATCATCCAATCGTGCGGCCCGAGCGGGCCGTGTGGTCGGAGGGCCTCGGTCTATGCCGGAGGCCACGGACGTGCTCTGGTGAGGCTACCCGTCGGTATCGCGCCCCCGGTACCTGGCAGCGGGTGGAGTGAGTCACAGGGTCGGCCGTGGCTCAGCGCCCCACGAAGGTCGCCTTGCCGGGGCCGTTCTCGACGAAGGAGCCCATCCCGATGGCTCGGTCCTCGGTGGCGAACAGCGCCGCGAACTGCTGCCGCTCGATCTCCAGCCCGGTGTCGAGGTCGACCTCCAGGCCCCGGTCGATCGCCTCCTTCGCCGCGCGCAGGGCGTACGCCGGCCCGGCCGCGAACTGCCGCGCCCAGGTGAGCGCCTCGCCATGGACCTGGTCGGCCGGCACCACCCTGTCGACCAGGCCGATGGCCAGCGCCTCGTCGGCCGGGACGAACCGACCCGTGAAGACCAGGTCCTTGGCGCGGCTCGGGCCGACCAGCCGGGTCAGCCGCTGGGTGCCGCCCGCGCCGGGGATGATGCCGAGCTGGATCTCCGGCTGCCCGAGCACGGCGTCGTCGGCGGCGATGCGGATGTCGGCGCACAGCGCCAGCTCACAGCCGCCACCGAGGGCGTAGCCGGTCACCGCGGCCACCACCGGCTTCGGGATCCGCGCCACCGCGGTGAACGCCGACTGCAGCACCCCGGAGTGCTTGACCATGTCGGTGTAGGACATGGCCGCCATCTCCTTGATGTCGGCGCCGGCGGCGAACGTGCGCTCCCCGCCGTAGAGCACCACCGCGCGCACGTCGTCGCGCCGGGTGGCCTCGTGGGCCGCCGCCCGGATCTCCTCCTGCATCGCGGCGTCGAGGGCGTTGAGCTTCGGCCGGTCCAGGCGGATCGTGCCCACCCCGTCGGCCACCTCGAGTCGGACGAACTCGCCCATCTGGCTCCACCTCTCACCTGGTCGGCTGTCGCGCCGGGCGGCGTGCCCGGTCCGGTCGCGAGCCTAGCCCGGGGCGGCCTCGTGTCCGCCCGGGCCTGCCGTCGGCCAGAATGTGCCGGTGAGTCCGAACACGTGGAGCTGGCAGAGCCGTGACGAGACCGCTCCCGTGTGGCCGGGAACCCACCAGCAGCTGGGGGCCACCTGGAGTCCCGATGCCACGAACTTCGCCGTCTGGTCGCCCGAGGCGACCGGCATGTGGGTGTGCCTGTTCGACGACGAGGGCACCGAGACCCGCCACCGCCTCACCGAGCACACGCTGGGCGTGTGGCACGGACAGATCCCCGGCGTGCCCGTCGGCCAGCTCTACGGCCTGCGGGCCGAAGGGCCCTGGGACGTCGGTCACGGCCGGAAGTTCAACCCCGCCAAGCTGCTGCTGGACCCCTACGCCCGAGCGGTCACCGGCCAGCCCCGCTACGGGCCCGAGACCCTCCCTTACGTCGTCGGCTCACCCGACAAGCCCAGCCCGCTGGACTCCGCGGCGAGCATGCCCCGCTGCGTGGTCACCCACGACGAGTTCGACTGGGGCGAGGACCGGCGGCTGCGCACCCGGTGGCGCGACACGGTGATCTACGAGCTGCACGTCAAGGGCTTCACCCAGCTGCACAACGAGATCCCCGAGCACCTGCGAGGAACCTACGCCGGCCTGGGGAGCCCGACGGTCATCGACTACCTCAAGGACCTCGGCATCTCCGCGGTCGAGCTGCTCCCGACCCAGCAGTTCTTCACCGAGCCGGCGGTGGCCCAGCGCGGCGATGTGAACTACTGGGGCTACAACTCCATCGGCTTCTTCGCGCCGCACGCGGCCTACTCCTCGTCGGGCGACCGCGGTCAGCAGATCACCGAGTTCAAGCAGATGGTGAAGAGCTTCCACGAGGCGGGCATCGAGGTCTTCCTCGACGTCGTCTACAACCACACCGCGGAGGGCGGCGCCCTCGGGCCGGCGTACTCCTTCCGGGGGCTGGACGACCACGGGTTCTACAAGCGCGCCGGCACGCCGGGCGACGCCTACTGGGACGTCACCGGCTGCGGCAACACCGTCGACACCACCAACCTGGCGGCGCTGCGGCTGATCCTCGACTCGCTGCGCTACTGGGCCGCGGAGATGCACGTCGACGGCTTCCGGTTCGACCTCGCCTCGGCGCTGGCGCGGACCGGTCACGACATCGACATGCGCAGCGCCTTCCTCACCACGATCAGCCAGGACCCGGTGCTGCGCTACGTGAAGCTGATCGCCGAGCCGTGGGACGCGTCGATGGACGGCTACATGGTCGGCTCGTTCCCGCCCCCGTGGGTGGAGTGGAACGACCGCTATCGCGACACGATGCGCGACTACTGGCGGGCCTCCTCGGGCGGCATCCGCGACGTCGCCTCGCGGCTGGCCGGCTCCTCCGACCTGTACGCCGACGACGGCCGGTCGCCGTACGCCTCGGTGAACTTCGTGACCGCCCACGACGGCTTCACGCTGCGCGACCTGGTGTCCTACAACGAGAAGCACAACGAGGACAACGGCGAGGACAACCGCGACGGCTCCGACAACAACCGCTCGTGGAACCACGGTGTCGAGGGCGAGACCGACGACCCGGCGATCCTCGCGCTGCGGCGACGTCAGGCGGCCAACATGATGGTGACGCTGTGCCTGTCCAACGGCTCACCGATGATCACCGCCGGCGACGAGCGCGGCCGCACCCAGCGCGGCAACAACAACGCCTACGTCCAGGACAACGAGGTGTCGTGGGTCGACTGGCGGCCCGACGACGCGTGGCTCGACGTCTATGAGTTCACCAAGGCGGCGCTGCGGCTGCGACGCGAGCACGCGACGCTGCGCCAGCGGCACCACTTCGTCGGCACCCCGACGATCGACGGCGGACCCAAGGACCTGGCCTGGATGCACCCCACCGGGCGGGAGATGTCGGCCAAGGACTGGTACGACGCCGACCTGCACACGGTCGGGATGTTCGTCTCCGGCGACCCGCTGCGCTCCCCCGGCCCGCGCGGCCAGCAGCAGCACGACTGTTCGTTCCTGATGTGGTTCAACAGCGGGCCGGAGCCGGTCGACCTGACGCTGCCGCACAACCAGTGGGTCAACCACGGCGAGGTCGTGCTGTCCACCGACCCGGCCCTCGCGGTCGGTGCCCCCGTGGCCTCCGGGGACGCACTCACCCTGGCCGGCCGGGCGGTGCTGGTGCTCCGGCAGACCGACCACACTCCGTAGGGGTTGCCGCTCAGCCCGGCAGGGCCACCAGCCCCAGCTCGGCGACGGAGGTGAGCGAGGGGTGCCGCGGGACCACTCGGACGGTGTAGCCGAAGGCACCCGAGTGGTCGATCGCCACGGCGGCGTCGAAGCGGAACCGGCCGCCCTCGTAGGTCTCGGCCACCGCCATCGACGTCACCTCGACCGAGTCGTCGAGGAGCAGGTCGTCGGGCGTGGTGGTGCCGGCGACCACCTGGACGTCGACGTCGGCCGGGCCCAGCTCGCCGAGCGCAACGAAGGCGCGGACGGTCAACGTCGCACCCACCTCCGGAGCGTCGCCCACCCCACTCGACTCGACGTGCTCGACCCGCACGCCCGACCATGAGGAGCGGACCCGCTTCTTCCACCCGGTCAGCTCGCGCGCACCGGCGAAGTCGGAGTTCAGGGCTCGCGCGTTGTGGGCGGCGGGGGCGTAGAGGGTGCGGACGTAGTCGCGCACCATCCGGCGCGCCAGCACCTTGGGCCCGAGGGACTTCAAGGTGTGCCGGACCATCTCCAGCCAGCGGGGCGGCACCCCGTCGGCGTCGACGTCGTAGAACTTCGGGGCGACCTCGTTCTCGATCAGGTCGTAGAGCGAGGTGGCCTCGAGGTCGTCGCGCCGGTCGGGGTCGTCCACGCCGTCGGCCGACGGGATCGCCCAGCCGTTGGAGCCGTCGTACCACTCGTCCCACCAGCCGTCGAGGATCGACAGGTTGAGGCCGCCGTTGAGCGCCGCCTTCATGCCGGAGGTGCCGCACGCCTCGTAGGGCCGCAGCGGGTTGTTGAGCCAGACGTCGCAGCCGGGATAGAGCGGCTGCGCCATCGCGATGTCGTAGTTGGGCAGGAACACGATGCGGTGCCGGACCTCCGGGTCGTCGGCGAACCGCACCAGCTCCTGGATCAGCCGCTTCCCGCCGTCGTCGGCGGGGTGCGACTTGCCGGCGATCACCAGCTGCACCGGTCGCTCGGGGTGCAGCAGCAGCGCCTTGAGCCGCTCGGGGTCCGACAGCATCAGCGTCAGCCGCTTGTACGACGGCACCCGGCGCGCGAAGCCGATCGTCAGCACGTCGGGGTCGAGTGCTGCGTCGGTCCAGGAGTACTCCGCGGGGGCGAAGCCGCGCTTGGCGTAGGACTTGGCGAGCCGGCCGCGCGCGTCGAGCACCAGCCGCTCGCGCAGCACCCGCTTGAGGCCCCAGATCTCCTTGCCGGGGATCTTGTCGACCAGGCTCCACAGCTGGTCGGGGTCCTCGTCGACGTCGACGCCGTACTCCGCGGCGAGCTCGAAGATCTCCCGGGCCACCCACGTGGAGGCGTGCACCCCGTTGGTGATGGAGCCGATCGGCACCTCGGCCTCGTCGAAGGCCGGCCACAGCCCGTTGAACATGCCGCGGGAGACGTGCCCGTGCAGCAGCGAGACGCCGTTGGCCCGCTGGGCGAGCCGGAAGCCCATCACCGCCATGTTGAACACGGCCGGGTCGCCGCCGTCGTAGTCCTCGGCGCCCAGCGCCACGATCCGCTCCACCGGCACGCCGGGGGTCGGGCTGTTGCCGCCGAAGTACTGCTCGACCAGCTCAAGCGGGAACCGGTCGATGCCGGCCGGCACCGGGGTGTGGGTGGTGAACACCGTGCCCGCGCGCGACACCTCGAGCGCGGTGTCGAAGTCGAGGCCCGGGCCACCCTCGGCGACCGTGAGCTCGCGGATCCGCTCCAGGCCGAGGAAGCCCGCGTGTCCCTCGTTGGTGTGGAACACCTCGGGGTCGGGGGCGCCGGTGAGCCGGGAGTAGACACGCAGCGCCCGCACGCCGCCGACGCCCAGCAGCAGCTCCTGGCGCAGCCGGTGCTCGCTGGTGCCGCCGTAGAGCCGGTCGGTGACCTCGCGGAGGTGCTGCGGGTTCTCCTCCATGTCGCTGTCGAGGAGCAGCAGCGGCACCCGGCCCACCTGGGCCACCCAGATCCGGGCCACCAGGTCGGGGCCGTCGGGCATCGCGATCGTGACCGTGGCCCGGGAGCCGTCGGCCTCCCGCAGCGGCGTGATCGGCAGCTCGTCGGGGTCGAGCACGGGGTAGGTCTCCTGCTGCCAGCCCTCACGGGAGAGCGACTGCTTGAAGTAGCCGTACTTGTAGAGCAGACCGACGCCGACCAGCGCCACGCCCAGGTCGGACGCCGCCTTGAGGTGGTCGCCGGCGAGGATGCCGAGACCGCCGGAGTACTGCGGGAGCACGTGGGTGATGCCGAACTCCGGGGAGAAGTAGCCGATCGCCGCCGGGGCGTCCTCGCCTCCGCGCTGGTGGTACCACCGCTCGTCGGTGAGGTACGCCGTCAGGTCGGCGTGCGCCGCGCCGAGGGCGGCGAGGAACTCCCCGTCGCCGGCGAGCTCCTCGAGCCGGGCCCGGCTCACGGTGCCGAGCAGGCGGACCGGATCGTGGTTGACCTGCTCCCAGACCTCGGGGTCGACCGTCCGGAACACGTCCTGCGTGGGTGGGTGCCACGACCACCGCAGGTTGGCGACCAGCTCAGCCAGCGGCTGCAGCTCGGCAGGAAGGACGGGGCGGACGGTGAATCGTCGGATCGCTCGCACGAAGGGACGTTAGCCGAATGTTTGGATCGTTCCAAGCCCGTCCCGGGCCCAGGGCGGGATTTTGCCGACCCCGACGGCGGGCGGCCCCGGTCGCCTTGCATCGGGCGTCGGACTTCGCAAGGGTTGTCGCATGGTCGGCCGCATCCCCGTCATGCACGTGACACCCCTCGTCGACCGGGGTCGGCTGCCCGCCAAGGCCACGGTCGGCGAGCCGTTCCCGGTCACGGCGAGCGTGTTCCGCGAGGGGCACGACAAGCTCGCCGCCGAGGTGGTCCTGACCGGCCCCGACGGCAAGCGGCGCGACCCGGTGCGGATGGACCCCGACGGCGGTGTCCCCGACCTCTACCGCGCCTGGGTCACCCCCGACGCCGAGGGTGCCTGGCAGTTCGAGGTGCAGGCCTGGTCCGACCCCCTCGCCACCTGGGCGCACAACGCGGGCATCAAGGTCCCTGCCGGCGTCGACGTCGACCTGATGTTCACCGAGGGCCGGCTCCTGCTCCAGCAGGTCCAGAAGCGCCTCCCCCGCAAGGACGACGCGTGCCGGGCCATCGTCAAGGCGGCCCTCGAGGCGGCGCGCGACACCAAGAGGCCGGTCGAGGCGCGGCTGGCGGCACTGCTGGCGCCCGAGGTGCGGGCACTGATGCGCAAGCACCCGATCCGCGAGCTGGTGACCGTCGAGGGCCCCTTCCCGGCGTACGCCGACCGGTCGCGCGCCCTCTACGGCAGCTGGTACGAGTTCTTCCCCCGCTCGGAGGGTGCGACGCGCGACGCGGCGACCGGCGCCGTGACCAGCGGCACCCTGCGCACCGCCGCCGAGCGGCTGCCCGCGGTCGCGGCGATGGGCTTCGACGTGATCTACCTGCCGCCGATCCACCCGATCGGCGAGGTCAACCGCAAGGGGCCCAACAACACGCTCACCCCCGGGCCCGACGACACCGGCTCGCCGTGGGCCATCGGCAGCAAGGACGGCGGCCACGACGCCATCCACCCCGACCTGGGCGACTTCGACGACTTCGACGCATTCGTCGCCCGCGCCCGCGACCTGGGTCTCGAGGTGGCCCTCGACCTGGCGCTCCAGGCGGCCCCCGACCACCCTTGGGTCACCTCCCACCCCGAGTGGTTCACCACGCGCGCCGACGGCACCATCGCCTACGCCGAGAACCCGCCGAAGAAGTACCAGGACATCTACCCCGTCAACTTCGACAACGACCCCGAGGGCATCCGCGCCGAGGTGCTCCGGATCGTCCACCTGTGGATGTCCCACGGGGTCCGGATCTTCCGCGTCGACAACCCGCACACCAAGCCGGTGGAGTTCTGGGAGTGGCTGCTGGGCGAGGTCCGCCGCACCGACCCCGACGTGGTGTTCCTCTCCGAGGCGTTCACCCGACCGGCCATGATGCACGCGCTGGGCTCGGTCGGCTTCCACCAGTCCTACACCTACTTCACCTGGCGCACCGCCAAGTGGGAGATCGAGGACTACCTCCGCGAGCTCTCGGGCGGCTCCGACCACCTGATGCGGCCCAACTTCTTCGTCAACACCCCCGACATCCTGCACGCGTTCCTGCAGTACGGCGGCCCGCCGGCGTTCAAGATCCGCGCGGTGCTGGCCGCGACCGGCTCCCCCAGCTGGGGCGTCTACGCCGGCTACGAGCTCTACGAGCACGTGGCGGTCCGCCCCGGCAGCGAGGAGTACCTCGACTCCGAGAAGTACCAGATCCGGGTCCGCGACTGGGCGGAGGCGGAGGCCAGCGGCCACACGCTGGCGCCGTACCTCACCCGGCTCAACGAGATCCGCCGCGCCCACCCGGCACTCCAGCTGCTGCGCAACCTCACCGTCCACGGCAGCGACGACGACTCCGTGCTGGTCTTCAGCAAGCGCGCGCCCCGTGACGCCGGCGACGACGACGTGGTGATCGTGATCATCAACCTCGACCCCCACGGCACCCGCGAGACCTCGGTCCACCTCGACCTGCCCGCGCTCGGCCTCGACTGGCAGGACTCCTTCGTCGTCCACGACGAGATCACCGGGCAGTCGTGGACCTGGCACGAGCACAACTACGTGCGGCTCGACCCGCACCACGAGCCCGCCCACGTGCTGACCGTGCGGAGACACACGTGAGCCAAGCCACCGGCCAGACCGGTCTGTCGACGACCGACGAGGACCAGCCGGAGTGGTTCAAGACCGCGGTGTTCTACGAGGTCCTGGTCCGCTCCTTCCGCGACTCCAACGGCGACGGCGTCGGCGACTTCAAGGGCCTGATCGAGAAGCTCGACTACCTCGCCTGGCTCGGCGTCGACTGCCTGTGGGTGCCGCCGTTCTTCACCTCACCGCTGCGCGACGGCGGCTACGACGTCGCCGACTACACCAACACCCTGC
This sequence comes from Nocardioides sp., assembly GCF_041393715.1. Taxonomy (GTDB): domain Bacteria; phylum Actinomycetota; class Actinomycetes; order Propionibacteriales; family Nocardioidaceae; genus Nocardioides. Next base: position 155,154 of record NZ_JAWKJQ010000005.1, on the reverse strand, counting down.
CCGAGGCGGGCAGCGTCGACGACTTCAAGGCGTTCGTCCAGGCCGCCCACGACCGCGGCATCCGGGTGATCATCGACTTCGTCATGAACCACACCAGCGACGCGCACCCGTGGTTCCAGGCCTCTCGCAGCGAGCCCGACGGCCCCTACGGCGACTTCTACGTCTGGTCCGACACCGACGACCTCTACCAGGACGCCCGGGTCATCTTCGTCGACACCGAGCCGTCGAATTGGACCTGGGACCCAGTCCGCCAGCAGTACTTCTGGCACCGCTTCTTCAGCCACCAGCCCGACCTCAACTTCGACAACCCCCGGGTCCACGACGCGATGCTGGAGGCGCTGTCGTTCTGGCTCGACATGGGCCTGGACGGCTTCCGGCTCGACGCCGTCCCCTACCTCTACGAACGTCCCGGCACCAACGGGGAGAACCTCCCGGAGACCCACGACTTCCTGCGCAAGGTGCGCTCCTACATCGACGAGCACTACCCCGGTCGGGTGCTGCTCGCCGAGGCCAACCAGTGGCCGGCCGACGTGGTCGACTACTTCGGCGGTCAGCACACCGACGACGGCGCCTGGGTCGGCACCGAGTGCCACATGTGCTTCCACTTCCCGGTGATGCCGCGCATCTTCATGGCGGTTCGACGCGAGTCGCGCTATCCCATCTCGGAGATCCTCGAGCAGACGCCGGCGATCCCCGACGGCTGCCAGTGGGGCATCTTCCTGCGCAACCACGACGAGCTCACGCTCGAGATGGTCACCGACGACGACCGTGACTACATGTGGGCCGAGTACGCCAAGGACCCCCGGATGAAGGCCAACATCGGCATCCGCCGACGGCTGGCGCCTCTGCTCGACAACGACACCAACCAGATCGAGCTGTTCACGGCCCTGCTGCTCTCCCTGCCCGGGTCGCCGGTCCTCTACTACGGCGACGAGATCGGCATGGGCGACAACATCTGGCTCGGCGACCGGGACGGCGTACGCACGCCGATGCAGTGGACCCCCGACCGCAACGCCGGGTTCTCCTCGGCCACCCCGGGCCGACTGCACCTGCCGCTCGTGCAGGACCCGGTCTTCGGCTACCAGAGCGTCAACGTGGAGTCGCAGCTCGAGAACGCCTCGTCCTTGCTGCACTGGACCCGCCGGATGATCCATGCCCGTCGGCAGCACCCGGCCTTCGGCCTCGGCGAGTTCCTCGACCTCGGCGGCTCCAACCCGTCGGTGCTGTCCTACGCCCGCGAGTACACCACCGCCGACGGCCACCTCGACGTCATCCTGTGCGTCAACAACCTCTCCCGCTTCCCACAGCCCGTGGAGCTCGACCTGCGCCGTTACGAGGGCCGCCGGCCCGTCGAGCTGCTGGGCGGCGTGCCGTTCCCCCCGATCGGCGAGCTGCCCTACCTGCTGACCCTCTCGGGCTACGGCTTCTACTGGTTCCGACTCACCCGGCCGGCCGGCGCCGAGGAGGGTGCCACCCCGTGACCGACGACCTGACCCCCTATCTCGAGAACGCCCGCTGGTTCGGCGGCAAGGGCCGGCCTTTCACCGTGGCGGAGCCGCTCCACCTGGGCACCCTCGACGGCGACGCCGAGCCCCTGGTGTCGGTCCACCTGGTGCCGGTGCACTACGACGACGACGAGGGCGGCGTGGACTACTACCAGCTGCCGTTGGCCCTCTACCGCGACCCGCAGCCGCACCTCGACCACGCCTTCGTCGGGTGGTGGGACCGCGGCGACGGTGAGTACGTCCACGCCTACGACGCGGTGCACGACCGGGCGGCGATGGCCAGGTACCTCCACGCGTTCCTCGCAGCGGACCCGGAGGCCGACGGCGGGACCGCACCCGACTCCGGGCTGCGCTTCCGTCGGGTCCCGGGCCACGACCTGGACGCCGAGGCCCGATCGACGCTGTTCTCCGGGGAGCAGTCCAACTCTTCGGTGGCCTTCGGGGACGACTCGCTGCTCAAGCTGTTCCGCAAGGTCACACCGGGCGAGAACCCCGACATCACGCTCCACGAGACGCTCACCCGGGGCGGCAGCGAGCACATCGCCGCGCTCTACGGCTGGGTCGAGGCCGACGGCGCCGGCCGGGCCGAGGCTCCCGACGGGATGATGCACCTGGCCATGCTGCAGCAGTTCCTGCGCACCGCCAGCGACGGCTGGGACCTGGCGCAGGCCAGCGTGCGCAACCTCTACGCCGAGGCCGACCTGCACGCCGACGAGGTGGGCGGCGACTTCGCCGGCGAGGCGGCGCGGCTGGGCGAGGCCGTCGCCGAGGTCCACGCCACGCTGCTCGAGCAGCTCGGCTCCGAGGTGAGGTCGGCCGACCAGCTGGCCCAGCAGATGGTCGCCCGGCTCGAGGCCGCGCTGCCCGTAGTGCCCGAGCTCGCCGCCCACGAGGCGATGCTGCGCGACTCCTATGCCCGCTTCGGCGCGCTGGGCCGGCTGGAGACCCAACGCATCCACGGCGACCTGCACCTGGGCCAGACGCTGCGGACCGTGCGCGGCTGGAAGCTGGTCGACTTCGAGGGGGAGCCCGCCAAGCCGCTCGCCGAGCGCACCCTGCCCGACTCGCGCTGGCGCGACGTGGCGGGCATGATCCGCTCCTTCGACTACGCGGCCCGGGTCGTGGAGCGCACCACCGGCGGCGAGAACCCGGCCAGCGACGACCAGCTCGCCTTCCGGGCAGCGGAGTGGGCCGACCGCAACCGCGACGCCTTCCTGACGGCGTACGCCGGCCGGGAGCTGACCGACGACGAGCACGTGACCCTGACCGCCTATGTCGCCGACAAGGCCGTCTACGAGGCGGTCTACGAGGCCCGCAACCGGCCGACCTGGGTATCCATCCCGGTCGACGCCCTGGCACGGTGGCACCAGCGACGGCCATCCGGGTCGGAGGAACCCCCGCGGAGGAAGAGGGAGTCATGAGCGAGATCCACCCCATCGACCGCGCGGAGCTCGAGCTGGTCGTCCGCGGCGAGCACGGCCACCCCCACGCCGTGCTCGGGCCGCACGTCTACGACGGGGCGGTGACGGTGCGGGTCTTCAAGCCGCTCGCCGCGAGCGTGGTGGTGCGCTGGACCGCGGGCGAGGAGACCGGCGAGGTCACCCTCGCCCACGAGCACGGCGGCATCTGGGCCGGGGTCCTGCCGGTGTCGGAGGTGCCCGACTATCGCATCGCCGTCGCCTACGACTCCGAGCCCACCCTGATCGACGACCCCTACCGCTTCCTGCCGACCCTCGGCGAGACCGACCTCCACCTGTTCAACGAGGGCCGCCACGAGCAGCTGTGGAAGGTCCTGGGTGCGCACGTGCGCACCTACGACTCCCCCACCGGTGCCGTCACGGGGACCTCGTTCGCGGTGTGGGCGCCCGCGGCGCGCGGCGTGCGGGTGAAGGCCGACTTCAACAACTGGGACGGGCGCGAGCACCCGCTGCGCCAGCTCGGCACCTCCGGGGTCTGGGAGCTGTTCGTGCCCGACGTCGGCTCCGGCAGCCGCTACAAGTTCCTGCTGCTCGGCGCCGACGGCGAGTGGCGCGAGAAGGCCGACCCGATGGCGTTCCACACCGAGGTGCCGCCGTCGACCGCGTCGGTGGTCTATGCGTCGCACTACGACTGGGGCGACGACGAGTGGATGGCCCATCGCGGCGACCACGCGGCGGTGCAGCGGCCGATGTCGGTCTACGAGCTGCATCTGGGGTCGTGGCGCAAGCCGTGGGGGACGACGCTCAACTACGGCCAGCTGGCCGACGAGCTGGTCGCCTACGTCGTCGACCTCGGGTTCACCCATGTGGAGTTCCTGCCGGTGATGGAGCACCCGTTCGGCGGCTCCTGGGGCTACCAGGTGACGTCGTACTACGCGCCGACGGCGCGCTTCGGCGACCCCGACGGGTTCCGCTACCTGGTCGACCGGCTGCACCAGGCAGGGATCGGCGTGATCGTCGACTGGGTGCCGGCGCACTTCCCCAAGGACTCCTTCGCGCTGGCCCGCTTCGACGGGACCCCGCTCTACGAGGACCCCAACCCGACCCGCGGCGAGCACCCCGACTGGGGCACCTACGTCTTCAACTTCGGGCGCCACGAGGTGCGCAACTTCCTGGTCGCCAACGCGCTCTACTGGCTGCAGGAGTTCCACATCGACGGGCTGCGCGTGGACGCGGTCGCCTCGATGCTCTACCTGGACTACTCCCGCGAGGAGGGACAGTGGTCGCCCAACGTCTACGGCGGTCGCGAGAACCTCGAGGCGGTCCAGTTCCTGCAGGAGATGAACGCCACCGTCTACAAGCAGGTGCCGGGCGCGATCACCGTGGCCGAGGAGTCGACGTCGTGGCCGGGGGTGACCCGTCCGACCTCGGTCGAGGGGCTCGGCTTCGGGTTCAAGTGGAACATGGGCTGGATGCACGACTCGCTGGCCTACATGGAGCACGACCCCGTGCACCGGTCCTACCACCACGGCGAGATGACGTTCTCCACCGTCTACGCGTGGTCGGAGAACTTCGTGCTGCCGCTGAGCCACGACGAGGTCGTCCACGGCAAGGGGTCGCTGCTGCGCAAGATGCCGGGCGACCGGTGGCAGCAGCTGGCCAACCTCCGGGCCTACCTCGCCTTCATGTGGGCCCACCCCGGCAAGCAGCTGCTGTTCATGGGCGCCGAGCTCGGCCAGGAGTCGGAGTGGGCCGAGGCGCGCGAGCTCGACTGGTGGCTGCTCGACCACCCCGAGCACCGCGGCATGCAGTCGCTGGTCCGCGACCTCAACCGGGTCTATCGCGACACCTCGTCGCTGTGGGCCCGCGACAACGAGCCCGGTGGCTTCGACTGGATCGACGCCAACGACGCCGGACGCAACGTCTTCTCCTTCGTGCGTCGCGGCGGCGACGGCCCCGACCTGGTCTGCCTGGCCAACTTCGCCGCGCTGCCGCACGACGGCTATCAGCTCGGCCTCCCCTCCGCCGGTCGCTGGGAGGAGGTGCTCAACACCGACGCCGAGGCCTACGCCGGCTCGGGCGTCGGCAACCTGGGCGGGACCGAGGCGGTCGCCGGCGAGTTCTCCGGCCAGCCGGCCAGCGCCACGATCGTCGTACCTCCTTTGGCCACGGTGTGGCTCCGGCGGGCGTGACGGGTGTGGAGGTTCACCATGCTGAGTAGGTGAGACCGCACTTCGCACGCCCAGTTCGTCGTGCCAAGTGCACCGGCACCTACTCAGCATGGTGAAGCAACCCTGCACCCCGGCTCGGCGTGCCCGTCGTCGTACACAGGCGAGTCGATCGTGCGCCTGTCCACCGGGCGGCGAGTACGCCGGTGCGGCCGTGACGTGCACCGTGACGCCCAGGGTGGGCGCATCCTCCAGGACCGCGACTCCTGACGTTCTTCACCCGCGTCCGACGCGCGGGCGATCGGACTCCACGAGCGGGCCATCGACCGAGCCGTCCGCTCGGGCGAGTGGCACCGGATCCGCCGCGGCTACTACACCGGCACCGAGGCCTGGCTCGCACTCGACGAGCTGCAACGACACCGTCTCCGCGCCCGCGCGGTGATCCACTCGCTCGGCAGCCGCGTCGCCTTGAGCCATGTCTCGGCTGCGCTCGAGCACGGCATCGCGACCTGGCGGGTCCCCCTCGACCGCGTCCACGTGACGCGGCTCGACGATGGCGGCCGATCGAGAACGACGTCGTTCACCACGTCCGAGGCTGGCGGACGTCGTCCAGGTCAGGGACTCTTCTTGCCAACGGGCTCACGGCCGCCCGCTGTGCGCTCGAGGCCGGGACGCTGGTCACCCCCGAGCGCGCACTGGTGATGCTCGACTCCGCGCTCGCCACGGGCGCTGACCAGGAGCAAGTGCTCTGGATGGCCCAGTTCCGCAGCTCATGCGCCAGTGGCCCGCGCACCCAGCACCTGCACCTTCCGGTCCGGATGGCAGATCGGGGCGGTCAGAGCCCGGGCGAGTCCGGGTCGCTGGCTGTTCCGCTGGGCGGGCATTCGGTGCTCCCGTGACGCAGTACGAGGTTCGCGGTCCGGACGGTGTGCTCATCGGCTACAGCGACTGGGGCTGGCCGAGCTCGGGCGCTGGGCGAGTTCGACGGGCGGTGGAAGTACGGCCGCCTGCTCCGCCCCGGACAGGACCCGGGCGAGGTCGTCTTCGCCGAGAAGCGGCGAGAAGACCGCATGCGTGAGGCAACCGGCTTCTCGGAATGATCCGACTCACGTGGTCCGACCTCGACCGTCCCCGTGAGACCGCCGCCGACCGCCTGCGTCGCTACCTTCGCCGCCGGGCCGCCTGAGTCCGGCTGCTGCTCACGTCCCGGCTGGTTTGGGTTGGAGGTTCACCATGCTGAGTCGGCGAAGCGTCGCTTGGCATGCCCAGTTCGTCGTGCCAAGTGCACCTACACCCTTCAGCATGGTGAAGCAACCAACCCGCACCACCCCGTAGGCTGCGCCAGATGAGCCCCGACGTTCCCACGCTGACCGACGGCGACGTGACGCTCCGGGGATGGCGCGAGGACGACTACGAGGCCGCGGCGGCCGGTCACGACCAGGAGATCGGCTACTGGAACCACCAGGAGGGCCCGCCGACGGCCGCCGACTATCGCGCCCTGGTCGAGGAGTGGCGACGAGCCAGGCGCGCGGGTGTCGCCGTCGCCCCGTTCGTGATCGAGCACGAGGGGCGACCGGCCGGCTCCGTGGAGCTCACGCCGGGCACCGAGAGCGGAGTCGGCCGCGTCTCCTGGGCGCTGTGGGCGGGCGAGCGGGGGCGCGGCCTGGCGGCCCGCGCGACCCGGCTGGTCACCGACTGGGCGCTCACCCCTCACGACGACGGCGGCGCCGGGCTGCGCCGTCGAGGCCGTCATCGACGCGCGCAACCTGCCCTCCCTGCGGGTGGCGAGCCGGGCCGGCCTGCGCCGCGAGGGAGTACGCCGCGTCGAGAGCGGGATGGGTGACCGCCCCGACGCCACGGAGTACGTCGTCCTGGCCAGGCTCGCGGCCGACCCGCCGATCAGCGACCCGGAGGGTTCCGGGCGTTGCTGAACTCGATCCTGCCCCGCAAGCGTGGCATCAGCCAGCTGCTGGTCTGCGACCCCGACGATCGGGTCCTGCTGTGCCAGCTCACCTACAAGCGCGACTGGGACCTGCCGGGTGGCGTGATCGAGGTGGGCGAGTCGCCACGCGACGGGCTCGCCCGCGAGGTCGTCGAGGAGCTCGGGCTCGACCTCGAGCCGGGCCCGCTGCTGCTGACCGACTGGCTGCCTCCGTGGGGCGGCTGGGACGACGCGATCTGCCTGGTCTTCGACGGCGGCACCCTGGACCCGGTCTGCTCGACCTGATCGTCAAGGACCCGCGGGAGATCAAGGACGTCGCCTTCTGCAGCCGCGAGCAGGTCGCCGACCGGGCCGCCGACTTCACCGCGCGGCGGATCTCGGCGGCCCTGGAGGCCCGACGTCGCGGCGGCGGCGCGGCGTACTCCGAGTCGGGTCGCGGCTGACCCGCCGCACGGGCCGACGTCGGCGACCGACAGGGGCCACCCGAGAGCGTGGTCCGCCTCACCCCGCCGGGCGTGCCCTCGGCACCGAGGCCGCGGGGTGCTTAGATCGGAACGTGACCACTTACGTGTACGACTTCGCGGACGGCAACAAGGACCAGAAGGATCTCTTGGGTGGCAAGGGCGCCAACCTCGCCGAGATGACCAATCTCGGCCTCCCCGTGCCCCCGGGGTTCACGATCACGACCGAGGCCTGTCAGGCCTACCTCCGGGAGGGCAGCGAGCCCGCCGAGCTCGCCGACCAGGTCACCGAGCACCTGGCCACGCTCGAGCAGGCGATGGGTCGCACGCTGGGCGACCCGAAGGACCCGCTGCTGGTCTCGGTCCGGTCCGGTGCGAAGTTCTCGATGCCCGGCATGATGGAGACCGTCCTCAACATCGGGCTGACCCACGAGTCGATCCGCGGCCTGGCCACCCAGAGTGACAACGAGCGGTTCGCCGCCGACTCCTACCGCCGCCTGCTCCAGATGTTCGGCTCGACCGTGCTCGGCGTCGACTCCGAGCTGTTCTCCGAGGCGCTCGACGAGGCCAAGTCCGCCAAGGGCACGACCGCCGACCTCGACCTCGACGTGGCCGACCTGCAGGCGGTCGCCGAACGCTACGAGGCGATCATCCAGCAGGAGACCGGCCGGCCGTTCCCGCAGGACCCGCGCGAGCAGCTCGATCTGGCCGTCCGCGCCGTCTTCGACTCCTGGAACACCGAGCGTGCGGTGCTCTACCGCCGCTCCGAGCGGATCCCGGAGGACCTCGGCACCGCCGTCAACGTCCAGGCCATGGTCTTCGGCAACCGCGGCATGACCTCGGGCTCCGGCGTGGGCTTCACCCGCGACCCCGCCTCCGGCCACCAGGGGGTCTACGGCGACTACCTCGCCAACGCCCAGGGTGAGGACGTCGTGGCGGGCATCCGCAACACCGTCTCCCTCGACGACATGGCCGAGCTCGACCCGACGTCCCACGACGAGCTGATGCAGATCATGGACAAGCTCGAGAAGCACTACCGCGACATGTGCGACATCGAGTTCACCGTCGAGCAGGGCAAGCTCTGGATGCTGCAGACGCGCGTCGGCAAGCGCACTCCCGAGGCGGCGTTCCGGATCGCCGTCCACATGGCCGACGAGGGTCTGATCTCGATGGACGAGGCGCTGCAGCGGGTCACCGGACAGCAGCTGGCCCAGCTGATGTTCCCGCGCTTCGACGACAGCGCGCAGCGCAACCTCATCGCCACCGGCATGAACGCCTCCCCGGGAGCCGCCGTCGGCAAGGTCGTCTTCGACTGGGCCACCGCCGTCGACTGGGCCGAGCGGGGCGAGGACGTCATCCTCGTGCGCAAGGAGACCAGCCCCGAGGACCTCCACGGGATGATGGTCGCCAAGGGCATCCTCACCAGCCGCGGCGGCAAGACCTCGCACGCCGCGGTGGTGGCCCGCGGCATGGGCCGGACCTGCGTCTGCGGCGCCGAGGCGCTCGACGTCGACACCCGGCACGGCCGGTTCTCGGTGCGCGGCGGCCCGACGATCCACGAGGGCGACCTGATCTCCATCGACGGCACCACCGGGGAGATCTTCGGTGGCGCGGTGCCCGTGGCCGACTCCCACGTGGTGCGCTACTTCGAGGGCCAGGACGTCGACGACCCGCTGGTCGACGCCGTACGCCGGCTGATGGAGCACGCCGACGCCACCAGGCGGCTCGAGGTGCGCACCAACGCCGACACTCCCGAGGACGCCGCCCGGGCCCGCCGGTTCGGAGCCCGCGGCATCGGCCTGTGTCGCACCGAGCACATGTTCCTCGGCGACCGGCGCGTCCTCGTCGAGCACCTGATCGTGGCCGAGAACGACGAGGAGCGCGAGACCGCACTGGGCGAACTCCTGCCGCTCCAGCGTCAGGACTTCACCGAGATCCTCGAGGCGATGGACGGCCTGCCCGTCACCATCCGGCTGATCGACCCGCCGCTGCACGAGTTCCTCCCCGACTTCACCGAGCTGTCGGTGTCGATGGCGGTCGCCGATGTCCGGGGCCACCGCAAGAAGCACCAGCGCAAGCTCCTCGACGCCGTCCGCCGCCTCCACGAGCAGAACCCGATGCTCGGCCTGCGCGGCGTCCGGCTCGGCATCGTGATCCCGGGGCTGTTCACCATGCAGGCCCGAGCGGTGCTCGAGGCCGCCGCCGCCCGCATCAAGGCCGGAGGTGACCCGCGACCCGAGATCATGATCCCGCTGGTCGCCTCGGTCAGGGAGCTCCAGCTGGTGCGCGCCCAGATCCTCGAGGTCGCCCACGACATCCAAGAGACCGAGGGCGTGGAGCTGCCGGTGCACATCGGCACCATGATCGAGCTGCCGCGAGCGGCGCTCACCGCCGACCAGATCGCGCCCGCGGCGGAGTTCTTCTCCTTCGGCACCAACGACCTCACCCAGATGACCTGGGGGTTCTCGCGCGACGACGTCGAGGCGGCGTTCTTCTCGCAGTACCTCGATGCGGGGGTCTTCCAGGTCTCGCCGTTCGAGTCGATCGACCGCGAGGGGGTGGGGGCCCTGGTGCGGCACGCCGCGAAGGCCGGCCGCGAGGCCCGACCCGAGATCCACCTGGGTGTCTGCGGTGAGCACGGTGGTGACCCGGACTCGATCCACTTCTTCGACGAGGTCGGGCTCGACTACGTGTCGTGCTCGCCGTTCCGGGTCCCGGTGGCCCGGCTCGAAGCAGGCAGGTCGGCGCTCGACAAGGCCTGAGTCGGACCCCGGTGGCGCCGGGGCCGGCCTGCACCCGGGCCCGGCTCGCCAGCAGCACCCCGGCGAGCAGCACCAGCCCGCCGAGGAGCTCGGTCGGGTCCGGCCGCTCGCCCTGGAGCAGCCACGCCGAGCTCATCCCGAAGACGGGCACCAAGAGGATCCACGGCACCACCACCGCGGACGGGTACTTCGCCAGCATCGAGTTGAAGATCCCGTAGCCGACGAACGACGCCAGCACCGCGGTGTACGCCGTCGACAGCGCCGCCCGCGGTCCGAAGGCCGCGAACCCGTCGGCGACCGCGCCCGGCCCGTCGACCACCAGCGCCAGCGCGAGCAGCGGCACCGGCACGACCACCGCCGACCAGACGGTGAGCGACAGCCCGCCGCGCACGCCGGCGGCCCGGGCCACCACGTTGCCGATCGCCCACGACAGCGCCGCGAGCACACAGGTCGCCAAGGCTGCCCAGCCCAGCCCGGTGGCCCCTCGGGTCCAGCCGATCACCACCAGCCCGAGGCTGCCGACCAGGACCCCGGCGAGCTGCCAGGGCAGCGGCCGCTCCCCCAGCGCGAGCGCCGCCACCACCACCGTGAAGACGACCTGGGCCTGGAGCACGAGCGAGGCGAGCCCGGGCGGCATCCCGAGGTCGAGCGAGACGTAGAGCAGGCCGAACTGGCCCAGCGACATGAACGCGCCCACCGCGACGACGTAGCGGAACGGCACGGCGGGACGGGGCAGCCAGAGCGCCGGCAGCATCACCAGCGAGACGCGCACGGCCGCGAACACCAGGGGCGGCACGCCGACCATCCCCCAGTCGATCACGACGAAGTTGAGCCCCCAGATCAACGTGACCAGCACGAGGCCGGCCCGGTCACGAGAGGTCACACGACGAGCATGCCCGGTCCACAGATGAAGCACCAGCGAATGATCGTTGACACTTCTCGGTAGCATCGCTTCATGATCGACCTGGCCACCCTGCGCTCGCTGCGGTCCGTCGCCACCACCGGCTCGGTCTCCGCCGCCGCCCTCGAGCTCGGTTTCACCCCGAGCGCGGTCTCCCAGCAGGTCAAGCGCCTGGAGCGCGACACCGGCGTGCGCCTGCTCGAGCGGGTCGGCCGCGGCGTCGCGCTGACCCCCGCGGGTCGGGAGCTGGCGGCGCGCAGCGGCCGCCTGCTGGTGGAGCTCGAGACGCTCGAGTCCGAGCTGCAGTCCCGGTCCGAGGCGGTGTCCGGCACCTTGCGGGTGGTGGCCTTCTCGACCGCCATGCGCGGCCTGGTCGCCGACGCCGCGGCCCGGGTGACCTCGCAGCACCCCCGGCTACGGCTCGAGCTCGACGAGGGCGAGCCCTGGGCCGCGGTCAGCCAGGTGGCCGGCGGGGGCTATGACCTCGGCGTGGTGCACAGCTGGGGTGATGTCCCGATCGACGTCCCGGAGGCGCTCGTGCGCCACGACCTCGGCACCGACGTGGCCGACGTCCTGGTGCCGTCGGGCCATCGGCTGGCCACCGCTCCGGTCCTGCGGCCCGCCGACCTGCTGACCGAGAGCTGGGTCGCGACCCCCGAGGGGACCATCTGCCGGCAGTGGCTCGAGCGGATGTACGACGGCACCGGGGCCGCCCCGCGGATCGGGCACCGCTGTGCGGAGTTCGACTCCCAGATCGCGCTGGTCGCCCGGGGGCTCGGCATCGCCCTGGTGCCGCGGCTGGGCCGCAGCCCGCTCCCCGCCTCGGTGATCGCCGTCCCGGCGACCGAGCCGGTGCCGAGCCGGCAGATCGTCGCGGTCCATCGGCGGAGCATGCACGCGGCGCCGGCGGTGCAGGCGGTGCTGGCGGCCCTGACGGCGCCGCCCGCCCGGAGCTCAGAAGAGCGCTGAGGCGAGGTTCTGCCGGCCGCGCAGCACCCGGGGGTCCTCGTTGCCGACGGCGGCGAACAGGTCGAGGAGGTGCTGGCGAGCACGGTCACGGTCATCGCCCGCGCTCCGCGCCACCAGGCCGACCAGCCGGGCGAAGGCGTCCTCGACGTGACCGCCGAGCATGTCGAGGTCGGCCACCAGGGTCTGGGCGGCGACGTCGTCGGGAGCCGCGGCCGCGGCGGCGCGCGCGCTGTCGAGGTCGACGCCCTGGGTCCGCTTCAGGATCGAGGCCATCGCGAGCCCGGCCGACGCCTCGGTGTCGGCCGGGTTGGCGTCGACGAGCTTCTGGAACTCCGCGATCGCGGTGTCCACCTCGCCGGCCTCCAGCGCGTCGTAGGCCGGGGCGTAGCGGGGGTCGACCTGGTCCGCTCCCTCGTCGTCGGCGGTGGCGGTGGCCCGCGGCGTGTGTCGACCGGTGATCCCCTGCGCGGTCAGCTGCTGGAGCACCTGGGTGAGCGCCGCGCGGAGCTCCTCCAGGGGCACCGCCGACTGCAGCAGCGGCATCGGCCGCCCCTCCAGGACCACCACGACCAGCGGCACGCTCGGGATCTGCATCGCCTGGGCGATCTGCGGGGTCGCGTCGATGTCGACCAGCCCGGCGAGGAAGCGCCCCTCGAACTCGCCGGCCAGCGTCTCGAGGTCGTCGGCGAGCTGCCCCGACTCCGGCATCCGGCTGCGCGAGAAGAAGACCAGCAGCACCGGCGCCGTCATCGACGACTCCAGGACGGCCTGGAAGTTCTGCTCGTCGATCGGCAGGGAGTACGCCGACCCGGCGGCCCCCGTGGTCGCGCCGGCCGCGGCCGGGGCGCTCCCGAGACCCGTGAGGTCGACCGCTCCGGGGCGGCTGAAGGGCTGCTGCGTCATGGCCGCCATCCTAGGAGAGCGCCCCAGCAGGACGCCGCGGCGGTCGCTTCCTGGGGCGAGCTCATGGGGCCAGGCCCAGCGCCTCCGCCTCCTCCCAGAGCTCCTCGCGGACCTGCGGGTGGGCGCAGTTCTCGATCAGCTGGCGGGCCTGCGTCTTCTGGTCGCTGCCGAACACCTGGGCGGCCCCCTGCTCGGTCACCACCGCGCTCATCTGGAACGACGTGACCGGCTCGTCGACCAGCGGCACGATCGTCGAGCAGTCGGCCTTGGGGTGCCACGAGCGCAGCGCGATCATCGCCTGCCCCCCGTGGCTGTGCAGCGCCCCGACGATGAAGTCCGTCTGGCCGCCGAACCCGGAGAAGATCCGGGTGTTGATCCGCGAGGCGTTGGCCTGGCCGAACAGGTCGACCTGGAGGGCGGTGTTGACCGACACCATGGCCGGGTTGCGCGCGATCAGCGCCGGGTCGTTGGTCACCTCGGTGCGCACCATGTGGATCCGCTCGTTGCGGTCGACCCACTCCATCAGCTCGGGCGACCCGAACAGGAACGACGCCGTGATCGGGACCTGCCGGTCCAGCGCGCCGGCCCGCTCGAGGGCCAGGATGCTGTCGGAGAACATCTCGGTCCAGACCCGCAGCCCGGAGCGGGTGGTGAGCCCGCGCAGGCTCGCATCGGGCACCGCCCCGATGCCCGCCTGCAGCGTCGCGCCGTCGGGCACCCGGGCCGCCACCAGCGCGCCGATCCGGGCGGAGTCGTCGTCGATCGCGGTGACCGGAGCGGTGGGCAGCGGGCCGTCGGCCTCGACGAACAGGTCGATGTCGTCGACGGAGAGCTCGGCGTCGCCGTACGTCCAGGGCATCGAGGCGTTGACCTGCGCGATGACCTTGCCGCCGTGCCGGCGGCAGGACTCCACCGCGGCGGGCAGCACGTTGACCTCCGTCCCGAGCGACACCTTGCCGCCCTCGGGCGGCGTGGTGTGCAGCAGCACCAGGTCGGGCACCTGCGGTCCCTGGAACAGCAGCGGCACCAGCGACAGCCGGCACGGCACGTAGGACATCTGGGGGGAACGGCGCTGTGCGGGGCCGACGAACGACGTCTCCAGGGTCACCCCCTCGCGTTGCGGGAGCCCGGCCTGCCCGTTGAGCACCCACAACCGGTACGCCGGCAGCGCGGCGTCCAGCATCCCGAGGGTGTGCCACGGCGTCACGTGGTTGCCGGTCGCGACCACCCGCGGGTTCTCGGGAAGATCGGCCAGCAGCGTCGACAGGTTCACGCACCCATTGCACCAGTCCCGCGGGGCCCATGTCAGCCGGGGTCCCCGGGTGGCCGAGGGTTGGCCGCTTCCCCTACGTTGAAACCCGGGTGTCGACTCGGCACCATGGACGACGAGGGCGACGAAGAGGAGAGCCGTGGGCCTAGCCAGCTACGACTTCTCGGGTCGTCGGGCTCTCGTCACGGGGGGCACTCGCGGACTCGGCCTGCAGGTGGCCGCCTCGCTGGCCGAGGCGGGCGCCGAGGTGACGGTGACCGGCACCGCCTCGCTGGTCTCCTTCTACGATCCGATCGTGGCCCGGTTCGGCTACCACCAGGTCGACCTGACCGACGGTGACGAGATCGCCGCGCTCGCCGAGCTGCTCGGCCCGGTCGACATCCTCGTCAACGCCGCCGCCCCGCGGATCAGCACCGCCGCCGACGACAGCGAGCGCGAGTTCCTGGGCCAGGCCGCTCGCCTCACGCTGATCGGGCCGCTCCAGCTGGCCACCCGGCTCCGGCACCGGATGGCGAGCAGCGAGATGCGTGGAGGCGGGAGCATCGTCAACCTGCCGGCCACCCGCGGCTGGTTCGCCCTGGCCGCGGGCGGGCCCGGGCCCGACGCCGAGCTCGAGCGGACCACGCACCGCCTCGGCAGCACCTGGGGCCGGCTCGGCGTCCGCGTCAACAGCATCACCGCGCCGGTCGCCGTGCCCGCTCCCCGCAGTGGCGCCGGCTGGTCAGCGCGCCCGGGTGCCGACGGCGCGACGGGCCAGCTGCTCACCCGCACGACCGGCCTGACCATCGTGCAGGAGCAGGTCCTCGACCTCACCCTGTTCCTGGCCAGCAGCGGTGCCGCCGGACTCAGCGGGCAGACGCTGCCGGTGGGTGGCACCCTCGGCTGAGGCTCCGGCCGCCGGCACCTCAGCGGTTGACGCGGGGGCCACCCCTGATGCCGGAGCGCTGCAGCATCCGCTGGATCTCCAGGTCGCGGACGTCGGGGCGCGCGACGAAGCGGATCTCCCGGAGCCCCTGTTCCTGGGCCGCCGACTCGAAGACGAAGTGGCCGTAGCCCAGCAGCCGACCGGTCAGTGGCTTCTCGACGGTGATGTCGAGGATCCGGATCAGCGGCACCGTGGCCATCTGCCGGTTGAGCACACCGTGGATCCGGAACACCCGCATGTTGGTGACGACGAAGCGGTCGACCTTCAGCTGGAGCGAGCGCCACACGGCGTGCGCCAGCACGGCCAGGCAGAGCACCAACGGCACCCAGGCGAGGTCGAGGTCGACGAACGGGATCGTCGCCAGCAGCACCAGGGCGACGGCCGCCTCCACCAGCGGGCGGGTGTAGGCCGCCCAGTGCTTGGTGATCACGTCGACGACGTCCTCACCCTCGTCGCGCAGCAGATGCCTGCCGATGTCGGGCTCGAGTCTGGCGAGCAGGCTCATCGCACGGCCCCGGTCAGGTGAGAGCCGCGATGAAGTCGATGACGGCCGAGAAGAGCTGGGTCGCGAGGTCCCAGACCTGCCCGACCCCGGCGCGGGCGGCCTGGGCGAGCCCGTTGGGGTCGGTGAACATCCAGAACCCCAGGAACACCACGACCACGATGAGGAACAGCTTCTTCGCGTTCATCGTGGTCGCTCCCGGCATGGCGATGCGGACATGTCGGCTCTTTCCTAGCAGCAACGCCGCCCCGAGTGCGTGAGGCGCGCGGTCAGCCACTCTCGGGGGCGGTGGGGCCGGTGAGCAGCCTGTCGGCGGCGGCGTAGGGGTCCAGCACGCCCTGCGCCACCTCGGCCGCCAGCAGCTCCAGGTGGTCGTGGCCGACGCCGCCCCAGCGGGTGCGCAGGCCCGCCACCGCGATCGCCTCGACCTCCGCCGACGCCCGGCGGGTACGACGCCGGGCCAGCTCTCCGCTGCCGGTCAGCCAGGCGTGGTGCGACTCGACCGCGTCGAGGAGGTCGGCGACGCCCTCGCCCCGGGAGGCCACGGTGGCCAGCACCGGGGTGGTCCAGCCAGGATCGGGACGATCGGCGAGGGACAGCATGCCGCGCAGCTCGCGACGCAGCCGGTCGGCGCCGTCACGGTCGGCCTTGTTGACGACGTAGACGTCGCCGATCTCCAGGATGCCCGCCTTGGCGGCCTGGATGCCGTCCCCCATGCCGGGGGCCATCAGCACCACCGTGGTGTCCGCCAGCGCCGCCACCTCGACCTCGCTCTGGCCGACACCGACGGTCTCGACGAGGACCACGTCGAAGCCGGCGGCATCGAGGACCCGCAGCGCCTGGGGGGTGCTCCACGCGAGACCTCCGAGATGGCCGCGCGAGGCCATCGAGCGGATGAACACGCCGGGGTCGACGGCGTGCTCGCCCATCCGCACCCGGTCACCCAGCAGCGCGCCGCCGGAGAACGGCGAGGACGGGTCGACCGCCAGCACGCCCACCCGCCGCCCGGCGCGGCGCAGCGCCGCGACCAGGGCGGAGGTCGTGGTCGACTTGCCCACGCCGGGTGGTCCGGTCACCCCCACGACGTGGGCGCGGCCGGTGTCCGGGGCGAGCGCCGCCATCACCTCGCGCAGCGCGGGCGTCTCGTCCTCGACCCAGGAGATCAGCCGGGCCACGGCGCGGGCGTCACCCGCACGGGCCCGTGCGACGAGCTCCCCGACCGGCGCGGAGCGGGCCACCGGCCGGCGGGTCTCAGGAGGCGGGGACGCGGACGATGAGGGCGTCGCCCTGGCCGCCGCCGCCGCACAGGGCCGCCGCGCCGACGCCACCGCCGCGGCGCTGGAGCTCCAGGGCGAGGTGCAGCACGATCCGCGCGCCGGACATGCCGACCGGGTGGCCGAGCGCGATGGCGCCGCCGTTGACGTTGACGCGGTCCTCGTCGATGCCGAGCTGCCGCGCCGACTCGATGCCGACGGCGGCGAAGGCCTCGTTGAGCTCGAACAGGTCGATGTCGGAGACCGCGATGCCCTCCTTGGCGGCAGCCTTCTCGATGGCCCGCGCCGGCTGCAGCTGCAGGGTGGAGTCGGGACCGGCGACCTGGCCCGAGGCGCCGATCTCGGCCAGCCAGGTGAGCCCGAGCTCCTCGGCCTTGGCCTTGCTCATCACCACGACGGCGCAGGCACCGTCGGAGATCTGGGAGGCCGACCCTGCGGTGATGGTGCCGTCCTTGCCGACCGGCCGGAGGCCGGCCAGGCTCTCGGTCGTGGTGTCGCCGCGCACCCCTTCGTCCTGGGAGACGACGACGTCGCCGCGGCGGCTGGAGATGGTGACCGGCACCACCTCGTCGTCGAACAGGCCGTTCTTCCACGCCTCGGCGGCCCGCTGGTGGGATCGGGCCGAGAAGGCGTCCTGCTCCTCACGGGTCAGCTTCGCGCCCGCCGCGTTGCACGCGTCGGTGAGCCCGATCATCGCCTGGTCGGTGAACTGGTCGTAGAGCGCGTCGTAGGCCATCGAGTCGACCAGCGCGGTGTCGCCGTACTTGAAGCCCTCACGGGACTTCGGCAGCAGGTGCGGGGCCTGGGTCATCGACTCCATGCCGCCGGCCACGACGATCTCGTGCTCGCCGGCGCGGATCAGCTGGTCGGCCATCGCGATCGCGTTGATGCCGGACAGGCAGACCTTGTTGATGGTGATGGACGGGACCGTCATCGGGATGCCGGCCTTGACGGCGGCCTGACGAGCGGTGATCTGGCCGGCACCGGCCTGGATCACCTGGCCCATGATGACGTACTCCACCTGGTCGGGGGCGACCCCGGCCTTCCCCAGCGCCCCTTCGATGGCCACGCCGCCCAGGTCCGCGGCCGACAGGTCCTTCAGCCCGCCGAGCAGGCGGCCGATCGGGGTGCGGGCACCGGCGACGATCACGGATCCGGACATGCTGACCTCCAGGGCGAGTGACAGAAGGGCCGAGGGAGCGGGCCTCAGGCCGCCTCGGCCGACACCGGCGACCCTACCCACCGGGTCCGCACGGGGCGAGGGGCACGGACCCGCCGATGATGAGGAACAGGTCACATGCACTCGCGCGCCGGGAGGGCGGCGTACGAACATGTCCGCCATGACCGGCGCCCCCTCCGCCCCCGAGCCCGGCGGGACTCTCCCCGCGCACCTGTTCACCGCGATCGACCACGTCGGCATCGCCGTGCCCGACCTCGACGCCGCCATCGCGTTCTACCGCGACGCCTACGGCATGCGGGTGGTGCACGAGGAGACCAACGAGGAGCAAGGGGTGCGTGAGGCGATGGTCGCCGTCGGGGACACCGACTCGTGTCTGCAGCTGCTCGCGCCGCTCACGCCGGAGTCCACCATCGCGAAGTTCCTCGACCGCTCGGGACCCGGCATCCAACAGCTGGCCTTCCGGGTCGCCGACGTGGCGGCGGTGTCCGACGAGCTGCGTGCCCGCGGCCTGCGGCTGCTGTACGACGCCCCGCGACGCGGGACCTCCGGCTCGCGGGTGAACTTCATCCACCCCAAGGACGCCGGCGGCGTCCTGGTCGAGCTGGTCGAGCCCGCCGCCTCCGCCCAATGACGCCCCCAGCGAGACCCACCGACACCAGGAGACCCCGTGCAGCAGATCCTCGACGCCATCCTCGCCGGAGACACCCCGACCGCCGACTTCGCCGCCCTGGAGGTGCCTGAGTCCTACCGCGGCGTGACCGTCCACAAGGACGAGGCCGACATGTTCGAGGGGGTGCCGAGCAGCGAGAAGGACCCGCGCCGGTCGCTGCATGTCGACGAGGTGCCGGTGCCCGAGCTCGGCCCCGGTGAGGCGCTGGTGGCCGTGATGGCCAGCGCGATCAACTACAACACCGTGTGGACCTCGATCTTCGAGCCGGTGTCGACCTTCGGCTTCCTGGAGCGCTACGGCCGGCTCTCGCCGTTGGCCAAGCGTCACGACCTGCCCTACCACGTCGTCGGGTCCGACCTGGCCGGCGTGGTGCTCGCCACCGGCCCCGGTGTCCACCTCTGGAAGGCCGGCGACGAGGTCGTGGCCCACTGCCTCTCGGTGGAGCTGGAGTCGCCCGACGGCCACAACGACACGATGCTCGACCCCGAGCAGCGGATCTGGGGCTTCGAGACCAACTTCGGCGGGCTGGCCGAGATCGCGCTGGTGAAGTCGAACCAGCTGATGCCCAAGCCCGGCCACCTGACCTGGGAGGAGGCCGCCTCGCCCGGGCTGGTCAACTCCACGGCCTACCGCCAGCTGGTCTCGCGCAACGGCGCCGGCATGAAGCAGGGCGACAACGTCCTGATCTGGGGCGCCTCGGGCGGCCTCGGCGGCTTCGCCACGCAGTACGCCCTCAACGGCGGCGCCGTCCCCGTCTGTGTCGTGTCCAGCGAGGAGAAGGCCGACATCTGCCGCTCCATGGGCGCAGAGCTGATCATCAACCGGTCCGAGGAGGGCTACCGCTTCTGGAAGGACGAGCAGACCCAGGACCCCAAGGAGTGGCGCCGGTTCGGTGCCCGGATCCGTGAGCTGACCGGCGGCGAGGACGTCGACATCGTCTTCGAGCACCCGGGGCGCGAGACCTTCGGCGCCTCGGTCTACGCCGCCCGCAAGGGCGGCACCATCGTCACCTGCGCCTCGACCAGCGGCTACCTGCACCAGTACGACAACCGCTACCTCTGGATGAACCTGAAGAGCATCATCGGCTCCCACTTCGCGAACTACCGCGAGTCCTGGGAGGCCAACCGGCTGGTCTCGAAGGGGATGATCCACCCGACCCTGTCGCAGACCTACCCGCTCGAGGAGGTCGGCCAGGCGGCCCTCGACGTGCACCGGAACGCCCACCAGGGCAAGGTCGGCGTGCTGTGCCTGGCTCCGGAGGAGGGGCTCGGCGTGCGCGACCACGAGATGCGCGACCGGCACCTGGAGGAGATCAACCGGTTCCGCGGGGTGTGAACCTTCTCGGGCTCCGAGATTCCGGTTTGCACCCCCGACCCGGGGTGTCCTGTGGTCGGATGATCCGACAGACTGGGAGGCGGTCTTTACGATCGACCCCACAACCCCCCACGGAAGAGGATCACCACCGATGAGCGAGCAGGGCCTGTCCATCTTCGACGACGGCGATGGGGACGCCGGCACCAAGACCGCAGCAGCGCCAGGTGCGCCGTCGGCATCCGCGGGGGGGCTGCCGCTGGTGCGTCGCGGTGGCTACGACACCGCGGCGGTGGATGCCCGGCTGCGCCAGCTGGCCAGCGAGCGGGCCGGCGTCGACGCCCGGCTCGCCGACTCCGAGAAGAGCGTCGCGTCGCTGCGCAAGGAGCTGGAGCAGCTCCGCCAGGAGCTGACCGAGAACCAGACCCCGTCCTATGCCGGCCTCGGCGGCCGGGCCTCGGCGATGCTCCGGCTCGCCGAGGAGGAGGCGGCCGACGTCCGCGACGCCGCCGCCAAGGCGGCCGCCGAGGTCAAGGAGCAGGCCGAGCGCGACGCCCGCGCCCTGCGCTCCGACGCCAAGCGCGACATCGAGGCCGACCGGGCCGCGATGACCAAGGAGGTCGAGGACTCCCGCGCCCGGCTGATCTCGGAGGCCGAGCAGGAGCGCGAGCTGGCCAAGGCGGAGTCCGACGACCTGCGCGCCACGGCGCAGCGCGAGGCCGACCAGCTCAAGCTGGCCGCCGAGCAGGAGGCCAGTGAGCTGCGCACCAACGTGCAGCGCGAGGCCGACCAGATGCGCGCGGCCGCCGACCGCGAGGTGCAGGAGGCCCGGCGCACCCTCGCGGTGGAGAAGGAGCGGCTGGCCAAGGAGGCCACCGACCACCACGCGCAGGCCACCGCCGAGACCAAGCGCCTGGTCGACGAGGCCGAGCAGCGCGCCGCGGCCGCCGAGCAGCGCGCCCGCGAGACCACCCACCAGGCCACCCAGCACCGCCAGTCCGCCCAGCAGGAGTCCGAGACCCTGCTCACCCGCGCCCGTCGCGAGGCCGAGCAGATCGTGGCGGCGGCCCAGGACCAGGCCGAGTCGATCAAGTCCTCCGCCACCGTCGACGCCGACAAGGCGCTGGCGGCCGCCAAGGCCGAGCTTGCCAAGGTCAGCCGGCGTCGCGACGCGATCGGCGCCCAGCTGGCCTCCCTCAAGGACGTGGTGGCGGGCTTCACCAGCCGCGACGACGAGGATGACAGCGACGAGGCCGACACCGACACGGCCGACGAGGCCGAGCCGACCACCGAGGCCGACGACAGCGACGAGTGACTCGGGGCCTGGGGCGCCCGGTCACCGACCGGGCGTCTCACCCAGCTTCACCACGACGACGCCGGCCACCACCAGCACGCCGCCCAGCAGCTGCACCGGGTGCGGGAGCTCCCCCACCAGCAGCCAGGCCCAGACCACCGCGGCCAGCACCTCGCTGAGCGCCACGAACGACGCCAGCCGTGACCCCAGTCTCCGCGTCGCGGCGATCCCCGCGGTGTAGGACAGCGCGGCCGTCAGCACGCCCAGGGCGAGCACCACGACCCACCAGGGCACCACGCCGGGGCTGAAGGACACCGCGGCCGTGCCGACGGTGAGCGGCAGCAGCCCGACCAGCCCCGCGACGGCCAGCGCCGCGGCGCCGACCACCAGACCGCCACCGGCGAGCGCGATCGGCGGCAGCGAACCGGTCCGCTGCGCGCCGAGCACGAAGTACGACGACACGGCCAGCATCGCCAGCAGCGCCCAGCCGAGGCCGACCAGGCTGACCGAGGCGCCGCCGGTCAGGTCCAGCACCAGCACCAGCCCGAGCAGTGCGAGCCCTCCGCCGGTGACCGTCAGCCGTCCGGGCCGGTGGTCGTAGCGGAGCCAGAGCCATCCGACGATCGCGACGGGCGCGGTGTACTCCACGAGGAGTGCGACGCCCACCTGCAGCTCGGTGACGGCGAGGAAGAAGGCCAGCTGGCAGCCGGCGACGGAGACCAGCCCGAAGAGCGCCAGGAAGGCCAGGTTGTCGCGCAGCAGGTGCCAGCGACCCCGCAGCGCCCGCAGGCTGGCCGGCAGCAACGCGAGGGCACCGACGCAGACCCGCGCGGTGACCGCCGCACCGGGGCTCCACCCCGCGTCCATCAGGCCGCGCCCCAGGGCCCCGGAGAGGCCGAACGTCGCGGCCGCCACCAGGGCCAGCAGCATCCCGGCGGAGAGGTCCGCACCGGCCGCCGGAGCCGGGACCCTGGCCGCCTCGTCATGACTCAAAGCCGTCATGACTGATGACAGTAGGCGGCCAGTGTAAGGTGTCAACATGCGCTTCGCTCATGACACCGCGACCGCACTGGCGTCGGCGGCGGAGCTGGCCAACTCCGCCCTGGAGCCCGACACCCTGACCACCGTCGAGCAGCTCGACGAGTTCTACTCCCGGCACGCCTACAGCGGGTCACGCAGCCACGACGCCGCGGAGCTGGCCGCCGTCCGGGCACTGCGTCCTGCGCTGCGCGCCCTGCTGCTGGCCGATCGCGACGAGATGGCGAGGCTGGTCAACCAGACCTTCGCCGAGAGCCGAGCGCTCCCCCGCCTGGTGCGCCACGACGGCTGGGACTGGCACCTGCACCTGGTCGACCCCGAGCGGCCGCTGGCGACCCGGATCGCCGTCGAGACCGCGATGGCCGTGGTCGACCTGCTCCGCGCCGAGGAGCTCTCCCGGATCTCCACCTGCGCCAACGACGACTGCGTCGGGGTGGTGGTCGACATGTCCCGCAACCGGTCACGGCGCTTCTGCTCCACCGCGTGCGGCAACCGCACCGCCGTGGCGGCCTACCGTGCCCGGAGGGCCGCGGCCGCCTCCGAGCCGTCGGCGCCCGCCTGAGCACCTAGCAGTAGCGGTGGATGCCCTGCGGGGTCAGGTCGAGGTCGCGCAGCACGATCGGCAGCTTGGCGCCCCACTTCTTGCAGGCGTAGCGGAAGTCCTTCTTGCGGTACTCCACCACGATCACGTGGTTGCCGTAGTGGGAGCGGTAGCGCCCGCACTCCTTCCAGCGTCCGCACTCCTCGGCGATCGCGAAGTCGTAGCCGACCGTCGTACCGTCCCAGCCGGCGCGGTTCTTCTGGGCCGCGGCCAGACCCGCCTCATGGGCCGCGGACACCAGCAGCCGCGCGTAGTTCTTGGCGTGTCGGGCCTTCAGCAGCCCGCCGCTGCGGGTGAAGGAGTCCAGGTTGTCGAACTCCACCCCCTCGTAGCCGTCGTCCGCGCAGCCGGCCACCCAGCGACCCATGATCCGCGCCAGCTTCTTGCGCTTGGCGGGGGTGCGGATGTCGAGCAGCCACTCACCCCAGGCCGAGTCGACGACCGCCTTGCCGTCCTTCTTCAGCACCAGGCCCCAGTGCTTGTTCCGCCAGAAGCTCCGCTCGTTCGGCTGGGTCTGGAACCCGTTGACGTAGCACACCGAGTAGGCCCGCTTCGACGGCTTGGCCGTCCGGTCGCGCACCACGATCCCCACGTGCTTCGGCAACGCCTTGTTGCCGCCGAGCTGGTAGTCGACGTCGGTCTTGGGCGAGGGCAGCGTGACATCGGCCGCCGCCGGAGCTGCTCCGACGGCGAGGGTCGCAGCGAGAGTCAGAGAGAGGACGAGACCGCGCATGGGCCCACCCTGCCCGAGTGGCCGCCCCGCTCCAAGGTCACAGCGACGGGCGGTCATGGAAGGACGGCGAATGGACCGATCAGGCGGTGGTGTAGTCGCGGAAGCCGCGCTTGGTCTTGCGACCCAGGTAGCCGGCCGTGACCAGGTGCTCCAGCAGCGGAGCGGGCGCGAAGCCCGGCTCGCGGAACTCGAGGTAGAGCTCGCGCTGGATCGCCAGCGAGACGTCGTTGCCGACCACGTCGAGCAGCTCGAAGGGCCCCATGGGGAGGGCGCAGCCAAGCTTCATCGCGGTGTCGATCTCGTCGGCGGAGGCATAGTGCGCCTCGAGCATCCTCACCGCGTCGTTGAGGTAGGGGAACAGCAGGGCGTTGACGATGAACCCGGCCCGGTCACCGCACGACACCGCGACCTTGCCGACCTGCCCACACAGCGCGCGCACCGTCTCCGCCACGTCGTCGGCGGTCGAGACGGTCGAGACGACCTCGACCAGCTTCATGATCGGCGCCGGGTTGAAGAAGTGCATGCCGACGACGTCCTGCGGGCGCGAGGTGACCTTCGCCAGCGCGATGATCGGCAACGAGGAGGTGGTGGTCGCCAGGATGGTCCCGGGCTTGCAGATCTCGTCGAGGTTCTCGAACAGCGTCGTCTTGACCTGCAGGTCCTCGGCGATCGCCTCCACGACGAGGTCGACCTCGGCCAGGTCGTCGAGCGAGCTGGTGCCCCGCAGCCGGCCGAGCACCTCGGCCTTGGCCGACTCCTCCAGCTTGCCGCGCTGGATCGCCTTGTCCAGGGAACGCTCGATGGTGGCCCGCACCCCGTCGACCTTGGCCTGCGAGCGGCCGGCGTAGACGACGTCGTAGCCGGCCTTGGCGAACACCTCGACGATCCCCGAGGCCATCGTGCCGGTGCCGACGACGCCGACCACCGAGATGTCGCGGCGCAGCTGCGGGGCGTCGTCGGCCGACGGCGTGAGGTGGTCGTCGACCACCTGCGAGCTGTCGGGCTCGGCGTAGGTGTAGAAGCCGCGACCGGACTTCCGGCCGAGCAGCCCGGCGGTGACCATCTGCTTGAGGATCGGCGCGGGCGCGTGCAGCCGGTCGCGCCCCTGCTTGTACATCGTGTCGAGGATCTCGTACGCCGTGTCGAGGCCGATCAGGTCGAGCAGCGCCAGCGGACCCATCGGATAGCCGCAGCCGAACCGCATCGCCGCGTCGATGTCCTCGCGGGTGGCGTAGTGACCCTCGTACATGGACACCGCGTGGTTGAGGTAGCCGAACAGCAGGGTGTTGGCGATGAATCCGGCCTTGTCGCCGCAGACCACCGGGGCCTTGCCGAGCCGCGCCAGCACCGCCTGCACGTCGGCGAGCACCTGCGGCTCGGTGACCACGGTGCGCACCACCTCGACGAGGTTCTGCACCGGCGCCGGGTTGAAGAAGTGCACCCCGATCACCCGGCCCGGCTTGGCGTTGGCGGTGGAGATCTCGGTGACCGAGAGCGAGGAGGTGTTGGTGGCCAGCAGGGTGTCGTCGCGCACGATGTCGTCGAGCCGCCGGAAGATCTCCTTCTTGACCTCGAGGGACTCCACGACCGCCTCGACCACGAGGTCCGCGACCTTGAGGTCCTCCATGGTGGTCGTGAAGGTGATCCGCCCGAGGAGCTCGGCCTGCTCCTCCTCGCTCATCTTGCCGCGGGCCACCGCCCGGCCGGTCGAGTGCTCGAGGTGGCCGCGGCCGCGCTCGACCCCGGCGTCGTCGACCTCCACCCCGATCACGTCGAAGCCGCTGCGCGCGAACACCTCGGCGATGCCGGCGCCCATGGTGCCGAGGCCGATCACCCCGATCGTGCTGACCTCGCGGCTGGCGGTGACTTCGGGCTCGGGGGTGCTGGTCATGGCGGGATCATGTCACGCAGCGGGGCTCCGGTGCCGTGAGGTAGGCAACAGCCGGAGCACCGCCTCATCCCTCCGCCGGGCCGGTGTCGGCGAGGTCGACCAGCAGCAGCCCGGCCAGCGTGAACGCGTCCTCGATCTCACCGGCGGCCACCCGGCCTCGCAGCTCCTCCAGACCCACCCACGCGGTCTCGGAGACCTCGCGGAGGTCGGTCGGCTCGCCGACGCCCTCGACGTCCGCGAGGAAGACCGCGACCCGGGTGCTCTGCACGCCCGAGTCGGGCGTCACGTGACCCAGCAGCGTCCACCGGGACGCGGTCGCGCCGAGCTCCTCTCGAAGCTCCGCCTCCGCGGACGCCCGCGGGTCCGGCCCCTGCGCGAACCCCCGCGGGAACCCCCACTGGTGCTCGCCGACGGGGTAGCGGAACGTGCGCACCAGTCCGTACGCCGGAGCGCGGGGCGGGTCGAGGCGGCGCGGCACCACCACGACGCCGAGCCCCTCGCCGCGCGGGCTGACCTTGATGTAGGTGCCGGGGTGGCCGTCCGGGAAGACCACCTCGTCGTCGTGCACGACGATGAACCGGTTCTGGTAGGCGACCCGCTCGCGGACCCGCTGGATCTTCGTCATCCCCGGTAGTCTGCACCACCGTGAGACTCGTCGTGGCGCGCTGCCAGGTGGACTACGCCGGCCGGCTGACCGCGCACCTGCCGATGGCCACCCGGGTGCTGATGCTCAAGGCCGACGGCTCGGTCCTGGTGCACTCCGACGGAGGCTCCTACAAGCCGCTCAACTGGATGTCGCCGCCCTGCTCGGTGCGCGAGGCGACCACCGACGAGGGCCAGGTCGAGTGGGTGGTGACGTCGAAGGGCGACGACACGCTCCGCATTCTCATCGAGGAGATCCACCACGACTCCGAGCACGACCTCGGCATCGACCCCGGACTGCAGAAGGACGGAGTCGAGAAGCACCTCCAGGAGCTGCTGGCCGAGCACCCGGCGTCACTCGCCGACGGGCTGACCCTGGTCCGACGCGAGTTCCCGACCGCGATCGGACCGGTCGACCTGATGTGCCGCGACGCCGAGGGGCTCTCCGTGGCCGTGGAGGTCAAGCGCCGCGGGGAGATCGACGGGGTCGAGCAGCTCACCCGCTACCTCGAGCTGCTCAACCGCGACCCCGCACTGACCCGCAAGGGTGCCGTCCGCGGCATCTTCGCCGCCCAGGAGATCAAACCTCAGGCCCGGGTGCTGGCCACCGACCGGGGCATCGCCTGCGCCGTCGTCGACTACGACGCGCTGCGGGGCATGGACGACTCCGAGCATCGGCTGTTCTGACTCGGCCATGGAGATCTTCCACATCGCCACCGCCGCGGACTGGGAGGCGGCCCGCCGCGCGGGTCGCTACACCACCTCCACCCTGGGTCGGACCCTCGACGAGGAGGGCTTCCTCCACGCGTCCTACCGACAGCAGGTGCCCACCGTCTTCGGGAGGTACTACCGCGACGCCGGCGTCCCGCTGGTGCTGCTGACCATCGACACCGAGCGGCTCGAGGTGCCGTGGCGGGAGGAGGCGGTCGACGACGGCGCGGGCGGCGAGGCTCGCTACCCGCACATCTACGGCCCCCTCGACCCGGCCGCCGTCGTCCGCGCCCAGGAGCTGACCCGCGACGGTGGCACCGGCTCGTTCACGACGCTGTTCTTCCAGGAGATGCTGGTGCGGGTCTTCCTGGCCCTGGGGGCGATGCTGCTGATCGCGCTCGGGGTGACCCTGGGGCGTCGCGCCGACGCCGCCTGGGCCCCGGGGGCCGGGGCCCTCGCCGGGCTGCTCGTCGGCGGGTCGGCCTGGTGGCTGGTGATGCGCCGCCGCTGAAGGGCCTCAGCCGAGCACCTCGGCGGCCAGCGCGGCCACCTCCGCGGCACAGCCCCAGCTCACGGTCACCCCGGAGCCGCCGTGGCCGTAGCAGTGGATCACCGAGCCCTCGCGCTCCAGCCGGATGCCGCTGCGGGCGGGGCGCAGCCCGACCCGGTGGCCGACCACCCGGGCCTCGGCCAGGGCGGGGACCCGGGCGCGGGCCGTGGCGAGGAGGCGCTCGGCGGTCTCCGGGTCGGGCGTCGGGCTCCACTCCCCCGGCTGCTCGGTCCCGCCCACGACGATGTCGCGGCTGCGCGGGATGACGTAGGTCAGGCCGGACCCGTCCAGCCACCACTCCTCGAGGCCCACCTGCTCGAGCAGCACCACCTGGCCGCGCACCGGCACCACCTCACGGTCGCCGGCCAGCAGGCGAGCGCCGAGCCCCGAGCAGTTGACGACCAGGTCGGGGCCGGTCGGAAGGCCGCCGACGGTGAGCCGGGTGAGCGTGCCGCCGTGCGCCTGCACCCGCTCGGCCAGCCAGCGGAGATAGACCGGCATCTCGACCACCGGGGCGGTGAACGTCCAGCCGCCGTGGAAGCCCTCGGGCAGCCGTTCGGCGGGCGCCAGGTCGGGCACCGCGTCGGCCCACCAGGGGCGTGGGCCGGCCTCGCGGAACGCCTCGGTGCCGTGGCGCAGGACCACACCGGTGTCGGGGCGGCCGGCGAGCCGCTCGAAGACGGCGTACGCCGTGGTGCCCCAGGCCAGCACCCGGTCCCGGGGCTCGGCGAGGTAGGGGTACCAGATGGCCGCGGCGACGGCCGAGGTCGTCTCCGGCGGGAGCTCGCGGGCCAGCACGTCGACGCGATGCCCGGCCTCGAGCAGCCGCACCGCACAGGAGAGCCCGACCACCCCCGCGCCGACGACGGTGACCCGGGCCATGGGCGTGGCTCAGGCGCCGGCGATCCGGGGAGCCGTCGGGTCGGCGCCGTCGCGCGCCTGCTCGCGGGCGACGTACTCCTCGATGTCCTCGAGGTCGTCGGTGTTGCGGGTGACCACCGCGAGCAGGTCGCTCATCGTGGCGATCTCCTCGACCTGCTCCTTGATGAACCACTGCATGAACTGCTCGGAGGCGAAGTCCATCTCCTCACGGGCGATCCGCAGCAGCCCGTTGATCTGGTCGGTGACCCGCTTCTCCTGCTCCAGCGCCAGGGCGACCGGGGCGATGACGTCCTCGAAGTCACCGTCCGGAGCCTCGATCTCGGGGATCGTCACGTCGGCATCGCTGTCGAGGAGGTACTGGACCATCATCATCGCGTGGTCGCGCTCCTCGAGCGCCTGCGTGTAGAAGAAGGCCGCCATCTGCGGCATCGTCAGGGCGTCGTAGTGGATCGCACAGGCGAGGTACTGGTTGTGGGCCGCCAGCTCGTTGCCGATCTGCACGTTGAGCTGGTCGACGAAACGGGACGCGGGCACCTGGCCTCCTGCCGGGTCTGCTCGCCGGTCAGGCGGCGAGGTTCTTGGTCTTGACGAGCTTGCGCTTCTTGACCGTATACCCCGGAGGGAGGGTGCCTTCCTTCAGCATCCGGAGTGGGCAGCGGCGGCAGCGCGGACGGTCGTTGCAGCACTTCGACTTCGGCTTGCGCTCCTTGCCCACGCCGAGGAGCCTAGCATCGTCGACTTAGGTGTGCCTAACCTTCTTTGAGGAGCCAGTGCGGTCGAGACCGTGGGCCGCGCGGATCACGTCGACGATGCCGTCCATGATCTCGGTCAGCCCGAAGTCCTTCGGGGTGTAGACGGCGGCCACACCGCGCTCGGTCAGCGCCGTCGCGTCGGACTCGGGGATGATCCCGCCGACGACGACGGGTACGTCGTCGAGGCCGGCCGCGCGGAGTCCGTCGAGCACCGCGGGCACCAGCTCCATGTGGGAGCCGGACAGGATCGACAGGCCGACGCAGTGCACGTCCTCGGCCACCGCCGCGGCGACGATCTGCTCGGGGGTCAGCCGGATCCCCTGGTAGATCACCTCGAAGCCGGCGTCGCGGGCCCGTACGGCGACCTGCTCGGCGCCGTTGGAGTGGCCGTCGAGGCCGGGCTTGCCGACCAGCAGCCGCAGCCGACCGCCCAGCTCCTCGCCGGTGGTCCGCACCCGCTCGCGGACCCGGGTGAGCTCGGCACCGGCCTGGGCGACGCCGAGGGCGCCGGTGACGCCGGTGGGTGCGCGGTACTCGCCGAACACCTCCCGCAGGGTCGCGGCCCACTCCCCCGTCGTCGCGCCCGCCCGGGCGGCGGCGAGGGTGGCCGGCATCAGGTTGGCGTCGGTCTTGGCGTCGGCGGCCAGCCGGTCCAGCGCCTCGAGGACCGCCTCCGGGTCGCGCTCGGTGCGCCAGGCCCGCAACGAGCTGATCGCGGCCCGCTCGGCCTCCGGGTCGGGTGTCTGGATCGCCGCGTCGAGGTCGGCGGTGAGCGGAGACGGCTCGGTGGTGGTGAACGCGTTGACGCCGACGATCTGCTCCTCGCCCGACTCGATCCGCGCCCGGCGCGCGGCGTGGGAGGAGACGAGCGCCTGCTTCATGTAGCCGGCCTCCACCGCCGCGATCGCGCCGCCCATCGCCTGGATGCGGTCCATCTCCTCGCGCGCCCCGCTGACGAGCTCGGCGACCTTGGCCTCGATCACGGGAGAGCCGTCGAACAGGTCGTCGTACTCCAGCAGGTCGGACTCGAACGCGAGCACCTGCTGGAGCCGCAGCGACCACTGCTGGTCCCACGGCCGGGGCAGCCCGAGCGCCTCGTTCCAGGCCGGCAGCTGGACGGCGCGGGCGCGGGCCTTCTTGGAGAGCGTGACGCCGAGCATCTCCAGCACGATCCGCTGGACGTTGTTCTCCGGCTGCGCCTCGGTGAGTCCGAGCGAGTTGACCTGGACGCCGTAGCGGAACCGCCGCATCGCCGGGTCGGTGACGCCGTATCGGGTGCGGGTGATCTCGTCCCACAGCTCGACGAAGGCGCGCATCTTGCACATCTCCTCGACGAACCGCACGCCCGCGTTGACGAAGAAGGAGATCCGGCCGACGACCTTCTCGAAGTCGGCCTCGTCGACCTGGCCGGACTCGCGCACCCGGTCGAGCACCGCGATCGCCGTCGACAGCGCGAACGCGAGCTCCTGCACCGGCGTGGCGCCGGCCTCCTGCAGGTGATAGCTGCAGATGTTGACGGGGTTCCAGGTCGGGATCGCGTGGACGGTGTAGGCGATCAGGTCGGCGGTCAGGCGCAGGGAGTGCTCGGGCGGGAAGACATAGGTGCCCCGGGAGAGGTACTCCTTGATGATGTCGTTCTGGGTGGTCCCGGCCAGCTGTGCGGCCACCTCGGTCGGGTCGAGCTCGGGATGCTGCTCCTC
Source organism: Nocardioides sp. (assembly GCF_041393715.1). Lineage (GTDB taxonomy): Bacteria > Actinomycetota > Actinomycetes > Propionibacteriales > Nocardioidaceae > Nocardioides. The sequence goes on along the minus strand of NZ_JAWKJQ010000005.1, from coordinate 124,199 downwards.
GGCGGCGACCTGGTAGAGGGCGAGCAGCCACATCGCCGTGGCGTTGATGGTCATCGAGGTGTTCATCGCGGTCAGCGGGATGTCCTCGAAGAGCCGGCGCATCTCACCGAGGTGGGGCACCGGGACGCCGACCTTGCCGACCTCGCCGTGGGCGAGGGCGTCGTCGGGGTCGTAGCCGGTCTGGGTGGGCAGGTCGAAGGCCACCGAGAGACCCGTCTGCCCCTTGGCGAGGTTGGTGCGGTAGAGCTCGTTGGAGGCCGCGGCGGTGGAGTGGCCGGCGTACGTCCGCATCACCCAGGGGCGGTCCTTCTGGGGACGTTCCGTCTCGCTCATGCGCTCACGGTAGGCGGCGGGCAGCCGGTCTGGTAAGGCGTGCGGCGTGTGGGAAGTCCAACACGCGGCCGACGAGCGTCAGGCAGGCACCGGGGTGCGCTCGACCTCGACGAGCCGGATCAGCCGGGTCATGTGCAGCATCCGCATCACGTGCGGGCCGCAGCCGCGCAGCGTGAGGTGGCCGCCTCGGCGGTTGGCCTCGCGACTGGCCACCGCCAACACCTTCAGCGCGGTGACGTCGATCGCGACCACGCCAGACAGGTCGACGACGAGATGGGACTGGTGCATCGCCAGCTGTTCGTAGAGGGCGCGCCGGACGTCGCCGGTGCAGCGCACGTCGAACTCGCCGCCGAGGAGCAGCGTGGGTCCCTCGCTCACGATGTCCATGTCCAGCCCCCGTTCTGTCGGTGTCGCCGTGGACCGAGATGGTGGGGCGGGGCCCCCCGACCCCGCCTCACCCACCGCAGTCGTGTCCGACTCGACACGTCAACTATGACGCACGTCACCCCGAAACGGTTGCCACGTTTTCGTAACGGTGTGTCCGTGCGAGAAGGGGGCATCCGCCTCGGCTCGGCCGATAGCCTCGCCCCATGGTCAACCTCACCCGGATCTACACGCGCACCGGCGACGCCGGGACCACCCGGCTGGGCGACTTCAGCGAAACCACCAAGACCGACCTGCGGTTGGCGGCGTACGCAGACGTCGACGAGACGAACGCCCAGCTCGGCGCCGCGATCGCGCTCGGCGGGCTGCCCGACGACGTCGTCACGGTGCTGACGCGCGTGCAGAACGACCTGTTCGACGTGGGCGCGGACTTCTCCACCCCCGTGGTGGAGAATCCCGAGCACCCGCCGCTGCGCGTGCTGCCGGAGTACGTCGACCGACTGGAGTCGCTGTGCGACGCCTACAACGAGGGGCTCGACCCGCTCCGGTCGTTCATCCTCAGCGGCGGCACCCCCGGCGCGGCGCTGCTCCATGTCGCACGGACCGTCTGCCGGCGCGCCGAGCGGTCGGCCTGGGCGGCCTACGCCGAGCACGGCGACACCATGAACCTGGTGGCGATCCGCTACCTGAACCGGCTGTCGGACCTGCTGTTCATCCTCGCGAGGCACGCCAACAAGGAGCACGGTGACGTGCTGTGGATACCTGGCGGTGAGAGAGAGTAGCCGGCGACCCTCAGACCTGGTTGGGGTTCTGGAACCGCAGCGCGTCGCTCCGGGCGGCGTGGTAGTCCACGGCCTCGTGCGGCCCTGACGGCATGCTCTCCCCGCTGGGACCCGGGGGTGGCTGCCGGCGCCCGCTGCGACCGACGACGACCGCAATGACGATCAGGGCCACCAGCATCACCAGCAGGAACGCCGCTGCCGCGATCAGCCCACCTGCAGCCATGGTTGCCCCTTTGCTCGATCGGCACGCCCGTTCGCACCTGTCTGCTCGCCAGGATACCGGTGCGCCGGCGCCGGCCCGCTGGGTCCGGCGAGGGCCCCTCACCCGTCGGCGCGCTGCTCCCGGGCCGCGGGCACCACCAGCGCAGCGGGGACCAGCAGCACGGCAACCACGAGCAGGGCGTGCAGGGTGCCGACGTGGTCGGCGACGAACCCGACGAACGGGGGGCCGACGAGGAAGGCGGTGTAGCCGATGGTCGAGACGACCGCGACCCGCGCGGCGCTGTGCGCCTGGTCGTCGCTGGCAGCGCTCATGCCGACCGGGAAGCCCAGCGAGGCGCCGATCCCCCACAGCGCGATCCCCAGCACGACGAGTGCGGGCAGCTGGCCGTAGGCGATCAGCAGCACCCCGACGGCGGCCATCGCCATCGTCGCCCAGAGCACCGGCAGCCGGCCGAACCGGTCCAGCAGCACCGGTCCGACGACCCGGCCGAGCGTCATCGCCGCGACGAAGCCGGCGAACCCGAGGACCCCGATCGGGCGCGAGACGTCGTAGCCGTCGATCAGCGCCACCCCCAGCCAGTCGTTGGCGGTGCCCTCGGTCATCGCCAGCGCCAGTACCATCACCCCGATCAGCAGCGTGCGCGGCTCCAGCCAGGCCCGCCAGGCGGAGCGACGCTCGCTCTCGGCGAGCTCCTCGGACGCCACCGGGAGGAACCGGCCGGCCGACCACCACGCCAGCGTGCCCATCGCGGCGGCGGCCACCCCCAGGTGCGCCACCATGGGTACGCCGACCGCGGTGGCCAGCGCGCCCACCCCGGCACCGGCCACGGTCCCGAGCGAGAAGCCCGCGTGGAACCGCGGCATGATGGTGCGGCCCAGGCCTCGCTCGACCGCGGCGCCCTCCACGTTCATGGCGACGTCCCAGACACCCACGCCGAGGCCGTAGGCGAACAGCCCCGCCGCCGTCATCGGGACCGATCCGACCACGGCGACGCCGAGTGCCGTGACGATCAGCCCGGCGACGTCGGCCGTCGCCCCGGCGCGCACCACCGCGGCGGCGCCGAACCTGGCGACCAGCGCCCCGGTGCTGGGCATGGCCACCAGCGACCCCACGGAGATGGCCAGGAGCAGCAGCCCGAGCCGGCCGTTGCTCAGCGCCAGGGTATGGCGCGCCTCCGGGATCCGCGACACCCAGGTCGCGAAGCCGAACCCGTTGAGCAGGAACGACAGCATCACGGCGTCGCGAGCGCGCCGCACCACGAGGTCCGGGGTCAGGGCCGGCACGGTCGCCTCAGAACAGACCGGGGGCGTCGCCCGGGCGCACGCCCCGAGTGCCGGGGGGCATCGCCTCGAGCCAGGACTGGAAGCCCATCAGCGAGTCGGGGCTCATCGCCAGCTCCAGCGGGCCGCTGGGGGTGTCCAGCGAGACGACGACGTGGTCGGCGTAGAGGGACAGCTCCTCACCGCCCTCCGGCTCGCGGCGCCCGGCGAGCTCCAGGTCGCGGCGGTCCCAGACCCGCTTCGGCCGCGGGGCCACCGAGAAGATCCGGAACCACTCGAGCCGCTCACCGGAGTAGCGACCCATGCCGAGAAGCCAACCGCGCCCGGCCTTGGCGGACCGGGCGCGATAGCTGAGCTCGAAGGTGCCGCCGTGGCGGGCCAGGGCACGACGACGTACGACGAGCGCGAGGGCGTAGAGCAACACGCACAGCAGGGCCAGCCCGACCACGTCGAGCAGCAGCTGCCACGCGGGCATCTACCCCTCCCCTCGGGGGATCGTCGTCAGCGGACCCGCTCGGCCGCGCGGATCTTGGCCTCGGCCAGGCGAACGGCCTCGGCGGCCTCGTCCTGGCTCTCGCCCGCCGCCTGGGCACGCTCGAGGTCCTGGCGAGCCTTCTCCAGGTCGATGTCGTGCGACGCCTCGGCGTACTCGGACAGGATCGAGACCCGGTTGTGGGCCACGGAGATGAAGCCGGTGCTGACCGCGGCCACCCAGGTCTCGCCCTCGGCGGTCAGCACGTCCACGACCCCGTCGACGAGCAGCGACAGCAGCGGGGCGTGCCCCGGCAGGATGCCGACGTCACCCTCGCTGGTGCGCGCGATCACCCGGGTCGCGTCCCCCGACCAGACCGTTCGGTCGGCGGACACGACCTCGACGTGGAGTACGTCGGCCATCAGAGGTCCTTCTGGATCTCGGTCCACTTGGCCTCGACGTCCTCGAGACCGCCGCACATGAAGAACGCCTGCTCGGCCACGTGGTCGTACTCGCCGTCGGCGATCTTGTTGAACGCCTCGATGGTGTCCGCCACCGGGACGGTGGAACCCTCGATGCCGGTGAACTGCTTGGCGACGTAGGTGTTCTGGGACAGGAACCGCTGGATCCGGCGGGCCCGGTGGACGATGATCTTGTCCTCCTCGGACAGCTCGTCCACGCCCAGGATCGCGATGATGTCCTGGAGCTCCTTGTTGCGCTGCAGGATCTGCTTGACCCGGATCGCCGCGTTGTAGTGGTCGGCCCCGATGTACTGCGGGTCGAGGATCCGCGAGGTCGAGGTCAGCGGGTCCACCGCGGGGTAGATGCCGAGCGAGGCGATCTCACGCGAGAGCTCGGTGGTCGCGTCGAGGTGGGCGAAGGTGGTCGCCGGCGCCGGGTCGGTGTAGTCGTCGGCGGGCACGTAGATCGCCTGCATCGAGGTGATCGAGTGACCGCGCGTCGAGGTGATCCGCTCCTGCAGCTGGCCCATCTCGTCGGCCAGGTTGGGCTGGTAGCCCACCGCGGACGGCATCCGGCCCAGCAGCGTGGAGACCTCGGAGCCGGCCTGGGTGAACCGGAAGATGTTGTCGATGAACAGCAGCACGTCCTGCTTCTGCACGTCGCGGAAGTACTCGGCCATCGTGAGGGCGGAGAGCGCCACCCGCAGCCGGGTGCCCGGCGGCTCGTCCATCTGACCGAACACCAGGGCGGTCTGCCCGATGACGCCGGCCTCCTCCATCTCGGCGATCAGGTCGTTGCCCTCACGGGTGCGCTCACCCACGCCGGCGAACACCGACACACCGCCGTGGTCCTTGGCGACGCGGGCGATCATCTCCTGGATCAGCACGGTCTTGCCGACACCGGCGCCGCCGAACAGGCCGATCTTGCCGCCCTGGACGTAGGGGGTGAGCAGGTCGATGACCTTGATGCCGGTCTCGAACATCTGCGTCTTCGACTCGAGCTGGTCGAACGCCGGCGCCTTGCGGTGGATGCCCCAGCGCTCGTTGATCTCGAGCTTCTCGCCCTCCTCGAGGTTGAGGCAGTCGCCGGTCACGTTGAACACGTGGCCCAGCGTCACGTCGCCGACCGGCACCGTGATGGAGTCGCCGGTGTCGGTGACCTGCGCGCCCCGCACCAGGCCGTCGGTGGGCTTCATCGAGATCGCCCGGACCATGCCGTCACCGATGTGCTGGGCGACCTCGAGCGTGATCCGGTGGGTCTCGCCGGACAGCTCGAACTCACAGGTCAGCGCGTTGTAGATCTCCGGCATCGCGTCGACGGGGAACTCGATGTCGACGACGGGGCCGATCACCCGGGCGATGCGGCCGACGCCGCCACCGCTGTCGGTGCCGACGGTCTCTTCAACAACTGCAGTCATGGGTCTTCCTCACTCGTTCCCGGCTTGGGCGTCGGCCAGGGCGTTGACGCCGCCGACGATCTCGCTGATTTCCTGGGTGATGCCGGCCTGGCGGGCCTGGTTGGCGATGCGGGTGTACTTCTTGATGAGCTCGTCGGCGTTGTCGGTCGCGGACTTCATCGCCTTCTGGCGAGCGGCCAGCTCGGAGGCGGCGGCCTGCAGGAGGGAGTAGAAGATCCGGCTCTGGACGTAGCGCGGCAGCAGCGAGTCGAGCACGTCGGCCGGGGAGGGCTCGAACTCGTAGAGCGGCAGCAGGTCGGCCTCGGCCGGGGGCTCCTCGCCCTCGACGACCTCCAGGGGCAGCATCCGGCGCGCGACCGGCTCCTGCGACAGCATCGACACGAAGCGCGTGTAGACCACGTGCACCTCGTCGACGCCGGGTGGCAGCTCCTCGCTGGCGTCCAGCGGGCGACCGTCGGCGTCCTTGTTGAGGAACGCCGAGATCAGGGTCGCGCCGATGTCGCTGGCGACGTCGTAGGTCGGCTGGTCGGAGAAGCCCGTCCAGGCCTGCACCACCGGGCGCTGGCGGAACTTGAAGTAGGCCTCGCCCTTGCGGCCCGAGATGTAGATGTCGACGTCCTTGCCCTCCGAGCGCAGCGTCTCGGTGAGCCGCTCGGCCTCCTTGATGACGTTGGAGGAGTAGGCGCCCGCCAGACCCCGGTCGCTGGTCACCAGCAGGATCGCCGCGCGGGTCGGGTTGTCGGGCTCGGTCGTCAGGGCGTGCTCGACGTTGGAGAACGTCGCCACGGCGGACACCGCACGGGTGAGCTCACGGGCGTAGGGCGTCGCCGCCTGGGCCCGCTGCTGCGCCTTGATGATGCGCGACGCAGCGATGAGCTCCATGGCGCGCGTGATCTTCTTCATCGACTCCGTCGACTTGATCCGCGCGCGGTACTCACGCAGCGAGACGGCCATCCGTGCTCACCTCCCCTCGGCTGGTCTCGATCACGGTCAGCCCCGCTTCTGCTTGACGATCTGCTCCTGCTCGATGTCCTCCTCGGGAAGAGCCTCGTGCTCCTCCTTGCCCGCCTTGATCGGCTGGCCGTCGGAGGTCTCGAACTGCCGGAGGAACTCGTCGTAGGCCGCGGCTGCCTCCGCCTCGGCCTCGTCGCCGAACTGCAGCGTCTCGCGGATGCCGTCGAGGATGCCGGCGTGGGAGCGGCGCAGGAAGTCGAGGAACTCCTGCTCGAAGCGGAGCACGTCGTCGGTGGGGACGATGTCGAGCCGCCCGGAGGTGCCGGTCCACAGCGAGATGGTCATCTCGTCGACGGGGTAGGGGGAGTACTGCGGCTGCTTGAGCAGCGCCATCAGCCGCTGGCCACGGTCGAGCTGGCGCCGCGAGGCCGCGTCGAGGTCGGAGGCGAACATCGCGAAGGCCTCCATCGCGCGGTACTGGGCCAGGTCGACCTTGAGCGAGCCGGTGACGTTCTTCATCGCCTTGGTCATCGCGGCACCACCCACCCGCGAGACCGAGATGCCGACATCGATCGCCGGCCGCTGGTTGGCGGCGAACAGGTCGGACTGCAGGAAGATCTGGCCGTCGGTGATCGAGATGACGTTGGTCGGGATGAACGCCGACACGTCGTTGGCCTTGGTCTCGATGATCGGCAGCCCGGTCATCGAGCCGGCGCCCATGTCGTCGGAGAGCTTCGCGCAGCGCTCGAGCAGCCGGCTGTGCAGGTAGAACACGTCACCGGGGTAGGCCTCGCGGCCCGGCGGGCGGCGCAGCAGCAGCGACACGGCGCGGTAGGCCTCGGCCTGCTTGGTCAGGTCGTCGAAGACGATCAGCACGTGCTTGCCGTCGTACATCCAGTGCTGGCCGATGGCCGAGCCGGTGTAGGGGGCGAGGTACTTGAAGCCGGCCGAGTCGGAGGCGGGGGCCGCCACGATGGTGGTGTACTCGAGCGCGCCGGCCTCCTCGAGAGCGCCGCGCACCGAGGCGATCGTGGAGCCCTTCTGACCGATGGCGACGTAGATGCAGCGGACCTGCTTGGTCGGGTCGCCCGAGTCCCAGTTCTGCTTCTGGTTGATGATCGTGTCGATCGCGATCGTGGTCTTGCCGGTCGCGCGGTCGCCGATGATCAGCTGGCGCTGGCCGCGACCGATCGGGGTCATCGCGTCGATCGCCTTGATGCCCGTGGCGAGCGGCTCGTGCACCGACTTGCGCTGCACCACCGTCGGCGCCTGGAGCTCCAGCGCGCGCCGCTCGCTGCTCTCGATCTCGCCGAGGCCGTCGATCGGCTGACCGAGCGGGTCGACGACCCGGCCCATGTAGCCGTCGCCGACCGGCACCGAGAGGATCTCGCCGGTGCGCTTGACCGCCTGGCCCTCCTCGATCTTCTCGAAGTCACCCAGGACCACGACACCGATCTCGCGGGTGTCGAGGTTGAGGGCGATGCCCAGCGTGCCGTCCTCGAACTCCAGCAGCTCGTTGGCCATCACCGAAGGCAGGCCGGACACCCGCGCGATGCCGTCGGCGGCCTCGGCGACCGTGCCGACCTCCTCGCGGCTCGCGGTCTCGGGCTGGTAGTCAGCCACGAAGCGCTGCAGCGCGTCCCGGATCTCCTCCGGACGGATCGAAAGCTCCGTCATTTCGTCGTTCCTCACTGTGTGTCTGCTGAAGTTCTGGTTGGTGGCGGCCGGTGGCCGTGGGGTACGTCGGTCAGCCGGCCAGCTTGCGTCGGGCCTCGTCGAGTCGGCTCACGACGGTGCCGTCGATCACGTCGTCGCCGATCTCGACGCGGATGCCGCCGATGACACCCGGGTCGACGACGACGTTGAGGTGCACGTCGCGGTCGTAGCGCTGCGACAGCGCGTCGGCGAGCCGGCTCTGCTCGCTCTCGCTCAGCGCTCGCGCCACCCGGACGGTGGCGACCTTCTGCTCGTGGACGTCGGCGGCGACCTGCTGGAACGCCTGGAGGGCGACACCGACGGTGCGGTAGCTCCCGGCCAGCGCCTGCTCGGCCAGGGTCACCGTGGCCGGCAGCGCCTTGCCGTCGAGCAGGCCGTGCAGCAGCCCGGCCTTGTCGGCGGTGGAGCGGGCCGGGTCGGACAGCGCGTCGCGCAGCGGCGGGTTGTCGGCGACCACCCGGCCGAACTCGAACAGCTCGTCGGACAGGCGGGCCGAGTCGGCGTCGGCCGACCGGACCACCGCGACGACACCGAGGTGCTCCAGGACGTCGGCGAGGTCACGGGTGGCGGTCCACCGGTGCCCGACCGCCGCCGCCACGACGCCGAGGGCGGCCGCGTCGACCTTGTCCCCGAAGATCTCCGTGACCAGGCCCTGCTTGGCAGCGGTGGCGACGGAGACGTCGGTGGCGACCCGGCGCAGCGCCGGCTCGGAGCGCAGCACCTGGGCGACCGAGAACAGCCCGCCGCCCACCGCGGCGGCGTCGGCGTCGCCCGCCAGGGCGGCGTCGAGCTCGCCGGACAGGTTGCGCAGCGCCTCGGCGGAAGCACCCCGGAACGTCATCCGCCGACCCCGCTCTGGTCGTTCTCGATCTCGGCGAGGAACCGCTCGACGACCCGGCTCTGCCGAGCCTCGTCGTCGAGGCTCTCACCGACGATGCGGCCGGCCAGCCCGGTCGCCAGCGCACCGACCTCGGCACGGAGCGAGGTCACGGCCTGCTGCCGCTCCGCCTCGATCTGGGCCTTGCCGTGCTCCACGATGCGGGAGGCCTCGGCCTGCGCCTGGTCGCGCATCTCGGCGACGATCTGGGCACCCTGCTCACGCGCCTCCTCGCGGATGCGCGCCGCCTCGTGACGGGCGTCGGCGAGCTGGGCCTCCAGCTGGGCGAGCTTGGCGTCGGCCTCGGCCTGCTTGGTCTCGGCCGCCTCGAGGCCACCCTCGATCGCCGCGGTGCGGTCGGCGAAGGTCTTCTCGAAGTTGGGGACGACCCACTTGCGCACGGCGAAGTAGAGGATCCCGAACACGACCAGCGCGAGCAGGAACTCGACCCACACGAAAGCGAGCGGGTTGGGTTCCTCACCACTGGCTTTGATGATCACACTCTGCATGAGCAGGTCCTTCGTCGATGCGGGTTACTTGAGGACGAATGCGAGCGCGATACCGATGATGGCGAGCGCCTCGGCGAGCGCGAAGCCGAGGATGGCGATCGACTGCAGGCGGCTCTGGGCCTCGGGCTGACGGGCGACGCCGGAGATGTAGGCCGCGAAGATCAGGCCGATGCCGATGCCGGGGCCGATGGCCGCGAGGCCGTAGCCGATCATGTTGGCGGAGCCGTTGGGCCATTGCGAGCACGGCAGGTTCCTTTCGGTTTGTTGTGGTGCTGTGAGTTGGTGGGCGTGCGGTGGACGGGTGGAGCGGGGTCTCAGTGCTCGTCTGCGAGAGCACCGGAGATGTACATGGCGTTGAGCAGGGTGAAGACGTAGGCCTGCAGGAACTGCACCAGCAGCTCCAGGAAGGCGATGGCGATGAACAGCAGCCAGGCCACCGCCCCGACGGGCTTGGTGAGGGCCGCGGTGTGCTGGAGGAGGTAGAGGCCGCCGGTGGCGAACAGGATCGCGAGCAGGTGGCCGGCGAGCATGTTGGCGAACAGACGCAGCGCCAGCGTGACCGGGCGGACCAGGATGTTGGAGAAGAACTCCAGCGGCACCAGCAGCGGGTACATGAACGGGGTGACGCCGCTGGGCACCGTCTGCAGCTTGAGGTAGCCGAGGAAGCCGTGCTTCGCGATGCCGACGTAGTTGTAGATGACCCAGCTCAGGCCGGCCAGGGCGTAGGCCATCGACGCGCGGGAGAACGTCGGGAACTGGATGCCGGGGATCGACCCGAAGAGGTTGTTGACCAGGAGGAAGAAGAACAGGGCCACGAGGTAGGGCACGAACCGCATGAAGTCGTGGCTGCCGATGATGTCGCGGGCCATCGAGTTGCGGACCATGCCATAGGCCGACTCGCCGGCGAACTGCAGCCGGCCCGGCACCATCGCCCGGTTGCGCGACGCGGCCCAGAAGAACCAGAAGACCAGGATCGCCGCCAGGAAGAGCTGGGCCATCGGCTTGGTGAACTCGAAGCTGCCGATGTGGAACAGCGGCGGCAGGTCGAACTCGGCCGGTCCGGGGGCGGTGTAGCCGCCCTCGGTGACACCCTCCTCGTCGCCCGCCGAGGCCAGCGCACCGATCACGTGGATGATCCCGGTCACTGCATCTCCTGTGTCGTCGTCACTGTCGTCTGTCCGTTCCCGCGGGGTGCTCGTCCTCCGGCTCGACCCGCTTCCAGGTCATGTAGAGACCGAGCACCGCGCCCAGCACCACGCCGACCGCAACCAGCCACGAGGTCCCGAGCCACTGGTCCAATCCAAACCCGATCAGGCCGTAGAACGCCACTCCGGCCACGAGATAGCCGAAGGCGTGCCAGGGATCGGTTCGAGGACGGGAGTCGGGAGGGGGTGGGGGCGAGGTCATCGCGCCCCGGACAATAGCAGCCGGTGCCGGTCATGACTCACCCCCGGTGGGGTCTCCGGACGGCAGGTCGAAGGCGGGGATCCGGGCCCGGGTCGCCTGGCGGATCTGGACCGTCAGCCACACCATCGTCCCGGCGATCACGGTGCCGGCCAGCCAGCGCTCGTCGACCTGTTCGCCGAGGGCGCCGGAGGTGCTCAGGGTCCAGAACAGCAGCCCCATCAGCACCACCTGCAGCGTGTAGGTGAGCAGCGCCACCAGCAGCGAGGCGGCCGGCATCATCGAGGCCACGGCGTTGACGGCGAACGCCCCCATCCCGAAGACGAGGAGCACCAACAGCGCCCCCACCAACGCGCCACCAGCGGCAGCCGAGCCGGCGACGAACAGCGCCAGCAGCGCCGCTCCGAGGGTGACGACCGTGGCCGCCGCCGCCGCACCGAGGAGCACCCGGGCACCCGTGTCGCGGGTGCGGTGCAGCGTCTCGGTCGTCATCATCGGCGGCCTGATCTTCTGGAGGTGGGGTGGCGGTTCCGGGGGTCCTGAGGTGCCATGTCCGGGCGCTCGTGAAAACTATCACAAAGTCCCGGAGGGCCCCGAATCGGGCCTCCGGACCCCAGGCTTCCAGACCTCGGCCTCCCTGTCATGCCCCGGTCGCCTCCGTCATGGCCCGGTCGCCTCCGTCATGGCCCGGTCGCCGCCCTGCGGCCCGCTCGCGGGGGCGGCCGGCCCACTCCCCTCCCGCGAAGGATCGGTCAGCTCGCGGACGCCGACAGCTCCGGCCGGCGTACGACGGGGAGGACGAAGGTCGCCACGACCGTGAGGAGCAGGGCCGAGGCCAGCAGGATCCACATCATCGGGCCGGTGTAGAGGCTGATCGCCACCGTCCCGAACGCGATCAGCGCCGCCCAGAGCCACAAGATGAGCACCGCACGGCGGTGCGAGTGGCCGATCTCGAGCATCCGGTGGTGCAGGTGCTGCTTGTCGGGCGCGAACGGCGACCGCCCGGCGCGGGTCCGCCGGAACACCGCCAGCACGAGGTCGGCCAGCGGCAGCATCAGCCAGGAGATCGGCAGCGCGAGCGGCAGCAGCATCGGGACCAGGCTGGCGTCGGAGCCGAACGCGCCGTTCTGCAGCGACGACGGGGGGTACTGACCGGTGAGCGTGATCGCGCTCGCGGCCAGGAAGAGGCCGAGCAGCATGGAGCCGCTGTCGCCCATGAACAGCCGCGCGGGATGCACGTTGTGGGGCAGGAACCCCACGCAGGCGCCGGCCAGCATCGCGCTCAGCAGCGCGCCGGTCGTCGCCAGCGAGACCTTGTTGAGGTTGGCCAGCTGGTAGCAGAACGCGAAGAACGCCAGCGCGCCCATCGCCACCACGCCCGCGGCCAGCCCGTCGAGCCCGTCGACGAAGTTGACGGCGTTCATGGTCGCGACCACCACGAAGACGGTGAGGAGCGCCGCCTGGGTGTACTCCAACGAGAACTGGCCGCCGTCGGGCTTGATGAAGTAGGTGAACTGGATGTTCTTGTAGACCAGGAAGCCGGCCGCGAGCAGCTGGCCGCCGAACTTCGTGAGGGCATCGAGGTCGAAGATGTCGTCGAGGACGCCGACCGCGCAGGTGATCGCCCCCGCGATCAGCACGACGCCCGCGTCACGGAACACGAAGGTGTCGCTCAGCGAGAGGAAGGGCAGCTCGCGGGCCACCAGGTAGGCCGCCACCAGACCGCCGAGCATCGCGAGGCCGCCGAGGTAGGGGATCGGCTCGTCGTGGACGTCCCGGTCCCGGACCGCCGCGACCGCGCCGGTGCGCACCGCGATCTCCCGGGCCACCACGGTGAGCAGATAGGTCACCGCGACGGCGACCAGGAAGACCAGGGCGTACTCGCGCACTCAGTCGCCGTCCCCGTCGGACACCTGGTCCTCGTCGGGCGTGGCGCCCTCGTCGGACGCCGCGTCGGTCTCGCCCGAGTCGTCGACGGCGTCGGGGTCGGCGGCGTCGGGGTCGGCGGCCGGCTCTCCGACCGACCAGCCCAGCGGGGTCAGCACCTCGTCGAGGCGGGCCGCGCTGAGCGCCCCCTCGCGCAGCACCTTGGGCCGGGTGCCGGTCACCGCGACGATGGTGGAGGGCACGACTCCGGGCGTCGGGCCGCCGTCGATGATGAGCTGGACGTCCTCCCCCAGCATCTCGTCGGCCTCCACGGCGGTGGTGGCGGGTGGCCGTCCGGTCGTGTTGGCCGAGCTGACGGCGAGCGGTCCGGTGCGCTCCAGGATCTCGCGAGCCAGCTCGTGGTCGGGCATCCGGATGGCGACGGTGCCGCGGGTGTCCCCCAGGTCCCACTGCAGGGACGGCTGCTGCCGGGCCACGATGGTCAGCGGGCCGGGCCAGAACTCGTCGATCAGCGCCCGGGCGTACTCCGGCAGCCCGACGGCCAGGGCGTCGACCGTGGTCACGGCGCTGATCAGCACCGGCGGTGGCATCTCCCTGCCCCGCCCCTTCGCCGCCAGCAGCCGCTCGACCGCCTCGGGCTCGAACGCGTCGGCCGCGAGGCCGTAGACGGTGTCGGTCGGCATCACCACCAGACGACCCCGGCTGATCGCCCGCACCGCGGCCTGCAGGGCGGCCTCGCGCTCCTGGGGGCTGTCGACGCTGAACAGCACGCTCATCGGCGACCCCGCCACGAGGTGAGGGGACCAGGAACAGACGCCATGGAGGTCATCGTGCCAGCCTGGCCGTCACGAAGCGCGCGCGACCGGCCAGGTCGGCGTGGTCGACCACCTCGCGCCAGCGGCCGGCGGCCGCGAAGACGGCCGGGGCGGACTCACCCTGCACGTCGGCGTGCTCCGCGCCGAGGACCGCGCCCACCCGCAACAGCGCAGCCGCCCGTCGCTCGAGCACCCGGAAGGCGTCCAGACCGTCGGGGCCGGAGAAGAGCGCCAGCTCGGGGTCGTGGTCGCGGGCCTCCGGCGCGACGGACTCCCAGGCCTCGAGCGGGATGTACGGCGGGTTGCAGGTGACCACGTCGACCTCGCCCTCGAGGTCGGGGAAGGCGTCGGCCATGTCACCCAGGCGCAGGTCGACGCCGGTGCCGGCGAGGTTGCGCTCCGCCCAGGCGTGCGCGGCCGGGTCCAGCTCGACGGCGTACACCCGCGCCTCGGGCACCTCGTCGGCGACCGCCCTGGCCACCGCTCCCGAGCCGGTGCACAGGTCGACGACCACCGGCGTCCGGCCCTGCGCGACCAGCTCACGGGCGCGGTCGACGGCCCAGCCGGCGAGCAGCTCGGTCTCGGGACGGGGCACGAACACCCCGGGCCCCACGACCAGCTCGACGTGCCGGAAGGCGGCGATGCCCGTCAGGTGCTGCAGTGGCTCGCGGGCGGCCCGCCGATCGAGCAGCCCGACGAACGCCTCGGCCTGCGCGTCGGTGACGTCGTCGACCAGGGGGAGCCGGGTGCGAGGCAGCCCGAGAACGTGGGACAGCAGCTCGTCGGCGTCGTACTCCGGCGACCCGACTCCGGCGGCTCGCAGCCGGGCCGCCGCCTCGCGGCGCAGGCTCCGCACCGGCACCGTCATGACTCGAGCGCCTCCAGCCGCGCCGCCAGGTCGGCCTCGACACACGAGTCCAGCACCGGCTGGAGGTCGCCGTCGAGCACCTGGTCGAGATGGTGGGCCTTGTAGCCGGTGCGGTGGTCGGAGATGCGGTTCTCCGGGAAGTTGTAGGTGCGGATCCGCTCGGACCGGTCGACGGTGCGGACCTGGCTGCGCCGTGCCTCGCTCGCCTCTGCGTCGGCCGCCTCCTGGGCGGCGGCCAGCAGCCGGGACCTCAGGATCCGCAGGGCCTGCTCGCGGTTCTGCAGCTGGCTCTTCTCGTTCTGGCAGGACACGACGATGCCGGTGGGCAGGTGGGTGATCCGGACCGCCGAGTCGGTGGTGTTGACGCTCTGCCCACCCGGCCCCGAGGAACGGAAGACGTCGACGCGCAGGTCGGCCTCGTCGATCGAGACGTCGACCGGCTCGGCCTCGGGCATCACCAGGACGCCGGCGGCGCTGGTGTGGATGCGCCCCTGCGACTCCGTCACCGGCACCCGCTGGACACGGTGCACGCCGCCCTCGAACTTGAGGAGCGCGAAGGGCGCCTCGCCCGGCTCCGGGGTCCCCTTGGCCTTGACCGCGACGGTGACCGACTTGTAGCCGCCGAGGTCCGACTCGGTGGCGTCGAGGATCTCGGTGCGCCAGCCGCGCCGCTCGGCGTAGCGGGTGTACATCCGGAGCAGGTCGCCGGCGAACAGCGCGGACTCCTCGCCGCCCTCCCCCGACTTGACCTCGAGGATCGCATCCTTGCTGTCGGACGGGTCGCGAGGCACCAGCAGCGTGCGCAGCCGGTCGGCGGCCTCCTCCCGGCGGGCCTCCAGCGCCTCGGCCTCGGCCGCGAAGGCGGGGTCCTCGGCCCCGAGCTCGCGGGCGGCCTCGGCGTCGTCGCCGAGCTGCTGCCACTGGTGGTACGCCGTGACGACCGCGGTCAGCTCGGCGTAGCGCTGGTTGAGCTGGCGCGCCAGCCGCTGGTCGGCATGGGTCTCCGGCTGCGCCAGCCTGGTCTCCAGCGCCGCGTGCTCGGCCACCAGGGTCTCGACGGCTTCGAACACGGGGGCTCCTGATTGATGTCGTTTTGGCACAAACGTCGGGATCTCGCGACAGCCGGCTGCAGTTTTCGCACAATCGCGAGCCTCGGGGCCTGGATCGCGGGCAATGAAATGCGGACCGCCGGCCACCCGCACGAGGCGGGAGACCGGCGGTCGGGAGCGCTACTTGGAGTCGTCGGAGGCCGTGGCGGCCTCGGCCTTCTTCGCAGCCGTCTTGGCGTAGCGGGCCTCGAAGCGGGCGACGCGGCCGCCGGTGTCGAGGATCTTCTGCTTGCCGGTGTAGAACGGGTGGCAGTTCGAGCACACGTCGGCGTGGATGCTACCGCTGGTGGCCGTGCTGCGGGTGGTGAACGTGTTGCCGCAGGTGCAGGTGACCTCGGTGACGACGTACTCCGGGTGGATGTCCTTCTTCATGGTGTCCTCAGTGTCCTTCCTGGGGGTCCGGGTCGCCGCTCTCGACTGAGCAGGCGTGAACCGGAGCCAACGCACGATTGTGCCAGCCAGTCGAACGCCGACGCCAATCGCTGCATTCCCGCAGCGACGCCGGCCCCGACCGACCGAGCGGGCTCACTCCTCGTCGGGCGCGGGCGTGGTCTTCTGCACCGTCATCAGGAACTCGATGTTGGTGGTCGACTTCTTGAGCTTCTCGAGCAGCAGCTCCAGGGCCTGCTGGCCGTCGAGCGCGGAGAGCACCCGGCGCAGCTTCCAGACGATGGCCAGCTCCTCCTTGCTCATCAGGAGCTCCTCCCGGCGGGTGCCGGACTGGATCGCGTCGATCGCGGGGAAGAGCCGCTTGTCGGCGAAGTCGCGGCGCAGCCGGATCTCCATGTTGCCGGTGCCCTTGAACTCCTCGAAGATCACCTCGTCCATCTTCGAGCCGCTCTCCACGAGGGCGGTGGCGAGGATGGTGAGCGAGCCGCCGTTCTCGATGTTGCGCGCCGCCCCGAAGAACTTCTTCGGCGGGTAGAGCGCCGCGGAGTCGACGCCGCCCGACAGGATCCGGCCGGAGGCGGGAGCCGCCAGGTTGTAGGCGCGCCCCAGCCGGGTGATGCCGTCGAGGAGGACGACGACGTCGTGGCCGAGCTCGACCAGGCGCTTGGCGCGCTCGATGGCCAGCTCGGCGAGCGCGGTGTGGTCCGACGGCGGCCGGTCGAAGGTCGAGGAGATCACCTCGCCCTTGACCGAGCGCTCGAAGTCGGTGACCTCCTCCGGACGCTCGTCGACGAGGACCACCATCAGGTGGCACTCGGGGTTGTTGGTGGTGATCGAGTTGGCGATCGACTGCATGATCATCGTCTTGCCGGCCTTGGCCGGGGAGACGATCAGGCCGCGCTGGCCCTTGCCGATCGGCGCGGCGATGTCGATGACCCGCCCGATCATGTTGGTCGGCTCGGTCTCGAGGCGCAGCCGCTCGCTGGGGTACAGCGGCGTGAGCTTGCCGAACTCGACGCGGTGCTTCGCGGTCTCCGGGTCGGCCCCGTTGACGCTGTCGATGCGCACCATCGGGTTGAACTTCTCCTTGCGCTCGCCCTCCCGGGGCTGGCGCACCTGCCCGACGATGGCGTCGCCGGGGCGCAGGCCGTACTTGCGGACCATCGACAGCGACAGGTAGACGTCGTCGACGCCCGCGAGGTAGCCGCTGGTCCGGACGAACGCGTAGTTGTCCAGGACGTCGAGGATGCCCGCTGCGGGCACCAGCACGTCGTCGTCGTAGATCTGGGTGTCGGGCTCGGTGCGGCCACCGCGCTCGCGGTCGCGGTTGCGGCCGCGCCGCCGTCGGTTGCGGCGGCTGCCGCCCTCGTCGTCGCGGTGCTCGCCGCGGTCGTCCTGCCCCTGGTCCTGCTTCGGGTCGGACTTCTGGTCCTGCTTCTGGTCCTGCTTCGGGTCGGCCTTGTCGGCCTTGCCCTGGTCGGGCCGCTGGCTG
This sequence comes from Nocardioides sp., assembly GCF_041393715.1. Classification (GTDB taxonomy): domain Bacteria; phylum Actinomycetota; class Actinomycetes; order Propionibacteriales; family Nocardioidaceae; genus Nocardioides. The sequence goes on along the minus strand of NZ_JAWKJQ010000005.1, from coordinate 106,825 downwards.
CCCTTGTCATGACCGGTGTCCTGGTGACCCTGACCCTGGGGGCGCTGGTCCTGCGCCGCGCGCTGGTCGCGCTGCTGGCGGTCCTGCGAACGGCCGTCCTGGCCGTCGCGCCGGGTCTTGGCGTCCCGGGCCTTGTCGTCCCGGGCCTTGTCCTCCCGGGCCTTGTCGTCGCGGGCCTGGTCGCCCTGGCCCTGGTCAGTCTGGCCCTTGCCACGTTGGGCGGCCTTGATCGCGTCGACGAGCTGGGCCTTCTTCATGGAGCCAGCTCCCGCGATGCCCATGCCCGACGCCATCGACTTCAGGTCGGCGATCAGCATGGTGCTGAGTCCACCGCCGCGCTTCTTCGAGCCGGTGTCGGCGTCGGGCGCAGGCGTCGTGGATTCGGTGGTGTCCGTCACGTGAGGTCCTTCCCACGTATCAGAGCCGCCCGGCCACAGCCGGCGGCCTCTTGGTTGGTGTCTCTCCCCCGGCCCGCGTCGACGAACGTCGGACAGCGAGCCGGACGCTGCCGAGCAGCGTCGTCGAGGAGGGGTGTGTCTCGGGGCCGTGATCGCCCCGAGTGGTACGCCGAATGGCGCGGCGCCAGCGTAACACCGACGCGGGCCCGGCGTGACATCGACCACGAGGTTGTCACCTCGGGGTCATCCGACCTCGGCCGGCACCCGGAAGACACAGCGCCCGACGGTCCCGGACTATTCCCGGACCGCCCGCCGGTTGCTCAGCCCACCCGGACCCCGTCGCGCTCGACGGCGAGGTGCCAGGCGCCCCACCCGTCGGGCGCCCGGTCGCGCAGTGCCTGCTCGCCCCGCGAGCCGTCGCAGAACGCCAGCACCGTCGGCCCGGCTCCCGACACCACCGCCGGGATCCCGTCGTCGCGCAGCGACCGCACCAGCCCGAGCGTGTGCGGCATCGCGGGTTCGCGGTAGTGCTGGTGCACGAAGTCACGGGTCGCCGCCAGCAGGTGCTCGGGCTGGCCGGCCAGCGCGGCCACCAGCAGCGCGGTGCGGCCGGCGTTGGCCGCGGCGTCGTCGTGCGACACCGAGGCCGGCAGCAGTCGCCGGGCCACGGAGGTCGCCAGCGGCGTGTCCGGCACGAACACCACCGTGGAGACCCGCGGGTCCACGCCGGAGCGGACGGCGAACCACTCCTCACCCTCGCGCCCGGAGATCACGAAGCCGCCGTAGAAGGCCGGTGCCACGTTGTCGGGATGCCCCTCGAGGTCGGCGGCCAGCCGGAAGACCGCCTCGTCGTCGAGGAGCAGACCGCCCCCGGCGACCAGTCCGCGCGCCAGGGCCAGGCCACCCACGATCGCCGCCGACGAGGAGCCCAGCCCCCGGGCGTGGGGGATCGCGTTGCGGCAGGCCAGCTCGACCCTGGGCGGCTCCAACCCCATCGCCTCGAACGCCGTGTGCATGGCCCTGACCACCAGGTGTGAGTCGTCGAGCGGCACCTCGTCGGCGCCCTCACCGGTGACCGTGATCGAGCTCGGCCCGTCGACCACGCGCGCGCTGAGCTCGTCGCGCAGCGAGAGCGCCAGACCCAGGCAGTCGAACCCCGGCCCGAGGTTGGCCGAGGTGGCAGGGACCGACACCCGCACCGTCTCGTCGACGAAGGTCACCGTAGGGCCTCAGGCCAGGCCGGCGGCCTCCGCCGCCTGGGTCACGTCGGCGTCGACGACCACGTCGACGAGGTCGCCGGCGGCCTCCAGCGCCGTGGCGGTGTCCTTGAGGCCGTGCCCGGTCACCGTGAGCACGACGGTCTTGCCGGCGTAGTCCCGGTGCTGGCCCTGCTCGGCCAGCAGGCCGGCCACGCCGGCCGCCGACGCGGGCTCCACGAACACCCCGTCGTGGCGGGCCAGGGCCGCCTGCGCGTCGAGGATCTGTCCGTCGGAGACGGCGGCGAAGCGCCCGCCCGACTCCTGGGCGGCCGCCTCGGCGAGCTTCCACGAGGCGGGGTTGCCGATCCGGATCGCGGTCGCCTTGGTCTCGGGGTCGGGGAACGGCTCGCCGGTCACCAGCGGCGCCGCACCCTCGGCCTGGAAGCCGCGCATCACGGGCTTCTTGGTCGCGAGGCCGAGGTTGAAGTACTGCTCGTAGCCCAGCCAGTACGCCGAGATGTTGCCGGCGTTGCCGACGGGCAGCAGGTGGTAGTCGGGCGCGTCGCCGAGGTAGTCGACGATCTCGAACGCCGCGGTCTTCTGACCCTGCAGCCGCACCGGGTTGACGGAGTTGACCAGCGCCACGGGGTAGTCCCAGGAGAGCGACCGGGCCATCTGGAGGCAGTGGTCGAAGTTGCCGCGGACCATGATGATCTGCGCCCCGTGGACGATGGCCTGAGCCATCTTGCCGGCCGCGATCTTGCCCTCGGGGATCAGCACCAGCGGCTTCAGCCCGGCCTTCGCGGCATAGGCCGCCATCGACGCCGAGGTGTTGCCCGTGGAGGCGCAGACGACCGCCTCGGCGCCGTCGTGCTTCGCGACGGACATGGCGGCGGTCATGCCGCGGTCCTTGAAGGAGCCGGTCGGGTTGCTGCCCTCGACCTTGAGCCAGACCTCGCCGCCGGTGAGCCCGGACAGCCACTCGGAGTGCACCAGTGGGGTGCCGCCCTCGCCGAGGGTGATCGCCGGCATGTCCTCGGGGAGCAGGTCGAACAGCGGGCGGTACTCCTCGATCACGCCCCGCCACTGGTGGGTCGGCCAGACGCTCACTCGCCCTCCCCCTCGACCCGCATCACCGATGACACCTCGTGGACGATGTCCATGCCACGCAGCGCCTCGACGGTCGCGCTCAGCTGGGCGTCGGTGGCCTGGTGGGAGACGACGACGAGCTGCGCGTCGGCGCCCCGGCCCTCCTGCCGGACGGTCTGGATCGACACGTCATGGTCGGCGAAGGCCGCGGCGACCGCGGCCAACACGCCTGCCCGGTCGTCGACGTCGAGCGCCACGTGGTAGCGGGTGCGGGTCTCGCCCATCGGCAGCACCTCGCGGGCGGCGTACGCCGACTCGCCGGCGCCCCGGGTGTCGGACAGCCGGTGCCGGGCCACGGTGACCAGGTCGCCGAGCACCGCCGACGCCGTCGGCGCACCCCCTGCCCCGGGGCCGTAGAACATCAGCTGACCCGCGGCCTCGGACTCGACGAAGACCGCGTTGAAGGCCTCGCGCACCGAGGCGAGCGGGTGGCTCCTCGGGATCATCGCCGGGTGCACGCGCACCGCGACCGCCCCGCCGTCGGGGCCCTCGCGCAGCTCCGCGATCGCCAGCAGCTTGACCACCCGACCGGTCTCACGGGCCGAGCGCATGTCGGCGGCGGTCACCTCGGTGATGCCCTCACGGTGGACGTCGGCGGCGGTCACCCGCGAGTGGAAGGCCAGCGACGCCAGGATCGCCGCCTTGGCGGCGGCGTCGAAGCCCTCGACATCGGCGGTCGGGTCGGCCTCGGCATAGCCCAGCTCCTGGGCCTCCTCGAGCGCCTCGGTGAACCCGCTGCCGGCGGTGTCCATCTTGTCGAGGATGAAGTTGGTGGTGCCGTTGACGATGCCGAGCACCCGGGTGACCCGGTCGCCGGCCAGTGACTCGCGCAGCGGCCGGAGGATCGGGATGGCACCGGCGACCGCCGCCTCGAAGTAGAGGTCGCGGCCCTCTCCCCCGGCGGCCTTGGCGGCCGCCTCGAACAGGGTCGGGCCGTCCTCGGCGATCAGCGCCTTGTTGGCCGTCACCACGGAGGCGCCGTGCTCGAGCGCCGCGAGGATCAGGGACCGGGCGGGCTCGATGCCGCCGATCACCTCGACGACGACGTCGACGTCGTCGCGGGTGACCAGCGCGTGGGCGTCGGTGGTGAGCAGCCCGGCGGGCACCTCGACCTCGCGCGGCGCGTCGATGCGCCGCACCGCCACGCCGACCAGCTCGACCGGCGCGCCGATGCGCGCGGCGAGGTCGGCCCCGTGCTCGTCCAGCAGCCGCACCACCTGGGAGCCGACCGAGCCGCAGCCCAGGACGGCCACCCGGACGGGTCGCTCACTCATCACTCACACCCACATCGGTCGCCAACAGGTCGTCATAAGTCTCTCGTCGTACGACGACGCGCGCGACGCCGTCCCGCACCGCGACCACCGGGGGCCGCAGGGCGTGGTTGTAGTTCGAGGCCATCGACCGGCAGTAGGCGCCGGTCCCCGGCACCGCCAGTAGATCACCCGGCGCGACGTCGCCGGGCACGAACTCGTCCTTGACCACGATGTCGCCGGCCTCGCAGTGCTTGCCCACGACCCGGGCCAGCGTCGGCGGCGCGTCGGAGGCCCGCGAGGCCAGCGTGCAGGAGTAGTCGGCGTCGTAGAGCGCGGTGCGGATGTTGTCGCTCATCCCGCCGTCGACGCTGACGTAGGTGCGCCGCTGGCCGCCGTCGAGCTCCACGTCCTTGACGGTGCCGACGGTGTAGACGGTGCACATGGCCGGCCCGACGATGGCCCGGCCCGGCTCGATCGACAGCTGTGGCTCCGGGATGTCGAGCGCCCGGCACTCGTGCTCGACGATCTTGCTCATCTCGGTCGCGAGCTGAGCGGGGTCCGACGGGTCGTCCTGGGTGGTGTAGGCGATCCCGAAGCCGCCGCCGAGGTCCATCTCGGGCAGCGTCACGCCCAGCTCGTCGGACACCCGCGCCTGCAGCGCCAGGACCCGCCGCGCGGCGACCTCGAACCCGGAGGTGTCGAAGATCTGGCTGCCGATGTGGGAGTGCAGGCCGAGCAGCTCCAGGCCGTCGGCGGCGAGCACCCTGCGGACCGCCTCGAGCGCGTCGCCGGAGGTGATCGAGAAGCCGAACTTCTGGTCCTCGTGGGCGGTCGCGATGTACTCGTGGGTGTGCGCCTCCACGCCGGCGGTGACCCGCACCATCACCCGCGCCGTGAGCCCGGTGTCGGCGGTGACCTCGACCAGCCGGTCGATCTCGGAGAACGAGTCGAGGATGATCCGGCCGACGCCCACCGCCACCGCGTGCCGCAGCTCCATGGTCGTCTTGTTGTTGCCGTGGTAGCCGATCCGCGCCGGGTCGAAGCCCGCGCGCAGCGCGACGGTGAGCTCGCCCTCGGAGCACACGTCGAGGCTCAGGCCCTCCTCGGCGACCCAGCGCGCCACCTCGGTGCACAGGAACGCCTTGCCGGCGTAGAACACCTCATAGCCCGCGAAGGCATCGCGGAAGGCCCGGGCGCGGGCGCGGAAGTCGGCCTCGTCGAGGACGTACGCCGGGGTGTTGTGGTCGGCGACCAGGTCGGCCAGCGCCATCCCGCCGACGCTCAGGGCGCCGTCCTCGCCGCGGTGCGCGGTCGTCGACCACAGGTGCGGCACCAGCCGGTTGGGGTCGGCCGGCTCCCGGAGCCAGCCGGGACCCTTGAAGGCGCCCTCGGCATGGGCCCACCCGGCCTCGTGCGCGCGCATCGCCCGGTCGCTCCGCTACATCCGCTCGGGCGCCGAGACGCCGAGCAGGCCGAGGCCGTTGACGAGCACCTGCCGGGTGGCGGCCACGAGGACCAGCCGCGCCTGGTTGACGGGCGCCACGGGCTCGTCGCCCTGCGGCAGCATCCGGCACTCCTTGGTGTCGTACCACTTGTTGAACACCGAGGCGGTGTCCTCGAGGTAGCGCGCGACCCGGTGCGGCTCACGCAGCTCCGAGGCGCTGGCGACCACCCGCGGGAACTCCGCGAGCGCGCGCAGCAGCTCGCCGTCGCGCTCGTGGGCGAGCAGCGAGGGGTCGAACGGCTCTCCGGTGGCGACCGACGGCGCACCCGGGCTGTTCTCGAAGCCCATCCCGAGGTCGGCGGCGTTGGCCATCATCCGGCAGGTGCGCGCATGGGCGTACTGCACGTAGTAGACCGGGTTGTCGTTGCTGGTGCGGGTGATCTGCTCGATGTCGAGCGTCAGCGGCGAGTCGGCGGGATAGCGCGCCAGGGAGTAGCGCAGCGCGTCGACGCCGATCTCGTCGACCAGCTCGCCGAGCGTCACGATCTCGCCGGCCCGCTTGGACAGCCGCACCTCCTCCGGGCCGCGCATGATCTTGACCAGCTGCCCGATCAGCACCTCCAGCGTCTGTTCGGGGTCGTCGCCGGCACAGGCGGCCATCGCCCGCAGCCGGCCGACGTAGCCGTGGTGGTCGGCGCCGAGCAGATAGATCAGCCGGTCGAAGCCGCGCTGCCGTTTGTCGACGTAGTAGGCGGTGTCGCTGGCGAAGTAGGTCAGCTCGCCGTTGGAGCGGATCAGCACCCGATCCCTGTCGTCGCCGAAGTCGGTGGTGCGCATCCACAGCGCCCCGTCGGCGTCGAACAGGTGCCCCTGGTCGCGCAGCTTCTCCAGCCCCGCGGCCACGTCGTCGCTCTCGTGCAGGGAGCGCTCGGAGAACCACACGTCGAAGTGGGTCTGGAAGGTGTCGAGCTGCCGCTGCTGCTCGGCGAGCTGGAGGGCGTAGCCGGCCTCCCGGAAGGCGGCGGTCCGCTCCTCCCCCACGAGGTCGAGGATGCCCGGGTCGGCCGCGACGATCCGGTCGGCGAGGTCCTGGACATAGTCGCCCTGATAGCCGTCCTCGGGCACCGGCTGTCCCAGCGCCCGGGCCTCGAGCGAGGCGCCGAACAGGTCCATCTGCCGGCCCCGGTCGTTGATGTAGAACTCCCGCGTGACCGCGGCTCCGGCGGCCTCCAGCACCCGCGCGATGGCGTCGCCGACGACGGCCCACCGCGTGTGCCCGAGGTGCAGCGGCCCGGTCGGGTTGGCGGAGATGAACTCCACGTTGATCCGCTGGCCGGCCAGCGTCTCGGTGTGGCCGTAGGCCGCGCCGGCGGCCACGATGTCGAGGGCCACCTGGCCCTGGGCGTCGGCGGCGACCGAGACGTTGAGGAAGCCGGGTCCGGCGACGTCGACGGCCTCGATGCCGTCGGCGGCACGGAGCCGCTCGGCCAGCAGCTCGGCCAGCGCCCGCGGGTTGGTGCCCGCCCGCTTGGCCAGCTGCAGCGCCACGTTGGTGGCGTAGTCGCCGTGCTCCTTGCTGCGCGGGCGCTCCACGGTCACCGCCGACGGGATCTCGTCGAGGGCGAGGGCGCCGTCGGCCACCAGCGCGGTGAGGGCGTCGACGACGACGCCGGAGAGCTGCTCGGGGGTCACCGACCAAGCCTATCGGCGCGGCGACCGGGGCTCCGAACCGGTTTCACGCATCGGCGACCCCGGCTGTATGGTCGTCCCCGCAGCGCAGGCCTCCGTAGCTCAGGGGATAGAGCACTGGTTTCCGGTACCAGGTGCCGCAGGTTCGAATCCTGCCGGAGGCGCTCACCGGCCCCTCGGGCCACCTCACACCGGCGCGGTCAACCCCTCGGCCGGCCTCGGCGCCGGCGTACGCCGGTCGGTCACCACCGCCACCCGGTGCATCTCGCGCCGGTGCGGCAGATAGTCCGCCACCGCATAGTGCTGGGTGCCGCGGTTGTCCCAGATCGCCACGGTGCCCGGCTCCCACTTCAGCCGGACGTGGAAGTCGGGCCGGTTGACCAGGTCGAAGAGGTAGGTCAGCAGCCGGGCGCTCTCGGGCGCCGACAGCCCGACCACGAAGCGGGTGAACGACTCGCTCACGTTGAGGTAGGGCCGACCCGTCACCGGGTGGTGGGCGATCATCGGGTGCACCGCGGTGCCGGCCCGCACGAACGCGTCGGTGATCCCCTCCGCGCCGCCGTCGAGGTAGGCCGGCGTCCGGAAGGCGCCCATGTCGTGGACCGCCGCGAGCTGCTCGAGGTCGCTGCGCAGGCCGGGGTCGAGGGCGTCGTGGACGGCGTACATGCTCGCCCAGAGGGTGTCGCCCCCGACCCGAGGCACGTCCACCGCCTGGAGGATCGACGCGAACGGCGGCTCGGCGCGATAGGTCATGTCGGCGTGCCACTCGGCGGCGTCGGGCTTCTGGTCGCCGCCCCAGGTGAGGACGACGACGTCCTCGGAGTCGGGGTGGGTGACGTAGGAGTGGTGGCGGGCACCGAGCTCGCCCAGCGTCTCGCCCAGAGCGACCATCTCCCCCGGGGTGAGACCGGCAGCGGGCAGCACCAGCACCAGGTGCTCCATCAGCGCGGCATGCAGCCGGTCACCGAGCTCGTCGGTGACCGCGAGCGGACCGGGAGGCAGCGCGACGGTGGCGCCGAGGGCGGGCGTGAGCCGGGTGCAGGTGAGGTCCATGGCCGAACGCTAGAACCCCAGCGATGGCTCCCACAGTGGTCCGATGACTAGGCTGGTCCAACCCCAGGTTGGGGTCGCCGAAGGGACGGGAGGTACGCCGTGCGCTCACTGGTCCGCTCCGTTCGACAGCTCCAGCGACTCGCGGTCTTCGAGGCGGTCGGCCGGCTGGGCAGCTTCTCGTCGGCGGCCGCGGAGTTCGGCATGTCGCAGCCGGCCGTCTCCAAGCAGATGCGGGCGCTGGAGGGCACGCTCGGGGTGGCGCTCTTCGACCGGGGCCACAACCGGGCGCGGCTGACGCCCGACGGGCTGCTCCTGCACCAGGCGGTGTCGGACTCCTTCGAGGTGCTCGAGCGGCGACTCGCCGACCTGCGCCGCGGCGGTGAGCGACTGCGGGTCGCGGTGCAGCCGTCGGTGGCCGAGAGCTGGTTCGTCCCGCATCTGGGTGCGCTGCGCGAGGCGGTCGCCCCGACGGAGGTGGAGCTGGTCGTCTTCGACCACGACCGCGAGCTGGCCGGCATCGAGCACGACGTGAGCGTGCGGTTCGCCGCCCGCCCCGCACCGGGCGGTCGCACCGAGCGGCTGGTGCCCGAGGAGGTCGTCCCGCTGGCGTCACCCGAGCTGGCCGAGGCGCTCGGCCTGTCCGAGCGCTCCGCCGCGGCCGACCTGGTCGAGGCACCTCTGCTGCACGTCGACCACACCGACCGCGGGTGGCTCGACTGGCCGGCCTGGTTCGCCGGCCACGGCCTCGAGCTCGAGGTGGCGCGCGACGCGATGCGCTACCCGACCTACGGCAGCGCCTTCCCGCTCGCCATCAGCGGCGCCGGCGTGATGCTCGGTTGGCGCACGCTCACCGGCGAGCACCTGCGCCGTGGCCTGCTGCGACCCGTCGGGCCGCCGCTGCTGCGCCCCGACCACGGCTACGACCTGCACTGGCCGGCCGCGCTCACCCGTGACGCGGGGCTGCAGCGGCTACGCGCCTGGCTGCGCGAGGTGGTGCGCAGCCAGGCCTAGCCAGGGCGTGGGTCGGTCGGCTCAGGCGAGCGCGGAGGCCTTGGCCGCCGCGAACTCCTCGTCGGTCAGCATGCCGGCGCTGTGCAGCGAGGCGAGCCGCTCCAGGGTCGCCACGATGTCGTTGCCACCCGCCGGCGGTGCCGGCGGTGCCGCTGCCGGTGGTGCCGCTGCCGCTGGGGCCGCTGCCGGGGCGGCGGCCGGGGGCGGCGGAGCGGCCTGGGCCTGCTCCGCGGCGTACCGCTGCTGCTGGCGTCGGGCCACGTTGCCGGTGACCGCCTGGGCGGTGCCGGCGATCACGGCGGTGCGGGCGGCGGTGCCGATCAGCCCGGGTCGTCCGACTCGTCTCATGTCAGGTCACTTCCTTCCGGGTCAGTCGTCGCCGGCGGCGGCGTCCTCGATCTCGTCGAGCACCCAGGCCGGGATCCGATGGGCGGCGAGCAGCTCGCCGCCCGTGCCGCGGACTGCGGCGGTCAGCTCGCGCGCCCAGACGTGCTCGAAGAGCACGACCAGCGCGGTCTGGCCCGGGTCGAGGTCCTCGGCGGCGTCCATCACGTCGTCCTCGCCGACCAGTCCCTGCTCGGGCAGCGCCATCTCGGCGAAGCGCAGGCCCAGGTCCTCGGCCTCGGCCAGCGAGAGCTCGCCTCCGGCGTCACGGGACACCACGACAAGGTCGAGCAGCCGGACCACCCCCGACTCCACCGCCTTGTCGAGGTGGTCGCGCACGTCCTGGGGCACGGTGTCGCCGGCGAAGCCGATCACCAGCAGGTCGCTCGGTGCGTGTCGCACGTCCATGGTGGCTCCGATCCGCACCCGGCGTCAGGCCAGGGCCTTGGCCTTGATCGCGTCGAACTCCTGCTGGGTGATCGCACCGGAGGAGAGGAGCTGGTGGGCCTGGGCGATCTGGTCGGTGGGTGACGCGGCGGCGACCTCACGGATGTAGGCGTCGGTGTCGGCCTTCGCCTGCTGCATCTGAGCCATCGAGCGCTCCGCCATGCCGCCACCGCGGACGATCAGGTAGACCAGCGCGGTCAGCGCGGGAAGGAAGATCAGGAAGAAGACCCAGACCGCCTTCATCCCACCGGAGACCTCCTTGTCGCGGAAGAGGTCGATGAGCACGTTGAAGAGCACCATCAGGTAGGCGATCATCAGGAAGAGGGACAGGCTGAACCAGAAGAAGTCCCAGAAGCTGTTCACGATGTGGTCCTTTGTGTCGAGAAAGACGGATGTCGTCCCCCGCTGGGCATCCTGACACATGCCGCGGGGGCGGCGCGCACACGCCCCGCCGTGTCACGAGGCGGGTGCGGTGGTCAGCCCGAACGCCGCCCACAGCGACGGCGCCCCGGCCGCGTCGGCGAGCGGCGTCCCGCCGGCCACCTCGGACAGCGCCGCGGACAGCGAGAGATGGGTCAGCGGCGCGTGGACGACGACGCCGGAGAGCGTGGGATGGAGCACCACGGTCAGCACGCTGTTGTCCGGGTCGGCGTCGCCCTTGGTCTCGTCCTCGTCGGCCGTGATCACCACGGCCAGCCGCCCCGAGGCCCAGTCGGGTCCGGCCAGCACCGCCTCGACCTTGTCCTGGAGCCACCGGTCTGCCACCTGCAACGAGCAGTCGTGGGCGTCGTGGCACAGGTTGGGCACCACCATGCCCACGTCGGGCAGCGCGCCGGCGGCGACGTCCTTGGCGAACGGCGCCAACGAGAGGTCGTGCTGCTCGCACAGGTCGCGCTCGTCGACGTGGTAGGTCCACGCGTTGTGCCGGGCGACGTAGCCGTTGCCGCCGTTCTCGAGGTAGCAGGGCTGCGGCATGCCGTCGTTGTAGACACCGGCGGTGCGGCCGTTGGCCAGCGCCTGGCCGAACACCGACGGACCCGACAGGGGGTGTGCCTTCGGCAGCTTGTCGTCCTCGACACCGGCCGTCGTACCGCCGACGATGGCGAGGTAGTTGGGCAGGGAGGGGTGGGCGACGCCCTGGTAGTGGTCGGCGTAGCCGTACGTCGTCGCCAGCGAGGCGGTGAACGGCATGTCCGCCTGCATCTGCTCCAGCGAGTGGTTCTCGACGACGAACACGAGCACCTTGTCGACCTGCCCGGCGGGGGTGCCGGTGGCGGGCCCCGTGGTGGCTCCGGTCGACGACGCCGGGCTCGCGGTCGGCTCCGGGTCGGCGCCGCTCGAGCAGCCGGCCATCGCCGCGAGACCCATGGCCACCAGCGCGACCCCCACCCGCCGACCTCGGCGACTCCCCCGGCTCGTCATGCTCCAGACCATAGACGGGACCGGCTCAGAGCAACCTGAGAACGCCGCATCCGCCGGAGGACCAGCAGGCTCAGGAGCAGGACTCCAGGGTGGCGTCGTCGCGGGCCCGGTCACCGAGCCTGCGCGCCATCGCGGTGTCGGGCAGCACCACGCTCGCGCCGCCGATGTTGCCGATGCCGCCCTGGACCACGCAGTTGGTGATCTTGCTCGGCTTGATCTGGGCGGCGGCGTCGGCGAGCCGGTAGAGCTCGGTGGGTGACAGGTCGGTGGCCATGTTGCGCATCGCCGTGAGCACGCCGTTCTCCAGGAAGCCCGGCTGGTCGGCTCGGGCCCGGATCTTGGCCTGGATCCCGCGCAGCACCCGCTGCTGGTTGGCGGACCGGTCGAAGTCGCCACGCAGCAGGTTGTGCCGGATCCGCGAGAACGCCATCGCGTCGTAGCCGCCGAGGTGGATCTTCCCGGCGGGGAAGCCTCCGGGCTTGAGATAGGTGTCGGAGAACGCCACGGGGTTGTCGACCTCGATGCCGCCGATCGACTTCACCATCTCGATGAAGTAGGGGAACCGTGAGACGAAGACGTAGTCGGGCTGGATGCCGACCAGGTTGCCCACGGTCTGGCCCAGCAGCTTCGGGCCGCCGAAGTAGAGCGAGGCGTTGATCTTGTTGGAGCCGTAGCCGGGGATGGAGACCCAGGAGTCGCGCGGGATGCCGATCGCCGCGGCGGCTCCGGTGCGGGTGTCCACGCCCACCAGCTGGAGGGCGTCGCCGCGGGTCCGGGTCATGTCCTCCCCTGGCCGGGCGTCGGAGCCCACCATCAGGATCCAGACCAGGTCGGGGTTGACGTCGACCCCGGAGGCACCACCGACCTTCACCAGGGTCATCTGGGTGGGCGCGGGGCTGCTGTCGGGGATACCGAGCGCCAGCACCCCCAGGACGACACCCAGGGTGCCGAGGCGAAGCATCCGGCGCCACCGGCGCCTGCCGGGCGTGCCGACTCCCGCGCTCCTCGGGCCACTCATGAGGCCGCCCCCGATCCGCTGGGGGACGCGCTGCCCGACTCCCGGCCGCCCACCGGCCGCTGCCCCTTGGTGACGTCGTAGCCGAACACCCGCCAGACCCGGTTCTGCCGAACCAGCCGCAGCCGCCCGCTGACCGTCACCCGCCGCGCGACCTCGCCCTCGGTCACGAAGACCAGCCGGACCCGGGCCGTGGCCGCCTGGGCCACGCCGCGCACGCCGAGCAGGTCGATGGTGAGCCGCCGGGCCTTCGGGGTGACCCGGTCGATCCGAGAGCCGATGTCGGCGTTGCTCATCAGCGCCTCGTCCTGCACCGCCTCCTTGGCGGCCCCCTTGGTGAACCGCGGGAAGGCGTCGTCGAACGCCGCACGCGGGTAGTCACCGGCGACGTACGCCGCGTCGAACCAGCCGTCGACCGCGCGAGTGACGTTGCTCACGGCGCGCTCCTTCTCCTGCGCCCCCACCCGGCCGGTGACGACGCCGACCTTCACCGTCGTGGGGAGCGGCGGAGCCGGCGGGGTCGCCGAGCTCGACGGCGCCTCTCCGGCATCGGAATCGCCTGTGCTGGTGCAGGCCGCGAGGCCCAGCACCAGGGCGGCCACCAGCATGGTGGACGCACCTCGTGGCGGAGCCGGTCGGCCCCCGGGGCGGCGCCGCGGGCGGGCGGTCGTCGTCATCGCGTCGTACTCCGTTTCGTGTGGTGCTCGATACACCTTGCCCGATCCACCCCACGAGCCCTGCATTTGGCGCGCGGTGCGACTAGCCTTGACCAGCGAATCTAGTCCCCGCCCGATCGGAAGAGGCGAACCAGCCCGTGCCGTCCCCAGAGCAGCCCGGAACCCCCACGGCCGACCTACCGGCCGAGTTCGGCGCCAACGAGTGGCTGGTGGAGGAGATGTACGACCAGTACACCGCCGATCCGGCCAGCGTCCCGTCCGCCTGGGGGGAATGGTTCCGCTCCCACGGCGCTCCCGGTGGGGGCGCCAACGGCACCGCCTCACAGCTCCGCCCCGCCGACACTCCGCCCGGCCAGGAGGACCCCGGGGCCGACAAGGCCGAGGCCGCCACCAAGCCGGTCGCCCAGGCCCCGGCCAAGCCGGTCGCGCAGGCCCCCGCCGGCACCCCCGCCAGCGAGCCCGCGACGAAGGCGTCCGCCCCGGCCACGGGAGGCACCAAGCCGACGGCTCGGCCGCGCCCCGCCTCGACCGCCGCCGAGCCGGCTCGCGGCACCACGGCACCGGTGGCCAAGGACCCCACTCCGGCGGCCCCCGCGGCCGACCATGCCGAGCCGACGTTCACGGTGCTGCGCGGCGCACCGGCACGCACCGTGCAGAACATGGACATCTCGCTCTCCGTGCCCACCGCCACCTCGGTGCGCTCGGTGCCGGTGAAGCTGCTCTGGGACAACCGGATCGTCATCAACAACCACCTCGCCCGAGCCCGCGGCGGCAAGGTCTCCTTCACCCACATCATCGGCTACGCGCTGGTCAAGGCGCTGCGTGCGATGCCCGAGATGAACGTCGGCTTCGATGTCGTCGACGGCAAGCCCAACCTGATCCAGCCCGCCCACATCAACCTGGGTCTGGCCATCGACCTGCCCAAGCCCGACGGCACCCGTCAGCTCCTGGTGCCGTCGATCAAGGCCGCGGAGACCATGGACTTCGCGGGCTTCTGGACGGCCTACGAGACCCTGGTCCGCAAGGCCCGCGACGGCAAGCTGGCGGTCGAGGACTTCCAGGGCACCACCATCTCGCTGACCAACCCCGGCACCATCGGCACCAACCACTCCGTGCCGCGGCTGATGAAGGGGCAGGGCGCGATCATCGGCGTCGGCGCGATGGAGTACCCGCCGGAATGGCAGGGCGCCTCCGAGGACAGCCTCACCCGCAACGCGATCAGCCGGGTGATGACGCTGACCTCCACCTATGACCACCGGGTGATCCAGGGCGCGCAGAGCGGGGAGTTCCTGCGCCGGGTGCACCTGCTGCTGCTCGGCGAGGACGGCTTCTACGACGAGATCTTCCGGTCGCTGCGGATCCCCTACGAGCCGATCCGCTGGTCCAACGACATCGCCACCTCCCACGACGACGAGATCGGCAAGCAGGCCCGCATCCTGGAGCTGATCCACGCCTACCGGGTGCGCGGCCACATGATGGCCGACACCGACCCGCTGGAGTACCGCCAGCGCTCCCACCCCGACCTCGAGGTCGAGTCACACGGCCTCACCCTGTGGGACCTCGACCGCGAGTTCGCCACCGGCGAGTTCGGCGGCGAGCGACGGTTCATGAAGATGCGCAACATCCTGGGCATCCTGCGCGACTCCTACTGCCGCACCGTCGGCATCGAGTACATGCACATCATGGACCCCGACCAGCGCAAGTGGATCCAGGAGCGGGTCGAGCAGCCGCACCAGAAGCCACCGCGCGAGGAGCAGCTGCGGATCCTGCTGAAGCTCAACCAGGCCGAGGCGTTCGAGACGTTCCTGCAGACCAAGTTCGTCGGCCAGAAGCGGTTCTCGCTGGAGGGCGGCGAGACCACGATCCCGCTGATCGACGAGATCTGCGAGGCCGCGGCCGAGGCCACCCTCGACGAGGTCACCATCGGGATGGCCCACCGCGGCCGCCTCAACGTGCTGGCCAACATCGTCGGCAAGAAGTACTCCCAGATCTTCCGCGAGTTCGAGGGCAACATCGACCCGCGCACCGTCCAGGGCTCCGGCGACGTGAAGTACCACCTCGGGGCCGAGGGCGAGTTCGTGGCGGGGTCCGGGTCCCGGATCAAGGTGTCGGTGGCCGCCAACCCGTCCCACCTCGAGGCGGTCGACCCGGTGCTGGAGGGCATCGCCCGCGCCAAGCAGGACGTCCTCGACCGCGGCGCCGACTACCCCGTGCTCCCGCTGCTGGTCCACGGCGACGCGGCGTTCGCCGGCCAGGGAGTCGTCGCCGAGACGCTCAACCTGTCGCAGCTGCGCGGCTACCGCACCGGCGGGACCATCCACGTGGTCGTCAACAACCAGGTCGGGTTCACCACCTCGCCCGGGTCGTCACGCTCCTCGCTCTACTGCACCGACGTGGCGCGGATGGTGCAGGCGCCGATCTTCCACGTCAACGGCGACGACCCCGAGGCGTGCATCCGGGTGGCCCGGCTGGCCTTCGAGTACCGCCAGGCCTTCAACAAGGACGTCGTCATCGACCTGGTCTGCTACCGCCGACGCGGACACAACGAGGGCGACGACCCGTCGTACACCCAGCCGCTGATGTACGACCTGATCGAGCAGAAGCGCTCGGTGCGCAAGCTCTACACCGAGTCGCTCATCGGCCGCGGCGACATCACGCTGGAGGAGGCCGAGCAGGTCCTCAAGGACTACCAGCAGCAGCTGGAGCGGGTCTTCACCGAGGTGCGCGAGGCCGACTCCCAGCCGTCGGAGTGGACCACCGTCCCCGACTACCCCGACAAGCCGGCCGGCGAGGCCCGCACCGCGGTCACCCCCGAGGTGCTCAAGCGGATCGCGGACTCCTACGTCACACCGCCCGACGGGTTCACCGTGCACCCCAAGGTGATGCCGCAGCTGCAGCGCCGGGCGGCCGCGATCGTCGACGGGCCGATCGACTGGGGCACCGGCGAGGTGCTCGCGTTCGGCTCGCTGCTGATGGAGGGGCGCCCGGTCCGACTGGCGGGCCAGGACTCCCGGCGCGGCACCTTCGTCCAGCGGTTCGCCACGATCATCGACCGCACCAACGCCGACGAGTGGACCCCGCTGTCCAACCTGTCCGACGACCAGGCGAAGTTCTTCGTCTACGACTCGCTGCTCTCGGAGTACGCCGCCCTCGGCTTCGAGTACGGCTACTCCGTCGCCCGCCCGGAGGCGCTGGTGCTGTGGGAGGCGCAGTTCGGTGACTTCGTCAACGGCGCGCAGACCGTGATCGACGAGTTCATCACCTCCAGTGAGACAAAATGGCGCCAGCAGTCCGGCGTGGTGCTGCTGCTGCCGCACGGCTACGAGGGACAGGGCCCCGACCACTCCTCGGCGCGCATCGAGCGGTTCATGACCATGTGCGCCGAGAACACGTTCGTGGTGGCCCAGCCGTCGACGCCCGCCTCGCACTTCCACCTGCTGCGCCGGCACTCCCTCGGCGAGGAGCACAAGCCGCTCATCGTGTTCACGCCCAAGTCGATGCTGAAGCGCAAGGAGGCCGCCTCCGTGCCGGCCGACTTCACGCAGGGCTCGTTCCGGCCGCTGATCACCGACGACCAGGCCGACACCGGTGCCGTCGAGACGCTGCTCCTCTGCTCGGGCCGCATCACCTGGGACCTGATGGTCGAGCGGGCCAAGCAGGAGCAGCCGGGGAAGTGGGCGATCGCCCGCGTCGAGCAGCTCTACCCCGCACCCGCGGCGGAGATCGCCGCCGAGATCGCCAGGTACCCCGGCCTCAAGGCGGTCCGCTGGGTGCAGGACGAGCCCGCGAACATGGGTCCGTGGCCGCACTACCAGCTCAACGTGTGGCCGGAGGTGGGCCACCCGGTCGAGCGGGTCAGCCGTCCGGCGTCCGCGTCACCCTCGGTGGGCACGCTGCGTCGGCACAGCGAGGAGCAGGGCGGCCTGCTGGCCCAGGCCTTCGCGCCGGCCCAGGGCTGACGCTGCGATGTACTTCACCGACCGCGGCATCGAGGAGCTGGAGCGGCGCCGCGGCGACGAGGAGGTCACCCTGGCCTGGGTGGCCGAGCGGCTCACCGAGTTCACCGACGTGCACCCCGAGCACGAGACCGCCGTCGAGCGGTTCGCCACCTGGCTTGCTCGCCTCGACGATCCGGAGGACTGAGCGCGTCCGGTGGCGCGGTCAGCCCCGGCCGGGGCGCAGCACGACCTCCGGCACCGTGGCGTCGGCCGGCAGGTCGAGGACCTGCACGATGGCCGTGGCCACCGTCTCGGGCGCGATCCAGCGCCCCGGGTCGTAGGCCCGTCCCTCCTGCTCGTGCACGTCCTCCTGCATGGCCGTCGCCGTGCGGCCGGGGAACACCGTGCTGACCCGGACACCGTGCGGGTGCTCCTCGGCCCGCAGCGAGTCGGCCAGGGCGCGCAGCCCCGCCTTCGCCGCGGCGTACGCCGCCCAGCGGGCGCCCGGCGACAGGGCCGCGGTCGAGTTGACGAACACCACGGTGCCGCCGGCGGCCCGCAGCGCCGGGAGCAACTCGCGGGTCACCAGCGCGGGGGCGAGCAGGTTGACGTCGAGCTGCCGCCGCCACGAGCCCTCGTCGAGCTCGGCGATCGCGGCCAGCTCGACCAGTCCGGCCACGTGGACCAGGGAGTCGACCCGGTCGGGGACGACCCGGGACAGGCCGGCCAGCGACGCCGGTCGGGCGAGGTCGGCCTCCACCAGGAGTGCGTCGGGGAACTCGTGCGACAGGTCCTCGATCCGCTCCGCATCGCGCAGCAGCAGCACCAGCCGGTCGCCGCGGTCACGCAGCCGTCGGGCGAGGACGTTGCCGATGCCGGAGCCCGCTCCCGTGAGGACACGGGTGGCCGTCATCGGGTGAAGACGATCTTGCCGAACATCTCTCCGGCCGCCATGGCCGCGAAGCCGTCGCGCGCCTGCTCCATCGGCATGGTCCGGTCGACGACCGGGCGCGCGCCGGTGGCGTCGAGCATCGACACCAGCTGGGCGAGCTCGCCGCGGGTGCCCATCGTGGAGCCGATCACCGCGAGCTGCAGGAAGAAGATGCGGGTCAGCTCGGCGTTGTCGACGTCGGGGCCGGACGTCGTGCCGGAGATGACGATCCGGCCGCCGGGCCGCAGGCTCTTGACGGAGTGGGACCAGGTGGCCTTGCCCACGCTCTCCATGACGGCGTCGACCCGCACCGGCAGCCGCGCGCCGGACTCGAAGACCTGGTGCGCCCCGAGCTCGAGCGCCCGGGCCCGCTTGGCCTCGTCGCGCGAGGTCGCCAGCACCTGGAGACCGCCGGCGCGCGCGAGGGTGATCAGGGCGGTGGCCAGGCCGCCGCCCGCGCCCTGCACCAGCACCGTCTCGCCCGGCCGCATCGCGCCCTGGACGAAGAGCATGCGGTAGGCCGTCAGCCAGGCCGTCGGCAGACAGGCGGCCTCCTCGAAGGACAGCGAGGCCGGCTTGGGGATCACGTTGCCCACGGGCACCGCCACCTTGTCGGCGAAGGTCCCCTGGTAGCGCTCGGACAGCAGGGAGCGGCCGGGGTCGAGGGTCTCGTCGCCGCTCCAGCCGGGCGAGCTGACGACGCCGTGGACGAGCACCTCGTTGCCGTCCTCGTCGAGGCCGGCGGCGTCGCAGCCGAGGATCATCGGCAGCGCCTCCTGGCGCAGCCCGACGCCGCGCAGCGACCACAGGTCGTGGTGGTTGAGCGAGGCGGCCTTGACGGTGACGGTGGTCCAGCCGTCGGGCACCTCGGGGTCGGGGCGCTCGCCCACCACGAGGCCGGACAGCGGGTCGTCGGCCGAGAACGACTCGGCGTACACAGCGAACATGCGGCCCACGCTAGCGAGCCCGCGGTACGACGGGGCTCAGCGGGTGGCGACGCCGTCGCGCCGCGCGGCCTCGGACACTGCGGTCGCGACGGCCGGTCCGACCCGCGGGTCGAACGGCGACGGGACGATCATGTCCTCGGCCAGATCGTCACCGACCAGCGCGGCGAGCGCGGCGGCGGCCGCGAGCTTCATCCCCTCGGTGATCGCGGTGGCCCCCACGTCGAAGGCGCCCCGGAAGATGCCGGGGAAGGCCAGCACGTTGTTGATCTGGTTGGGGAAGTCGGACCGTCCCGTCGCCACCACGCGGGCGTAGCGGTGGGCGAGGTCGGGGTGCACCTCGGGGTGGGGGTTGGCCAGCCCGAAGATGATCGCCTCGGGGGCCATGGACGCCACGATCTCCTCGGGCACGCTGCCACCGGAGACGCCGAGATAGACGTCGGCGCCCGCCATCACGTCGGCCAGCGTGCCGCGCCGGTCGTGCCGGTCGGCGGTGTCCTCGGCCAGCGCCCGCTTGACGGGGGTCAGGTCGGTCCGGCTGGAGTGCAGCACGCCCTGCCGGTCGAGCACCGCGAGATCGGTGACGCCGGCCTCCAGGAGGATCCTGGCCACCGCCACCCCGGCGGCCCCGGCGCCCTGGATCACCACGCGCGTGGAGGCCGGGTCGCGGCCGGTGAGCCGCAGCGCGTTCTGCAGCGCCGCCAGCGCGACCACGGCGGTGCCGTGCTGGTCGTCGTGGAAGACCGGGATGTCGAGCCGCTCCTTGAGCCGCGCCTCGATCTCGAAGCAGCGGGGCGCGGAGATGTCCTCGAGGTTGATGCCGCCGAAGCTGGGGGCCATCCGGGCGACGGTCTCGATGATCTCCTCGACGTCGGTGGTGGCCAGGCAGATCGGCACCGCGTCGACGCCGCCGAACTGCTTGAACAGCACGGCCTTGCCCTCCATCACGGGCATCGCGGCCGAGGGACCGATGTCGCCCAGGCCGAGCACCGCCGTACCGTCGGTGACCACCGCGACCGTGTTGGGCACCCAGGTGTAGTGGCGGGTCATGGCCGGGTCCTCGGCGATCGCCTCGCAGACGCGGGCGACGCCCGGGGTGTAGGCCATGGACAGGTCGTCACGACCCGCGAGCGCGACGGTCGAGACCGTCTCGAGCTTGCCTCCGATGTGGAGGTCGAACACCGGGTCGCCGGCGAACGGCCCGGGCTCGGGCCGAGGGCCCAGGGCGGCAGTGGTGGTGGGGTCGGCAGTCATCGGGGGTATGTCGGAGCCTTCCGGTCCGCGGGCCGCGGCGGCCCGCTCCTGTCAACGAGCCAGTCTCGCACAGCGACGCGCCCCCGCCCGGCACGCCCTCGTTCCCCGCGTCCGGCGTCGTCAGCGCCCGGCTCGGGTGCGGCGCAGCACGCGCGGCCACGGCCACAGCCTGACCCTGGCGACGGCCAGCACCGCCGCTGCGTCGACCGGCCCGCGGTGCCTGGAGTCGACTCCTTCGTCGGGGTTGTCGCTGAGCAGCCACCAACCGGGCCCACCGGTCGCGGTGGTACGCCGCTCGGTGGCCCGCTTCACCGCCACCGTGCCGTCGGCCAGCCGGGCCACGACGACCTCGCCGGGGCGCGGCGTGGCGGCGTACCGCACCAGCAGGCGGTCGCCCGGTCGCAGCCCGGGCAGCATCGAGCCGCCGCGCACCCGGGCCAGCCCCCAGGGGAGCCGGGAGGGCGGCACGTCGGGCCGTCGGCCACCCCCGCGCATGTCTCTGCCCACGCCGGGTAGTGTCGCAGCAGAGGCAGCCGCCTCCCCCGTGACCGCATCTCGAGAGGACCCTGCTCGTGCGACTGTTCGCCCCCACCATCGAGGTCTCCGCCCACTGCGACCTGCCCTGTGGTGTCTACGACCCCGCGCAGGCCCGGATCGAGGCCGAGAGCGTCAAGGCCATCATCGGCAAGGTCGCCGACAACGACGACCCCGACTTCCGGACCCGCGCCCTGATCATCAAGGAGCAGCGGGCCGAGCTGGTCAAGCACCACCTCTGGGTGCTGTGGACCGACTACTTCAAGCCTCCGCACTTCGAGACCTACCCGCAGCTGCACACCCTGGTCAACGAGGCCACCAAGCTGGCCGGCGCGGCGGGCGCCAAGGGCACCTTCGACGCCGACAAGGCCGACGAGCTGCTGGCCAAGATCGACGAGATCGCGGAGATCTTCTGGGAGACGAAGAAGGGCTGACGAAGTCAGCACTTCTTCGTCGTACGGAACTCGCGACGAAGTCGCGAGTCCTTGCCACACCGGAGTGAGCCTGGCCGTCGTACGGCCCCGGCACCCACCACGGACCCGGGCGCGGATCGGTAGCATCCGGCGGGAGGGCCCGCTGTGGGCCGAGGGCCCGGGCGGACCGGGACGACACCGAGGGGTGAGATGGTCGACCGTCAGGAGCGCCGCGCGGACGTCGAGCTGAGGCTGCCGGCCGACGGCGCCTACGCCTCGGTGCTGCGCACCACCACGGCCGGCCTCGCGGCCAGGCTCGACTTCACCCTCGACGACATCGAGGACCTCCGGATGGCCGCCGGCGAGGCCGGAGCGATGGTCCTCGAGCGCGCCGAGCCGGGTGGCGACCTGGTCTGTGCCTACCACTTGGCCCCGGGCCGGCTGACGATGACCCTGACGGTCACCGCCGACCAGCCGGCCGACCCCGACTACGAGAGCTTCGCCTGGCAGGTGCTCAGCACGCTGGCCGCCGACGCCAGCGCGGAGGCGACGCCCGACGCGTTCACGGTCAGCCTGACCATGGAGTCCGACCTGGTGGCGCCCGGACCATGACGGCCGACCACTCGGGGGGCGAGCGGCTGGAGGAGCCGAGCGGCCACGAGGAGACCCGAGCGCGCAGCGCCGAGCTGTTCGGCGAGCTGCGCGCCGGTTCCGCCCACGCACGCGACGCCCTCGTGCACCTGCACCTGCCGCTGGTGGAGTACTGCGCCCGGCGGTTCCGCAACCGCGGGGAGCCGTTCGAGGACCTGGTCCAGGTGGGCACCATCGGGCTGATCAAGGCGATCGACCGGTTCGACGACGGCCGCGGGGTGGAGTTCACGACATACGCCACCCCCACGATCCTCGGAGAGATCAAGCGCCACTTCCGCGACAAGGGCTGGGCGATCCGCGTCCCTCGGCGGCTCCAGGAGCTCCGGCTGGCGATCTCGTCGCACACTGGGGACCTGACCCAGCAGCTGGGCCGCTCCCCCACGCCTCGCGAGCTGGCCACCGCCATCGGCTGCTCGGTCGACGACGTCATGGAGGGCCTGGAGTCGGCCAACGCCTACGCCACCATCTCGCTGGACGCGCCCGACGACAGCGAGGACAGCGCCGCGACCATGCTCGACGCGCTCGGTATCGATGACGAGAACCTCGGCCACGTGGAGCTGCGCGAGTCGATCCGGCCGATGCTCGATCGCCTCGACCAGCGCTCCCAGCAGATCCTGGTCCTGCGCTTCTTCCGCAACATGACGCAGACCCAGATCGCCGCCGAGGTCGGGATCTCGCAGATGCACGTGTCCCGCCTGTTGGCCCGTTCCCTCGAGGAGCTGCGAGCCGCGCTCCAGTCTGAGAGCGGCTAGCCGACCCCGTCGTCGGGGTCCGGCGCCTCGAGCGCGGCGATGCTGGCGGGGGCCAACAAGCCACCGACGGCCACCACCGCCGAGACCGCCAGCAGCAGCGCCACCCAGGTGGTGCCGCCGCCGCGGAAGGACCAGGCGACCCCCAGCCAGACCAGCTGGGCGAGCACCACCGGCCCGCGCGCCCAGGAGTGCAGCCCCAGCAGCCCCCAGGCGCCGACCAGCAGCATGGCGGCGTACGCCGCGAAGAAGGCCGCGGTGGTGACCCCCATCGTCACCCGCCCGGAGGTGAGGGAGAAGAGCTCCAGCACGCCGTAGCCGAGCAGCCCGAGCCCCTGGAGCGCCGCCACCACCGCCGCTCCCCGCAGCGGGGCCGGCGCCTGCCGTCCGGGCATCTGCACCTGGTCAGGTTAGTCATGTGAGGAAACAAACCCGGCGCGGGGGTTGTTTCCCGGCTCCGGACTTGTCACGCTGTCTGTGGTGATCGTGAACCGATTCACGATCACCCGTCGTGGCGTGCCCGCCGGGCACCCATTTCTCGCACCCCCACCCCGACCGATACAGAGAGGTCAGCCACCCCCATGGATTGGCGCAGCCGTTCCGCGTGCCTCGACGAGGACCCGGAGCTGTTCTTCCCGATCGGCAACACCGGGCCGGCCATCCTCCAGATCGAGGAGGCCAAGCAGGTGTGCCGGCGCTGTGAGGTGCGCGAACAGTGCCTCGCCTGGGCGCTGGAGGCCGGCCAGGACCACGGGGTGTGGGGCGGTCTGTCCGAGGACGAGCGCCGGGCGCTCAAGCGTCGCAACGCGCGGTCCCGGGTCCGCACCACCGCCTGACGCGGTCTTCCCGCGCACCTCCCGCCGCGGTGTCGCGCCCTGCCGGTCAGTCCGCCGGGATGTCGACGCGCACGCGGGTGCCTCCCCCGGTCGCGGCGTCCACCGCGAGCTGACCGCCGAGCTCCGACTCCACCAGGGTCCGCACGATCGAGAGCCCCAGGTGGGTCGAGGTGTCCAGGTCGAAGCCGGCCGGCACACCCACCCCGTCGTCGGTGACCGTGCAGGCGAGCCGCCCCAGCGCGCGGCGTACCTCCAGGGCGATCTCCCCGGTGGCCCCGGGCTCCGGGAAGCCGTGCTCGACGGCGTTCTGCAGCACCTCGGTGAGCACCATCGCCAGCGCGGTCGCCCGCTCCGAGGAGAGCAGGCCGAAGGACCCCGCGCGTCGCACGTGTACGCCGGCGCTCACGGCGCTGACCTCGGTGACCATGGCGCACAGGCGGTCCGCGATCTCGTCGAACGCGACCGTGCCCTCCACCGTCTGGCTGAGCGTCTCGTGGACGATCGCGATGGAACCGACCCGGCGGACCGCCTCCTCGAGCGCGGACTTGGCCGCCGGCTCCTCGATCCGGCGAGCCTGCAGGCGCAGCAGCGCGGCCACGGTCTGCAGGTTGTTCTTCACCCGGTGGTGGATCTCCCGGATCGTGGTGTCCTTGGTGACCAGCTCCCGGTCGCGTCGGCGCAGGTCCGTCACGTCGCGCACCAGGATCAGCGCACCGGCATGCTCGCCGTCGGGCCGCATCGGGATCGCCCGGACGATCAACGAGGTGCCCTCGCCGCCGATCTCGGTGTCGCGGGCGACCCGCCCGCCCAGCACCGCACTCAGCGTCTCCTCGTCGGGGCGGCGGCGCGGTGGCACCAGGGTCCGGGTCACGTCGGCGAGCACGCTGCCCTCCAGGTCCCCGCGGTTGCCCAGCCGGCGATAGACCGAGAGCGCGTTGGGGCTGGCGTAGACCACCCGGCCGGCCGCGTCGATCCGGACGAAGCCGTCACCCACCCGCGGGGAGTCGGCGTGGTCTCCCCGCTGCCCGGGGATCGGGAAGTGCCCGCCGGCGATCATCTGCGTCAGCTCGGCGGCGGTCTGCAGATAGGACAGCTCGAGCCGGCTCGGCGTCCGGACCCCGAGCAGATTGGTGTTGCGACCGATCACGGCGATCACCCGGTCCCCGCGGCGCACCGGCACCCCCTCGGACCGCACCGGCACGTCGTCGCGCCACTCCGGGTCGCCCTCGCGCACCAGCCGCCCCTCGGCGTAGGCCCGATCCAGCAGGTGCCGCCGCCCCCGCGGGATGAACGTCCCGACGACGTCGTCGACGTACGCCGTCGGGCCGGTGGTCGGTCGCATCTGGGCCGCCGCCCAGAAGCCCTTGTCCTCCTGGTCGGGCAGCCACAGCACCAGGTCGGCGAAGCTGAGGTCGGCGATGATCTGCCAGTCGGCGAGGAGCAGGTGCAGCCACGCGACGTCGTCGTCGTCGAGCGCGGTGTGGGCCCGCACGAGTTCGGTCATCGAGGGCACATCAGGCAGCGTAGTGTGGGCCGCGGCGCCGGCTGCCGCCCGGCTCGGGCGCCCCGGCGCGGGAGGAGACGACGGGATGGAGACCGGCTACTGGCAGCAGGTGATGGCTGCCGGCCTGTCCGTCCCCACCGACCGGCCCCTCGATGAGCTGACCGCCGAGCTGACGACCCTGCTGGGCTCGACGGACCCCGCCGAGCGCGACGGCACCGCCTACCCCACCCTGGCGACCTGGATCGAGCGCGGTGTCTACGACGACCTGCTGACGGGCCTCGGCGACGGGATGACCACCGGCCTGGTGGTCGGGCTCGGCGAGCGCGACACCGACACGGTGTTCCGCCGCAGCTACTCGGTGCTGGTGCTGGCCGAGTGCGTGCAGCGCGACACCCTTCGTGGGCTGCTGCCGCCGCAGAAGATCTTCGAGTGGGGTGACCGGATCACCACGTGGTACCTCCGGGAGCACGACCAGCGCGGCTACGTCCCCGGGCACGGCTGGGCGCACGCGATGGCCCACGGCGCCGACGCGCTGGGCGCGCTGGCCGGGTCGCCGCACTTCGGCGCCGCCGAGCTCACCGTGGTGCTCGACGTGGTCGCCGACCGCCTGCTGCTGCCCGACACGGCGCTGCTCACCAGCGGCGAGCCGGACCGGATGGCGATGGCCGTGATGCGGGCGCTGCGCCGCAACCTGGTCGCGCTGGAGACCGTGGAGGCCTGGGTGGCCCGGATCGGCGGTGCCGCCGGGCGGATGACCGGCTCCGGCGACCACGACCCCTACCTCGACACGTTCAACTCCGAGGCCTTCCTGCGCGCCCTCCACCTCCAGCTCGCGCTGGCGCCCTCGCCACCGGCGATCCGCGCCGACCTGCTGCTCACCCTGGTCGACACCCTGCGGCGGACCAGCCCGCACTTCCTGGGCCTCCAGTCACTGGACCAGCCGGCGGCGCCGTCCCCGCCGACCGACGCCTCCGCGCTCGACCCGCAGGACGACATGACCCGCGAGTAACATGCGGGCATGACGCTGTCCGAGCCGGCCGGGGACGCGCCCGGCGACACCACCCAGGAGTCCCCCACGACCGCGCACGCCGGCGCGCTGGCGGTGCGGGTGGCGCAGGGCCACGGCGTCGAGACCATGTTCACGCTCTCGGGCGCCCACGTCTTCCCGATGTACGACGGCGCGGTCAACGCCGACCCGCCGATGCGGCTGCTGGATGTCCGTCATGAGCAGACGGCGGCGTTCGCGGCGGAGGCGACCGGCAAGCTGACCCGGGTGCCCGGGCTCGCCGTGCTCACCGCGGGGCCGGGGGTCACCAACGGCATCAGCGCGATCGCGCAGGCGCAGTTCAACGGGTCGCCGATGGTCGTCGTGGGGGGCCGCGCGCCGGCCAACCGCTGGGGGATGGGCAGCCTGCAGGAGCTCGACCATCCGCCGATCGTCGCGCCGGTGGCCAAGTCGGCCCGCACCCTCGCCACCGCCGCCGAGGTCGCCGCGGGCATGGACGAGGCGTTCACGCTGGCCCGCTCGCCGCACCGTGGGCCGGTCTTCGTCGACGTGCCGATGGATGAGTTCTTCAACAGCGCCGAGGCGGCGGTCCCGGCGCGCCGGCCGACGGGCGGTGCCGATCCCGACCCCGAGGCCATTGCCACGGTGGCCGGCCTGCTGGCCCGGGCCGAGCGGCCGCTCCTGGTGCTCGGCACCGACGTGTGGGCCGACGGCGCGGAGGTCGAGGCCCTGGAGCTGGTGGAGCGGGCCGGCCTGCCGACGCTGACCAACGGGATGGGCCGGGGCATCGTCCCGGGCGGGCACCCGCTGCTGGTCACCAAGGCCCGCGGGGCCGCGATCAACCGGGCCGACCTGGTCGTGGTCGCCGGGACCCCGCTCGACTTCCGGCTGGGCTACGGCGTCTTCGGCGGCAAGGACGGGGCCACGCCGGCGCGGGTCGTGCACCTCGCCGACGCTCCCGGCCAGGTGTCGGCCCACGCCGACCTGGCCGCCTCGGCGTCCGGTGACCTGGCGAGCGTCTTCAGGATGCTCGGCGACGAGCTCGAGCGGGCGTCGCGACGGTCCGACTGGTCCCCGTGGGTCGGCGAGCTGCGCGACGCGGTGGCGGCCGCCGCCGCTCGCGACGCCGAGCTGCTCACCGCCGAGGCCGACCCGATCCATCCGGCGCGGATCTACGGCGAGCTGGTCTCGCGGCTCGCCGACGACGCCGTGGTCATCGGCGACGGCGGCGACTTCGTGTCGTTCGCGGGCAAGTTCGTCGAGCCGCGTCGACCCGGCGGCTGGCTCGACCCCGGCCCCTACGGCTGCCTCGGGGCCGGGCTGGGGGCGGCCATCGCCGCGCGCCTGGCCCGCCCGTCGGCGCAGGTCGTGCTGATGCTCGGCGACGGCGCGGCCGGCTTCTCGCTGATGGACGTCGACACCCTGGTGCGGCATGGGCTCCCGGTCGTGATGGTCGTCGGCAACAACGCCGCCTGGGCCCTCGAGAAGGGTCCGATGCAGATGATCTACGGCTACGACGTGGTGGCCGACCTCGCGCCGACGAGCTACGACGGCGTGGTCCGCGCCCTGGGCGGTGCGGGCGAGACGGTCACCGACCCCCGCGAGATCGGGCCGGCGCTCGACCGGGCCTTCGCCGCGGGGGCGCCGTACCTCCTGAATGTGATGACCGACGTTCGGGCCGCCTACCCGCGCGCCACGTTCGGGGTCTGAGCGTGGTGACCGCACCGGAGGCCGAGGCGCGCCTCGAGCGGGTCGTGACGGAGGCCGACACGGCCCGGGCCGTCGACTCGGGCAGCCTGGAGGTGCTCGGCACCCCGGTGCTGCTCGCCTGGTGCGAGGCGGCGACCTGCGCGGCGCTCGACGGGCTCCTCGAACCGGGCGCCACCAGCGTCGGCACCCGGGTGACGCTCGAGCACCTGGCGGCCAGCCCGGTCGGGGCCAGGGTCGAGGTGGCGGCCACCCGGACCCACGTCGACGGCCGGCTGCACCGCTTCGCGGTCTCGGCTCGCGAGGTGGGTGACGACGGACCCGGGAAGGTGCTCGCGAGCGGCGAGGTCACCCGGGTGGTCGTCGACGCGGAACGCTTCCTCGGGCGCCTCTAGCGCGAGATGCCGGAAATGGTCCCGCGAGATGCGCGAAATGGTCCGGCGAGATGCGCGAAATGGTCGCGCGAGATGCGGGTTCCGACACGTACGACGAGAGGTCGGGACGCGCACGCCGCGGCCGGGCAGCGAACGACCCGGCAACGGGTGGCCAGGGCCACCGACGAGCTGCCGGGTCGCAGGGGTCGGTCAGGCGTTGGGGCGCTTGCCGTGGTTGGCGCTCTTCTTCTTGCGCGAGCGACGCTTGCGTCCGGTCTTGCCCATCGGGTCCTCCTGGTCGTGGTCACGCCCCGCCGGATCGGCTGGCGCGGACAGCCATCATCCCAGACCGGTCGACACCCGGCGAATCCTGCCGAGCAACCTCACCACTCGCCGTCGCGCGGCGACCGACCGGTGGCCCGGCCATGGCGCGCATGTCGAGGGACCATTTCCGACATGTCGACCGACCATTTCCCGCATGTCGCGCTGCGGGCGGCGGGATCAGGCGGTGGGGTCCTCGGTGATCCGGAGCTGGACCTGCCGGATCGACAGCAGCACCCGCTCACGCAGCTCGTCGGGAGCCGACTCCGAGCAGGACCGGGCAACCAGCGCCTTGACGGTGCGCTGCAGGTCGTACTTCGCGAGGCAGGGGCTGCACACGTCGAGGTGCAGGCGTACGGCGGTCACGTCGGCGGCGTCGAGCTCGTTGTCGAGGAAGTAGACGATCTGCTCCAGGAAGTCCGCACACGAGTCGTCGGAACCCATCAGTCCCCCTCCCCCACCCGCAGCAGGTCGTGGTCGCGCACGTGGTCGGCCAGCATGTCGCGCAGCTGGCGACGACCGCGGTGCAGCCGGGACATCACCGTGCCGATGGGGGTGCCCATGATCTCGGCGATCTCCTTGTAGGGGAACCCCTCGACGTCGGCGAGATAGACCGCCAGCCGGAACTCCTCCGGAAGCCGCTGGAGCGCATCCTTGACCTGGGAGTCGGGCAGCCGGTCGAGGGCCTCGGCCTCGGCGGACTTGAGCCCGGTGGAGGTGTGCGACTCCGCGCGGGCGAGCTGCCAGTCCTCGACATCACCGCTGTCGCCGGTCAGCGACTGCTGCGGTTCGCGCTGCTTCTTGCGATAGGAGTTGATGAACGTGTTGGTCAGGATGCGATAGAGCCAGGCCTTCAGGTTGGTGCCCGGCCGGAACTGGTGGAAGGAGCCGTAGGCCTTCGCGAAGGTCTCCTGCACCAGGTCTTCGGCGTCCTGCGGGTTGCGGGTCATCCGCATCGCCGCGGAGTAGAGCTGGTCGAGGAAGGGCAGGGCGTCACGCTCGAACCGCGCGGCCCGCTCCTCGTCGGTCTCGGTGGCGACGTCGACGGGGTCGTCGGACGCAGCGACGGAGTCGTCGGGATCGTCAGTCATCGCCGCCCAGCCTAGCCCGGGCGCCACCAGGGTCGGCGGCTGGGAGACGGAGCCAGGGGCGGGACCCGAACCGGACGGCATCGGAGGGCTGAGCACGGCGAGCACGTCGGACTGAACACCTCAGCGGCGTCGGTGATTCCCGGGCTGGTTTCCGACGACCTCGCGGATCACCCACTCGAGGGTGCTCTCGACCACGATGCCCAGCGCCTCCTCCTGGGAGACCTGGCCACGCTTCGGGACGCGCAGCGCATGGTCGCCGCCGGGGACGACCGTCATCTCGACGCCGGCCGGGAACTCCTCGGGACGGCCCATCGGGTCGCGCTCCCCCTGGATCACCAGGGTGGGGACCCGGCTGCCGAGCAGCTCCTCGACCCGCGAGGACTCCGGCCGGCCGGGAGGGTGCAACGGGAACGCCAGACACAGGCACCCGCTGCCGCCCAGCCCGCGGGCCATCCGCGCGGCGGAGCGGGCACCGGCGGAGCGGCCGCCGAGGACCAGGGGGGTGCGGGTGCGCAGCGCGGACGCGGCGGCCCGCAGCCCCTCGTCGAGCGTCGCCGGCGCGCTCGCGACCTTGCGGCCGGCGACCTTCCACGGCTGCTCGAAGCGCACCACCGAGACGTCGTTGCGCGGCAGGTACGTCGCCAGCGCCTCGAGGTCGGCGGTGTCGATGCCGTTGCCGGCGCCGTGGCTGAGCAGCACGGTGGCCACCGGGCGGCGTGCGTGGTGCGTGACCAGCCTGCCGTCGCCGTGAGGGGTGTCGATGATCCGCTCGAGAGCCACGCCCGCATCATGCCAGCAGCCCGGCCCGGCCGGACCGGTCGCCCGAGGCCTATCCCTCGGCCTCGTGCAGCGGGAGCGGCTCGACGAGCTCGGGACCGTTGTTGCGCACGTTGTTGACCAGGACCGGGACGGGGTAGGCCTCGAGCGCACCCGGGGCGGCGGGCACCAGCAGCCGGCGCAGCTCGTCACCCCGCGCCGTCGGGTCGAGCCACGCCGACCACCGATCGGGCTCGACCATCATCGGCATCCGGTCGTGGATATGGCCCAGCTCGTCCTCGGCCTGCGTGGTCAGCACCGTGCAGGTCCACCGGAAGCGCTCCGGGTCGTCATCGGCGCGCTCGGGGTCGCGCCAGATCTCGTAGAGGCCCGCCATCGCCACCACCCCGTGGTCGCGGGGACGGATGAAGAACGGCTGCTTGCGGGGCTTGCCGGAGGCCGTGGTCTGCGAGGTGGGGTACCACTCGAAGTAGCCGTCGGCGGGCAGCAGGCAGCGTCGCGCCGCGAAGGCCCGTCGGTACGCCGGCTTCTCGGCGACGGTCTCCACTCGCGCGTTGATCAGCCGGCTGGCCATCTTGGGGTCCTTGGCCCAGGACGGCAGCAGCCCCCAGGTGAGCACCCGGAGCTGGCGCTGCGGAGGCTCGTCGCTCTCACGCGACGGTGGGCGCTCCAGGATCGCGTAGACCGGCTTCGTGGGCGCCACGTTGTAGTCGGGCTCCAACGGCGTCTCGACCCTCGACTCCTCGACCTCGAACTCCTCGATGAGGTCCTCGGGCCGACGACTGGAGGCGTAGCGACCGCACATGCGACCAGCCTAGGGGCGTCGGCGAGCGCGGCGGCTCAGGTCCGGGCCAGCTCGTCGAGCAGGAGGGCGGCCACCCCGTCGTCGCTCGGCAGGCCCTCGATCCAGACGCGGACGCCGGTCGCCTCCACCGTGCGCGCCATCTTGCGCAGCAGCGCCACCCGCTGGCCGAGCCGCTCGTCGCGACGGGCCACGACGACCACGCGATCGGGACCCAGCCGGCCGATGGTCTCGGTGCCGGAGAAGACGGTGCGCGCGGTGTCACCGAGCTCGGCCAGCCGCATGGTGCGGGTGAGCATCTCCTGGCGCTGTCGCGTCGGCACGTCATGGTCGGCGCCGTGCGGGTCCGCCTCGGCGGGCACCTCGGCCACCACCAGGGCGTACTCGTCACGCACCCGATCCGACCCTCGGAGCTCTCCCCGGTACAGCTCCGAGAGCCGGCTTCGGACGTGTGCGAGGCTGGACAGCCCGGTCATCGGGTCGTCGCACGCCATCTGGTGGACATACGCCAGCACCGCGTCGCTCCACGATCGGGCGACCGTGCGCACGTCGTCGTACGCCGGGTCGGTGCCCAGGATCGTCTGGTACGTCGTCTGCAGCGCCGCCAGCGCCTCGTCGAGGGAGGCGCCGTCCTTGGCGAGCAGCGACCCGGCGACCGCGCAGGCCTCCGAGGTGGAGTCGGACCCCGAGGCGAGCATCTCTGCCACGGCCTCGAACCTCGGCGGCAACCCCATCCGCACCGGCTCGGGAATCGTGGCGCCCGCCCCGGGGTCCACCGCGGGCGCGGTGCGCGAACGCAACGCGAAAATGCCCACGTCTGTACCCCCTCGGGTGGTTGTCCTTCGGGAGTGAGACGCGCCACTGAGGGGGTCATGACGCGGTTTCGGGGAGAGATTTCCGTGCCGAAACGTCCATACAGGCGAGAACTCGACCCCTAGACTGGCGTCATCAGTTGCTTCCCCCTCCGTTGGTATAGATGTGAGCTCGACACTTCCACGCGTAGACGGCCCCGCCGACGCCGAGTTGATCTCGGCCGTCCGCGGCGGTGACATCGACGCCTACGGCGAGCTCTTCGCACGGCACTCGGAGGCGGCCCGCCGCCTGGCCCGGCAGCTGGTGCCGGCCGCCGACGCCGACGACCTGGTCTCCGACGCCTTCGCGAAGGTGCTGGGCGTCCTGCAGCGCGGCGGCGGCCCGGACATCGCGTTCCGCGCCTATCTGTTGACCGCCGTCCGGCGGCTGCACGTCGACAAGATCCGGGCCGGCGCCAAGCTGACGACGACCGACGACCTCACGCCGTTCGACCCCGGGACGCCGTTCCAGGACACCGCCGTCGAGGGCTTCGAGAGCGAGGCGGCGGCGAAGGCGTTCGCGTCCCTGCCCGAGCGCTGGCAGCTGGTGCTGTGGCACCTCGAGGTCGAGGGCCAGAAGCCCGCCGACATCGCACCGATGCTCGGCATGTCGGCCAACTCCGTCTCCGCGCTGGCCTACCGCGCCCGGGAGGGTCTGCGCCAGGCGTTCCTCAACATGCACGCGCAGGAGATGGACGACGACACCTGCCGCTGGACCCACCAGCACCTGGGGGCCTACGTCCGCAACGGCATCAGCCGGCGCGACGCGACCAAGGTCGAGGAGCACCTCGACGAGTGCCGCAAGTGCATGGCGATCTACCTCGAGCTCACCGAGGTCAACTCCGACCTCGCCGGCATCCTCGCGCCGCTGCTGCTCGGCAGCGCGGCCACGGCGTACGTCGCCGCCGCGAGCGGTGCGGTCACCAAGGGCGGGCTGTTGCTGCTGGTCGACCGGGCGCGCGACTTCGTCGCCGCCAACGCCCCGGCGACCGCCGTCGCGGGTGTCGCGGTCACCGCGGTGATCGCCGGCACGGCGATGCTCACCATCAACGGCCACGACAACAGCGCGCTGAGCGCCGCGGACACCGCGCCCGGCGTGGCCGCCCCCAGCTCGGCGGGCGACGCCCAGCGCTCCCCGGGAACCGCCAAGCGGCGCGGCTCCGACGAGGGGAGCACGCCTCTCGAGGTCGGTCCCTCCGACGACGCCTCGGCGCCCGCCGTGGTCCCGCCGTCGGACTCACCGTCGGACGCCTCGACCGCGGGGGACTCCCCCTCGACCGATGACACGGCGTCAATCGACCCCACCCACTCGAGCCGCCCGAGCCACTCGTCCAGCCCGACCGACTCGTCCAGCCCGACCGACTCGTCCAGCCCGAGCGACTCCACCAGCCCGAGCGACTCCACCAGCCCGAGCGACTCCACCAGCCCGAGCGACTCCACCAGCCCCACCGACTCCACCAGCCCCACCGACACGCCGCTGTCGACCGACGTCGCGGTGGCCGCCTCCGGGGTGGCGGGTCCGGGAGCCAACTACACGGTGACCGTGACGATCACCGGCATCAACCCGGGCGACACCGTGCCGATGCAGATCACGTTGAGCGACAACCTGGTGTTCCGTGGCAGCGGCGGGTGCACCAAGCTCAGCCCTCACGCGGTGGTGTGTGACATCGCCGGCAACGCCGAGCACAGCACCACGCTGTCGCTGGTCTCCGAGCGGCCGCCCAAGCAGTCGGCGTGGATCCGGTTCACGATGCTGCCAGGTGCCGACACGCCCAACGCAGACACGACCAACGACTCGGTGACCGTGGACGTCCCCGCGCTCGAGGCGGCGCGGGTCGCGACCCAGCCGTCGGACCGCCCCTCGGGCTCCGGCCTGACGCTGCGCCGCTGAGCCTCTCCCGGTGCGCGCTCGATAGGCTGCGCGGGTGACCGCGCTGCCCGCCTCCGTGGATCCGTGGCCGGTGCCGCGCCCCACCGGTCCGGTGCAGGTCACGGTGACGCTCCCCGGCAGCAAGTCGCTCACCAACCGCGCTCTGCTGCTCGCCGCGATCGCCGACGGCCCCAGCGTCGTGCGCCGCGCGCTGCGTTCTCGCGACACCTTGCTGATGGCGGCCGCGCTCGACGCCCTGGGCGCCGAGGTCGAGACGGGCGACGACGACTGGGCGGTGCGGCCGGGCGTCTTCGACCGGCCCGCCCGGATCGACTGCGGGCTGGCCGGCACCGTGATGCGGTTCGTGCCGCCCGTGGCGGCGCTGTCGACGGCCGTCGTCACCTTCGACGGCGACCCGCACATGCGCCTGAGGCCGGTGGGCGAGGTGCTCGCCGCGCTGCGCTCGCTCGGGGTCCTGGTCGACGACGGCGGCCGCGGGGCGCTGCCGTTCAGCATTGCCGGCACCGGGTCGGTCCCCGGCGGCACCGTGGTGGTCGATGCCTCGGCGTCCTCGCAGTTCGTCTCGGCCCTGCTGCTGGCCGGAGCACGCTACGACGACGGCGTCGACGTGCGCCACGTCGGCAAGCCGGTGCCCTCGCTCCCCCACATCGACATGACCGTGGCGATGCTCCGTCAGCACGGGGTCGAGGTCGATGACGCCGACGCCAACCGCTGGGCGGTCGCGCCGGGCACGGTCCGGGCCGTGGACCACCTCATCGAGCCCGACCTGTCCAATGCCGCACCGTTCCTGGCGCTCGCCGCGGTCACCGGAGGCAGCGTCGTGGTGCGTGACTGGCCGCGCGAGACCACCCAGGCCGGTGACATGCTGCGCGAGATCCTGACCCTGATGGGCTGCGAGGTCGGGTTCGTCGACGAGGGACTGCGGGTGAGCGGCACCGGCGCGCTCCAGGGCGTCGACCTCGACCTCCACGACGTCGGAGAGCTCACGCCCGCGGTCGCCGCGCTCTGCGCCCTGGCCGAGGGCCCCTCGCACCTGCGCGGGGTCGCACACATCCGCGGCCACGAGACCGACCGCCTGGCCGCCCTGGCGGCCGAGCTGGGCCGGCTGGGCGCCGACGTGACCGAGCGTGCCGATGGCCTCGACCTGCGTCCCGCGACGCTGCACGGCGGCGTGTTCCACACCTACGCCGACCACCGGATGGCCCACGCGGGTGTGATCCTCGGCTCGGCCGTCGACGACGTGTCCGTCGAGAACATCGCCACCACCTCCAAGACCTTCCCGGACTTCGCGGAGTTCTGGGAGCGCCTGCGGTGAGGCGGCTGCCGTGAGGACCCTGCCGTGAGGGCCCTCCCGTGAGGA
Organism: Nocardioides sp.; assembly: GCF_041393715.1. Taxonomy (GTDB): domain Bacteria; phylum Actinomycetota; class Actinomycetes; order Propionibacteriales; family Nocardioidaceae; genus Nocardioides. The sequence goes on along the minus strand of NZ_JAWKJQ010000005.1, from coordinate 71,750 downwards.
CGGGGCGCCGGTGACCGGGCGCTACGACGAGCACGACCACGAGCACTACGAGCGCCCCCGTCGGCGGACCCGTCCGCGCACGAAGGAGCGGCCGGCCTACGACGACGCCGTCGACGCCAGCGTCGTCACCGTCGACCGTGGCCGCTACACGCTCTCCCTCGACGCCGACGGCACGACGGTGACGGCGATGAAGTCCCGGCCGCTCGGCCGCAAGGGCGTGGTGGTCGGTGACCGGGTCCGCGTCGTCGGCGACGTCTCCGGCCGCGACGGCTCCCTGGCCCGGATCGTGGAGGTGCGCGACCGAGCGACCGTGCTGCGTCGCACCGCCGACGACGACGACCCCGTCGAGCGGGTGATCGTGGCCAACGCCGACCAGCTCGTCGTCGTCACGGCGCTCGCCGACCCGGAGCCGCGACCGCGGCTGATCGACCGCGCCCTCGTGGCGGCGTACGACGCGGGCATGGCGCCGCTGCTGTGCCTGACCAAGGCCGACCTCGCCTCGCCCGACGAGCTGCTCCACACCTACCGCTCCCTGGGGGTGCCGTGGGTGGTGACCCGGCGCGGCGGCGACCTGGAGCCGCTGCGCGACCGGCTGGCCGGCCGCACCAGCGTGCTGATCGGGCACAGCGGTGTGGGCAAGTCGACGCTGGTCAACGCCCTGGTGCCCGACGCCAACCGCGAGATCGGCCGCGTCAACGCCGTCACGGGTCGCGGTCGGCACACCTCCACCAGCGCGGTGCTGCTGCCGCTGGCCGGTGGGGGCGCGATCATCGACACCCCGGGCATCCGGTCCTTCGGGCTGGCCCACGTGCAGCCGGAGCACCTGATCGAGGCGTTCCCCGACCTCGACGAGATGACCGAGGACTGCCCCCGGGGCTGCACGCACGGCACCGACGAGCCGGAGTGCGGGCTCGACGAGGCGCTCGCCGCCGGCCGCGCCGACCCGGAGCGGGTCGAGTCGTTCCGCCGGCTGCTGGCCGCGCGCTACGACGCGTCCTGACGCTCGGCAGCGTGAGCGCTCAGCCCCAGACCGCACGGGCGCCGGTGTCGCCGGCGCGGATCACCAGGGCCAGCACGGCGACCGAGGCCAGCGCGAGGAGCACCGAGACCGCGACATCGACCGCCCCGCCACGCAGCGGCCGGTCACCGCGCCCCGAGACCAGCCCGCTCGGGCCACCGAGCCGGTAGGCCGCCAGCACCACGACGAGCAGGTAGGGGCCGAGGATGTTGCGCAGCAGGGTGCCGGCCTCCCGGTGGGTGCGCACCGACTCGAGCTGCCCGAGCCCGCGGGCGTCGAGCAGCGACTGGCCCGAGGCCGCGGCGACGAAGGCGGCCACGAACGCGATCGCGGTGAGCAGCACCAACGGCCAGCGCAGGGCATAGCGCCACCTCGGTGTCGCGGCGTAGACCAGCCCCGCGAGCGCGGCGAGCGGTGTCAGCACCACGACGGCATGGACGACGAGGGGGTGAGCGGGAAGCCCGGAGATCTCCATGGTCCGACGGTAGCCAAGTCGAGGCGCGTCGTGCGCTTGTACCTTCGTACGAGCCGCTGCGCCGCGTCGGGCGCCCCGGGCAATAGCCTGGTCCCATGAGCGACGGCCCGGACTACACCGACGACCTGCGGCTGGCCCACGTGCTCGCCGACGACGCCGACTCGCTCACCCAGGCCCGGTTCAAGGCCCTCGACCTGCACGTGATGAGCAAGCCCGACCTCACGCCGGTGACCGAGGCCGACCTGGCGGCGGAGGAGGCGATCCGGCGCACGCTGTCGCGAGTGCGTTCCCGCGACGCCGTGCTCGGCGAGGAGCACGGCAGCACCGGCCACAGCCAGCGGCAGTGGATCGTCGACCCGATCGACGGCACCAAGAACTTCGTGCGCGGGGTGCCCGTGTGGGCCACGCTGATCGCGCTGGCGGTGGACGACGAGGTGGTCCTCGGTGTCGTCTCCGCGCCCCAGCTCCAGCGCCGCTGGTGGGCGGCCCGCGGGCACGGTGCCTGGACCGGGCGCTCGCTGCTCAAGGCCTCGCGCTGCCAGGTCTCCGACGTACGCCGGCTCGAGGACGCCTCGCTGTCCTACGCCTCCCTCGGCGGCTGGGAGGAGCGGGGTCGCCTCGACGACTTCCTCGCGCTGTCGCGACGGTGCTGGAGGACCCGGGCCTACGGCGACTTCTGGTCCTACATGCTGCTCGCCGAGGGCGCGGTCGACCTGGTCGCCGAGCCGGAGCTGGCGGTCTACGACATGGCCGCCCTCGACGTGATCGTGCGCGAGGCGGGTGGCCGGTTCACCTCGCTCGACGGGAGCGACGGTCCGTGGGGCGGCAACGCCCTGGCCTCCAACGGGCACCTGCACGACGCCGCGCTGTCCTTCCTCGGGGCACTGCCCGACGGCGACACCGACCCCGACGACCCGGGCCGCGGACCGGGCTCGGTCAGCGAGCTGCGCTCCCGGGTGCGTCTCGTGGAGGACGACCTGGACTGACCCGCACGCGGCCTCGCCGGTCCAGGAGTCGGGAGGGCACCTTCCGTGAGCCTCACCCGGAGCGTTAGCGTGGAGTTCCAGGAGATGCCCCGACAGAAAGGCACCGCCGATGCGCATTCACGACGTGATCAAGGGCAAGCCCAGCCAGGACGTGGTGACCATCACCCCCGACTCGTCGGTGCGCGAGCTGCTCGCGCTGCTGGCGCAGTACAACATCGGTGCGCTGATCGTGAGCGCCGACGGCGGCACCGTCGACGGCATCATCTCCGAGCGTGACGTGGTCCGCCGGCTCCACAGTGACGCCGAGGTGCTCGACAGCCCGGTGTCGGCCATCATGACCGCCGACGTCTACACCTGCGAGCCCGACTCCTCGCTCGACGACGTCCGCGCCCTGATGACCGAGCGCCGCTTCCGGCACGTGCCGGTCGTCCAGGACGGCCGGCTCGCCGGCATCATCAGCATCGGCGACGTGGTCAAGCACCGGATGGCCGAGCTGGAGTTCGAGCGCGACCAGCTCGACAGCTACGTCCACCAGAGCTGACGACCGACCCGACCCACCCCGACAGCAGAGGCAGGAGCCCTCGTGGACAAGCCCGAGATCGAGTTCTTCGACCCCGAACCGCCCACCGACCTGGTGGTCACCGAGCTGGTCGAGGGCGACGGTGCCGAGGCCGCTGCCGGGTCGACGGTGTCGGTGCACTACGTGGGGGTGGCGCACTCCACCGGCGAGGAGTTCGACGCGTCCTACAACCGCGGTACCCCGCTGCAGTTCCGGCTCGGCGTGGGCCAGGTCATCCCGGGCTGGGACCAGGGCGTCCAGGGCATGAAGGTCGGCGGCCGCCGTCAGCTGGTCATCCCTCCTCACCTCGGCTACGGCGACCGCGGGGCCGGCGGCGTGATCAAGCCCGGCGAGACGCTGATCTTCGTCGTCGACCTGCTCGGCGTGGGCTGAGCCCGTCGGTCCGGCCCGTCAGCCGACCCGCGCCGCGGCGCCGCCCACCTCGACCACGTCGCCGCGGCGGAGCTGGCGGCCGCGCCTGGTCTCGGGCGCACCGTTGACCAGCACCCGGCCCGACTGCACCAGTGGCTTGGCGTCGGCCCCGGTGTCGACCAGGTCGGCCAGCTTGAGGAACTGACCGAGCCGGATCGAGTCGTCCCGGATCGCCACGTCACGCACCTCGCTCACCCCGGCATCCTCCCATCCGCGTCCCGCGGGCGGCCGCGCGCGTCGGTCAGGGCAGCAGCTGGCTGACCGCATGGATGGCCACGCCGACCAGACCGCCCACGATGGTGCCGTTGATCCGGATGAACTGCAGGTCGCGGCCGACGTGCAGCTCGATCCGGCGGGCCGCCTCCCGGCCGTCCCACCGCTCGATCGTGTGGGTGATCACCGCGGTCACCTCGGCGCCGTAGCGGTCGACGGCGAAGACGGCCAGGTCGGCGGCGGTCCGGTCCAGCCGGTCGCGGAGCTCGGCGTCGCCGGCCAGCCTGGTCGCGAACGCGCCCAGCTCCCGCTCCAGCCGCAGGCGGACGGCGCCCTCGGGGTCACGCAGCGACCCGAGCAGCGCCCGGCGCAGGGCGTTCCACAGCGAGACCGCCGAGTCGAGCACGGCCGGGTGGTCCAGGACCCGCTCCTTGAGCCGCTCGGCGCGAGCCTGGGTGTCGGCGTCGTGCAGCAGGTCGTCGGCGAGCTGCGCCAGCATCGAGTCGAACGCCGCGCGGGCGTGGTGCCGGGGGTCGGCGCGGATCTCCCGCACCCATCGCACCGCCTCGGTGTGCAGCCGCGTGGTGACGGCGGTGTTGAGCCGCTCCGGTGCCCACCACGGGGCGCGCTCGGCCAGCACCTCGGTGAAGGTCTCGGGGTTGTGCTCGAGCCAGCGCAGCAGCTCGGTCAGGGTGAGGTCCACCAACCCGTGGTGCAGGTCGTCGCGGACGGTCTCGGCGAGCAGTCCCCCGAGCAGCGGAGCCACCGGCTCCTCACGGAACCGCGGCACCAGCGCCTCGGTGACCAGGTCGGTCACGTGCTCGTCGGTGATCTTGTCGAGGCCGATCGCGGCCACCTCCGCGACCTCGTCGACGACCCGGCGGCGGTTCGCCGGCTCGGCGAGCCAGGTCGCCACCCGAGCCGAGATCTCGGCGGAGAGGGCCCGGTCCCGGATGATCGACTCCTGGAGGAAGTTCTCGCCCACGAACTCCTCCAGGCCGCGGCCGAGCTCGTCCTTGCGCTTGGGCACCAGGGCGGTGTGCGGCACCGGGAGGCCGAGCGGGTGCCGGAACAGCGCGGTGACGGCGAACCAGTCGGCGATCGCGCCGACCATCGACGCCTCGGCCCCCGCGTTGACGTAGCCCCACCAGCCGTCCAGGTCACGGGTCGCGAGATAGACCGCGGCCGCCGCCAGCAGCAGCGCCCCCGCGACGCTGCGCATCCGGCGCAGCCCCCGACGACGCTGCTCGTCGGCGGCCGGGTCGGGCGTGATCAGGGACAGGGGGACGCTCATCGCGACCGATTCTGTCCTACGCCCCCTCCAGCCGTCGTACGCCGGCGGCGCGCGCCCCGCCGTACACGCCGCGCGAAGCGGGCCTCGGCGCCCGGCCCGGCATAATGCGCCGCATGACCCGCACGGTGATCACCTTCGGCACCTTCGACGTGTTCCACGTCGGCCATCTCCGGGTCATCGAGCGCGCCGCGGCCCTCGGCGACCGGCTGGTCGTGGGAGTGTCCGCCGACGCGCTCAACCTGCGCAAGAAGGGCCGCGAGCCGGTCTTCTCCGAGCGCGAGCGGATGGCCATCGTGGCCGCCCTCAAGCCGGTGTCCGAGGTGTTCTTGGAGGAGAGCCTCGAGCTCAAGCGCGACTACATCCGGACCTACCACGCCGACGTGCTGGTGATGGGCGACGACTGGAAGGGCCGCTTCGACGACATGGCCGACGTCTGCGAGGTCGTCTACCTCCCACGCACGCCGGCGATCTCGACGACCGCGCTGATCGAGAAGATCTCCGGCATCGCCTGAGCGGGTCCGACGCGCTTCCACCAGGATCGCGATCGTCGTGCGGCGCGGGGGGACATCGCGTATGGTGGGCCGCGCCGGGGACCGGCTGGGTCCGCTCCCTGGGGGCGTGGGCGCTTGGAGGCGCCCGCCACGCTCACCAGCATCCATCACTGGGGGGAACCAACTCATGCGTCGCACCCTGGCCGCAGCCGTGGTGGCGGTCGCCACCGCCGCCGTCGCCCTGCCCGTGCTGCCGACGGCGGCCGACCCGGGTGGCACCCGGCCCGACCTGCCCACCCTCCCCGACCAGGCCGCCTCCCGGGCGCTGCAGGTCGCGGAGCGCGTGCTCGACGGCAAGCCGGCCGCGTCCGACCCCGAGGCCACCATGGCGCTCACCGAGCTCCGGCTCGCCATGCCTCGGCTCGCCGGCACCGACCGGCAGCGTGCCGCCGGGCTGCTCGCCCGGCCCACCGACGGCGCCGCCGACCGTTTCGGTGACGGCTACGCCCCGGGGACCACCAAGACCAAGAAGTGCTCGCAGTACGTCTGCCTGCACTGGGTGACCGCGCCGGGCACCGACGCCGACGTGCCACCGGCCGGCTGGGCCGACACCACCCTGCAGCAGCTCAACCAGGTGTGGAAGAAGGAGGTCGGCCAGATGGGCTACAAGAAGCCCCTGGGCGACGGCACCAAGGGCGGCAACAGCAAGCTCGACGTCTACCTCAAGGACGTCGGCTCCAAGGGCCTCTACGGCTACTGCGCCCCGGAGAAGAAGAAGTACAAGTACACCTACTCCGGCTACTGCGTGCTCGACGACGACTTCGCGCCCGGCCAGTTCGGCGGCGCGCCGGCGCTCAACAGCCTCGAGGTGACCGCGGCCCACGAGTTCTTCCACGCCGTGCAGTTCGCCTACGACGCCGCCGAGGACCGCTGGTTCATGGAGTCGACGGCCACCTGGATGGAGGAGCGCTACGCCGACGACGTCAACGACAACGTCCAGTACCTCCCCTACGGCCAGCTCGGCTCGCCGTCCGAGGCGCTCGACACCTTCGTCAGCGGCGGCGGCAACCAGTACGGCAACTGGGCGTTCTGGGAGTACCTCACCCAGCGCAAGGGCAACGGGCTGGTCAAGAACGTCTGGAAGAAGGCCGCGACCTACAAGGGCGCGCCCGACCAGTACTCCATCCAGGCGCTCAAGACGGTGCTCGCGAACAAGGGCGGCTTCAAGAGCAACTTCATCGCCTACGCCTCCGGCCTGACGCTGCCCGGCAAGTTCTGGGCCGAGGGTTCGACCTGGCCCGGCAGCGGCGCTCCCATCCAGTTCCCCTACGCGCTCAGCACGACGACGATGAGCGGCGGCGACAAGGCCGGCATCAACCACCTCGCGTCGCGCAACGCGCAGTGGGTCCCCAACTCCTCGCTCACCGGCAACTACCGGCTCAAGGTCGTCGTCGACGGTCCGGACAGCAAGGCTTCGCCGGTCGCCATGGTGCTGGTCCAGAAGAAGGACGGCTCGGTCGTGCGCAGCCAGATCGCGCTCAACGGCAAGGGCAAGGGCAGCAAGACCGTCGGCTTCAACTTCACCAACACGGCGAGCGTGACGCTGACGATGGGCAACGCCTCGACCCGCTTCAACTGCTGGACGTCTGGCCCGACGTACTCCTGCTACGGCCAGCCGAAGGACGACAGCAAGCCCTTCACGTTCAAGGGCAGGGTGCTGCCGCCCGCATGACCCGATGAACCACCGACCGCCGTCGTTCCAGCCGCTGCTCGCGGCCGGGACGGCGGCGGTTCTCTCTGTCGGGCTGCTGGCCTGGGCGGTGACCACCGGCGCGCTCGGACCGGACGTGGGTCGGGGGGCGAACTTCTGCGAGGCGGCCCGATCGGGGCCGGTGCTGCAGCCGGCCAACACCTGGTCCAACCTCGGGTTCGTGGTCGCCGGGCTCGCCGTGGGGTGGCAGGCTCGCTGGCCCCGGGCGCGCGGCACCGGGCTGATCCGCGCCACGGGGCTGGTGTCCGGCTACGCCGTGGTCGTGGTGCTGCTCGGTCCGGCCAGCGCCGCCATGCATGCCACCCAGTCGGCGTGGGGTGGCCACCTCGACCTGCTCAGCATGTACCTCGTCGCGAGCTTCGCGGCGGCCTACGCCCTCGCCCGGCACCGTGGCGGGGGCACGCCCCTCGTCGCGCTCCTCTTCGCACTGCTGCTCGGCGGCTGCGAGCTCGTGGGCGCTCTCCCCGTCGACGTGCCGCTGGTGCACGTGCCCGGCAACCTCGCCTTCGGCGTGCTGCTGGTGGTCGCGCTGAGCCTGGAGCTGCGGATGGTGCGGTCGGCACGGATCGCCGCCGACGGTCGGTACGCCGTCGCGGCCGGCGCGACGATGGCGCTCGCCTTCGCCGTGTGGATCGCCACCAACGCCGGCCTGTGCGACCCCCACTCGCTGCTGCAGGGGCACGCCGTGTGGCACCTGCTCGGCGCCGTGTCGGCCTACCTGCTGTTCCGCTACTACGCCAGCGAGCGACCCACCGGTCTCCCGCGCGAGAGCCTCCCGCAGGGAGCGGCCCGCGCCCACGGTTGAGGACCAGCCCTCGGCCACCGGAAGCGGACCACGGCCCTCCACCTGGCCCGCGGAGGGCTCAGCCCAGCTCGCGTTCGAGCACTCCGATGATCTTGGGCCGCAGGTCGCGCGCGGCGATGACCTCGTCGACCGAGCCGACGCTCACCGCGCGATGGATGTCGTGGACGCCGTCGAACTCGCGGGCGACCTCGCTAATCCGCTCGGCGCGGACCAAGGCCCGCAGCTCGGCGAGCTCCACCTGGAGAACCGACCGCTCGGTGCCCGCGGCGCCGCCGATCCGGTGCTCCAGCTCCTTGACCCGCGGGTCACCCGCGGTCCGCTTCTCGACCTCGCCGGCGAAGACGACCGCGGCCGCGGGAGCGCCGCCGATCACCGACGCGAACGAGCCCTCGACGGCGAGCACGGTCATCCGGTCGTTGAGGCGCTTGGAGAACACCACGAAGGCGCCGCCGTGGTAGCGGGAGATCACCACGAAGACGATCGGCCCGTCGAAGTTGACGATCGCGCGGCCGATCTCGGCGCCGTACTCCAGCTGGAGGTTGCGCATCGACTCCGGCGAGCCGTCGAACCCCGACAGGTTGGCCAGCACCACGAGTGGCTGGCGACCGCTGGCGGCGTTGATCGCCCGGGCGGCCTTCTTGGACGACCTCGGGAACAGCGTGCCCGCGGTGTAGGTGTCGGGTCCGTCGGTGGGCGGGAAGCCGCGCCGCGGCACCGGCCGCGACTCGATGCCGAGCAGGCACACGGAGTGGCCACCGAGCCGGGCGTCGAACACCACCGCGGTCTCGGCGTCGGCCATGCCGGCCCAGCGCTCGAGGGTCTGGTGGTCCTGGTCGGCGACGGCCCGCAGCACGGTGCGGATGTCGAAGCCCTTCTTGCGGTCCGGGTTGGTCTGCGGCGAGAAGATCTCGCCGAGGCTGGTGAAGTCGCTCCCGGCCGAGGCGTGCGGGGACAGGGTCACGTCGCGGTCGACGGGGTCGTCGGTCGTCGCCCGGCGCGGGCGCTGCTCCCCGGGAGCGACATAGGTGTGCGCGTAGTGGGACATCAGGATGGCGAAGGCGCCGGCCAGGTCGGGCGCCCAGTACTGGGCCTGGCCGTTGGGTCCCATCACCCGGTCGTAGCCGCCGATGCCGTAGTTGTCCTCCGCCGACACGCCTCCGGAGAAGTCCAGCGACTGCTTGCCCGTCAGCACCATGGCGCTGTCGGGCGTCATCACCAGGATGCCCTTGGTGTGCATCAGCATGGTCGCCTCGGCGTTCCAGTAGGGCTGGGCGCCCACGTTGATGCCGGCCACCACGAGGTTGATCTCGCCGCCGGCCTGGGTGAAGTCGACGATCCGCTTGAGCGCCGCGGCCACCCAGTCCATGTTCTCGGTGCCGGAGTCCATCGAGATCCGGGCGCCGGCGCTCAGCGTGAACCACTCCAGCGGGCAGCCGAGCTCCTCGGCCAGGTCGAGCGCCGCCATGATCCGGCTGCACTCCGGCTCGGCCACCGCCCCCAGCGCCTTCGTCGGGTCACCGCACAGCAGCACCCGGGTGATCCCCTCGGGGTAGATGTCCGTGGGCGTGGTGACCACCGCGCAGAGGATGCCGGCCTTGTTGAGGCCGGGCGCCCGGTCGACCGGGACCAGCCGCCCGGTGTCGTCGAGGTCGTACTCGACCAACGAGCCGTGCGGGCCCGCCAGCACCTCGCGCAGCTCATAGGGGTAGACCAGGCCGCGCCGGCGCGCGCGCAGCACCTTGCCGGCGTAGTCGTCGAGCGGCTTGAGCGGCTCGGTCGGAGGCGCGTCGATCTCGGCGCTGACGCCGGCCCCGGGCCGCGAGGCGAAGCGGATCGCGATCGGGGTCGCGGTCCCGTCGTCGCCGAGGATCCGCCCCTGCGCGACGACCTCCTCCAGGCCGGCTCCCTCGCTCAGCGGCGTGATCTTGCCCTGGAGGGCGGTGAGCTGCTCGAGGTCGGCCTCGACGACCGGCCACACCTGGACCCACACGTGGTTCATGTCGAAGCGGACCCCGGGTCCCGCCAGGGAGGTGCGGGCGCGGCGGATCGCCTCGAGACAGTTCTCGACCGCACGCTCGGCGTGTGGCAGGCCGATCACCCGCCCCTCCTCGTCGCGGACGACGGCCAGCTGACGCACCTGCGACATCGCCACCAGGCGTCGGTCGGTCGGGTTGCTCCGCGCGACGCAGTCGAACAGCAGCACGTCGGCGGGCGCGTCGAGGCGGGTGACCTCGAAGTCCCGCAGCCGCCAGAGGTTGAGGCGGCGCCCCACCATCGGGTGCACGCCCCGCACCCGGACGTCCTCGACGAGCGAGGCGTGGTCGTCGTCCCAACGCAGCGTGTAGTAGTCGACCCCGGTGTCGGGGCTGCAGACCGCGACCGCCACCCGGCGTACGCCGGCCAGCCAGGAGGTGGCCTGCAGGCCGGCCGCGAGCCGCGCCGACGCGTCGTCGGGCGTCGCGGGGGCGTCGGGCCAGGACACATAGAGCTCGACCACGGCCTCGTCGCCGTCGGCCCGCTCGGCGAGCTGCTCGGCGATGGCCTCCTGGAACCCACTGGCCGGGTCGAACAGCTCGGCCGAGGTGCCGATCGTCGAGACGATCCGGGTCGGCCGCCCCTCGAGGGCATAGTCGGCGACCGCGAAGGTGCGCCCCCCGGCCTGCACACAGCGCACGTCGTGGAGGTCGAACTCCAGGTAGTGACGGCGCACGAGCACCTCGAGCATCGGCTCGCGCTCGGGAATCCCCTCGGCGAGGCGGCGGCACAAGAACCCCACGATCTGCTCGGGGATCGCCGCCAGCGCGTCGATGCGGGCGGCGCGGTCGGGGGCGTCGGGGTGCGCGGCGAGGTCGGTGACCTCGGCCTCCACACCGGCCAACACCTGGTTGCGCTCGGCGTCGACCTGCGGCTGGTCGAACCAGCGGAAACGGACGCTGCGCGCCAGGTCACCCACGACGGGGAAGCGCAGCTGGGTGGCCCGGACCAGCCGCTCCAGCTCCTCGCGCGCCACGTGGGCGGCGCCGTCCGAGGGCGGCGGGTCGCCCATCCACTCCTCCAGCAGCGTGGTCACGATCCGCAGGTCGGCGGCGGTCCGCTGCTGGGCGAGGAAGATGCGGAAGACCGCCTCCTCGAGCTCGGGGGTGCGGGTCAGGTCCGGCACGCCGTAGTGGGCGAGCACCCGCTCCAGCCGCTCCCGGTAGGCGTCGGGCAGGCCGGCGCGATCGGCGTCGAGGGACTGCAGGTAGGTGTGGAAGTGCTCGCGCGAGCTGTGCACGCGCAGCTCGGTGTGCTCGTCGCCGGCGGGGCGGTTGCGGCTCAGCTCGGCGACGTCGGCGAACAGCGTGATCATCGGCAGCTCGTCGGCGACCAGCGAGCTGCCGCTCCCGCGCAACGTCTCGCGCACGGCGAGGTAGTCGGTGAGCGAGTGGGACTCCGCCGCGGTGGCGTCGAAGCCCATCAGCACCGCCGACAGCTCGGCACGCAGCCGCTGGGCGCGGTCCTCGGTGCTCTCGTGACCGGGCTCCTCGGGCAGCTCGAGACCCGGGCCGGTCTCGCTGCTGACGACCGTCTCCTCGTCGCCGTCGCCGGTCGGCTCCAGGCGGATCAGCGGCGCACCGGTCTCGACCTGGCTGCCGGTCATCACCAGCAGCTCCTTGACCGTCGCGTCGAACGGTGCGGGCAGCACCGTCTCCATCTTCATCGACTCCAGCACGAGCACCGGCTGGCCGGTGCGGACCACATCGCCGACCGCGAGCGGCGTCGCGACCACGAGGGCCGGGGCCGGCGAGCGCAGCACCCCACCCTCGTCCCGGCTCACCCGGTGCGCGACGCCGTCGACCTCGACCATGTGCACCGGCCCTTGCGACGCGGTCACGACGCGGTAGGTCCAACCCGACACGACCAGCCGCGCGTGATAGTCGTCGAGCCTCTCCAGCTCGGCCTCGACGCTGCGCTGCTCGCCACCCGCGGCGAGCGTCAGCCGGTAGCGGCTCGGTCCGCTCTGCACCACCGTGACGGCGTACGTCGTCCCGCGGAGCTTGAGGTCGACGGCCTGCCCCACCTGGTGCTGCACCTGCGGCCGCCCACCGCGGGCGGTCTCCAGCAGCCGGGCGATCTCGACGGCCTCCTCGTCCTCGTAGGCCTCGATCGCGGCGGCGATCAGCGCGACACCGGAGTGCGCCTCCTCGACCAGCCGGCCCTCGGCGCGGACCCGGTCGATCCAGCCGGTGTCGGCCCAGCCGTCGCCGCCCCCGGTGAGCACCTCGGGCTGGGCCAGCAGGTCGAGGATGAACGACTTGTTGGTCGCCCCGCCCTCGATGACCACGGTGGTCTCGGCCATCGCCCGGCGCAGCCGCGCCAGGGCCTCGACGCGGTCGCGGCCGACGGCGATGATCTTGGCGATCATCGAGTCGAAGTCGGCAGGGATGGAGTCGCCCTCGGCCACCCCGGTGTCGACGCGGATGCCCGGGCCCGCCGGCAGCTCCAGCCGCGCGATGCGCCCTGGCGACGGCGCGAAGTCGCGGTCGGGGTCCTCGGCGTTGAGGCGCGCCTCGATCGCGTGGCCGTCCTCCACGGGCCGGTCGCCGGTGAGCCGGCCGCCGGACGCGACGTGGATCTGCAGCCTCACCAGGTCGGTGTCGGTGGTGACCTCGGTGATCGGGTGCTCGACCTGCAGCCGGGTGTTGACCTCGAGGAACGCGAAGGACCGCTCCTCGGGGTGGTAGAGGAACTCGACGGTGCCGGCGCCGCGATAGCCGACCGCGAGCGCCAGGCGCTCCGCCGCCGCCTTGACCTCCGCCGCCTGCTCGGTCTCGAGCAGCGGGGAGGCGGACTCCTCGATGACCTTCTGGTTGCGGCGCTGGATGCTGCAGTCACGAACGCCGATCGCCCAGGCGGTGCCCTGGCCGTCGGCGATCAGCTGCACCTCGATGTGGCGCGCCCCGGTGACCAGCCGCTCCAGGAACACCACCCCGCTGCCGAAGGCCCGCTGCGCCTCGTCGCGGGTGCGCTGGTAGGCGTCCTCGAGGTCCGCGGCCGACGCGACCATGCGGATGCCCCGTCCGCCACCGCCGGCGGTGGCCTTGAGCATCAGCGGGTAGCCGATCCCCTCGGCGGCGGCGAGCGCCTCCTCGAGGGTGTCGACACCACCGCGGCTCCAGGGCGCCACGGGGACCCCGACCTCCTCGGCGATCAGCTTGGAGCCGATCTTGTCGCCCAGCTTGCGCATCGACTCGGCACTCGGGCCGATGAACGTCACGCCGAGCCGGTCGCAGAGGTCGGCGAAGCCCGGGTCCTCGGCGACGAAGCCCCAGCCGACCCACACGGCCTCGGCCCGGGTCTCGCGCAGGGCGCGCTCGAGGACGGTGTGGTCGAGGTAGGGCCGGTCGCTGGCGGGTCCGAGGTCGTAGGCCTCGTCTGCCTCGCGGGCGAACATCGCCGTGCGCTCACCGGAGGTGTGCAGGGCGATCGTCCGCAGCGGAGCCTCCCCCGCGGGGTCGAGGGCACGGGCGGCATTGATGTCTCGGACGGCGTGGATGAGCCGCATGGCGGCCTCGCCACGGTTGACGATCGCGATGCGGTGGAACAACCCGACCTCCTGGCTGGCCCCGCCGATCGGGACTCGTGCCCCCGAGGCTTCCATGTTTGCGGGTTACCGGCGAGTCAACAAGCACCCGGCGTGGTGCGGTCGCGACGAGCCGCCGCCCGCGGTGCGGTCCGAGCTCACGCGCCGCTGGACACCTCGCCCGGCTCGCCCCCGTCGGACGGCAGCCGGGTGGTCTCGATCAGCTGCTCGGCCACGACCCTCAGCTTGAGGTTGCCGTCCTGGGAGTAGCGCAGCAGCACGGCCATCGCCTGATCGGGGCTGAGCCGGTAGCGCTCCATCAGGATCCCCTGGGCCTGACCGACCGCCTTGCGGGCGTCGACGGCCTCCCAGAGGTTGCGCAGGTTGCGCGCCGAGGCGAGCGCGACCGCCGCGTGACGAGCGAAGATGTGGGCCACCGCGACATCGTCCTCGTCGAAGCTCCCCGGCTCGGCCGCGTAGAGGTTGAGGGTGCCCACCGTGGTGTCCCGCGTGTGCAGGCGCACCGCCAGCAGGCTGCCCACCCCCAGCCGGTCCGCGGCCGCCGCCCAGGCGGGCCACCGGTCGCAGGCCCCGGTGTCGTCGACCCGGATCACCTCGTCGGCGTCGAGCACCTCGAGGTCGGGCCCCGAGCCCTCCGCCACCTGGATGCCCTCGAGCTCGCGGACCGCCTCATGAGTGGCAGCCGCGGTCTCGATGCGGCCCCGGCCGTGGACGAACACGACGCCGGCCATCGAGCAACCCACGCCGTCGACCGCGAACCGCAGCACCTCGTCGAGCGTCTCCTCGACCGTCGGCTCGTCGTGGAGGGCGACGGCGAGCTCGGCGAAGTGTCTCGCGTCCACGCGTGCTCCTCCCGATGCCGCCTGCCGACGCAGCGATTCAAGCACGTCGGTCACGCGGCCAGGGACCCGACCGGGAGGTCGACGCCGAGCTCCACGCGAAGCTGACCGAGCACCCGGGCGATGATCCGGGAGACCTGCATCTGGGTCACCCCGATGTGCTCCCCCACCTCGCGCTGGGTGAGCCCCTCGGCGAACCGGAGCCGCAGCACGAGGCGGTCACGCGGCGCCAGGCGGGCGATCAACGGCTCGAGCATGTGGCGCGCCTCGCAGCGTTCGAAGGCGCTGTCCTCACCCACCAGCCGGTCACCCAGCGACGGGCCCGCGTCGCCCTGGGGGTCGACCGGGCGGTCGAGCGAGTCGGGGCTGTAGCAGGCGTTGACGGCGAGGGCCTCCGTCACGGTGGCCTCGTCGAGCTCCAGGTCGCGGACGTAGTCGGCGGCCCGAGGGTCGCGTCCGTGCTGCAGGGCGAACTCCGCGGCGTACGGCGTCATCCGCAGCTGCGCCTCCTGGACGCGGCGCGGCGGCCGCACCACCCACCCGTGGTCACGGAACCAGCGGCGCACCTCACCGCGGATCGTGGGAACGGCATAGCTCAGGAAGTCATGACCGCGGTCCGGCCGGAAGGACCGGGCGGCCTTGACCAGCGCGAGCCGAGCGACCTGCTCGAGGTCGTCGGCGGAGGTGCCGCGACGGCGGTAGCGGCGGGCGATGGCGTCGGCGACGCCGAGGTTGGCCAGCACGACCTCGTCGGTGAGCCTCGCTCGCTCACTCGGGTCGTCGGTGGCGGCGATCCGGTCGAAGAGGTCGGCGGTCAGCTCCGAGCGACGCTCGGAACCGGCGGAGGGAGAAGTGGTGACAGGGACAATCGACACAGGCATGACACGTCCTCGAAAGAGGGTCCGTGTGCAGCCGACTGTGTGACCACGGGTGGACTCGGTGAGCAAGTATTCACCTGCGGGCCGGGTTTGGCAAGGGCGCCACGGAGAGGCCGGCGCGTCGCGCAGCGCTCAGTCGTGGGTCGCGGGCGGTGCGGGGAGCGCGTCGACCGCCTCGGCGACCGTCTCGAACACCGTGAAGAGCTCGCCCAGGTTGGTCAGCGCGAGCACCTCCCTGACCTGCTCCACCGCACCGACGAGGACCACGTCCCCGCCGCGCTCCTGGGCCATCCGGCGCGCCCTGACCAGGGCTCCCAGTCCGCTGGAGTCGATGAACTCGACCAGGTTGAGATCGACCACGACGTGCGGGGAGAGCTGAGCGATGGCGTACTCGAACTCCGTGACCAGGTCGGGCACCACGGCCAGGTCGATCTCGCCGGTCAGCGCGACCAGTGCCTGGCCCGAGGCCAGCAGCTCCAAGCGCGTCCCTGCGCCCTCGGGGGTCGTGGTCATCCGTTCCTGCTCCTGTGCTCGCCGGGTGGTGCTCATGCTGCCGCCTGCGTGAAACGCCGACCCCCTAGCCGGTGGACCCGATTCTAGAGGTACGGCGACCGCGGCGGGCACCGGTCCTGACGACGGGGTTTGGCCGTCGGAGAAGTGGGCACCCCTGCGCTAGCAGATCCCGCACGACATGATGATCGACACCGAGAACCGCCGAACCGAGGCCACCCCGACCTACCCTGAGTCCAGCGATGAGCGAAAGCACACGATGACTGCCGCACGGTTTCCCGACACCGCTCCGGGACGGGTCCTGCTCGCCACGGCCCTGCGCTGGCACGTCGACAGCCTCGCGGCCAGCCGCGCACACACGAGGGCGGCCGCGACCGAGCTCGGGCTCGAGCCGCGGACCCAGCGGGCGTGTGCGCTGGCTGCCAGCGAGCTGGTGTCCAACGCCCTCGAGCACGGCAGCCCACCTCTGGAGCTGCGGCTGCTCGAGATCGCGAGCGGTCTCCGGCTCGAGGTCGAGGACGCCTCGCCCAAGCCCCCGACCGAGCTGCACGTGCCCGCCACGGCGGCGAGCGGTCGCGGCCTGTCCATCGTGGGTGCGGTGTCGACGCGGTGGGGGCACTACTCGACCGGCTCCGGCAAGTGCGTCTGGTGCGACATCGTGGCCTCCGACTGACCCGAGGTCTCGCCCGGCACGGTGACGACGAGGAGGGCGATGTCGTCGCCGATGTGCTCCGGGGCGAGGGCCATGAGTGCGTCGGCCGTCGCCTCCGCCCCGCCGTGCGGCGTCGCCAAGGCATCGCGCAGGGCGGTGAGGCCGCGCGCGAGGGGTTGGTCACGGCGCTCGACCAGCCCGTCGGTGAACAGCGCGATGACCGAGCCGGCCGGGAGCGGCAGGACGCTCTGGGAGCGTGCCGGAACGCCGAGCCCGATGGGCGGTGACCCGCCCTCCTCCACGAGCGCGACCTCTCCCGAGGCCTCGGCGAGCGCCAGCGGCAGGTGACCCGCCCGGGCCAGGGTCAGGCAGCAGGTCGCCGTGTCGACGACGGCGTAGAGGACGGTCGCGACCATCCCCGGCCCGGCCTCCGCCTCGATCTCGTCCAGGCGCCGCAGCACCACGGCCGGCGTCGGGTCGACCGCCGCCAGGGCGCGGATGCCGGCCCGCAGCCGCCCCATGGTCGCCGCGGCGCCGAGGCCCTTGCCGACCACGTCGCCCACGACCAGCGCCACCCGTCCGTCGGGCAGCTGCCAGCAGTCCGCCCAGTCGCCCCCCACCTGTGTCCCCACGGTGGCCGGCACGTAGCGGAACGCGATCCCCAGACCGCCCAGATCCGTCGGGACCGCGGGCGTCAGCGCCGCCTGGAGCGTCAGCGCCGCATCCCGGTCTCGCTCGGCCATCTGCGCGCGGACCAAGGCCTGGCCCACCTGCTCGGCCACACCGGTCATCAGCTCCCGGTCGGCCGGGCCCCACGGGCGGTCGCCGGCGGCCACCACGACCAGCGAGCCGACCGGCTCGCCGGACACGTGCAGCGGCAGCCCGGCCGCCGCGCCACCCCCGACCAGTCCCCGCGCCGCGGCCTCCTCGCCGGTCTCGGCCCACCAGGCGGCAGGCTCGTCCGCGATCCGCCGGTGCACGTCTGCCCAGTCGACTGCCCCGGTCGGCGCGCTCACGACCTGGACCGACCCGTCGACGACACCGGCCAGCGAGGCCTGGTCCACGCCCGCCAGGGAGACCAGGGTCGCCTCGGCCTCGCGCACCACGTCGGCGACCCGCCGACAGCGCCCCAGCCGCTGGGCGTTCGCGAGCAGCAGGTCCGTGACCGCGACCATGCCCTGGATCTCGCGGTCCCGGAACCCCAGCTCCACCTCGGAGTAGCGCTCCACCCGGCCCAGCTCGCGCACCACGGTGACGATGCAGCCGATCGCCAGCAGGCCGAACGTCGTCAGCCGCATCGACAGGCTCGACCACCACATCGCGTCGTAGCGCTCCGCCGCCACCGCGTTGAGCACCAGCTCGAGCACGCTGACCAGGAGGGCGACGCCGATCCAGGCCCGCAGCGGGGTCGTGGGGCTGCCCGTCGCCCGGCTCCAGGCCAGCAGCGCCGCCAGGCCGACCACGGCGAGGCCCAGCTCGGCTCCGACCAGCAGGTCGGTGTAGCCCTCACGCGCCGGCGTCAGCAGCTGCGGTAGCGGCACCAGGTTGGTGGCCACCAGCGCGGCCAGGACCACGCCGGCGAGCGACACCGGCCAGGCGGCCCACGACGGCAGCCGTGCCGCGGCGGCCAGGGCGGCGCCGTAGAGCGCGAGATGGAAGAGCAGGTAGAGCGCGGCGTTCCCGTTGGAGCTGGTGCCGAGGGCTCCCCCGCCGGGTGACACCGTGGGCAGCGAGAGCACCTGGAGCACCATGGCCACCAGGCTGACCGCGAGCCCACCCGCGAACCAGCCGAGCATCGGGTCGTGGTCGCGGTGCGCGCGGGCGGCGAGGATGGGCAGCGCGGCGGCGGCGCCGGTCGGCGACCAGGAGAAGAAGACCACCGAGAACGACGGGGACGGCACGTCGGTGGCGAGCAGCCCGAGCAGCACCAGACCGGCCGCCAGCACGGCCACGCCGAGGCCGGCGACCAGGTTGAACGAGGCCGCCGCCAGAGGCTGTCGTTGGCGCACCTCGCGCACGCTCAACAGACCTCGGCTCGCCATAGAGGCAGTGTGGTCAGACCCCGCACCAGGCTCGCCACACCCCTGGGGGTGGGACGTCGGCCCCTGGGGAGGGCTACTCACGCCCGACCGGCGCCGGCACCGGCGGGTCCTCGGCCCGGGCCTCGTTGACCCAGCCCTCGGGATCGAAGAGCCGGCGGTAGATCTGCGCGGCCCAGCGGCGCTGCACCTCCCCGAGCTCGGGTGGCGCGAGCCGACGCAGCCGGCCGGGCGGGCGCCCGTCGCGGGTGTCCGCGCCGGCCCGTCCGGACGCGCGTCGCCGAGCCCGCGCCTTGCCGGGCAGGTGGAGCCGGGGAGAGACCAGGCCCCGGACACCGTGCCGGTCGTCGCGCGCGCCGGCGTACCAGTCGTCGAGCGCGTCGGCACACGCGACCATGGCGTCGAACAGCTCGACCGGGTCCTCCGGCACCTCGTCGGGCCGGCACCCGAGGTGCTCGGACACCAGCGACCGCAGCAGCACCCGGGCGAAGGCGTCCTCCGGGGCCGGGCGGTCGTCGTCACCCCGGTCGTCGACGGCGACGCAGGCGATCTCGCTGTCGTTGGTCCAGGATCGGCGGTTGAGGTTGTCCGAGCCGATGCTGGCCCAGCGGTGGTCGATGATGCAGGTCTTGGAGTGGACGTAGACCGGCATGCCCTGCTCGTTGGTCAGCCCGAACACGGCCACCCGGTCACCGCCGGCCTCGATCATCGGCGCCATCGCCAGGCTGCGGCCGTAGAGCTGCGGGGGCTCCCCCACCGGGCCACCCTCGTCGGGCACCAGGGGGAGGATGACCACCACCCGGAGCTCGGGGTTGGCACGCAGCGCGGAGGCGAAGTGCTCCCCCACCTCCGACGACCAGAGGTACTGGTCCTCCACATAGACCAGGCGGTCGGCCTGGGTGATGGCCTTGAGGTTGCCCATCATCACCGAGCGCTCGCCTTCGGGCGCGAAGTCGTAGCCGTGGGGCAGGATCTCGGGGAAGGTGCGCAGGATCTGCACGGTGTCGTGGCCATCGGTCCGCGGGGGTGGTGGCCACTGCTCACCGAGCGGGCCGGGCACCAGCTGCTCGGACTGCAGCAGGCTGGACAGCAGCCGCCCGGGGTTCAGCGTCAGCGGGGTGCTGTCCTCCCAGCGCTCGCGGAAGGTGGTCTCGACGTCGTGCACGGCGGGCCCCTGGATGGCCACCTGGACGTCGTGCCAGGCCGGTCGGGGACCGTAGGCCGGGGCCATCGGCAGCGGCTGCGGGTCGCCGAGGTGCTGCTCGTCGTCGCGGCGGCTGTAGCACAGGTCGATGCCGCCGAGGAACGCGATGTCTCGCGTCGGGTCGTCGGCGTGCCGCAGGACCACGAACTTCTGGTGGTGGGCACCGAACGTGCGGACGCGCATGTCGCGGAGGCACTCGCCGCCGGCCTCGTCGATCTCCTCGCCCAGGAACCGGTGGCCACGGCTGCTGAAGCCCAACCGCTGCCAGTGTGAGCGCCACAGCAGGCCGCGGACGTCGACCCCGCGCCGGGACGCCGCCGTGAGGGTGGCCGTGAGCGTGGACCCGGGGTCGTCGGTCAGCTGCTCGTCGGGGTCGCCCCGCCAGTCGGCGAAGTAGAGGCGGTCGCCCGGGCCCAGCGCGCCGATGCGCTCGTGGAGCTCCGCGAAGTAGCCTCGCCCGTGGATCAGGGCGCGCAGCCTGTTGCCCTCGCTCCAGGCCTCCCCGTCGGGGTGCCGCTGGTCGATGCGGGTGTGGGGGTTGCCGCGCTCACTCGCGGTGAGGAACCAGTCGGAGACCGCCACGGGTCCGTATCCTGCCACGGGCATGATCACCCGAGAATGGGGAACTCCAGGACCATGCAACCGGCCCAGACCGCGCGCCTGCGCAGGCTCTCCGCGGCGGCCGCCTACGCCGTGGTCGTGGGCCTGGTCGTGACGGTGCTGGCCTACCTGGTGCGGTCGAAGTTCGACCCCTTGGTGCGCTTCGACGAGGCGCGCATCCTGAGCGCGACGTCCTTCACCCGCGACCACCCGCGCTTCCTCGACGCGCTGTTGTTCTGGCAGGCGATCAGCCAGCCGTTGGCGGCCTACCTGGTGGTGGCCGTCCCCGCATGCCTCTGGGTCTGGCTGCGCAAACACCTCACCACCCGCGCCTGGTGGGCGTTCCTGACCATGATGGTCGGCTGGATGCTGGCGCTCGGCCTGAAGGCGCTGGTCCAGCGTGCGCGACCGGTGGTCGACGACCCGGTGTCCCAGTCCGCCGGCTACTCCTTCCCGTCGGGGCACGCCACCAACGCCGCCATCATCGCCACCGCGCTGACGCTGCTGTTCTGGCCGCTCCTGTCCCGCGCGGGGCGCCGGGCCGCCATCGCGGCAAGCGTGCTCTGGGTGACCATCACGTGCCTCGACCGGGTGTTCCTCGGCGTGCACTACCCCACCGACGTGATCGGCGGGGTGCTGCTCGGCTGCGGCCTGGTGCTGGCGTCGTACGCCGGCTACGTGGGGTGGACACCGCGCTCGCCGGAGCCGTCCGGGGACCACCCCGACCCCACCGTCGACCGGAGGGCCGACCCCAGTCCCACCGAGACCCCCCCGAGAGGCACTGACATGGGCTTCCTCACCCGCTATGACGACGACCCGACCGCCCCTCGCGTGCGCGATGCCGCGCGCGACGCGCTGGTGCGCGCCATCCTCCCCGCGGTCGGGCTCTGGCTGGTCATCGTCGCCTTCGGCTGGATGCTCGTCGACGGCCCGCTCCAGGGCCTCGCCAAGGCCGAGGAGAAGGTCAACGACCGGGTCGCGGCCGGCCGCACGCCGACCTGGAACACCCTCACGGAGTACTTCTCGCTGATCGGCAGCACCATGGTGATCATCGCCGTCGCCGTGATCGTGTCCGCGGCCGTCTGGTGGGCGACCAAGCGCTGGTGGATGGCCGTCGTGCCGCTGCTGGCGATCTTCATGCAGTCGATCGTGTTCGGCACCGCCTCGGTGGTGGTCGGCCGCGACCGTCCCACCGTCAAGATGCTGGACAGCTCACCGCCGACGACGAGCTATCCCAGTGGGCACGAGAGCGCCTCGACCGCGCTGTACGTCTCGTTCCTCCTGCTCTCGCTACGCGTCCGCAACCCGGCGCTGCGCTGGACGCTCGTCGGGCTCTGCTCGCTGATGCCGATCCTGGTGTTCTACGGGCGGCTCTACCGCGGCATGCACCATCTGACCGACCTGGCCGCCGGGATCACCAACGGCGTCGTCTGTGCCCTGCTGGCGTGGAACTACCTGCGCCGCGAGCCCCGCTCCGCGTCGCAGACCGACGCCGACGCCGCGGTCCACACCCGCGCGTAGCGGCCGGACAGCCGGCCCGCCGCGCGCGGCGGTTGGCCACTCGTTCGACCAAAGGACACCCCGCCACACACCACCTCAGACCCGGGCGTAGCGGGCCCGGGCGAAGCTGTAGACGCCGAACGCCGCGATGCCGAGCGCGACCAGCAGCAGCAGGACGGTGCCCGCGGGGGCGTCGCGCAGGGTCCGCAGGGCTCCGTCGAGGCCGGTGGCCTTGCCCGACCTGTGCTGGACGGCGGCCACGACGAACAGGAAGCCGACGACGCCGAGTGCGACGCCCTTCGCGATGTAGCCGACCCGGCCGGCGACCGTGGCGAAGCGACCGGGGTGCTCCTTCAGGTCCTCCATGAACTTCTTCGTCCACCCCTTGTAGACGTGGTAGCCACCGATGGCGACGATGCCGGCGCCGACCGCTCCGACCAGGAGCTGCCCGCCGGGCGCGTTCATCAGCGTCGCGGTGAAGTCCTTGGTGGTCTTGCTGGAGCTCGAGTGCCCCCCGGAGGCGAAGGTGAACGCGGTCCAGCCGAGGGCACCGTAGGCCACTGCCTTCGCGGCCGCCTTGACCCGGTCACCGGTCTCGTGGCGCAGGACGGCCTCGGTGATCTCCCAGACGACCAGCAGCGTGAACGCCGCGACGGCGACCCACAGCAGCACCTGTCCGTACGACTCCTTGGCCAGGGTGGCCAGGGCGCCGGACTGGTCGGCGTTCTGGCCGCCACCACTGCCCAGGGCGACCTGCGCGGCGATCCAGGCGATCAGCAGATGGATCAGGCCGTTGGCGGCGTAGCCGAGCCGAGCCCCCCACTCGACGACGGCGGAGTCGTTGGCGCGGTCCGCGGCCCGGCGGACGTCAGGGTTCATGGTCATGAGGATGGGGTACCCCATCCCCGTCGTTCCACCCCTTCGACCGGACCCACGGAGACCCCATGCGCACCGTCGTGATCGTGAACCCCACCAAGGTCGAGGACCTCGACGCGGTGCGCCGCACCCTGGCGGCGAGCGCGGCGGCCTGTGGTCACGAGGAGCCCACCATGGTGGAGACCACCGAGGACGACCCCGGCTTCGGGCAGACCCGCCAGGCGCTGCGGGCCGGAGCCACCCTGGTGTGCCCCCTGGGCGGGGACGGCACGGTGCGCGCGGTCGCCCAGGAGCTCGTGGGCGCCGAGGCCGCGCTCGGGCTGCTGCCCGGGGGCACCGGCAACCTGCTCGCCCGGAACGTGGGCGCCCCGGTGTCGGACCTGGGCGAGGCGTTCGAGGTCGCGCTCACGGGATCGGAGCGCAGGATCGACGTGGGCTGGCTGGTGGTGGACCCCGACGAGGGCCAGCGCGGCCCCGGGGTGCCGGAGCCGGCCGCCAACGTGCACTGCTTCACCGTGATGGCCGGGCTCGGGTTCGACGCGCAGATCATGGACGACGCACCGGAGGGCGTGAAGGACAAGGTCGGGTGGGCGGCGTACGTCGCCAGCGGCGGACGCCATCTGCTCGACGACGGGTTCGACCTCGAGCTGGTTCTCGACGGGGCGACGCACGAGCACGAGGCGGCGCGGACGGTCGTGGTCGGCAACTGCGGCGAGCTGACCGGTGGCATGGTGCTGCTGCCCGACGCGGCGATCGACGACGGCGTGCTCGACGTCGCGGTGCTGACCCCGACCGGCATCACCGACTGGCTCGGCGTCGCGGCCCGGGTGCTGACCCGTCGAGACGGCGACGGCCCCAGCCTCGAGCGACACCGCGCCCGCGAGCTGAGCCTGCGTGTCTCACCCCCGCAGCAGACGGAGGTCGACGGCGACGTGCTGACGAGGGCCGCGGAGCTCCGGCTGGTGGTCCAGCCCGACTGCCTCATCGTGCGGGTCCCTGCGGAGTCCTGACGCCGACCTCAGTCCACCACCACGAGGTCGGGCCGTCGCCCGAGGAACGCGGCGTAGCGACCGGCGGCGTCCTCGAGGAGATCCAGCTCGCCCGGGTGCGGCGTGCGCCATGGCCGCACCTCGAACCGGGCCGTCGCCGCGGTCACCGAGCGCCTCATCTCACCGAGGATCTGGGAACCGACGATCGCCATCCCGACGAAGCGTTCGGGGCCCCGAGCCTGCAGATCTGCCAGGTCCAGGAGGTCGCGAGAGTCCTGGTAGCCGCGGTAGTACTCCTCGAGGATCTGCAGCAGGTGGGCGCGCGGCTGGCCGGCCGGCGGTGGTCCGTCGCCGGCGAGGTGCCAGTAGGTCCGGCCGGCGACCTCGACGGTGGCCAGCGCGCCGCCGGCCGACGCCAGCGCCTGGCGGGCGACGGTGAGCGACTGATGGGACCAGTAGGCCAGGTCGCGGTCGGTCGCCGGCCCGTGTCCGGTGAGGTAGCGCACGGCCAGCTCGGCGAGCGCCTCGTCGCCGGCCAGGTCGCGGCCAGCCACGACCCGGTCGGCGTACGCCGCATAGGTGTGCTCGCCGGCCGCCCGCGGGCCGCTGCACACCAGAGCCTCCACCTCCGCGGCGGCCGCGAGGACCATCAGCCCGAAGCCGGTGAGTCGCTCCCCCTGCTCCGCGAGCCGCTCGCCGAGCTCGGTGCGGGTGAGCGGGCCGCCGGCCACCGCGGCGGCGACCTGGTCGAGCAGCCGGGTGCGTCGTCGGCCCTCGATACCGGCCGTCCGCAGCTGGCGGTCATAGCTCGGCAGCACCCGCGGACGGGTCAGGTCGAGCAGCCAGCCCAGGTCGGCCGGACACACGTAGTGCCAGGTGAGCCGGAGGGCATGGGTGCGCAGGAACTCGCCGGCGTCCAGCGCTCCGAGGACGGCCTCCTCGTCGGCCGCACCGCAGCGGGTGCCGACCGCCCAGGCGACCTGCGAGGGGTTCTCGGCCTGGAAGGCCAGCATCCTGCCGACCACCGCCGTGGCATCGGCCTCCGGGGCCCCCTCGAGCCGCTGGGCGGCCAGCCGCCACCGGGACAGGTCGGCCGGGCTCACGGGCGGGTGAGCCCGCGCTCGACGACCTCGAGCATGCCCTGGAGCGCCGCGTCCCGCAGCTCGGGAGGGAGTCCTGTGAGCGGACCGGTGAGACAGAGCACCGAGAAGCCGTGGACGGCGGCCCAGCAGCCCAGGTCAGCGCCGAGCCGGCGCTCCGGCGGCATCGCGCCCACCTCGACCAGGTCGTCGAGGCACTGGCCGAGCAGCTGGTAGGGGCCGACCTCGGCCATCTCGGCGCTGGGGTCGGGCCGGTGGTCGTCGTCGCCGGCAGGGAGCTCGGCGAACGCGACGGCGAACAGGCCCGGCTCGGCGAGGGCGAACTCGACGTAGGCGCGACCGACCTCGTGCAGCCGGCGTACGGCCAGCCGGGCGGTGTCGGGCTCGTCGAGCTCGTCAAGGCGCCGGCGCATGTGCTCCTCGAGCTTCTCGGCGGCCACCG
Organism: Nocardioides sp.; assembly: GCF_041393715.1. Taxonomy (GTDB): domain Bacteria; phylum Actinomycetota; class Actinomycetes; order Propionibacteriales; family Nocardioidaceae; genus Nocardioides. The sequence goes on along the minus strand of NZ_JAWKJQ010000005.1, from coordinate 46,493 downwards.
AGGCGATCTCCCCGAGCAGCTCGTCGCGGTCGGCGAAGTGGCGATAGGCCGCGTTGTGGGAGACCCCCGCGCGCCGGGCGACCTCGCGCAGCACCACGCCCTCGGGACCCTGGGCACGGGCCAGCTCGACGCCGGTCTCGATCAGCGTCGACCGCAGGTTGCCGTGGTGGTAGGGCCGCACGCAGGGAAGTATAGAGACCGGATGTTGACAGCGGTCACATTCCGTGTCACGGTATGTGGACAGTGTCCACATAGGCGCCGCCACCGCGGCCCACCGCCATCTTGGGAGACTCCATGAACCGCAAGCTGCCGATCCTGCTGACGGTCTGTGCGGCCGTGCTCGCGATCAACCTCGACACCACCATCGTCAACGTCGCGCTGCCGAGCATCGCGCGCGACCTGGACGCCGGCACCCGCGCCCTGCAGTGGATCGTCGACGGCTACAACCTCGCCTTCGCCGCCCTCGTGCTGGCCGCGGGCAGCCTCTCCGACCGCTTCGGTCGCCGGCCCGCCCTGATCCTCGGCCTGCTCGGCTTCGCCGCCGCCAGCGCCGTGGGTGCCCTGGTGACCTCCCCCGAGGCACTGGTGGCTGCCCGCGTGGCGATGGGGACGTTCGCAGCGGTGATCTTCCCGACCACGCTGTCGATCATCAGCAACACCTACCGCGATCGTCGGGAGCGCGCGGCGGCCCTGGGCGTGTGGGGCGCGGTGGTCGGCATCGGCGTCGCGGCCGGACCGGTGACGGGAGGCTTCCTGCTCGAGCACTTCGCCTGGGGAAGCGTCTTCTGGGCGCTGGTGCCGCTGGCCCTCCTCACCGCCGCGGCCGCCTACGTCGTCGTCCCGGAGTCGCGCGACCCCTCGGTGCCGGCCCTCGACCGGCGGGGGCTGACGCTCTCGGTCCTGGCGCTGGCCACGCTGACCTACACCATCATCGAGGCCCCGGCCCACGGCTGGTCCTCGGCCCACACCCTCGGCGGCTTCGCCGTCGCGGCCACGCTGCTGGTCGCCTTCGTGGTCACCGAGCGCACGGTCGCCCACCCGATGCTCGACGTGTCGCTGTTCCGCGACCGCCGGTTCAGCGCGGCCAGCGGCGCGGTGACGGTGACCTTCTTCGCGCTGTTCGGGTTCATCTTCGTGATCACCCAGTACATGCAGTTCGTCCGCGGGTGGGGCGCGCTGTCGACGGGCATGCGCATCCTCCCGGTGGCCGTGAGCATCGCGGTGGCGTCGGTCGTCGGCGCGTTGCTGGCCCCCCGGATCGGCACCAAGCTCGTGGTCACGACCGGTCTGCTGCTGTTCGGCGCGGCCTTCCTCTGGATGTCGACCGACGCCGTGGACTCGTCGTACGCCGCCGTGATCGTGCCCCAGATGGTGCTCATGGGACTGGGCATGGGGCTGATCAGCACACCGGCGACCGAGTCGATCCTGCTGGTCCTTCCCCCCTCGCGCGCCGGCGTGGGGTCGGCGGTCAACGATGCCACCCGCGAGCTCGGCGGCACGCTGGGCGTGGCCGTCGTCGGGTCGGTCTTCTCCAGCGTCTTCGCCGACCGTCTCGCGTCGTCGTCGTACGCCGGCCTGCCGGGCGACCTGCTGGGCCGAGCGCAGGACTCCGTGGCCGTGGCGACCGGCGTGGCGACCGTCGACCCGCGGCTCGCACCCGACTTCCACGACGCGTTCATGGCCGGCCTGCAGGCCACCACCACCATGGTCGGGCTGCTCTGCCTCGTGGGCGCGGTCGTCGCGGCCATCGCCCTGCCCGGGCGCCGGCACGTGGCCCCGGTGGAGGTCGACCGAGGAACACCGCCCTGCTGCGCTACGTGGTGCCGCGGTGCCGGGCTGAGCTCGTGTGGGCGGTGCGAGCCGCGGCTGGTCGCCGTGGGGGTCGCGGCAAGTCATGGTGGCGCGCCTTCCGCTCCACCGCGCGGTCGACAGCGGTGGCGACTCGTGGCCGCGAGGCAGGAGCTGTCGCCGCAAGCCTGTCCTCCGACGCGCCGCTCATGCCAGAGGTGAGCCGCCGGCGACGGCGCGCGGTCGTAGGCCGCCTGGGTGAGCGCCTGGGTGAGCGGCCGGCCACGGCCTCGACGAGCAGCAGGTGCGACGCCGCGGGGTCGTGCCAGCCGCTGACCAGCCCGGTCACGACGCGAGGCGGATCGGCCGGAGTGACCACCCGGTCGGTCCACCCGCGACCGGCCACGAGTCGCCCGTCCGGGGCCACCGCCGACTCGAGGGCCCGGGTCACCGTGGTCCCCACCGCCACGACGCGCCCCCCGCCGGCCCGCACCGCGTTGACCAGCCGAGCGGTGCTCGCGGGGACGGCGTACCGCTCCGGCTGCGGTCCCTCCCCCGCCTCCTGCGAGGAGACGCCGGTGTGCAGCGTGACCGGAGCGACCGCGACGCCGCGAGAGACCAGCCGGGTCACCAGCTCGGCGGTGAACGGGCGACCGGCCGACGGCATCTCGGCGCTGCCGGGCCGAGTCGCGAACACCGTCTGGTAGGCAGCCAGCGGGAGCGCGCCGTCGAGGTAGCCATAGGCGATCGGACGGCCGTGGCGCCGCAGGTGTGAGTCCAGCGGACCGTCGACCTCGGCGCGCCACAGCCGGTTGCCGCGGCCGGAAGGCGACGACCGCCAGGGGTAGGGCTCGAGCAGGGTGAGCGTGACGGCCCCCGTCACGACCCGATCCTCCGGACTCGCGTCGAGCACTGCTCGGGTCGCCTCGGGCGCGGTGCGGATCTCGACCACCCAGTCGCCGTCGTCCAGCGGGGTGGCCAGGTGCACGACGACCGGGCCGCGCCCGACGAGCTCCGCGTCCGCCTGCCGGGCCACCGTGGCCGAGTCGTTGACCACCAACAGGTCACCGGCGCGGAGGTGATCGGCCAGACCGGCGAAGCGCTCGTGCGCGATCCCGTCCGGTGTGGCCACCAGCAGGCGCACCTGGTCGCGTGGCACGCCTCGCCGCTCGGGCGGAGCGTCCGCCGTGCTGGTGTCGGGCAGCACGAACCGGGTGGTGGGTCGTTCGGTCAGCACGCTCATCGCGCGCCGCCCGCCGGCTCGGGGAGGGACACCTCAGCGGCCCGGTATCGGCCCGAGGGCGGTCGCCGATCGACGAGGGCGAGGAGGTGCGGCACCACCGTCTCCGGCAGCGGTCGGTCCGAGATGTCCTCACCGGGGAAGGCCGCCTGGTGCATCTCGGTGCGCAGGTCGCCGGGGTCGACGGCGTACGCCGTCAGCTCGGGGTTCTCCGCGGCATAGGTCAGCACCAGGTGCTCCAGTGCGGCCTTCGAGGCGCCGTACAGCCCCCATCCGGGGTAGTGCTCGACGGCGGCGTCCGAGGTGATCGCCACGACCGTCCCCCGCGAGGCCACGAGCAGGTCGAGCAGCTCGCCGGTCAGCACCAGGGGCGCACCGACGTTGGGCCGCCAGGTCTGCTGGAGCTGGTCGGGTGTGATGGTCTCGAGCCGGGGCAGCGGGGACGGGCCCAACGTGCCCGCGTTGTGCACGAGCAGGTCGAGGCGCCCCAAGCCGGTCAGCTCGGCCCGCAGCGCGGTCCGGTGGTCCGCGTCGGTGAGGTCGCCGGGGACCGTGACGATGCCCGGGTCGGCGAGCTCCGCCAGCCGGTCGGCACGCCGACCGTCGGTGACGACGGTCCAGCCACGCGCGGCCAGGCTGAGGACGAGCTCGCGGCCGAGACCGGAGGAGCCCCCGGTGACGAGGGCGACGAGGTTCTTGTCTGAAGAGGTCATGCCTGCCAGTATTTAAGTTAAAGTTAACTTGAGTTCAAGGCCCGGAGGGGACGACATGGATGCACGGGACGTGCTGAGCATCTCCCAGGTCGCCGAGCGCAGCGGCTTCGCGGCGTCGGCGCTGCGCTACTACGAGGCCCAGGGGTTGATCGAGGCGAGCCGCTCCCCCGGCGGCCGACGGTGCTACGAGCGCAACGTGCTGCGCCGGCTGGCCTTCATCCGCGCGGCGAGCAACGTGGGACTGACCCTCGACGAGATCCGGGCCGAGCTCGACGAGCTGCCGTCGGGTCGGACCCCGACCAAGGCCGACTGGGAGCGGATCTCGCGGCACTGGCGGGTCCGGCTGGACGAGCAGCTCGCCGCACTCCAGCGACTGCGCGACGGGCTCGACTCCTGCATCGGGTGCGGGTGCCTGTCGCTCCGCAGGTGCGGCATGTCGAACCCCGGCGACATCGCCGCGACCAGCGACGGCGCTCCCGGGGCGGCGTACCTCCCGGCGGTGCTGCGCCGCCCCCACCGCCTGCGGTAGCCCGTCTGCGACGCCTCGCGGTCAGTCCAGCGGGCCGCCGGCGACGTAGATCACCTGGCCGGACACGAAGCCCGCGCCCTCGCTGACGAGGAACGAGATCGTGTGCGCGATGTCGTCGGGCTGGCCCACCCGGGCGACCGGCGTGGCGCTGGCAGCCGCCTTGAGGAACTCCTCGAACGGCATCCCGATGCGCTCCGCGGTCGCTGCGGTCATGTCGGTCTGGATGAAACCGGGAGCCACCGCGTTGACGGTCACGCCGTAGCGGCCGAGCTCGATCGCGAGCGTCTTGGTGAAGCCCTGCAGCCCCGCCTTGGCTGCCGAGTAGTTCGCCTGGCCGCGGTTCCCCTGGGCCGAGGAGCTGGACAGGTTGACGATCCGCCCGAAGCCCTCCTTGGTCATGTGGGCCTGGGCGGCGCGGCTCATCAGGAACGCGCCACGGAGGTGGACACCCATCACGGCGTCCCAGTCGTCCGTGGTCATCTTGAACAGCAGGTTGTCGCGGATGATGCCGGCGTTGTTGACCAGGATCGTCGGCGCGCCCAGCCCGGTGGCGACGGCCTCGACGGCCACGGCCACCGACTCCTCGTCGCTGACATCGGCACCCACCGCGAGTGCCCGGCCGCCGGCCTCGGTGATCGCGTCGACGGTGCTCGCGCACGCGCCCTCATCGAGGTCGACGACGGCGACCGCGTGGCCGTCGGCGGCGAGTCGGAGCGCGGTGGCGGCGCCGATGCCGCGGGCTGCTCCGGTGACGATCGCGACGCGAGGGGTGTCGGGCATGGTGGTCCTTCCGGGCTGGGTCTGGGCTCGGGGCGAGCCTAGTGTCCGGCCCGTGAGGCCAGCTGCCCGGCCAGCCCCACCAGCGAGTCGGCGGTCACCGTCGGCGGCAGGAAGTACGACGGGTAGCCGCCGTCGCCCCGGTCGATCCAGGCGGACGAGAGCCCCGCCCGCCGCGCGCCATCGGTGTCCCAGGGATGGACGGCCACCAGCATCGCCTCGCCCGGCGGCACGCCACACTCCGCCACGGCGTAGTGGTAGGCCCGCGGGTCGGGCTTGAAGTAGCCGGCCTGCTCGACCGACAGCATGCGCTCGAAGTGCTCGCCGAGGCCGGCCCCGCCGAGCAGACGCTCCGCCACCGCCACCGCGCCGTTGCTCATCGTCACCAGCCGGATGCCCAGGCCCGCGAGCTCGCGGACCCCCTCGACCACGTCGGGATGCACGGGCAGCGCCAGGAACCCGGCCAGCACCTGCTCCACCGCCTCCCGCGGATCGCGATCCGGCGCCGCGGAGCGCAGCAGCGCCTCCAGCGACGCCCTCGCGAGCTCGGCGAACGGGGCCCGCTCCCCGTGCACGGCCAGTGCCATCCCGTCGCGCAGCAGGCTCGCGAACCACCCCCGCACGAGCAGCGGGTCCAACCCGACCGCGGCGAACCTCCCCGCCATCGGAGCGAGGTCGGACAGCGTCTCGTTGACCTCGCAGACCAGCAGGTCCGGTCGCGGCAGGGACTCCATCACCTCAGTCTGGCCCCGGACACCCGTTCTCGACAGCCGTCACCAGCCGCGGGAGCCCGGCGCACCCTTGAACGGCCCGGTCACCTTCGAGGTGATCCACCCGCCGTAGAAGCCGCCCTCCTGCGGCCGCACCCGCTCACCGTCGACGACGCAGGCATCCACCAGCCCGGGCATCACCGCGACGTGGTCGCGGAGGGCGGCGTAGGCGGGCACAGGGTCGGGATAGCACCAGGCCGCGCGGGCGGCGACCCGCTCTCCCACCACCAGGTCGAAGTAGGTCGCCTCCCCCTTCCACTCACACCAGGTCGACCCGGCGACGGGCACCAGGGCTCCGGCGAGGAAGTCGCCGGCCGGCAGGTAGTAGGTGGGCGGATGACTGGTCTCGAGGACCTGGAGCGAGCGCCGTGTCCGAGCCACCACGACGCCGCCCAGCTCGACCTCGACCCGCTCCTGCGAGGCGCGCAGCGCCGGGGGCCGCGGGTAGTCCCACACCGACTCCGGTTCCATGCGCCCAGTGTGGCCGACGTTCCCAGGAACTGCTCAGGTCGTTTTCTTGACTTGTTCAAGAAGAGACGGCAGGGTCGGAGACGTGACACGCGACCAGGCCGCCGACGACGCCGAGCAGCGGCTGCGGGCGGCCGGGCTGCGGGTGACCCGTCCGCGCACGGCGGTGCTCACCGCCCTGCGCGAGCACCCGCACGCCGACACCGACGCCATCATCGGCGCGGTGCGGACGGCCTACGGTCCGGTCTCCCACCAGGCCGTCTACGACGTCCTCCGGGTGCTGACCGACACGGGCCTGGTGAGGCGCATCCAGCCCACCGGCTCCGTGGCCCGCTACGAGGTGCGGGTGGGCGACAACCACCACCACGTCGTCTGCCGCCGGTGCGGCACCATCGCCGACGTCGACTGCGCCGTCGGCGACACCCCCTGCCTTACGGCCTCCGACGACCAGGGCTTCGAGATCGACGAGGCCGAGGTCGTTCTACTGGGGCCTGTGCTCCAGCTGCAGCACCACCTGACCCACCACCCACCCCGAAAGGAAAGCCATGCCTGGTGAGAACCACGACGCTGCCATCGGCGACGTTCAGGACGAGTCGAGGGAAGGCGGCCGCCCGGTCATGCACGGGACGCCCCACCCCACCACGGGCTCGGCCAACAGCGAGTGGTGGCCCGAGCGGCTCAACCTCTCGATCCTGCGCAAGCACGCGCCCGCCTCCAACCCGATGGGCGAGGACTTCGACTACGCCGAGGCCTTCGGCTCCTCGACCTGGCCGCGCTCAAGAGCGACCTCACCGCCCTGATGACGGACCGCAGGACTGGTGGCCGGCCGACTACGGCCACCACGGCCCGTTCTTCATCCGGATGGCCTGGCACAGCGCGGGCACCTACCGCATCAACGACGGCCGCGGCGGAGCCGGGGCGGGCATGCAGCGGTTCGCGCCGCTCAACAGCTGGCCCGACAACGTCAACCTCGACAAGGCCCGGCGGCTGCTCTGGCCGGATCAAGAAGAAGTACGGCAACAAGATCTCCTGGGCCGACCCGATGGTGCTGACCGGCAACGTCGCGCTCGAGTCGATGGGGCTGCAGACCTTCGGCTTCGCCGGCGGCGGGCGCGGACGTCTGGGAGCCCGACGAGGACGTCTACTGGGGCTCGGAGGACACCTGGCTGGGCGACGAGGCTACACCGGTGACCGCGACCTGGAGAACCCGCTTGCCGCCGTCCAGATGGGGCTGATCTACGTCAACCCCGAGGGACCCAACGGCAACCCCGACCCGGTGGCGTCGGGTCGCGACATCCGCGAGATGTTCCGGCGGATGGCGATGAACGACGCCGAGACCGTCGGCGCTCACCGCGGGCGGCCACAACCTTCGGCAAGACCCACGGCGCGGGCGACCCCGAGCAGTACGTCGGCCCCGAGCCGGAGGCGGCCGGCCTGGCCGAGCAGGGCCTGGGCTGGATCAGCACGTACGGCAGCGGCAACAGCACCGACACCATCTCCAGCGGGCTGGAGGGTGCCTGGACACCGACCCTGATCACCTGGGACAACAGCTACTTCGAGACGCTGTTCGGCTTCGAGTGGAGCTCCACAAGAGCCCGGCCGGCGCGCAGCAGTGGCGGCCCGGACGGCGCCGGCTCCGACGCCGTACCCGACGCGGTCGACCCAGCCAAGCGGCACGCCCCGATGATGTCGACGGCCGACATGGCGATGCGGATGGACCCGGTCTACGAGCCGATCTCACGTCGGTTCATGGAGAACTTCGACCGAGCCTCCGACGCCTTCGCGCGGGCCTGGTCTGCTGACCCACCGCGACATGGGCCCGATCCAGCGCTACCTCGGGCCGGAGGTGCCGGAGGAGACGCTGATCTGGCAGGACCCGATCCCCGCGGTGGACCACGAGCTCGTGGACGACGCGGACGTGCCTCCTGAGCAGCAGATCCTCGACTCCGGCCTGACGGTCGTCGCTGGTCCTCCGCCGCGGGCGTCGGCCTCGACGTTCCGCGGCAAGCGACAAGCGCGGCGGTGCCAACGGCGCGCGGTTTCGCCTGCAGCCGCAGAGCGGCTGGGAGGTCAACGAGCCGGACCAGCTGGCCGGTGGTCCTCCGCACCCTCGAGGGCGTCCAGGAGTCGTTCAACGGCCCGCGGGCGCGGGCAAGAAGGTCTCGCTCGCCGACCTGATCGTGCTGGGCGGCGCCGCAGCGGTCGAGAAGGCCGCCCGCGACGCCGGCCACGAGGTGACGGTCCCGTTCTACGCCCGGGCGGATGGACGCCTCGCAGGAGGACGGACGTCGAGTCCTTCGAGCCTGGAGCCGCTGGCCGACGGGTTCCGCAACTTCCTCGGCAAGGGTCACCAGATGAAGGCGGAGACTCCCTCCTCGACCGTGCCAACCTGCTCACCCTCACGGCTCCGGAGATGACGGTGCTGGTGGGCGGACTGCGGGTGCTCGGCGCCAAACCACGGTGGCTCGACACACGGTGTGCTCACCGACCGGGTGGGCGTGCTGAGCAACGACTTCGCCAACCTGCTCGACATGGGCACCGCCTGGTCGCCCGTCGACGACTCGGAGGAGACGTCGAGGGACGCGACCGGGCCAGCGGCGAGGTGCGGACCGGCACCCGCAACGACCTGGTCTTCGGCTCCAACCCGAGCTCCGGGCCGTGGCGGAGGTCTACGCCAGCGACGACGCGGGCGAGAAGTTCGCGCGCGACTTCGCCGCGGCGTTCGCCAAGGTGATGGACCTCGACCGCTACGACGTGCGCTGAGGACCGTCGTCACGCAGTGGCGTCGAGGGCCTGGAGATCCTCCCGGGGCCCTCAGTGCCGCCCGGGCCGCCACGGCCACCACCTGCTCCAGCGGCCCCTGTCGGTCGGCCCACCGGAAGGCCGCACCGATCGCCGACAGCAGCAGCACGTGGGTCCAGAAGATGCCGGGGCTGTCGGCGTCGAGCCAGCCGGGTGACCGCAGCGCCACGCAGGAGTAAGAGCGTCACCGCCCGGCCCCGAACAGCACGGAGAGCGGTCGCGGGCGCCAGCTGGGCGGACCAGCAGGCTGAGCCCGATCACGACGGCCGCGCAGCCACCGGTGTGGACCAGGTCGAACGGCGTCCCCGGAGTGCGGGGTCAGCACCGCGAGCCACCAGGTGCTCCCCGTCGGGGTGACGCCGAGCATCCCCCACGCGAGTGTCAGGTCGAGTCCGCCGCGGTTCATCCCGGGCGGCAGCGTCGCGGCCAGCTCGGCGCGGACCCCCGGCGCGGCCAGCAGCGCCCGCGAGGCGGCGTACGACGTCACCGCGGCCACGGTTCCCCAGCCGACCAGCGCCACCGCGACACGGCGCCGGTCCAGCGAGGTCCGGCCGATCGCGAGTCCCAACAGCAGGTAGGCCAGCCACGAGAAGGCGGGGTAGACGCCGGTGAACAGCAGCTGGCCGGCCAGCAGCGCCGGATGTCCGAGGTCGGCGAGCACCGGGCTGGCGTCGAGACGGTCCGGCAGGTGCGGGCGCAGCCAGAACGACAGCAGCGGCGCCAGCACCGCCCACCCCAGTGCGAGCGGCACCAGGCTGCGGGTGCGGAGCCCGAGGAACGGCAGGCCGAGCACGAACAGCGCACCGTAGTAGGTCAGGATCACCGCGATCGAGGTCCCGAGCTGGCCGAGGATCAGACCCCACCCCGCGATCAGCGCGGCCCGCACCAGCAGCCCCCGCCTCGCCCCGCGCCGGGCGTCGCCGCTCACCGGCCGCACTCCCCCGCTGAGCAGCGCCATCGAGACTCCGGCGAGCACCGCGAACAGCGCCGAGGCACGACCGCCGGCCACCGCCTGGACCGTGGTGATCCCGCCTCCTCCGGGTCGGACCGCGACGAGCACGTGGGTCGCGACCATCCCCATCAGCGCCCACCAGCGGGCGATGTCGATGCCGACGATCCGGCCCCCGGACCAGGCGCGCTCGTCACCCGCGGGTGCGGGTCGGGTGGAGGAGGGCACGGCCCATCGTGACAGGGCCGGCCCGAAACCCGGTGGCGGCGCCGGGGTGCGCACGAGAGACTGGTCGACTGTGCCCACGTCCCGACCAGACCCGAAAGGTGGTGCCCGATGACCCAGCTCGACCCGTTCGACCCGACCCTGACCGACCGATGCTCGGCCGACCTGCTGCAGCCCGCGCTGCGGCTGCTCGGCGAGACCGTCGACCGCGAGTTCGCCCGCCGCGAACCCCGCCAGCAGACCCACCTCGAGTGGGCGGCCCACCGCCTCGGGACGCACGCCGCCGACCTGGCGGTCTCGGCCGAGGTCGTCGCGCCACCGGTGGCCGACGCCGTGGGCGTGTGGCTGCTGCGCGCGCAGCTGGAGCACGGCGCCGACCCCGGCGGCGCCGACCCGCACCTGCCGGCCACGACCGAGCGGGTGCCCGGCGCGCACGGCGACGTGCGCACGTTCCGGTCGGCCCTGGTGCACCTGCCCGCGGGCGTGCTGCACGAGACCTCCGTGGCGCTGCGCCTGGCCCCCTTCCGCTACGGCCTCGAGGTCCAGCTGCTGGGCCTTCGCGAGTACGCCGGCCAGCTGAGCGACGCCCTCGCCGCCTTCCTGCGCGAGCGCCGCACCAGCGGGTCGCCGTACCGCCTGGGGCGCTACCGGGTCCGCGCGACCAACCAGGGGCTGGTGCTGCGCCCGGCCACGATGGCCACCGCGACCCGCGCCACCCTCCAGCTCGACGAGGCCGTGTGGCGGACCGTGGACCGCGGCGTCCACCGGATCCTGGCGCTGTCCGATCGGCTCGCCGCGCGGGGTCTCGGGACCAGCGCCGGCCTCCTCCTCGTCGGTCCTCCGGGCACCGGCAAGACCCAGCTCGGGACCGTGGTCGCGGGCGAGCTCGCGGGCACCGCCACCGTGCTGGTGCCCGGCTCGGAGGTGACCGAGATGTGGCTGACCGAGCTCTTCGACCTCGCTGCCGACCTCGCTCCCACGCTGATCCTGATGGACGACCTCGACCTGATCGCGGGCGAGCGGGGCAGCACCCAGCCGCACCGGCTGCGCGAGTTCCTCAACGTGATGGACGGCGGCCTGGCCGACCGCAGCGGCGTGGTGGTCATCGCCTCGACCAACGACCCTCGCAAAATCGACAAGGCCGCCCGGCGGTCGTCCCGGTTCGACACGGTGATCACCATGGAAGCGCCCGGCTTCGACGGTCGGGTCGCGATCCTCGAGCGCTACCTCGCGTGGTCGGACGCGACGCTCGACCTCGCCGCCGTCGCCCGCGCCACCGACGGCGCCACCGGGGCCGACCTCAAGGAGCTGGTGCGCGCCACCGTGCTGGCGACCGACGACCAGGTCACCACCGGAGCGCTGCTGGGCCAGGCCGCCACCCAGGGGAAGGGCCGCTGGGCGAGCGAGCCGGCGCCGGCGGGCGTGTACCTCTGACGCCCGCCCCGGCCACCGCGGTCAGCGGTGGCCGGATAAGCAGTGGCCACGCGTCCCCCGGCCGACGTACCGTCGCCGTCCCTCGGGAGGCGGGAACAGGGGCACATCGGCGCGTCCGGTGAGCCACGTCGAGGCCGCTCGGGGCACCATGGACCCACGAGCACCGGAGAGGACCAGCCGCCATGACCGCCGTCGCGCTGCTGAACGCCTCCTACGAGCCGCTGGGCACGGTGACGTTCCAGCACGCCGTGCGGATGCTCGTCCGCCAGGTCGCCACGGTCGAGGAGGCGCACGACGACAGGATGATCGGCCCGCACCCGTGGCCACGGGTGATCCGGCTGGTGCGCTACGTCGCCGCGACCTGGATGTACCGCCCGGCGCCCTACTCCCGCCGCGGGGTGCTGCTGCGCGACGGGCACCGCTGCGCCTACTGCGGGAGCCGGGCCAGCACCATCGACCACGTGCTGCCGCGCAGCCGCGGTGGCGCGTGGACCTGGGCCAACACGGTGGCGGCGTGCGAGCGCTGCAACCACCGCAAGGGCAACCGGACGCCGACCGAGGCCGGGCTCCGGCTCCGTCGCGCGCCGTTCGTGCCCACCCGGGCACAGCTGGTGACTGCGCGAGGCTGAGGCCGGGCCGACGGTGCCGGATCCGCGTGACGACTGCGTAGGCCGCCAGAAACTCATCGGTCCCGATCTGATCCGATCGGCACCCGAGCCGCGACAGTAGGGATGTGCAGCACCTCACCGACACCGAGCTCCTGGACCTGGTGACCCAGGGCGACGAGCCTGCGCTGCGCGAGCTCGTGGAGCGGCACACCGGATGGCTGCTGCTGCGCCTTCGCCGGCGCACCGGGGACGAGGCCCTGGCCCAGGAGGCGCTCCACGACGCCTTCCTGACGGTCTGGCGCAGGGCCGGGACCTTCCGGGGGGACGGTGACGTCGGCGCCTGGCTCTGGGGGATCGCCATCCGCCAGCTGGTCAGCCGACTGCGCAAGAGGGCGGCGCCGGTGCCGGTCTCGGCCAGGGTCGTCTCGGCGCTCTCGCCGACCGTGCGCAGCGCCGAGGACGAGCTGCTGGTCGCCGTCGAGCACGGATCCGTCGGAGACGCGCTGCGGGCGCTGTCGCCCGAGCTGCGCCAGGTCCTCCAGGCGACGGTCATCGACGGCGCTCTCGACCCGAGAGGCGGCCGCACTGCTGGGGATCCCCCAGGGAACGGTGAAGAGTCGGATGCGGATCGCCCGGTCGAGGTTGAGGGAGCAGCTGCTGCTCGGAGAGGGGTGGTGACGGTGGGTGCGACGAACCAGGGATGGCACGTCGACCAGCCGCTGTGGTCGGCGTACGCCGGGGGTCGGCTCGACGCCGCCGCCGAGGTGTCGGTGGAGGCCCATGTGGCGTCGTGCGCCGACTGCCGGCGGGCGGCCGGAGCAACGGTCTCCCCCGCGACCGTCGAGGCGGTGTGGCGGTCGGTGCAGGCCGAGATCACGCGCCCGGAGCCCCCACGCGCGCTGCGCTGGCTGCGGCGAGCCGGCGTCGGCGAGTCCGAGCTGGTGCTGCTGGGGGCGGCGGACGCGGTCACCCTGCCGTGGCTGACCGCGATCGGTGGGGCCGTGGCGTGCGCCCTGGTCAGCGGGTTGATCGGGTGGCGCCAGGAGGCGGTGTTCCTGGGGCTCGCCCCTCTGGTCCCGATGCTCGCGGTGGTGGCGGCGTTCGACGCGACCGACTCGCTGCGCGAGGTCGGTGCGGCCACGCCCTACTCCAAGCTGCGACTGGCCCTGCTGCGCACCACGGCCGCCCTGGCCGTCGCGCTCCCGGTGACCCTGCTCCTCGGCCTGACCGTCCCGGGACTCCATGCGGTCGCGTTCTCCTGGCTGGTGCCGGGGCTGGCCCTCAGCAGCGGCGCGCTCCTCCTGCTGGGCTGGCTGTCGCCCTGGGCGTCAGGAGGGGTGCTCACGCTCGGATGGCTCACGACCGTGTCGGTCGCGGTGGGAGCGGGCGGGACCGGCGTGGTGACCGGTGGGGTGACCCAGGCACTGCTTGCCGTCGCCTGCCTGCCGCTCGCCGGCCTCGTCGCCGTCCGCGCCACCACCCGCACCCTGAGAGGAGCCGAGGGCTGATGTCCACCGCGATCCTGGACGGCGTCTCCAAGACCTACGGCGGCACCACGGCGCTGCACCCCACGAGCCTGACCCTCGAGTCGGCCGTCGTGGGCCTGCTCGGCCCCAACGGTGCCGGCAAGACCACGATGCAGCGGCTGCTCGCCACGGCGATGCCGCCGACCACTGGCCGGATCGTCGTGGCCGGGCACGAGGTGACCGGGAGCCACGCCGACCGGGTCCAGGCCCGCCGCCGGATCGGCTACCTCCCCCAGGAGGTGGTGTTCCCGCGCGGGATGACGGCGTTCGGCTTCCTCGACTACATCGCCGTCCTCAAGGAGTGGAAGGACAGCGGGCGCCGTCACCGGGAGGTCCGCCGGGTGCTCGAGCTCGTGCAGCTCGATGACAGTGGCTCGATGAAGGTGACCAAGCTCTCCGGTGGTCAGCGCCGACGCCTCTCGATCGCCCAGGCCCTCCTCGGAGCGCCCGAGCTGCTGATCCTCGACGAGCCGACGACCGGGCTCGATCCCGAGCAGCGGGCGGCCCTGCGCGGGCTGCTCTCGGGGTTGCCGGGGACCGTGCTCATCTCCACCCACCAGACCGAGGACGTCTCCGCCCTGTGCGACAGGGTGATCGTCCTGGACGGCGGCCGGGTCCGTTTCGACGGCTCCGTCCCCGACCTGCTCGCCACGGCAGCCGGCCGTGTGCACCTCGGAGCGACCCCGACCCCCGGGGCCGTCCACACCTGGAAGACCGGGAACGGGCTGATCCGGTCCGTCGGGGGGCAGCCCGCCCCCGACTCCTCGAGCGTCGATCCCTCCGTGGAGGACGCCTACCTGCTGCTCCGTGCGGAGCCGCAGCCGACCGAAGGAGTCAACCGATGACAGTCACCACCGAGACCGGGTCCGCACTGCGGGTGCTCGCCCGGCAGGAGATCCGCCACTACCTGCGCCACCGGCTGTTCTGGTTCAGCGCCGTGCTGATGGTGGTGAGCACGACCTACTCCAGCTCCCACGTCGAGCCCAGCTCGGGCGCACTCAACGGGCTCGCGGCCGGCGCGCTGCTCGGCGTCCTGGGCCTGGTCACGATGTACAGCCTCACCCGGCGCTCGGACCGCGCCGCCGAGGCAGCCGGCGCCGTCGCCGTCCCGGAACGGGTGCGCTCCCTCGCACTCGCCAGTGCCGTCGTCGTGCCGTTCACCCTGGCGATGATCGACTGGGTCGTCGAGGTCGTGGTCTACCAGACGCACCCGCCGACCGCCGACACCATCCCGCCCGGCGTCAGCGACGCGTTCGTCCTCGCGGTGCAGTTCGGCCAGGGCGTGATGGCCGCGGTCGGTGGGCCGCTGCTCGGACTCGTGCTGGCACGCTGGGTTCCGCGACGCGGGACGGCCGCCCTGGCCGCGATCGTCCTGGTCATCCTCACGATCCTGCTGCAGGGCAACTTCTCGGGCGGTCAGCCCTACCGGGTGTTCTGGGTCTGGACGCACTTCTTCGGTCCGATGGGGTGGAACGGTGACCGCTGGACGACCGTCCCGGGCAACCCGTTCCTGTGGGTGCTCTACCTCGCGGCCCTGTGCGTGCTCGGGGTCATCGCGGCGGTCTACCACGATCCGGAGTCCGACCGCCGCAGGCTGCGAGGGGTCGCGGCCGCGGTGGGACTGGCCGCGCTGGCGCTCGGCGTTCTCACCCTCACCGTCGGGTACACCGAGCCGATCTCCAACCCGCTCCTGCCCAGCGCTCCGTTCGGCGAATAACCGAGCATGCTGCTCTACCTCCGGTGGTCGGTCCCCTGGGTCAGGGTCGCGGTGGCGGCGCTCCTGGTCGCCACGCTGATCGAGTTGGTGCACCGGGACGCCTGGCTGCTGTGGCCCCTCGAGGGCACCGCCGTCGCTCTCCTCGCGGGGGCCGCCGCCTGGTGCCTCGACGAGCAGGCCGGCGCGGTCGTGGACGTGACGCCGCGTGGCCTCGCGTGGCGGACCGCCGCGCGAGCGCCCGCGCCGGCGCTGCTCGCCGGCGTCTGGCTGGTGACGGTCTGGCACGCGCGGGACTCCCTGTTCGGCCACGCCGGAGCGGTGCTCGTCCAGGGTCTGGCCGCGCTCGCGGCCGGGACCGCGTGGGCGACCAGCCGCCGGGCAGCCGGGAACCCGATGCCCGGCCTCGCTCTGGCCGCCACCGTGATCCCGGCCGGCGCCGGATGGGCGTTGGTGCGTCCGCTCCCCGATCAGCTCCCCGTCTTCCCCTATGGCACGGCGACACCGGGCCAGTGGGCGACCAGCCTGGTGGCCTGGTCAGCAGTGGCGGCCGCCTCCCTCGTGGTCCTCGCCCTCGAGCTGGCGGAGGCACGCTGGTGGCTCCGCCGCCGACGTCCGGTCACCGCCGGTGGCCCGGGCCGACCGGATGGCGGGACCACGGGCGTCGGTCACGCGGGGCGGTCGACCTGGGCGGCCAGCCGGTCCGGGGCCACCAGGCAGTAGGAGTCGGTGAGCAGCTCGGCGAGCTCGGCCCAGTCGGAGTCGTCGTCGATCACCAGCCCGATCACGTTGGCACCCCACTCGGCCCTGAAGTAGGGAGCACCGAGGTGCTGGAAGGCCATCACCTCGTCGGTCTCGCCGCGGAAGGTGACCCGGAACAGCTGGTCCTCACCGCCGAAGACGTGCGCGACCGTGGCCCCCTGCACCCGCCAGCGGGTGCCCACCCACGCGGGCTCGCAGTGCACCTGGGGCAGGCCGCGCAGGATCTCGTCGATGCGGTCGACCCAGGCGTCGGGCACCGGCGGACGCTCCTTCTTGGCCACGGACCCAGCCTGCCACGAGCCCCGGACACCCACGGACCGGACCGGCATCGGGTCGGCGGGCCGACACCGGACCAGGATCAGTCCGCCGGGCGCTCGACCAGCCTGGCCAGCAGCGCGGCGAGCTGGTCGCGCTCGGCGGCGCTCAGTGCGGCCAGCCGCTGGTCGGAGGCCGCCCGACGCGCCCCCTCGAGCCGGTCGCGCAGGCCCTCCCCCGCCGCAGTGAGCGCCACCTTGGTCGCCCGCCGGTCGTCGGGGTCGGGACCCCGGGCGACGAGGCCACGCGCCTCGAGGTCGTCGACCACCTCGGTCGCGGAGCGAGGCGCGATCCGCAGGCGCTCGGCCAGGACCGAGAGCCGCACGGGTCCGAGATCGGCGACCGTCCGGAGCGCACGGGCCTGGCTCGGCGTGACGTCGTAGTCGGCCATCGCGTCGGCATAGGCCCTGCGCATCGAGCGCGCCGCCAGCATCAGCAGGTCACTGGCCGCGTCGTGGCCTTGGTCGGTCGGAGGCACGGGAACAGACTAGCAAATAGCGTTGTTGCCTCATCATGAGGTAACCTCATTAAAACACTCCCGCACACCGAAGGACGAGTGATCGGATGGATGACTCCATGAACCGCGGCCGTGGCGGCCGCCATCCCGAAGCCCGCGACGCCGACCGGCGCCAGCTCGCGGACGCGCCGGTGTCCCTGCGCCGGGTGCTCCGGCTCTTCGCGCCGCACCGCGCCCGCCTCGCGCTGGTGATGGCCCTCATCGTGGCGAGCTCCTCGGTCGGGCTCGCCCAGCCCTTCCTCGTCAAGCGGGTGATCGACGAGGCGATCCCCCGGCAGGACGTCGCGCTCCTGACGTGGTGCGTGCTGGCGATGGTCGGCATCGCGGCGGTCTCGGCGGCGATCGGGGTGCTGCAGACCTGGCAGGCGACCACGGTCGGCCAGCGGGTCATGCACCGGCTCCGGTCCGACCTCTTCGGCCATCTCCAACGACAGTCCGTCGGCTTCTTCACCCGCACCCGTGGCGGGGAGATCCAGTCCCGGGTGGTCAACGACATCGGCAGCATGCAGTCGGTGGTCACCTCCACGGCGACGTCGATCGCCGCCAACCTGACCACCGTGGTCGGGACGCTGGTGGCGATGCTGGCGCTCAGCTGGCAGCTCGCCCTGGTGACCCTGGTGGTGCTTCCTCCCGCGGTGCTCCTCACCCGGCAGGTCGCCCACCTGCGCTACGCGGTGACCGCGCAGCGCCAGCGCCGGCTGGCCGACCTGCACGCCCAGGTCGAGGAGGGACTCTCGATCAGCGGCATCCAGCTCACCAAGACCCTCGGCGCGGCGCCCACGCTGGCGCGGCGCTTCGAGGACACCTCGGCCGACCTGGTCGACCTCGAGGTCCGGTCGCAGCTGGCCGGCCGGTGGCGGATGGCGACCATGAACGTCGTCTTCGCCGCCGTACCCGCCGTCCTCTACCTCGCCGCCGGGCTCCCGGCCACGTCCGCGGGCATGACCATCGGCACCCTGGTGGCCTTCATCGCCCTGCAGGGGACGCTGTTCCGCCCGATGATGATGCTGCTCAACGTGCAGGCCGACGTCACCGCGTCGCTGGCGCTGTTCAGCCGGATCTTCGAGTACCAGGACCTGCCCGTCGAGATCGACGACCCGACCGACCCGGTGGCTCTCGACACCGTCCACGGCGAGATCCGCCTCGACCACGTGTCCTTCTCGTACGGCGACGTCCCGACGCTCCACGACATCGACCTGACGGTGCCCGCCGGCACCTCCCTCGCCCTGGTCGGCGAGACCGGCAGCGGCAAGTCCACCCTGGCCTCGCTGGTCGCCCGCCTCCACGACCCCGCCGCCGGGGCGGTGCGCCTCGACGGGGTCGACGTCCGCGACCTCACCCTGCAGGACCTGGCCGCCGCTGTCGGCGTGGTGACGCAGGAGACCTACCTGCTGCACGCGTCGGTCCGCGACAACCTGCTCCACGCCCGCCCCGGCGCGACACAGGCGGAGATCGAGGAGGCCTGCCGGGCCGCGCACATCCACGACCTGGTGGAGGGGCTCCCCGAGGGCTACGACACCGTCGTCGGGTCCCGTGGCCACCGGTTCTCGGGTGGCGAGAAGCAGCGGCTGGCGATCGCCCGCACCCTGCTGCGCGACCCGCGGGTGCTGGTGCTCGACGAGGCGACCAGCGCGCTGGACAACCAGACCGAGCGCGAGGTCCAGGCCGCCCTCGACGGCCTCGCCGAGGGACGCACCACGATCACCGTCGCGCACCGGCTCTCCACCGTCCGCGACGCCGACCAGATCGCCGTCCTCGAGGCGGGCCGCGTCGTCGAGCTGGGCACCCACGAGGAGCTGCTGCTGCGCGGTGGTACCTACGCCGACCTGGTCCGCATCGGGCTGGCCGACGCCGCCTGAGGGGCCGCCCGGTCGGGCGGCCCCCGAGATCGGTCAGCCGAGGCCGACGAACATCAGGCAGGCGTTGACGGCGAGGCCGAGCGCGAGGCCCAGGCCCACGTTGCCGGTGCGCCGGACGACCGCGAACGCGGCGACCACGGCGGCGACCGAGGCGACGGCCGGCGTCGTCGCGTGGCCGTGCCCGAGCAGCAGGGCCGAGGCGATCATCGCCGCCAACACCGCAGGGGTCACCAGCGCGGTCAGCTCCGCGAAGCGCTCGGACTCCACCAGCCGCCCTCCGGCAACCGTCATCCAGGCGCGCAGCGCGAAGGTGACGACCGCGGCGAGCGTGAAGGTCAGCAGCACCATCATCGTGTCCACCTCCGGGAGCCGACGAGGACGCCGAGCGCGATCGCGGCCGGCAGGGTCGCCGGGCCGGTCAGCCCGCCGAGCAGGGGGACGGCCAGCGCGGCGCCGACCGCCGCGGCCCGCGCCGTGGGGGTCTGCAGGTGCTTGGCCAGCATGCCGGCGAACACCAGCGGTGCCGCCAGGTGCAGCCCGAGGGCGGGCGGCAGGCCCGCTCCGAGCCGGTAGCCGACGACCTGGCTGATCACGAAGGAGCTCGCCAACAGGGCGGTGACGGTGAGGTAGTAGCGGCGCCGCCAGACCAGGTCGACGCTGTCGTCGAAGCGCTGCTGGCCGAGCAGGAAGCTCTGGTCCACCAGCGGGAAGACCAGCAGCAGCCGCATCGGCAGCCGCGCGGAGGCGAACCAGCGGGCGGCGCCGGCGCCGTAGTAGACGAAGCGCAGGTTGATCAGCAGCGTCACCACGACCGCCGCGACGATCCCGTCGGCGCGACCGAGGGACTCGACGACGGCGAGCTGAGCCGCGCCCGCCAGCATCACCAGGGCGCCGTACATCGCCTGCACGAAGCTCAGACCGGCGGCGACGCTGGCGCTGCCGACGGCCAGGCCGAACGGCACCAGGGCCGCCATGAAGGGCGCCGTGTCCTGCGCGGCGAGCCGCACCGGACCGGCGGCCGGGGCCACGGGCAGCGGCACGCCGCACTCGCCGACCACGGCGGTCATGACAGGGCTCCGGCCAGCGCGGGCAGGCGGAACGTCTCCTGCCGGATCCACCGTCGGTACGTCGGCTCGCCCATCGCCGCGGCGACGAGGTCGCTCTGGCTGCCGTGGGCGGCCAGCGCGGCGCGCTTGCGCCGCAGCTCGCGGGGGGTGAGGTCGACCAGCATCGCGATCTCCTCGTCCTCCACCCCGGTGGGCTCCTCGGTCATCCAGACGCCGAGCCGGTCGTGCAGCTCGCGCCACTCCTCGAGCCAGCCGTGCGTCTTGGCGGCGTACCACAGCTCGCCGCAGCCCTCGGCCCGCCAGGCCTCGGTGGCGAGCCGGGACGCCACCACGTGGTCGTCGTGGCCGGTGATCCCGTCGGGCCCGAAGGTCACGGTGACGTCGGGACGCACGTCGGCCAGTGCGGCACGGAACGCCGCGAGCGGCTCGTCCTCGCCGAGGTCGGCGAGACCGCCGTCGGGCAGCCCGACGAACCGCACGTCGTGCACACCGAGGGCCGCCATCGCGGCCCGCAGCTCGGAACGCCGCAGCGCGCGACGCTCCTCGACCGGGCGGGGGTCGTCGGCCGGGAAGCCGGCCTCCCCGTCGGTCAGGGTGACGACGGTGACCCGCCCGCCGGCCCGCAGGACGCGGTCCATCAGGCCGGCGGACAGGTACGACTCGTCGTCGGGGTGCGCCCACAGCCCCAGCAGGCTCCGGGGTGGGGCTGCCGGAGTGTGGTTGCTCGTCATGATCGTCCCTCTCAGGCCTCGGTGCGGCCCACGGTGACCTGGGTCGGCCCGGTGAGCATGTCGAACACGGCGGAGTACTTCGTCGCGGAGGCGATCAGCGCGTCGATCTGGTCCTCGTCGGCGTCGGCGTCGACGTCGAAGGAGACCTCGATGCCGCTGAAGCCCTTGCGCACGTCCTGGTCCACGCCGAGCACGCCGCGGACGTCGATGTTGCCGGTGACCGTCGAGGTCGCCCGGTTCAGCTTGATGCCACGGGCGGCGGCGCCGGTGGCGATGCCCGCGGTGATGCAGGAGGCCAGGGCGTGCAGGACGTACTCCTGCGGCGTGGGGCCGTAGCCGTGGCCCAGCGTCGGGTGGTCGCTGGAGAACTGGAACTCCTGCACGTGGAGCTGGTCGGCGCCGATGCCGTACCACTCGTGGATGGTGGAGGTGCTCGCGGTGCCGTCGACCCAGCTGTTCTTGGCCGAAAAGCGGAACTGCGCCAGCTCGGCGTTGTCCGTGAACTTCGCGATCGCGCCGAACATCTTGGCGGTCGGCACCCCGTTGGTCTCGCCCGGACGCTCGGTGGTCGTGGGGTGGGTGGTGGTGGTCATGAGTGTGATCTCCTCTCGGGTGGCTCCCCGGGCGGGGTGCCGGTGTGACCACTACCTTCCGGCCGGAGGGCACCGCACGGCTTGGAGAGGACCTGGAGACGACCTGGAGGGGTCCTGAAGGGGTTCTGGAGGCCCGCGAACGGGCTCGGCCGGGAGCTCAGCCGAGCTCGGCGGCGGCCACCCGGGCCAGCCGGTGCAGCCCGTGGGCCTGCGCCTCGGCGAGCACCACCCGGGCCATGGCGTCGGCCTCGGCGTCGTAGCCCTGCGCGCGGCGTACGCGGGAGAGCCAGAGGCGGCTGTCGTTGGCCCACAGCACCGACCCGCCGGCGTCGTCGCCCTCGAGCGCTGCGCCCAGCTGCTGCTCGGCCAGCTCCAGCTCGCCCAGGGTGAGCGACAGCATGCCGAGGTAGCGATCGGCACGTCCGAAGCAGAACTGGCCGGCGCCGGTGGTGACGTTGGTCCCCTCCAGATGGGCGAAGCGCTCACGCAGCAGGGCGCAGGAGGTGCGGTCCCCAGCCCGCACCATGGTCTCGATGAGGAAGACCATCACCGTGCTCCACATGCTGTCCAGCGGCAGCAGGAACTGGGCAGCGCGCAGGTCGCCGAGCACCTCCTCGGCCTCCTCGACGCTGCCGGTCTCCGCCAGCAGCCACGCGAGACCGGGGGTCCACAGGTCACCGCCGCCGGCGGCGGCGACCACGGTGCGGATCATCGGGGCGACGGCGGCGAGGCGGTCCTGCTCACGCCGGACCAGGAACATGCGGAGGCCGTAGGTGCCGGTGGCGTCCTCGTCCGGAAGCCGCTTGGCGAGCGTGAGGCACCGGTTGGCCAGCCGCTCGCTGCCGTCGAGGTCGCCCCGGTAGTAGGCCTCCATCGCCTCCTGGTTGGTGCGGATGAACTCCCAGAAGCTCGACCGCCAGCGCTCCTGCTGGCGTGCCATCACCTGCACCAGGCGCCGGGACTCCGGCCAGTCGCCGGTGAGGGTGGCGAACATGATCCGGTCGTGGAGGGCGTGCAGGGCCACGTCGCCGTTGTCGATCTCGGGTTCGAGCTCGGCGAGCCGCGCGATCATCGGACCGGCGTCCCGGACGCCGCGGTGCAGCACGACGTGGCCGAGGTAGACGCTCAGGACGTTGGCCTCCATCGTCGGGGACCCCATGGCCGTGGAGAGCCCGATGGCCTCGGTGAACGCGTCGTCGGCCTCGCCCTGACGCTCCGACATCGCGAGCGCCCGCAGGCGGGCGACGGCGAGGCGGGCCCGGAGATCGGCCTCGCCCTCCACCTCGCGGCCGGCCTCGGCCTCGGCGTCCAGCAGCGCCGCCGCCTCCTCGAGGTGGACCATCGACTGGGCCCCGTCGAGCCCCGGTCGCCACCGGGCGTCCTCGTAGCCGAGCGCCGCCTCGACGCGCAGCACCACGTCCTCGGCCTCGCGGGCCAGCACGATGGCCTCCTCGAAGATCCGGGCCGCCGGCACGTTGCGTCCGGTGCGGCTCTCGGCGCTGCCGTGGGACAACGCCAGCAGGGTCCGGGTCGTGGCGTCGCCGTCGACGGCCAGCGCGCGGGCCTGGGCCAGCAGGTCGGCGGCCTCGTCGAAGGAGAAGCGGTCGATGGCGGCCTCGGCGGCCCGCTGCAGCCGGTCGACGGCCACCGGGCGCAGGTCGGCGTCGCCCCGGGCGGCCTCGGCGGTGTGGAAGGCCAGCTCGGGCAGGTGCGCCAGGTCGTCGGGGAAGGTCCGCTCCAGGGCATCGGCGATCCGACGGTGCATGCGGGTGCGCCGCGCCGAGCTGATCTGGTCGCGCCGCGAGGACCGCACCAGCGCATGGGCGAACCGGAAGCGGTCGACGCCGATGTCCTCCAGCAGCCGGGCGGCGACGGCGGCCTCCAGGTCGTCGAGCAGCTCGAGCTCGTCGCGACCTTGCGCGGCCGCGGCGACGGTGAGCTCGAACTCGAGACCGAGCACCGACAGCATCCGGAGGTTGTCCTGGATCTCGGCGGGAAGCGTCGCCAGCCGCCGGCGTACGGCGCCCTCGATGTGGACCGCGCCGGCGACCGGGTCGACGGCCTGGAGGAAGAGGGGGTTCCCCGCGGTCTGCCGCATCACCTCGGCCATGTCGACGCCCTCGTCGCCCACCAGCTGGGCGGCCTCGGCCACGCGCAGACCGACGAGGTGCACGAGCACGGTGCGGGGCCGCCCCTGGGCCGTGGCCATCAGGTCGGCGATCCGCTCGCTGGCGTCGGGAGCGGTGTCACGAGCCGTGAGCACCAGCGTCACCGCCGCCTGGCCGGGCCGCTGCTGGAGGTGCGCGAGCAGCTGCAGCGTCGACTCCGCGGCCCAGTGGACGTCGTCGACGACGATCGTCACCGGCCGACTCGCGGCACACCGCTCGAGCCACCCCGCGAGCGCCTCGAAGAGATGGAACCGCCGGCCCTCGTCGTCCACGCTGGCGCGCGCCGCGCGGCCGGCGCCCGCCGGGTGCCCGGCCACCACGGAGGTCGGCAGCAGCGGGAGCAGCTCCTCGGGGAGCTCGGGGATCTCCGGGTCGGCTCGGCCGGGCCCGGCCAGCTGCCCGATCACCTCGACGAACGGCTGGTAGGGCACCCGCAGGTCCTCGCTGTTGCGACCGAACACCACCCGGTGGCCCTGGGCGTGGGCATCGGCGGCGAGCTCGGCGGCCAGCCGGCTCTTGCCGATGCCCGGCTCACCCAGGACCCACACCCATCCCAAGGGGCCGTCGACGGCCGCCTCGCGGACCACCTCCGCACCCTGCCGGAGCTCCTCCACCCGGCCGCAGAACGGCCGGCGACCGCCCATCCGTAGCTCGTCGGGGAGCGTCGTGGCCTGGCGCGTCTCGACGGCGGGCGCCGCGGTCACCTGCTCGACCGGCGGGACGAACCGGTAGCCGCGCCCGTGCACGGTCTTGATGGCCCACTGGCGCGCACCGTCGTCGTCGAGAGCGCGGCGGGCCTGCTTGATCCGGGTGGTCAGCGCGGACTCGGAGACGAACTTGTTGCCCCAGACGTTCTCGAGCAGCTCGTCCTTGGTGACCAGCCGGTCGCCCTGCTCGACGAAGTACTGCAGCACGCCGAAGACCTGCGGCTCCACGTCGCGGATCCCGTCGGGTCCCCACACCTCCACGGTGTCGGTGTCGACCCGGAAGTCGCCGAAGCGGTACTGCGGCACGGTCAGCGACCCCTCGCCACGCGGCCCGTCAGAACACGGACCCCCTGGCCAGGGAGCTCATCTCGGAGACCTCGACGACCGAGTCGAACGGCAGCCCCAGGTCGGCGGCGTGCCGGCGCAGCACGTCGACGTCGTCGGCCTCGTAGAGGCAGTAGGTCTTCTTCTTGTCGGCCGACAGGAACGACGTGAGCCAGGTCAGCTCGTGCTCCAGGTTGTAGGCCTCGATCAGGCGCTTGGTCTCGTCGTCGAGATCCAGTTCCTCGGCGAACTCTCGCTCGACCAGATAGAGCGGCATGGCGGTCCTCCTGCGTCCGTTGCACCCCCGCAACGCCGTCCAGTCTGACATAGGACCGGGAGCGCGCGCGCCCTCATTGAACGGCGGGTCACCTCGGCTTGGCGGCGACGACGTACTCCTGGTCGTTGCGGAAGCGGAAGACGCCGAGCTCGTCGACGGTCCGCTCGAGCACCTCCATCACCAGCGGGCGCAGGACGTCGGCACCGGTGTGCTCCAGCGCGGGCACCGCCGGGCCGACGCTCGAGACCGCCCGCCAGGCGGTCTCGGCGTCCGGCCACTCGACGGTCGACATCCGGCTCCCCCGCTCGAGCACCTCGAAGCCGGCGTCGGCCAGCATCGTCTCGGCGACCCCGTCTCGGGCGATGTTGTTGGTACGCCGCATGCCCTGCTGGTGCGCCTCGGGCGAGTGCGCCGCGAAGACCTTGAAGCAGGGCCGCAGGTCGAGGTGGCCGCGGCCCCAGAAGCTCAGCAGGATGCGCCCACCCGGACGGAGCACGCGGAAGGCCTCGGCGAGGGCGGCCTCGCAGTCGCCCCAGATGCCGTTGATCGAGGTGACGGCGTCGAAGGTCTCGTCTGCCCACGGGAGGTCGAACATGGTGCCGAGGCGCAGGTCGGACTCCGGGCAGCGGGCCCGGGCAACGGCCATCAGCTGCTCGGAGGCGTCGATGCCGGCAGTCTCGGCGCCGGCGGCCTCGGCGAGCCGCAGCGCCAGTCCCGAGCCGCAGGCGATGTCGAGCAGTCGTGAGCCGGGGCGGACGTCGAGCCGGTCGAGGGCGACCTGGATGACGTTGACCGCGTAGTGCTCGAAGAGGCAGGACCAGTCGACGGCCGCGTGGCCCCAGGCGTCGCCGGCGGTCTTCCACCGGTGTCCGGTGGGGAGGGCGGTGGGTGCAGTGGAGGTTGTCATGGCACCACCGTGCCGCCCCCACGGGCCCGCGGTCTTGGAGGCGACGTGGAGATCGGCTCCAGGACTTCTCCACACCCTCTCCAAGCCTCTGCGCCACCGCTGCGGGGAGCGTAGGGGTCACCGGGACCGACCACGGCCCCGAGACCACCGACCGAAGCCCGGAGAGGGAACCCGATGACCAGCCCCGCAGCCCGCCGACCAGCACCGGGTCGAGCCCGCACCATCGACGTCGTGATCGTCGGCGGTGGCCAGGCCGGCCTGGCCATGAGCCGCTGCCTGAGCGAGGCGGGGGTGGACCACGTCGTGCTCGAGCGCGGCCGCACCGCGGAGTCGTGGCGCAGCGAGCGATGGGACTCGCTGCGACTGCTCTCACCCAACTGGATGACGCGGCTGCCGGGCTGGAGCTATCAGGGCGACGACCCCGACGGCTACCTCACCGCGGGCGAGGTCGCGGCCTTCCTGGACGGCTACCGGAGCTCGTTCGGCGCTCCGGTGCTGACCGACACGACGGTGTCGAGGGTGACATCCGTCGAGAACGGCTACCTCGTCGAGACCGACCAGGGACGCTGGCGTGCCCGGGCCGTGGTGGTCGCCAGCGGCGCCTGCAGCCACCCCCACGTGCCGGCGTACGCCGAGGAGCTGCCGGGCCACCTGGTGCAGCTCACCCCCGTCGACTACCGCAACCCGGGCCAGCTGCCCGACCGCCCGGTGCTGGTGGTGGGCGGCTCGGCCTCGGGCCTGCAGATCGCCGACGAGCTGAGCCGGGCCGGCCGCGAGGTCACCCTGGCGACCGGCGAGCACGTCCGGCTGCCCCGGACCTACCGGGGCATGGACATCCACTGGTGGATGGACACCCTCGGGATCCTGGACGAGCGCTACGACGAGGTCGAGGACCTCGCCAAGGCGCGCCGCCTGCCCTCGCTCCAGCTGGTCGGCACCCCCGAGCGACGCACCCTGGATCTGAACGGCCTCACCGAGCGCGGTGTCTCCGTGGTCGGCCGGCTCGGCGGTGTCCACGGGTCCCGAGCGCTGTTCTCGGGCTCCCTGGGCAACATCTGCCGGCTGGCCGACCTCAAGGAGCGGCGGCTGCTGGACCGGATCGACGAGTTCGCCGCCGAGCGCGGGCTGGAGGCCGAGATCGGCGAACCGACCCGTCCCGACCCGACGGTCGTCGACGGCTCTCGGCTGGACGCCGACCTGACGGCCTACGGCTCCGTCGTGTGGGCGACCGGCTTCCGGCCTCGCTACCCCTGGCTCGACCCCACCCTGCTCGACGGGTCGGGGCGGCTCCGGCACGACGGTGGCGTGGCCGCCGCGGCGGGGCTCTACGCGCTCGGCCTGCCGTTCCTGCGGCGCCGCAAGTCGAACTTCCTCGACGGCGTCGGCCCGGACGCCGTGGAGCTGACCACGCACCTGGTCGGCCACCTGGAGCGGGTGGCGTCCTCGGTCAGGTCGTGACGCGTGTCGCAGCGATGCTCAGGGATGGGACGGCGCCGCGGGCGCGTCCGCCAGCTCGAAGTCGACGTTGTCGGCATAGCAGAAGTACCACCCCTCGCCCGGCTCGAAGGACCGGATCAGGGGATGGTCGGTGCCGCGCGCATGGGCGGTCGCGTGTCGGTGCGGCGAGGAGTCGCAGCAGCCGACGTGGCCGCACGCCTGACACACCCGGAGGTGCACCCACGACGCGTCGATGGCCTCGCAGTCGACGCACCCCGCCGATCCGGGGGCCGCGGGCCGGTAGGCCTGGTCGAGGTGGGCGCAGCTGCGCTCGGGTGGCCAGGTGCTCATCCGGTTCCTCCCTCTCGCGCCGGGTGGCGGCACCACCACGGTAGCGACGGGGACCTGACCGGGCACCGCCCCGACCGGGCCGCCGCCGACGCGTGGTGGCGGCGGCCCGGCGCGCTGGGCTACTGCTCCTCGCGGTCCTCGTCCGGCAGTGGCTCCAGCGGGTCGGGCTGGGTGGTCGGCTCGCCATCGGGCGTGACATCGGGGTCGCCGACGGGCTCGCCGCTGGGGACGAGGTCGGGGTTCTCGGCAGGGTCTGGAGGGGTCATGGTCATGACGCGGGCCTTCCGTGGGTCGGTGGACGCTGGCTCACGCCGACGTGCGGCGCGTGACGCGGCCCGAGGCCTCGGAACCGGGTCGGCCGAGGTGGAGGGACCACCGCTGGTCGACGCCTCGAACCTAGGCCCGGACGACCGGGCCGTCTTCACCCCGGAAGGTGGGTTCTCCCGTCGCCACGGCGATACCGTCCCGAGCAGGAGGCTCCGATGAGCGTGATCGAGACCGACTACCTCGTCGTGGGTGCCGGCATGGCCGGGATGGGCTTCGTCGACTCGCTGCTCGACGTCTCGGACGCCGAGGTGGTGCTCGTCGACCGGCGGGCGGCACCGGGCGGGCACTGGCTGGAGTCCTACCCCTTCGTCCGGCTGCACCAGCCGTCGCCGTGGTACGGCGTCGCCTCGACGCCGCTGGGCGACGGAGGGCTGGAGTCCGACGGGCCCGAGCAGGGCCACTACACGCGCGCCTCGGGCGCGGAGATCCGCGACTACTTCTCGACGCTGCTGCGCGACCGCTTCCTCGGGTCCGGGCGGGTGCGCTTCCTCCCGGCGACCGAGCACCTCGGTGAGGGGCGGGTTCGCAGCCCCGAGACCGGCGCGGAGAGCATCGTGCGGGCGCGTCGCGGCGTGGTGGACGCGACCTACACCGCTTCGCGGACCCCGGAGTCCTCTCCCCCGCCGTTCGAGGTGGCCGAGGGCGTCCGGCTGGTCACCCCGGCCGGCCTGACCCGGCTCGACGGGCCACCCGAGAGCGTGGTCGTGATCGGCACCGGCAAGACGGCGATGGACACCTGCGGGTGGCTGCTCGAGCAGGGGTGCCCACCCGAGAGGATCACCTGGGTCCGCACCCGCGACGCCTGGCTCAACAACCGGCGCTTCCTCCAGCCGGACCGGCTGGCCGCGCTCACCGTGGAGGGCACCGTCGGCTTCCTCGAGGCCCTCGCCGGCGCCACGACCGAGGATCAGGTGTTCGAGCATCTCGAGCGGGTCGGCGTGCTGCTCCGGGTCGACCCGGAGGTGTGGCCGACGGTGTTCCGCGGCCCGACGATCAGCGAGCACGAGATCCACCAGCTGCGCCGCATCACCGACGTCGTGCGGCTGGGCCGGGTGCTGCGGGTCGAGCCCGACCGGATCGTGCTCGAGCAAGGTGAGGTGCCCACCACGCCGGGCCGGGTGCACGTGCACTGCGCGGCTCCCGGGCTGCCGGACGCACCGCCCGTCCCTGTCTTCGCGGCGGACCGGATCACCGTGCAGTACCTCTCCCGGCTGAACATGCCGTTGAGCAGCGCGGTCATCGCGCGGGTCGAGGCGCTCGACCTGCCGCTGGAGGAGAAGAACCGGCTCTGCCCCGCCAACTTCGTCGACGGCGGGCCGCTGGGCTACCTGCAGATGCTCCTTCAGGGGCTCGCCACCGAAGGGCTCTGGCGCGGGCACCCCGACCTCGGCCCCTGGTTCGCGACCACCCGTGTCAACGCCACCCGTGACCTCCCCGGCGCTCCACCCGACCCCGCCCGCGACGTGCTCTACGGACGGCTCCTGGAGGCGATCGAGCCGGCGTACGCCTCGATGGCGCGGCTCACCGCGGGCGCCTCCGGCTGACCCCGGGTCCGGCGTCGCTCAGCGTCGCACCACCGCGCCGGCATGCGCGGGCAGCACCAGGGCCGGGCCGTCGGAGCGGGCCGCGCTCGGCGTGGTGAACAGCAGCTCGTGCTCGCCGACCTCGACGGACGCCGCGTCGTCGCCGAGGTTGACCACCACCGAGAGCGAGCCCCGGTCCAGGCGGAAGGTGCGGGCCCGCTCGTCGACGGCGCACCGGACGGAGCGCAGGTCGGGGTCGGTGAGCTCCTCGTGGGCGCGCCGCAGCGCGACCAGCCGGCGATAGGCGTCGAGGACGACGGCATGGTCCCCGCCGAGCGGCTCGGTCCAGTCGAGGACGGCCGCCTCGCGGGTGCGCGGGTCCTGCGGGTCGAGCACCTCCGCCGGGTCCCAGCCCATCCGCTCGAACTCCGCGAGCCGGCCCTCGGCGACCGCCCGGCCGAGGTCGGGCTCCGGGTGGGCGGTGAAGAACGGGAACGGGCGGCTGGTCGCCCACTCCTCGCCCTGGAAGAGCATCGGCGTGAACGGCGAGAGCAGGGTCAGCATCGCGGCGCAGACGAGCTGGTCGGTGTCGAGATGCTCGGTCGGCCGGTCGCCGCGGGCCCGGTTGCCCACCTGGTCGTGGTTCTGGCTGCACACCACGAGCCGCCACCCGGGCACCCGGTCGGTGTCGAGGGGGGTGCCGTGCGGGCGCCCGCGGAACGACGACCAGCTGCCGTCGTGGAAGAAGCCGCGCTCGCACACCTTGGCCAGTGCCGACAGCGGCGCGAAGTCGGCGTAGTAGCCCCCGACCTCGCCGGTGAGCGCGACGTGGACCGCGTGGTGGAAGTCGTCGCTCCACTGCGCGTCGAGCCCGTAGCCGCCGGCCTCGCGCGGCGTGATCAGCGTCGGGTCGTTGAGGTCGGACTCGGCGATCAGCGTGAGCGGCCGTCGCAGGTGCGCCGACAGGGCCGCGGTCTCGACCGCCGCCTCCTCCAGCAGATGCGGGCTCGAGGTGTCGGACAAGGCGTGCACGGCGTCGAGGCGGAGCCCGTCGACGTGCAGGTCGGTGAACCACATCCGCAGGTTGTCCAGGATCAGTCGGCGCACCTCGGCGCTGCCGGGGCCGTCCAGGTTGACCATCTCGCCCCACGTGTTGGCGTCGTCGGCCTTGAGGTAGGGACCGAACAGCGGCAGGTAGTTGCCCGACGGGCCCAGGTGGTTGAACACCACGTCCTGGAACACTCCGAGGCCGGCGGCATGGCAGGCGTCGACGAAGCGTTGGTACGCCGACGGGCCGCCGTACCCGTCGTGGACGGCCGACCACAGCACGCCGTCGTAGCCCCAGTTGTGCTCGCCGTTGAACGCGTTGACCGGCATCAGCTCGACCAGGTCGACACCGAGCTCGACCAGGTGGTCGAGCCGTCCGATCGCCGCATCGAGCGTGCCCTCGGGGGTGAAGGTGCCGACATGGAGCTCGTAGACGACCGAGCCGGCGAGCTGCCGCCCGGTCCAGGAGCCGTCGGTCCACGAGAAGGCCGCGGGGTCGAAGGTGCGCGACAGCCCGTGCACCCCGTGGGGCTGCCACCGTGATCGCGGGTCGGGCCGCGGCGCCGGGTCGTCGTCGAGGAGGTAGCCGTAGTCGGTCTCACCGGCGGGCACCGGCTCGGTGGCACGCCACCAGTCCCCCGCCCCGCGCTCCATCGGGATCGTCCGGTCACCGACCCGCAGCGAGACCCGGCCCGGCCGCGGCGCCCACACGTCGAACCTCTCGCGGCTGGCCGCCGTCGGCTCCTCGACGTCCGGGCGGACCAGCAGCGCGACGGCGCGGTCGCCTACCAGCTCCGCCAGCGGTACGCCGCCTCCGGTGACGCCGCCGCCGGAGACCAGGTCGACCCACTCCCCCGGCGGCAGCTCCAGCACGGTGTCGCCCCAGCCGCCGCGGGCCCGCAGCCCCAGCGGCAGCCGGGTCGCCACGGTGACCGCACCACCGCGGTCGAAGGCGAGCACGTGTCCGGCGGCCGGGCCGGTGGCGGTCACCGGCGCATAGGTGGTGAACAGCTCGGGGCGGTCGCGCCGCAGCCGCAGTGCCTCGCGCGTCAGCCAGAGCTTGGCCGTGCCGTCGTCGTCCAGGCCGCCCGCGGCGGCCGGCGCTCCGGTCTCGTCGAGCGCCGACAGCCGGGCCGCGAGGTCGTCGAAGTCGACCGGCCGTCGGTTGTCGGGGTCGACCAGGCTCTGCTGCCACCGTTCGCTGCCTTGGTAGACGTCGGGCACGCCCGGCATGGTCAGCGAGACCAGGGTGGCCGACAGGGCGTTGACCCAGCCGGCGTCCACCACCTCGGCGAGTGCGGCGTCGAGCAGCTCGCGGGTGCCGGGGTCGTCGAAGCAGGCGTCGACGGCAGCGTGCACGGCTGCCTCGTAGCCGGCGTCGGGGTCGGTCCAGGTGGTGCGGTCGCCGGCCTCCCGCATCGCCTTCTCGGCATAGCCGTGCAGCCGTCCACGCAGGTCGGTGTCACCGGCCGCGGGCCAGGCGCCCAGCACGGCCTGCCAGAGCAGGTTGCCGAACCCCGCGTCGGGCAGCGGGTGCCGGGCCAACAGCGCGTCGAGGGTCCGTTGCCACAGCTCGGGCGTCTCGGCCAGCGCGGTGAGCCGCGCCCGCACGTCGGCGCCGCGCTTGGTGTCGTGGGTGGTCTGGGTGGTCATCGCCGCCGGCCACGCGCGCTGCCGTTCGAGCATCTCGGCGTGGAAGTCGTCGACGCCGACCGCGAACGTCGCGGGGTCGCCGCCCACCTCGGTGAGCGAGGTGAGCGCGGACCAGCGGTAGAACGAGCGGTCCTCGACCCCCTTGGCCATCACCATCCCGCTGGTCTGCTGGAAGCGCAGCGCCGGGTCGGCGTGCTCGTCGGCGAGCACCGGCGCGATCACGTCGAGGGTCGGAGCCAGGTCGGGGCGACGACGGCGCGCCTCGGCGATCGCGTGGTCGAGGTGCTCGCGGCCCTCGGGCAGGTAGGAGCGATAGACGGGGAAGCAGGCCAGCACCTCGGCCAGGGCGTCGTCGACGTCGCTCGGAGCGTCGGCGAGCAGCACCCGCATCTCACGCCCCAGCCGCAGCACCTCCGCGCGCAGCGTCACGTCGGCGACCGCTCGCTTGTTGTCGTGCACCAGGTCGGGCCAGGCCGGCGGGTCGCCGCGCAGCGTCCGGTCGTACGCCGTCAGCGGGGCCTCGCCCGCCGGGTCGGTCAGGACCCGGTCGACCAGGCCGAGGACGTCGTAGCCGGTGGTGCCGGCGGTCGCCCAGTCGGTGGGCAGCCGCTCGCCGGTCTCGAGGATCTTCTCGACCAGCACGTAGGCGCCGCCGGTGAGCTCCGCGAGGTCGTCGAGGTAGCCCGCGGGGTCGCGGAGCCCGTCGGGGTGGTCGACCCGCAGGCCGTCGACCAGCCCGTCGTCGAACCACTGCCCGATCACCGCGTGCGTCTTCGTGAACCACTCGGGGTCCTCCACGCGCACCGCGGCGAGGGAGTTGACCGAGAAGAAGCGCCGGTAGTTGAGCCCGGCGTCGGCGAGTCGCCAGCTGACCAGCTCGTAGTGCTGTCGGGCGTGGACGATGTCGGCGTCGACCCCCGGCTCGCCCCAGTCGTCGGCGGTGCCGGGCGCCAGCGGGTAGGCCTGGTCGTGGTAGTGCAGCTGGCCGGCCTCGACGCGCAGATGGTCGACCGGACCGCCCAGCCCGTGCGCGTCGTCGTCACCCACGACCGGGATCCGCAGCCGCCCACCCCCGGCCGCCCAGTCGATGTCGAAGGCGCCGGCGTAGGGGGAGGCCGGGCCGAGGGTGAGCACGCTCCACCACCAGGCGTTGCCCTGCGGCGACGCGACGCCGACGTGGTTGGGGACGATGTCGACCAGCACACCCATGCCCAGCCGGCGGGCCTCCGCCGAGACGGCCGCGAGCCCGGCCACGCCCCCGCGGTCGGGGTCGATCCGCGAGTGGTCGGCGACGTCGTAGCCGTGCTGGCTGTCGGCCTCGGCCGCCAGGATCGGCGAGAGATAGACCCAGTCGACGCCCAGGTCGTGCAGGTAGGGCAGCACCCGGGCCGCGGCGAGCAGGTCGAACTCGTCGGTGATCTGCAGCCGGTAGGTGCTGCGGGGCACGCGGTCGGGTGCGGGCACGGTCAGCCGTCCGCCGTTGCCGCCTGCGGCGCGGCCGGCTGCTCGTCGCGGGCCTCCTGCGCGGCCACCGAGGCGGCCACGCTGAGGTCGGGCTCCGGGTCGGGCGCCACGTGCTCCCGCAGCACCACGACGCTGCGGCCGGCCACGGTCAGCGCCGAGCCCGCCTCGCGTCGCGACCGGTCGCGACGGGCCGCCGCGGTGTCGACCACGACGTCCCATCCCGCGGCGTACTCCTCCTGCGGCAGACGTACGTCGACCGCGTCGGCCGCGCCGTTGAAGTAGAGCAGGAAGTGGTTGTCGACGATCGGGTTGCCCAGGGCGTCGGGCGCCGAGATGCCGTGGCCGTTGAGGTACATCCCCAGCTGCGCGCCGCCCGCCTGCCAGTCGCCGTCGGCCATCGGGCGGCCGTCCGGGTGCAGCCAGACGATGTCGTTGAGCCGGCCGTCCTCGTCTCCCCCGGTGCGCACCGAGGTCCCGGTGAAGAACCGCTTGCGACGGAAGGTCGGGTGCTCGGCCCGCAGCTTGGAGACGGCCGCGGTGAACTCCACCAGCGGCCGGTCGGCCTCGTCCCAGTGCACCCAGCTGAGCTCGGAGTCCTGGGCGTAGGTGTTGTTGTTGCCGTCCTGGGTGCGGCCGAGCTCGTCGCCGTGGGCGATCATCGGCACGCCCTGGCTGAGCAGCAGCGTGGTCAGGAAGTTGCGCTGCGCCTGGGCGCGGGAGGCCCAGATCTCGGGGTCGTCGGTCGGCCCCTCCACCCCGTGGTTCCAGGACCGGTTGTGGCTCTCGCCGTCGCGGCCGTCCTCACCGTTGGCGTCGTTGTGCTTCTCGTTGTAGGACACCAGGTCGCGCAGCGTGAACCCGTCGTGCGCGGTGACGAAGTTGATGCTCGCGAACGGCCGCCGGCCGGAGTGCTCGTAGAGGTCGGAGGAGCCGGAGAGCCGACTCGCGAACTCACCCAGCGACGGCTCGCCGCGCCAGAAGTCGCGGACCGAGTCGCGGTACTTGCCGTTCCACTCGGTCCACTGGGCCGGGAAGTTCCCGACCTGGTAGCCACCGGGGCCGATGTCCCAGGGTTCGGCGATCAGCTTCACCTGGCTGACCACCGGGTCCTGCTGCACGAGCTCGAAGAAGGTGGCCAGCCGGTCGACGTCGTAGAACTCGCGCGCCAGCGCCGCCGCCAGGTCGAACCGGAAGCCGTCGACGTGCATCTCCGTCACCCAGTAGCGCAGGGAGTCCATGATCAGCTGCAGCGAGTGGGGGTGGCGGACGTTGAGGGAGTTCCCGGTGCCGGTGTAGTCCATGTAGTACTGCGGGTCGTCGTCGACCAGCCGGTAGTAGGCGGCGTTGTCGATGCCCTTGAGGCTGAGGATCGGGCCGAGGTGGTTGCCCTCGGCGGTGTGGTTGTAGACCACGTCGAGGATGACCTCGATGCCGGCGGCGTGCAGCGCCTTGACCATCGCCTTGAACTCCTGGACCTGGTGGCCGCGCGGGGTCCGGCCGTTGGTCCGGGAGGCATAGTCGGCGTGCGGGGCGAAGAAGCCGATCGTGTTGTAGCCCCAGTAGTTGCGCAGCCCCTTCTCGCGCAGCGTGTTGTCGTGCACGAACTGGTGCACCGGCATCAGCTCGATCGCGGTGACCCCGAGATCGGTGAGGTGCTTGGTCACCGCGGGGTGGGCGACCCCGGCGTAGGTCCCCCGGAGCTCGGGCGGCACGTCGGGGTGCAGCGCGGTGAGGCCCTTGACGTGGGCCTCGTAGATCACCGTCTCGTTGTAGGGCCGGGCCAGGCGCCGGTCGCCCTCCCAGTCGAAGAACGGGGTGGTGACCACGCCGAGCATCATGTGCCGGGCGGAGTCCTTGTCGTTGCGGGAGCCGGGGTCGCCGAAGGTGTAGCCGAACAGCGACTGGTCCCAGTCGATGGTGCCCCAGGTCGCCTTGGCGTAGGCGTCGAGCAGCACCTTGTGGGGGTTGCAGCGCAGGCCCCGGCCGGGGTCGTGCGGGCCGTGCACGCGGTAGCCGTAGCGCTGGCCGGGCTGGATCTGGGGCAGGTAGCAGTGCCAGACATAGGCGTCGACCTCGGTCAGCTCGACCCGGGTCTCGATCAGGGTCTTGCGCCGCGGGTGCCCCTCGTCGAACAGGCACAGCTCGACGCGCTCGGCGACCTCGCTGAACAGCGCGAAGTTGGTGCCGCTGCCGTCGAAGGTGGCGCCGAGAGGGTACGGCGACCCGGGCCAGACCTGCACGGGGTCTCCTCAGGGGGTGGCGGTGTGGTCGAGCGCCGTCCCGCGCCGTTGCGGTCCGCGACACCCATCGCTGGTTGCTCCCGTGACGATATCCCGTCCCGGCCGGCCACCGTGCTTCGGCGCAGGGGCGGTCGGGGCGACGAACCCTTCGGATGGTTCTTCGACCGGTCAGGCCGGCTCGAGACCCAGGAACCCGGAGAGCGCGGCGCCGACGGTGTCGGCACCGTGCAACCAGGGTGCGTGCCCGCCCGGCACCACCGCGAGGTGCGCGTCGGGCAGCAGCTCCGCGCAGCGCCTCCCGATCCCGGGTGGGCCGAACGGGTCCTGGCGACCCCAGACCAGCTGGACCGGGTGCGCAACGTCGCGCAGCTCGGCGGGGCCGGTCACCATCTCCGGCCGCACCCGGGTCCACGACATCACCGAGCGCATCATGCCGGCGACCTGGCCGGCGTACCCGGGAAGCCACTCGCAGGCCAGCAGCACGTCGCGGATCTCGGCGAGCCCGGCCGGGTCCTCGCCCACCATCCGGATCACCTGCTCGACCTGGGCCGCCGAGGGAGGTCTCGCCGCGACCAGCCGCGGACCCAGCCGGGGCACCGAGGCGAGCCGCATCGGCCAGGGTGCTGCGCTGCCGAGCACCAGCGCCGGGCACCCCACCATCGTCTGACGCTGGACGGCGCCCGGCCGCTCGTGCGCCAGCCAGAGCGTCCACAGCGAGCCCATCGAGTGGGTGACGAACGCGCAGGACGCGAGGCCCAGCGCGTCGAGGAGGTCACCGAGGAAGCCGACCGCGGTCTCACGGTAGGTCTCTGGTCGGAAGTCGGCGGAGGTGGTCAGCCCGAAGCCGGGCAGGTCCATGGCATAGAGGGTGCGCCCCGGCAGCCGGGCCATCAGCGGCCCCCACAACGCGGCCGGTGTGGTGCCGCCGATCACCAGCACCAGCGGCGGCCCCTCCCCGGCGACCAGCACCTGGGCCCGGCCGCCGATCGCGGTGACGTCGACGAAGCGGGGCCGGGCCTCGACGCCGTACCGGGCGAGCACCCGGGCCTGCGCCTCCTCGAAGGCGGTGCGGTCGGCGAGGGTCTCCATGGGCTCGACGCTAGGAGCCCTCGGTGTCGCGTCGCATCGGCGAGATCACCCATCGCCGACCGGTCTCAGAGCAGGCCGTGCTCGTGGGCGTAGGTGCTGGCGGCGGTGCGGGTCGGGACGTCCAGCTTGGTCAGGATGCTCGTGACGTGGCGGTCCACGGTGCGAACGGCGATCGTCAGCCGCTCGGCGATCTCCCGGTTCGTGAGCCCGGTCGCCACCAGCGCGAGCACCTCCAGCTCGCGGCCGCTCAGCCCGCGTCGGTCCGGGCCGGCCTCGGGGAGACCGGCGAGATCGGCCGCGGCGCCGATCCGGGTGAAGGTACGCCGGGCGGCGGCGAGCTCCGCCTCGCCGGCGTCGCGGTCTCCGAGGGCCCGGCACGCCGCGGCCACCCGGACCCGGGTCCGCGCGATCTCGTAGTCGGCGCCCACCTCGCCCCACGCCGCCATCGCCGCCCGGAGCTGCGGGACCGCGCCGGACGGGTCACCGGACGCGAGCCGCACCACGCCGGCGGCGTAGGCCGCACTGGCGCGCAGCGCCGTGGTGTCCAGCCGGGCGGCGCGGGCGGTCAGCTCGGCGGCCGCCGCCTCGGCACCGGCCCGGTCCCCGACCGCCAGCAGCACCTCGACCGCGGCCGCCAGCAGCCGGATCCGGTCCTCCGGCGTCCGGTCCTCGGTCAGGGCCCGGCGGAGCGCCGCCGCCGCCGGCTCGCGCCGCCCCTGGGCCAGCCTCAGCAGGGCCAGCCCCGGCTGCGGGTCCCGCCCCCACTCGCCGGCCTCCCGATAGCTCCGGTCGGCGGGCCCCACCCGGCCACCGAGCCGGTGGAGCTCGCCCAGCAGATAGAGCGCGTCTCCCCGCGAGGCCTCGTCGGCGGCGCCCGCGAACCGCTCGCAGGCGCGCTCCGCCTCCGCCACGGCCGCCTCCCACTCGCCGCGCAGCAGCAGCACCTCACCTCGGTGGGTGAGGCAGCGGCCGGTGAAGGTCACCAGCCCCGACTGCCGCTCGCACCAGGCGGTCAGCGCGTCGGTCCACTCCGCCGCGCGTGGGAGCTCACCGACCTCCCAGCAGGCCTCGATCACCGAGCAGTAGACGGTGCCCGCAGCCACCGGCCGCACCTCACCGCGCACCACACCCACCATCGCCTCGTCGAGCATGCCCAGACCCTCCGCGGCGGCCTCCGCGCGGATGCGACCGCGGCCGGCGACCATCAGCGCCAGGGCGACCAGGTCCGGGTCCGGACCCCGTCGAGCCGCGACCACCACCCGCTCGGCGAGCGCCGAGCCGGCGGCGTACTGCCGCTCGGCGACCACCAGCCGCTGCGCCTGGAGCAGGTCGAGATAGCCACGAGCGACGCTCTCCGCGGCCAGGCCCTCGGCGACGTGGGAGCACCGGGCCAGCCAGCCGCCGGCCTGGGCCTGGTCGCCTCGGCCGAGCAACATGAAGGCCACCCAGAAGCCGGCCCGCACCGCCTCGGTGTGCTCGGCGGCGGCCAGGTGCGCGTCATGGGCCCCCGCCATCGCGTCGACGGCCTCGTCGACGTGCCCCAGCAGGTAGGCCGCGGTCGAGCGGACCGCGAGGTCCTCGGCCGTGCAGCTCCCGGCCGGGGCCGCGGCGAACGCCGCGAGCGCCTCCTCCCAGCGCCCGGCGTCGGCGGCCTCGTGCGCCCGGGCACGGGCATCCGCCCCGAGGCTGGACCCTCCGGGGCTCGGCTCCGCCGTGTTCGTGCCGGCCATGGTCCGATCGAAAATAGCGTGTTCCGAGGCCGGCGACCGGCCCGCGACCGGCTCCCCCGGCTCCGTCTAGGGTGTCGGCATGGGGTTGTTCGACGAGGTCGGCAGGTCCGACGTCCTCAGCGCGATCGAGGAGTACGACAAGCTCGGCGGCGAGGAGTTCCTGGGCCGCTACGGCTTCGGCCCGGCGCGCGACTACGTGCTGTGGCACGACGGCCGCACCTACGACGCCAAGGCGGTGCTCGGCGTCGCGCGCAAGTTCACCACCGGCGCGCCGGCGAGCAGTGAGGAGTTCCGCGGGGGTGTGGGCGGCGCCGCCTCGTTGCTCACCGAGCTCGGGTTCCACGTCACCGCCACCGACGTCTACGCCGGCTTCGGCACGCCGGTGACCGGCAGCTGGCGCGAGGCCGACGACCTCGGAGGGGAGGCCGCCGGGGCCGCATGGGCGGCGGCCGCCCGCGACGTGCTGCTTCAGGCGGCCAAGCGCTATCGCGCGACCGTCGGCGGCGAGGAGCTGCGCATGCAGGCGATGTACCGCACCGGCATCCGCAGCGACGAGCCCGACGTCTCGTGGCTGACCGACGTGCTCGGCCGGGTGACCGCGGAGGGCGACGCCCGCGAGGAGCCGGTCCTCGCCTCGCTCTGCGTGGGCAGCGACGGGCGCGTCGTGTCGGCGTACGCGCAGGCGGTGGCCGCGAGCCGCGGCCCGGCGCCGGCCGACCCCTCCGACCACGCCCTGCGCGAACGGCTCTCGTGCTACCGCCACTTCCGCGCCGCCGGCCTGCCGGCCGACGGTGGCAGCCTGGGCTCCGGCCCCGGCGGCCGGAAGCCCGCAGCCGCGCGGCCGCGCACCCGGACGCCGCGAACCCCTCGGGCGCCGCGCTCGACCGAGCCACGGCAGGCGCCGGCCCGGCGCCCCACGCCCCCACCGACGGCGACCTGCCCGACCTGTTTCATGGCCCTGCCGGTGACCGGAGTCTGCGACAACTGCGGCTGAGCTCTGCCGAGTTGGCTATTGCTTATAGCCTATTGGCTAGGTATTCTAGCCACATGACAGAGACCCAGTACCTCTCGCGGCCCCAGGGCCGCATCGCCTACGACCTCTCCGGCGACGGCCCGCTGGTCGTCTGCGTCCCCGGCATGGGCGACCTGCGCTCGACGTACCGACACCTCGCTCCCGGGCTGGTCGCCGCGGGCTACACCGCGGTCACCGTCGACCTGCGGGGCCACGGCGACAGCGACACCGGCTTCGACTCCTACGGCGACGTGGAGACCGCCGAGGATCTCGCCGCCCTGCTCGACTCACTCGGCCGTCCGGCGGTCATCGTCGGCAACTCGATGGGGGCTGGGGCCGGCGCCTACCTCGCCGCGATCCGTCCCGAGCTGGTGACCGGGCTGGTGCTGCTCGGCCCGTTCGTCCGCGACGCGGAGACCTCGGTGCTCCAGCGGCTGCTGCTCCGGGTGGCGATGGCGGCACCGTGGGCGGCGATGAGCTGGAAGGCCTATCTCCCCAAGCTCTACGCCGGGCGCCGACCCGAGGACCTCGACGAGCACCTCGCTCTGGTCTCGGCGGCGCTCCGTCGGCCCGGCTATGCCCGAGCGTTCTCGCAGACGACCCGGCTGTCGCACGCGCCGGCGGCCGAGCGCCTCCACGAGGTCTCCACGCCGACCCTGGTCGTGATGGGCGAACTGGACCCCGACTTCCCCGACCCGGCCGCGGAGGCCGCCTGGATCGCGGACCAGCTCGACGGGGAGGTGCTCATGGTGCCCGAGGCCGGGCACTACCCCCAGGCGCAGCGGGCGGACCTCGTCACGCCCGCGGTGGTGGCGTTCTTGGAGTCCGTGGGCAGCGATGCCTAGGGCGGGACTGACTCCCGAAGGGGTGGTCGACGAAGCGGGCCGGATGGCCGACGAGCGAGGACTGTCCTCGCTGACACTCTCTGCCCTGGCGACCCGGCTCGGCGTGCGCCAGCCCTCCCTCTACAAGCACATCGAGTCCCTCGACGGGTTGCAGCGCAGCATCTCCATCCAGGCCCGGCGCGAGCTCGGCCAGGTGCTGGCCGGCGCCGCCGTCGGCCGCTCCGGCCCCGAGGCAGTGCGCTCCCTCGCCGTGGCCTACCGACACTGGGTGCTCGAGCATCCGGGCCGCTACGCCGCCACCGTCCGTGCGCCGGACCCGGATGACGAGGAGGACCTCCGGGCCAGCGACGACGTCGTCGCCACCGTCGTGGCGGTGCTGGCCGCCTTCGAGCTCGCGGGCGAGGCGGCGATCGACGCGGCCCGAGCGCTGCGCTCGGCCATCCACGGTTTCGTCAGTCTCGAGACCGGGGGTGGCTTCGGGCTCCCCCGCGACCTGACCACCAGCTTCGACTTCCTGGTCGAGACGCTGGTCCGCGGACTGGGCGAGGACGCGCCTGCAGGCTGACCGACGGCGGGGCGAGGGTCAGCTGTGCGGCAGCAACAGGAACTTCTGCCCCGTCGCCTGTTGCGCATAGCGGCCGATGACCGCGGGGTCGAGCGCCTCGGTGAGCGAGATCCGGTCGGTGTATCCGCTGGCGAAGGTGGTCGTCAGCTCCGCCGCGACCCGCCCGCGCAACCGGATCAGGTCCTCGAGCGGCAGGGTCCCGAGGAAGGTCGTCAGCAGCCACCCTCCGACCCCCCAGGCGAACCCGAAGCGCCGCGACAGCTCGATCGGGCGCGGGTCGAGCGCACCGTAGACGTAGACCTGCTTGGGCACGTCGCTGCCGTAGCGGCTGTAGGGCGCGTCGGCCGGCACCACCGCCACCTCCATGGCGTTGAGGATCTCGCCGGCCAGCCGGCCGCCGCCGACCGCGTCGAAGGCCAGCGTTGCCCCGGTGGCCTTGACCGCCGCGACCAGGTCGGCGAAGAAGGTCGGCTGGCTGGAGTCGCAGACGTGCTCGGCGCCCAGCTCCCGCAGCAGCGCGACCTGCTCGGGACGGCGTACGACGTTGACGAGGGGAACGCCGTCGGCCAGACAGATCCGCAGCAGCATCTGGCCCAGGTTGGAGGCAGCGGCGGTGTGCACCAGGCCGGTGTGGCCCTCGCGGCGCATCGT
Source organism: Nocardioides sp. (assembly GCF_041393715.1). Taxonomy (GTDB): domain Bacteria; phylum Actinomycetota; class Actinomycetes; order Propionibacteriales; family Nocardioidaceae; genus Nocardioides. Next base: position 4,789 of record NZ_JAWKJQ010000005.1, on the reverse strand, counting down.
CTCGACCATGCCGAGGGCGGTGAGCGGGTTGACGAACGACGAGGCGCCGTCCACCGGCGTGGCCCCGCCGGGCAGCGGCAGGCACATCCGCGGTGAGGCGAGGGCGTACTCGCCGTACGCCGCCGTGCCGCTGAACCCGACCGTGGCGCCCAGCAGCGCCTGCGCCTCGGGCGACTCGCCGGCCGCGACCACCACCCCGGCACCCTCGTTGCCGACCGTCATCGACTGGCCGACCCGGGCGGCGAGCGCCCGCATCACCGGCTCGGCGATCGGTGCGGTGACCGTCGGCTCGGCGGCGCCCTCGTCGGCCGGCGCCCGGCCCACGTCGGCCATCGCCAGCAGCAGCGCCAGGTCGGAGGGGTTGAGCGGCGCGGCCTCGACCCGCACCAGCACCTGCTCGGGTCGCGGGCTCGGTGTGTCGACCGTGGCGACCGACAGCCGCAGCTCGCCCTCCGGCGTGACCAGGCTACGCAGCTGACGCATGGTGGCGGGGGTCTCGGGCATGGCGCTCCTTCGGCAGGGTTCGGGCGTCTCGAGCCTATGACCCCGGTCGTTCCCTCGCCCATCCGCTCAGTCGGCGAGCGCGATCTCCTCGCACCGCTCGATCGCGCGCTCGACGGACGGCCGGTCCAGGCCCAGCAGCGCGGTCACCCACAGCCCGTTCTGGACCACGTTGATGTCCGCGGCACGCCTGCGGCACTCGGTCGCGGAGAGGTCGGGACGCGCCGCGCGGATCAGGGCCGCGAGCGCCTGACGGTAGCGCCGATGGGCCTCGGCGTTGATCCGGTCGAACTGCGTGTCGGCGTTCGCCAGCGACCACAGCTGCAGGCGGCGGCTGAGGTAGTCGGTGGTCAGGAACTCGGGGTCGGCCACCTTCCGGAGGGCAAGGCGCAGCCGATCCATCGGCTCCAGCGTCGGATCCACCTCGATGAGCTCGACGTCCTCCTCGCCGATCCGGCGGAGAGCGGCGGCGATGAGCCCGACCTTGTCGTCGTAGTAGTAGCCCACCAGCCCGTGGGCGACCCCGGCCTCCCGGGCCACCGACCGGTGACTGATCCCCGCGACGCCCTGGTCGGCCAGCAGATGCAGCACCGCGTCGAGGATCTGCTCCTGCCGGTCGCCGGCAGCGTTGGAGCCTGATCCGGAAGCCACACCGGTCACCCTATGACGACGCGGACGTCGAGCCAGACGGCGTCCCACCGCAGGTGGCATAGATCACCCGCACGTCGATGGCCGATAGTTTGGACAGACGTCCAAACACGTCCTAGAATCGTCTCGTCGGACCGTCGTCATGGGGCTGGTGGAAGCCCCTCGGTCGAGGCAGGAGAAGGAAGCACAGAGATGGCTGGTCTGAAGGGTCTCAGGAGACTGTCGGCTCGCGTCGCGATGGCGCACCAGGAGCGCGACCGGCAGCGACACGATCGGGACGTCGCCCGGTCGCGGGTCCTGCTCGGTGCCTACGGCCTGGACCACCTGGACGCGCACGGCCGTTCCTCCCGGATCGGCGCGGGCGACCGCTGACGGCCACCCGTGGCACCGCCGGCCTTTCGCCCGGGAGGCGCCACCCCACCGACGGCGCTAGCGTGTCGGAACCAGCCGTATCCCGCTCCGCCCGCCACCCGGAGGTCGTCGCGTGCGCATCCTCGTCGCTGACAAGCTGTCCGAGCAGACGCTGCGAGACCTCGGGGCCCGCGGGCACGAGTGCATCTCAGAGCCCGGCCTCGGCGCGGAGGACCTGCCCGCACACATCCGGGGTCACGACGCGCTCGTCGTCCGCAGCACGAAGGTGCCACGGGCGGTCTTCGAGGCGGCCGACCGCCTGGTCCTGGTGATCCGCGCCGGCGCGGGCACCAACACGATCGACACCGACGCCGCCGCCGAGCGCGGGGTGTTCGTGTGCAACGTCCCCGGCCGCAACGCCGCGGCGGTGGCCGAGCTGACCCTGGGGCTGCTGCTGGCCATCGACCGCCGGATCCCCGACAACGTCAGCGATCTCAGGGCCGGCAGGTGGGACAAGACCGGCTATGCCCGCGCCGACGGGTTGCTCGGCAAGACCATGGGAATCGTGGGTCTCGGGTCGATCGGCCTGCTGGTGGCCGAGCGCGCCGCCGCCTTCGGGATCCGGGTCCGGTCCGTCGCCAAGGACGGGCGCCCGCGCGAGGTCGCCGCCCGGGCCGAGGAGCTGGGCATCGAGATGTGTGACTCCCTGGAGGAGCTCGTGGCCGGCGCCGACATCGTCTCCCTGCACGTGCCGGCGAGTCCCACCACCCACCATCTCGTCGACGAGACCCTGCTGGCCCGGATGCGGCCGGGAGCGATCCTGCTCAACACCTCGCGCGGCGACGTGGTCGACGAGGCCGCGCTGCTGCGGGCGCTGGACGAGGGACGGGTCCGTGCCGGGCTGGACGTCTACGACGGCGAGCCCGGGTCCGGCCGCGCCGACTGGGACTCTCCCCTGGCGCGGCACCCGGCCGTCGTGGCGACCCATCACATCGGCGCGTCGACCGACCAGGCCCAGCGCGCCATCGCCCAGGGCGTGACCGAGCTCGTGGACGCGTTCGTGGCCGGCGAGGCCCGCGACTGCGTCAACCTCGACCCCGACCGGCTCGGGACGATCGCGCTGACCGTGCGGCACCTCGACCGGGTCGGCGTGCTGGCCCAGGTGCTCGACCGGCTCAGCGCGGCGGGACTCAACGTCCAGCACATGGTCAACCGGGTCTTCCGCGGCGGGCTTGCGGCCGTCGCGTTCATCGACGTCGACGGTGACGCCTCCGACGAGCTCCTCGCGTCGCTGCGCGAGATCCCCGACGTGCTCGGGGTGTCTGTTGTCACCCTGCACCCCGACGGCGAGGCCGCACCGTGAGCCAGGACGGGCCGGTCCGTCCCCTCGACGGACGGGTGGTCCGCCAGGACCACGCCACCCGGACGGTGCGCGCGATGACGGAGTCGCAGGACGACTCCGGCGTCGACCTCTACCAGGTGGCCGTCGACCTCGCGGCCTACGACGACCCGCCGCCGGCGCTGTACGTCTATCGGCAGACGCTCGGGGACGCGACCTACACCGGGGTCGTGTGCGACGTCGCGGTGCGTGCCATCGCCGAGGGCCAGGTGCGGGGCCACGAGGCCGTGGAACGGCTGCGGGTGGAGGCGCTGATCTGGCACCACTCCCGGACCCATGGCCCTCCGGCGCTGGTCAAGCTGCTGCACGTCGCCGGGCCGGCGTACTCGCGCTGCCTCGCCGAGGCCCAGCAGGCCGAGCCGCTGCTCGACTTCGACGGTCCGAACGGACTGCGCCAGACCGTGTGGCGGCTCCCCGACGGGCCCGAGGCCCGCGCGGTGGCCGAGGAGATGGGCCGGGCCACGCTGTACATCGCCGACGGCCACCACCGCGCGGCCGCCGCGCTGGAGACGTGGCGGAGCGAGGGCGAGCCGGCCGAGGCGGGGTTGTGGTGCCTCATCTACCCGCTCGACGCGCTGAGCCTGTCCGCCTTCCACCGCCGCGCGTCAGGCCCCCTCGAGCCCGGTCGCCTGGTCGCGCTGCTCGGCGAGCACTTCGACCTGACCAAGGCCGAGGCTCCCCCGACCCCGGCCCTCGGTCGGGTCGGGGTCTACCTCGACGGCCAGTGGTACGACGCCCGGCTGACCAGCGAGCGCCCCGCGGGCGTCGCCGGCCTCGACGTCACGCTGCTGCAGCGACTCGTGCTCGACCGCCTCGACCCCGCACCGCCCGGCCGGGTGCGCACCGTCGAGACCCACCCGGAGGCCACCCCGCTCGCGGAGCTCCTCGCGCGCTGCGACAACGACCACGGAGCCCTGTTCACCCTGGCCGCCCCCAGCGCCGCCACGGTGATCGAGGTCGCCGACGCCGGCGAGGTGATGCCGCCGAAGGCGACGTACTTCCAACCGAAGCCCGCCGCCGGGATCTTCCTGCGGCGCTAGCGATCCGTGGTCAGTACTCCCCCTTGACCACGAAGTAGGACCCGCGGATCGTGCCGGCGAGCTTGGACTTCTGCCGGGCGAACTTGAACGCGCCGAGCTCGTCGGGCACGTCCATGCCCTCGGACAGCTTGAACCCCACGGCGCGCTTGCCGCCGTCGGCCAGCGTGTAGAGGACGTTGACGGCCAGACCCGACTCGTAGAACACGTGCGTCCACCGGACGCCGTCGACCTCGACCTCGCTGGCCTCCAACGCCGGGGACGACACGACGATGCCGCGCTCCTCCTCGAGCACCCGGGCCACGTAGTCCACCAGGTCCTTGGCGTCGTCGGCGGCCTCGACGGTGAAGTCCACGTCGTACTTGTTCTTGAAGTAGCGCGCCTCGTTGGCGCGCAGGCCCGCCAGCGCGTCGGCGACCGGTGAGGACTCCAGCCCCGTGGTCGAGACGTCCTTGAAGTCGACGGTGTAGGTCATGGCTGCTCCTCGGGACCGGATGTGTGGTGGGGCCGATCGGCCGGCCCACCCTGATGACGTCGGCCCGCGTCGAAGTGTGACATGGGAGCGCAGCGAGCAGGGGGCTAGAGGCGAGGGTCGACCGGCTCGGACTCCAGCGCCAGGACGGCGAACACCGCCTGGTGGACCTTCCACAAGGGCTCGCGGTCGACGAAGGCCGTCAACGCCTCGACGCCCAGGCCGTGCTCACGCTGGGCCAGGTGGCGCTTCCTGCCGAGGTGGCGCTGGCGGAGCACGTCGAGCGAGTCGGTGTAGTCGGGGCAGTAGATGATCCGGAGATACTCGGGCGCGGGTGCAGTGCGACAGCGCTGGGGGTCCACCCGGCGATAGCTATGAGAC
>NZ_JAWKJQ010000004.1:0-350981 GCF_041393715.1 Nocardioides sp. | reverse complement strand
CGTGCTGCGCGGCGTCGACCTCGACGTACGCCGCGGCCAGGTCACCGCGCTGGTCGGTGACAACGGCGCCGGCAAGAGCACCCTGATCAAGGGCATCGCCGGCATCCACGCCTTCGACGCCGGCGACTACGAGTTCGAGGGCAAGCCGGTCAAGGTGCACGGCCCGCGAGAGGCCAACGCCCTCGGCATCGAGGTCGTCTACCAGGACCTCGCGCTGTGCGACAACCTCGACGTCGTCCACAACATGTTCCTCGGCCGCGAGGTCGCCAGTGCCGGCTTCCTCGACGAGGACAGCATGGAGGCCAGGGCGCGCGAGACCCTCGACGGCCTCTCGGTGCGCACCCTCAAGTCGGTGCGCACGGCCGTCGCCTCGCTCTCCGGCGGCCAGCGACAGACCGTCGCCATCGCCCGGGCCGTGCTGTGGAACTCCAAGGTCGTGATCCTCGACGAGCCCACGGCCGCGCTCGGCGTCGCCCAGACCGAGCAGGTCCTGCGGCTGGTCCGCCGGCTGGCCGACAACGGCCTCGGCGTGATCCTGATCAGCCACAACCTCAACGACGTGATGCAGGTCGCCGACGACATTGCCGTGCTCTACCTCGGCGAGATGGTCGCCCAGGTCCGCAAGGACGAGGTGACCTCCAACCAGGTGGTCGAGCTGATCACCGGCGGCCAGAGCGGGAAGCACGGGCGCTCGGCGTCCGACGCCCCCACGACCCCGGAGGAGGACGCATGAGCACCACCGCGAACCCCGACGTGGTCGACAACGAGGCCCGCGGCATCGTCTCCGACTACCTCACCAAGATCCGGGGCGGCGACGTCGGCGCCCTCCCCGCCATCCTCGGTCTGCTGGCGCTGGTGGCCGTCTTCTCGGTGCTGCGGCCCGGGCGGTTCACCGGCCCCTTCAACTTCGCCAACCTCATCAACCAGTCCTCGTCCATCGTCGTGCTGGCCATGGGCCTGATCTTCGTGCTGCTGCTCGGCGAGATCGACCTGTCGGCGGGCTACATCGGCGGCACCTCGGCGGCCGTGATGGGCGTGGTCATGACGCGGCACGGCTGGTCGGCCGTGCCCTCGCTGGTGGTCGGCATCCTGGTCGGAGCCTCGCTCGGTGCCGTGATCGGCATCCTGGTGGCCAGGCTCGGGATCCCGTCCTTCGTGGTGACACTGGCGTTCTTCCTCGGCCTGCAGGGCGCGATGCTGGTGATCATCGGCGAGGGCGGCACCATCGCCTACCGCAACGAGACCATCCTGGCGCTCAACAACAACGCGATGCCGGTGTGGCTGGGCTGGACGCTCGCGATCGTCGGCGTCCTCGCGTACGCCGGCCTGACCTGGCGCACGAACGCCAGGCGGCGGGCCGCCGGCCTGCACAGCCAGCCGACGTCGCTGTGGGCGCTGAAGACCGGGGTGCTCGCGGCGCTCGTGCTGGCGACGGTGTTCTACCTCTCCATCGAGCGCGGACCCAACCCGACCCTCAAGTCGATCAAGGGCGTGCCGATCGTGCTCGCGCTGGTCGCGGGGCTCCTGGTGGTGGCCACCCTGGCGCTCACCAAGACGGCCTGGGGTCGGCACGTCTTCGCGGTCGGCGGCAACGCCGAGGCCGCCCGCCGCGCCGGCATCAACGTGGCGTGGATCAAGCTCAGCTGCTTCATCGTCAACGGCGCCTTCGCGGCGCTCGCGGGCATCCTGATCGCCAGCCGCGACAACTCCGTGTCGCCGACGACCGGCGGCAACACCACGCTACTGTTCGCCGTGGGCGCCGCCGTGATCGGCGGGACCAGCCTCTTCGGTGGCAAGGGCCGCGCGGTCGACGCGGTGATCGGTGGTCTGGTGATGACGGTGATCGGCAACGGCATGGGCCTGATGCAGCAGTCGACGGGCAACATCTACATGATCACCGGCCTGGTGCTGCTGATCGCCGCCAGCGTCGACGCCATCAGCCGGAGGCAGGCAGCAGCGTCCGGACGGGCGTAGCGGTCGTGCCCAAGAAGCGCACGGGCATCGGGCAGGAGGAGCTGCGCCGCAACAACATGAGCCAGCTCCTCTCCCGGGTCCATGTGTCGGGTCCGACGTCTCGGGCGGCACTGACGAAGGAGCTGGGGCTCAACCGCAGCACCATCGGCGATCTCGCCTCCGCGCTGGAGGAGCTCGGGCTGATCTCCGAGGACGTCGCCACGGCGGAGGGGCGTTCCGGGCGCCCCTCCCTCGTGGTGGCGCCGCGCGAGGACAACGCCGTGGTCGCGATCGACCTCAGCGTCGACCGCATCGTGGTCGCTCTCGTCGCCCTCGGCGGCGCGGAGCTCGAGCGTCGGCAGCGGCCGCACCAGCGCGGCGAGCACGACGTCGTCCATGTGGTCGAGTCGGTGGCTCAGATGGTCACCGCCGTGCTCGGCGCGCACCCGCGGGTGCGCTGCCACGGCGTCGGCGTCTCCGTGCCCGGGGCGGTGCGCGCCGGGGACGGCCTGGTCCGGTTCGCGCCCAACCTCGGCTGGGTCGAGGAGCCGTTCACCGACATCCTGCACCACCGGCTCGGTCTGCCCGTCTCGACCGGCAACGACGCCGATCTCGGCGCGCTCGCCGAGCATCTGCGGGGCAGCGGCCGGGGTCGTGACGACATCGCCTACCTCAGCGGGCAGCGTCGGCATCGGCGGCGGCTTCCTGGTCGGTGGGGTGCCGCTCGCCGGCGCCAGCGGGTACGCCGGCGAGGTCGGTCACCTGCTGGTCGACAGCAACGGACCGAGGTGCCCGTGCGGAAACACCGGATGCTGGGAGACCAAGGTCGGCGAGAACCAGCGCCTCACCCTGGCCGGTCGGCTGCCGGGCGGCGGGCCCGAGGCGGTCGCGGAGGTGATCGCGGCCGCGGCGGCCGGCGAGCCGCAGCTGGCGCGGCCCTCGACGAGGTCGCCGAGTGGACCGGCGTGGGTCTGCGGGCGGTGATCAACCTCTTCAACTCCGAGGTGATCGTCCTCGGCGGCCACCTCGCCGACGTGTTCGAGGCCCGCGAGGCGCGGATCAACGAGGTGCTCGACCGGTGGACGCTGATGACCCCGCGCAGCGAGGTGCTCATCACCGCCTCGCCGCTGCACGCCGACGCCCCGCTGGTGGGTGCCGCCGAGCTGGCCTTCACGCCGCTGCTCGCCAACCCCGCCGGCGTCCGTCCCCGCGAGGTTCTCGCCGAGGCGTCGCAGACGGTGGGGTGAGGCGTCGCAGGCGGCGTCCCGCACGACCGATAGCCTGCTGCCGCCATGCTCGAGCCATTCCGCGCCTTCTGGACCAAGGTCATCGCCGCACCGATCGCGCGGCTGCTGCTGCGGCTGGGGGTGAGTCCCGACGCGGTCACCCTGGTCGGCACGCTGGGCGTGTCGGCCGCGGCGCTCTGGTTCTTCCCGCGGGGTGAGTTCTTCGTCGGGGTCCTGGTGATCACCGCCTTCGTCTTCAGCGATCTCGTCGACGGTCACATGGCCCGCGAGTCGGGACGCACCAGCTCCTTCGGGGCGTTCCTCGACTCCACGCTGGACCGGCTCGGCGACGCGGCGGTCTTCTCGGGGCTCGCGTTGTGGTTCGCGTGGGACGGCGACAGCCGCCTCTACCTCGGGCTCTCGCTGGTCTGCCTGGTGATGGGCAACGTGACGTCGTACGCCCGCGCTCGCGCCGAGGCCCTCGGCTTCGAGGCCAAGGTCGGCATCGCCGAGCGCGCCGACCGGCTGGTCGCGATCCTGGTGATGACCGGGCTGAGTGGGCTGCTCGGCTGGCCGGTGCTGATCGAGATCGCCCTGTGGGCGCTGGCGGTCGCGAGCACGGTGACGGTGGCCCAGCGGATCTTGGTCGTACGCCGGCAGGCCCAGGCCGCGGCGGCCGGCTGAACGGGGGCTGCCGCCGGCCACCACCGAATGACGATTCAGCCGCCGTCCCCCGTACGATGGAGACATGGCACCAGGCGACACCACCAGCACCCCGACGACCGCTGACCAGACCCTCTCCGAGGCCGCTCCCGAGGTCGGCACCTCCCGCGTGAAGCGCGGCATGGCGGAGATGCTCAAGGGCGGCGTGATCATGGACGTGGTCACCCCCGAGCAGGCCAAGATCGCCGAGGACGCCGGTGCCGTCGCCGTGATGGCGCTCGAGCGCGTCCCGGCCGACATCCGTGCCCAGGGCGGCGTGTCCCGGATGAGCGACCCCGACATGATCGACGGCATCGTCGCCGCGGTGTCGATCCCGGTGATGGCCAAGGCGCGGATCGGCCACTTCGCCGAGGCGCAGGTGCTGCAGAGCCTCGGCGTCGACTACATCGACGAGTCCGAGGTGCTCACCCCGGCCGACTACGCCCACCACATCGACAAGTGGTCCTTCACGGTGCCCTTCGTGTGTGGCGCGACCAACCTCGGCGAGGCGCTGCGCCGGATCACCGAGGGCGCCGCGATGATCCGCTCCAAGGGCGAGGCCGGCACCGGCGACGTCTCCAACGCGGTGACCCACATGCGCACCATCCGCGACGAGCTGCGCCGGCTCCAGGGTCTGCCCGACGACGAGCTCTATGTCGCCGCCAAGGAGCTGCAGGCGCCCTACGAGCTGGTCAAGGAGGTCGCCGCCGCCGGCAAGCTGCCCGTCGTGCTGTTCACCGCGGGTGGCATCGCCACGCCGGCCGACGCCGCGATGATGATGCAGCTCGGCGCCGAGGGCGTCTTCGTCGGCTCCGGCATCTTCAAGGCCGGCAACCCCGCCCAGCGCGCCGAGGCCATCGTCAAGGCCACGACGTTCTTCGACGACCCCGACGTGGTCGCCAAGGTCAGCCGTGGGCTCGGCGAGGCGATGGTCGGCATCAACGTCGAGGAGATCCCGCAGCCGCACCGGCTCGCCGAGCGTGGGTGGTGAGCGGCTCGCTCACGAGCGGCCGCCCGGTCGTCGGGGTCTTCGCCCTGCAGGGCGACGTACGGGAGCACCTCCAGGCGTTGGCGGCCGTCGGCGCCGAGCCCCTCGCCGTACGCCGGCCGACCGAGCTGGCCCGCTGCGACGGCTTCGTGATCCCCGGCGGGGAGTCCACCACGATGGCCAAGCTGGCCCGCACCTTCGAGCTGCTCGAGCCCCTGCGCGACCGGGTCAAGACCGGCATGCCGACCTTCGGGACCTGCGCGGGGATGATCCTGCTGGCCGACCGGATCGAGGACGGCATCGCCGGTCAGGAGACCGTCGGCGGCCTCGACATCACGGTGCGGCGCAACGCCTTCGGGCGGCAGGTCGACTCCTTCGAGGGCGATCTGGCCTTCGCGGGGCTGGCCGACCCGGTGCACGCGATCTTCATCCGCGCCCCGTGGGTCGAGCGGGTCGGCGACGACGTCGAGGTGCTCGCCCGGGTGGAGCGCGGCCCGGCCGTGGGTAGGATCGTCGCGGTCCGGCAGGGCCACCTGATGGCGACGGCGTTCCACCCCGAGGTGGGCGGCGACACCCGGGTGCACGCGCTGTTCGTGGACCTGGTCCGCGGCGGCTGAGCGCCGAGCCGCGCGCCACCCGACGTACGACGAGCAAGAAGAGGACGCATGTCTGGCCACTCCAAGTGGGCGACCACCAAGCACAAGAAGGCCGTGATCGACGCCCGGCGCGGCAAGCTGTTCGCCAAGCTGATCAAGAACATCGAGGTGGCGGCGCGGTCGGGCGGCGGCGACCCCGCCGGCAACCCGACGCTCTACGACGCGATCCAGAAGGCCAAGAAGTCCTCGGTCCCCAACGACAACATCGACCGCGCGGTCAAGCGGGGGTCCGGCGCGGAGGCCGGGGGAGCGGACTACCAGACGATCATGTACGAGGGCTACGGCCCCGCCGGCGTCGCGCTGCTCATCGAGTGCCTGACCGACAACCGCAACCGCGCCGCCATGGAGGTGCGCACCGCGACCACCCGCAACGGCGGCTCGCTGGCCGACCCGGGGTCGGTGTCGTTCCTGTTCAACCGCAAGGGCGTGGTGATCGTCCCCAAGGAGCAGGAGGGCAGGCAGGTGTCCGACGACGACGTGCTCGAGGCGACGCTCGACGCGGGCGCCGAGGAGGTCAACGACCTCGGGGAGGCCTTCGAGGTCATCTCCGAGGCCACCGACCTGGTCGGCGTACGCTCCGCGCTGCAGGAGGCCGGTCTCGACTACGACTCCGCCGAGGCCGAGTTCGTCCCGGACATGCAGGTGACCCTCGACGCCGACTCCGCGGGCAAGTTCACCCGCCTCGTCGACGCGCTCGAGGACTGCGACGACGTGCAGAACGTCTTCTCCAACGCCGACATCCCCGACGAGGTGCTGGCGGCGCTGGACGCCTGAGGCCGGCCGGGCGGTTGGTGAACGAGCACACCCCCGCCGCGTGTCGTACGACGACCGGCACGGCACCCGGGCTAGCGTGGGCTCCCGAACACACGTTCGGACGGCGCTCGTACGACGGGTGCCCGGAGACCAGCGGACCGCCAGGAGGCAGACCCATGCGGGTGCTGGGCATCGACCCCGGACTGACCCGATGCGGCCTGGGCGTCGTCGAGGGTCAGGTAGGGCGACCCCTGCGCCTGGTCGACGTCAACGTGCTCCGCACCAGCGCCGACCGGCCGGTGGCCGAGCGGCTGGTGACGATCGAGAAGGGCATCGACGCCTGGCTCGACGAGTTCGCCCCCGACGCCGTCGCCGTGGAGCGGGTCTTCGCGCGCTCCGACTCCAGCACGATCATGGGCACCGCCCAGGCCAGCGGCATCGCCATGGTCGCGGCCGCCCGACGTGGCATCCCGCTGGCCCTGCACACGCCGAGCGAGGTCAAGGCCGCGGTGTCCGGCAGCGGCCGGGCCGCCAAGGCCCAGGTCGGCGCGATGGTGGCCAGGATCCTGCGGCTCGAGGCCGCTCCCAAGCCCGCCGACGCCGCCGACGCGCTGGCGCTGGCCATCACCCACATCTGGCGCGGTGGCGCCCAGTCGCGGCTGGAGGCAGCCGTCGCCCAGCACGAGCGCCGGATCGCCGCCGCGGGAGGAGCCCGATGATCGCCTTCGTCCAGGGCAAGGTCGCCGCCGTGACCCTCACCAGCGCCGTGGTGGAGGTGGGGGGCGTCGGCATCGAGCTGCAGTGCACGCCGGGCACGCTCGCGACCCTGCGCGCCGGTCAGCCGGCCACTCTGCCGACGAGCATGGTGGTCCGCGAGGACTCGCTGACCCTGTTCGGCTTCCTCGACGACGACGAGAAGGGTCTCTTCGAGCTGCTGCAGACCGCGTCGGGCGTCGGTCCCAAGGTGGCCCAGTCGATGCTTGCGGTGCTGCCGCCCGACGACCTCCGCGCCGCGGTCGCCGGTGAGGACGTCAAGACCCTGACCCGGGTCCCCGGCATCGGCCAGAAGGGCGCCCAGCGGATCATCCTGGAGCTCAAGGACCGCATCGGCGCCCCCTCCGGCCGGCGTACGCCCGGAGGCGCCGCGTCCACCGCCGCCGGCTGGCGTGACCAGGTCCACCAGGGGCTGGTCGGGCTGGGCTGGTCGGCCAGGGAGGCGGAAAAGGCCGTCGACGCCGTCGCCCCCGACGCCGACGACGCCCCCGATGTCGGTGCGCTGCTGCGCGCCGCCCTGCGCACCCTGAGCAAGGCCTGAGGCGGTGCCCGACCCGATGCCCGACCCGAGGCACGACGACGACCTCGAGGCGATGGAGGAGACCCACCTCCGGTCCCTCACCGCGGCCGAGGCCGAGGGCGACGAGCGCACCATCGAGGCAGCGCTGCGGCCGCGCAGCCTCGACGAGGTGGTCGGTCAGGGGCGGGTGCGTGCCCAGCTCGGGCTGGTGCTCGAGGCCGCTCGGCAGCGGCAGCGGCCGCCCGACCATGTGCTGCTGTCCGGGCCGCCCGGTCTCGGCAAGACCACGCTGGCGATGATCATCGCCCACGAGATGAGCGTGCCGCTGCGGCTGACCAGCGGGCCCGCGATCACCCACGCCGGCGACCTGGCCGCCATCCTGTCCGGCCTCAACGAGGGCGACGTGCTCTTCGTCGACGAGCTCCACCGGATGTCGCGGCCGGCCGAGGAGATGCTCTACATGGCGATGGAGGACTTCCGGGTCGACGTCGTCATCGGCAAGGGCCCGGGGGCCACCGCGATCCCGCTGGAGATCCCGCCGTTCACCCTGGTCGGCGCCACCACCCGGGCCGGTCTGCTGCCCGGGCCGCTGCGCGACCGCTTCGGCTTCACCGCCCATCTGGAGTTCTACGAGCCCGAGGAGCTCGACGAGATCGTCCAGCGGTCCGCGCGCCTGCTCGACATCGACGCGCTCGACGAGGGCACCGCCGAGATCGCCTCCCGTTCCCGGGGCACTCCGCGCATCGCCAACCGGCTGCTCCGCCGGGTCCGCGACTATGCCCAGGTCCGTGCCGACGGCGTGGTGTCGCTGCCGGTGGCGCAGGCCGCCCTGGAGCTCTACGAGGTCGACGAGTCCGGGCTCGACCGTCTCGACCGCGCCGTGGTCGACGTCCTCTGCCGTCGGTTCGGCGGCGGCCCGGTGGGGCTCTCCACGTTGGCGGTCGCCGTCGGTGAGGAGCGCGAGACCGTCGAGGAGGTGGCCGAGCCGTTCCTGGTCCGCTCCGGCTTCCTGGCCCGTACGCCGCGCGGCAGGGTCGCCACGCCCGCCGCCTGGCAGCACCTCGGCCTGGCCGTGCCGGCCGCCGCGCAGGTCGCCGACGCCACCCTGTTCGACGACGGCGGGGACGACTGATCCAGCCCACCCGCCTGGATGAGGCGTGGTGAATGCATGCTGACGGGAACCCACGGCTACACTTCACCGTTGGTCGAGCCGAGGCCCGCCGCGCCGAGCCCGCCCGACCCAGTCGTCCTCACCGTCTGTTCGAGAGGTTGTGTGTCCGCGTGAAAGAGCTCGTCCAGCTCTTGCCGCTCATCGGGATCTTCCTGCTGATCTACCTGCTGATGATCCGCCCGACCATGCGCCGCAACCGTGACCTGGCCGCCCTCCAGAGTGCGTTGGGCGTCGGCGACGAGGTGATGCTGACCTCGGGCTTCTTCGGCACCGTGCGCGCACTCGACGACGAGCGCCTCAGGGTCGAGCTGGCCGACGCCGTCGTGGTGAGCGTCGCCCGCGGCGCGGTGGCCAAGGTGGTCGCCCCGGCCGGCCAGCCGGGCGCGGCACTCGACGACACCGACGAGACCGGCCCCGGCGACCTCGACACGGAGAGCTGACACGTGGCAGCCAACAGATACCGCCCCGGGCGCACCCTGGGGATGTTCTTCCTCGGCATGGCGATCGCCTACGGGCTGGTCGCCCTCGCCGGCAGCTGGAAGCCCGCCCTCGGCCTCGACCTCCAGGGCGGCACCCGCATCCAGCTCACGGCGAAGGGTGACGTCACCGCCGAGAGCCTCGACCAGGCCGCCCAGATCATCGACTCCCGCGTCAACGGCAGCGGCGTGAGCGAGGCCGAGGTCACCACCGCGGACAACCGCTACGTCATCGTGGAGATCCCCGGCTCCTCCCGAGCCGACCTCGTCGACACCGTGGCCCGTCAGGCCCAGCTGCGGTTCCGGATCGTCGCCCAGTCCGCCGCCTCGTCCTCGGGCTCGGTGACCGAGAGCTCCTCGCCCTCGCCCGGAGCGGGCGTGCTGCTGCCCGAGAGCCCGTCCGCCAGTGCCAGCGCGAGCGACGGGGCCAGCGACGGGGCCAGCGACGGGGCCAGCGACGGGGCCAGCCCCACCGCCACACCCGCCGGCCGCGCGCCGTACGCCGGCAAGGCGGCGGCCACCGGCAGTGCCTCGCCCTCCGCAGAGCCGTCAGCCTCCGCGACCGACTCCCCGTCCGACACGCCCACTGACCAGCCCGCCGACGGGTCGGTGCCGATCGACCAGCCGTTGCTGTGGTCGCAGAGCCCGGGCCAGGAGTGGCTCGACAAGTTCGCGAAGTTCACCTGCCCCGCTCCCGGCGAGGCCGCCGACGTCAAGGACGACCCCGACAAGCCGCTGATCACCTGCGACGGCAACGGCAACAAGTTCCTCCTCTCGGTCGCGATGATCGAGGGCACCCAGCTCGACTCGGCCGACGCGGGTGCCCCCAACCAGCAGAGCGTCGAGTGGGTCGTCCAGCTCGACTTCAACAAGGAGGCCACCAAGGTCTTCGCCGACATCTCGCGCGAGCTGGTCGGCACGCAGCGGCAGTTCGCGATCGTGCTCGACGGTCAGGTGATCAGCGCGCCCACCATGAACGGGCTGATCACCAACGGCCAGGCCGAGATCAGCGGCAGCTTCAGCCAGGCCGAGGCCCAGAGCCTGGCCACCAGCCTGAAGTTCGGTGCGCTCCCCGTGTCCTTCGAGGACCCCACGTTCGAGACCATCGGCCCCAGCCTGGCCGGCAACCAGCTCCAGGCGGGGATCACCGCGGGCCTGGTGGGGCTCGCGCTGGTGATGCTCTACTGCCTGGTCTACTACCGCGGCCTCGGCGTCGTCGTCATCGCCTCTCTCCTGGTGGCCGCGGCGCTGACCTACGCGATGGTGATGCTGCTCAGCAAGACCGCGGGCTTCACGCTGACCCTGCCGGGCATCGCGGGTCTGATCGTCGCGGTCGGCATCACCGCCGACTCCTTCATCGTCTACTTCGAGCGGATCCGCGACGAGATGCGCGACGGCAAGTCGATGCGGGTCGCGGTCGAGGCGGGCTGGAAGCGTGCCCGGAACACCTGTCTGGCCGCCGACACCGTCTCCCTGATGGCCGCCATCGTCCTCTACGTCGCCGCGACCGGCGTGGTGAAGGGCTTCGCGTTCGCCCTCGGTCTGTCCACGGTCATCGACCTGGTGGTGTTCTTCTGGTTCACCCACCCGCTGGTCTCCTGGCTGGCGCACTTCCCGTTCTTCAACAAGGGCCACAAGCTGTCCGGCCTGGACGCCGAGAACCTCGGCCTCGACCGGCTGCCGGCAGGAGGGAGGGCCTGATGAGCAGATTCTCCCGTTGGGGCGGTGACCTCTACTCCGGCCGTCGTTCGATCGAGTTCGTCGGGCGCAGGTGGCTGTGGTACGCCATCTCGGGCGTCATCGTGCTCGTCGCGGCGGTGGGCCTGCAGGTCAAGCCGCTCGACTTCGGCATCGAGTTCGTCGGTGGCGCCCAGTTCAAGGTCAGCCTGCCGAGCGACCAGGTCACCCAGGACAACGCCGACAAGCTCCGTGAGGCGGTCGCGGCCACCGGCATCGACAACGCCAAGGCCCCGGTCGTCTCGACCTCCGGCCAGGAGGCCATCGACGTCCAGACCCAGCCGCTCACCTCCGCGGAGAGCCAGCAGGTCGTGGAGGCCATCGCGTCGACGGTGGGCGTCGACGCCAAGACCGACATCAACCAGTCAGAGGTCGGACCGAGCTGGGGCAAGACGGTGGCCAAACGGTCGCTGATCGGCCTGACCGTGTTCCTGGTGCTGGTGGCGCTGTTCATCGCGCTCTACTTCCGGGAGTGGAAGATGAGCGTCGCCGCCTTGGTGGCGCTCGCCCACGACCTGGTGATCACCATCGGCGTCTATGCCTGGTCCGGCTTCGAGGTCACGCCGGCCACGGTCACCGGTCTGCTGACCATCCTCGGCTTCTCGCTCTACGACACCGTCGTGGTCTTCGACAAGGTGCGCGAGAACACCAAGAACCTCCGCAAGACCCACATGACCTACGCCGAGGCGTCCAACCTGGCCGTCAACCAGACCCTGGTCCGCTCGATCAACACCTCGTTGGTCGCGCTGCTCCCCGTCGCGGCCATCCTCTACGTCGGCGTCGTCCAGCTCGGCTCCGGGTCACTGAAGGACCTGTCGCTCGCCCTGTTCGTCGGCATGGCGGCCGGCACCTACTCCTCCATCTTCGTGGCCACGCCGCTGCTGGTTCACCTGAAGTCGATGGAGAAGCCGATCCAGGAGGCCGACCGCCGGGCCAAGGCGCGCAAGAAGCACCAGGCCGACCGCTACGCCAGCGTGCCGGCGTTCGCCGAGGACATGCCGATCTACACCGACCCCGACGCGTCGGGGGCTCGCCTGGCCGGGTCGGTCGAGGTGCTCGACGGCGACCCGACCGACGACCCGACCGATGACCTGGACGATGACCTGGACGCGGACGCCGACGAGCGGCCGACCCGCTCGCAGCCCGCGATGGGCAAGGGCCGGGTCACGCCCACGCCCCGAGGCGAGGTGCGGCGCAGCGGGTCGGCCGGTCGCGCCCAACCCGCGCGCGAGTCACGGGCGAAGCGGGGCAAGAAGTGAGCGCCGGTTCCGCCGACGACGTGATCGCCCGGGCGGTGGCCGCCATGGAGCGGCTGGTCATCGAGGTGCCCGACTTCCCCGAGCCCGGCATCCTGTTCCGCGACATCAGCCCGATGCTGGCCGACCACACGGCGTTCACCACGGTCATCGAGGCACTGGCCTCGGCGGGCCGCGACGCCTCCGGTGCCACGGTCGTCGACAAGGTCGTCGGCATGGAGTCGCGCGGCTTCATCCTGGGCGCCCCGGTGGCGCTCGCCCTGGGCATCGGGTTCGTGCCCGTCCGCAAGGCCGGCAAGCTGCCCCGCGAGTGCCACGCGGTGTCCTATGACCTGGAGTACGGCCAGGCCACCCTGGAGATCCACACCGACGCCATCGACCCGGGCGAGCGGGTGCTGCTCGTCGACGCCGTACTGGCCACCGGCGGCACCGTCGCCGCGACCCGGCAGCTGGTCGACCTGTGTGGTGGCGTGACGCAGGCGGTTTCGGTGCTGATGGAGCTCGGCGCGCTGCCGGGCCGTGAGGCGGTCGGCGGTCTGCCGCTGACGGTGCTGGCCACCGTCTAGCCACACCGGTCGGCCCCTAGACTGGGTCAATGACCGAGGACCCGGCCGTCGAGAGCCCGCGCCAGCGGGTCTCCGAGCCCGTCCTCACCCCGCGCGGCATGCGCGCTCGGATCGCCCGGATCGGCACCCGCAGCCAGGACCGAAACCCGGTCCTCGACCCGCTGTTCAACGCCGTCCGCGCCAACCATCCCAAGGCCGACCTCGCGCTCCTCGAGCGCGCCTACACCACCGCAGAGCGCTACCACCGCGGGCAGATGCGCAAGAGCGGCGACCCCTACATCACCCACCCGCTCGCCGTGACCACCATCCTGGCCGACATCGGCATGACCGAGCCGACGCTGGTGGCGGCGCTGCTGCACGACACGGTCGAGGACACGCCCTACACGCTGGAGGAGCTGACCGCCGACTTCGGCGCCGAGGTCGCCGCCCTCGTCGACGGCGTCACCAAGCTCGACAAGGTGCAGTACGGCGAGACCGCCGAGGCCGAGACGATCCGCAAGATGATCGTCGCGATGGCCCGCGACATCAGGGTGCTGGTCATCAAGCTGGCCGACCGGCTCCACAACATGCGCACGCTGCGCTACGTCAAGCGCGAGTCGCAGGAGCGCACCGCGCGACAGACGCTCGACATCTACGCCCCGCTCGCCCACCGACTGGGCATGAACACCATCAAGTGGGAGCTGGAGGACCTCGCCTTCGCGACCCTGCATCCGAAGATCTACGACGAGATCGTGCGGATGGTCGCCGAGCGGGCGCCCTCACGAGACCAGTTCCTTGCCCAGGTGATCCACCAGGTGGAGGCCGACCTGCGTGAGGCGCGGATCAAGGCGACGGTGACGGGCCGGCCCAAGCACTACTACTCGATCTACCAGAAGATGATCGTCGGCGGCCGCGAGTTCTCCGACATCCACGACCTGGTCGGCATCCGCATCCTGGTCGACGAGGACCAGGACTGCTACGCCGTCCTCGGCATCCTGCACGCCCGCTGGAACCCGGTGCTCGGCCGGTTCAAGGACTACGTCGCGATGCCGAAGTTCAACATGTACCAGTCGTTGCACACGACGGTGATCGGCCCGCAGGGCAAGCCGGTCGAGCTGCAGATCCGCACCTACGCCCAGCACCGGCGGGCGGAGTACGGCGTCGCCGCCCACTGGAAGTACAAGGAGGCCGGGCGCGCCGGCCAGGACACCGAGCGCCCCGGTGACCTCGACGACATGACCTGGGTGCGTCAGCTGCTCGACTGGCAGAGCGACGTGGAGGACCCGGGAGAGTTCCTGGAGTCGCTGCGCTTCGAGATCAACCGTGCCGAGGTCTACGTCTTCACCCCGCGCGGCGACGTCCAGGCGCTGCCCGCCGGCGCCACCCCCGTCGACTTCGCGTACGCCGTCCACACCGAGGTCGGTCACCACACCATCGGCGCCCGGGTCAACGGCCGCCTGGTGCCGCTGGAGTCCCGCCTCGACAACGGTGACGTGGTCGAGGTCTTCACCTCGAAGAACCCCAACGCCGGCCCGTCGCGCGACTGGCTCAACTTCGTCAAGTCGCCCCGGGCCCGCTCCAAGATCCGTCAGTGGTTCACCAAGGAGCGGCGCGAGGAGGCCATCGAGCGCGGCAAGGAGCAGATCGCCAAGCTGGTCCGCAAGGAGGGTGTCGGCCTCAAGCGGGTGCTCACCCACGAGTCACTGACGCTCGCCGCCCAGCACTTCAACATCTCCGACGTGTCGGCCCTCTATGCCGCCGTCGGCGAGGGCAACCTCAGCGCGCAGGCGGTGGTGCGTCGGGTCATCGACCTGCACGGCGGCGACGAGGGCGCCCGCGAGGACCTCGCCGAGGGCGTCACGATCACCGGCCGGCGCGGTCGCGCCAAGGTCACCCCGGTCGGCGACACCGGCGTCGTGGTCAAGGGCGTCGGTGACCTGTGGGTCAAGCTCGCCAAGTGCTGCACGCCGGTGCCGGGCGACCCGATCCTCGGCTTCGTCACCAAGGGCGGCGGCGTCTCGGTCCACCGCACCGACTGCACCAACGCCGCCGACCTGCAGCGGCAGCCGGAGCGGCTGGTCGAGGTGGAGTGGGCGCCCACGTCGCAGTCGACGTACCTCGTCAACATCCAGGTGGAGGCGCTCGACCGCGCGCGCCTGCTCTCCGACATCACCATGGCGCTCTCCGACGCCCACGTGAACATCCTCAGCGCCCACCTGACCACCACTCGCGACCGGGTCGCGAAGAGCCGCTTCAGCTTCGAGATGGCCGACGCCACCCACCTCGACACAGTGCTCAAGGCGGTGCGCAACGTGCCGGGCGTCTTCGACGCCTACCGCGTCACCCAGTAGCCCCGGCCGGGCCGGGAGTCAGCCGGTGAACTCGTCGGAGGCCCGGCGGGCCATCTCGAGGAACTGCTGCCGCGAGGCGAGGTTCTCCTCGAGCTCGGTGACCTTCTTCGCCTCGCCCGCGGCGCGCGCCTTGTCGAGGTCGGCCTCGATCTTGGCGATCGCGCTCTCGAGCTGGCTCACCATGTCGTCGGCGCGGGCGGACTTCTCCGGGTCGCTGCGCCGCCACTGCTCGTCCTCCAGGGACCGGACCGCCTGCTCCACCTTGCGGATCCGGCCCTCGAGCTCCTTCATCCGGTCGCGGGGCACCTTGCCCGCGGCGTCCCAGCGCTCGGCGATGCTGCGCAGGCTGCGCTTCGCCGCCTCCAGGTCGGTGACCGGCAGCAGTGCCTCGGCCTCGACGAGCAGCTCCTCCTTGACCTTCGCGTTGGCGGCGTACTCCTCGTCGACCTTGGCGTTGGCGGCGTCACGGGCCCCGAAGAAGGAGTCCTGTGCGCCGCGGAAGCGCTGCCACAGCGACTCGTCGACGTCGCGGGGCGCGGGGCCGGCGGCCTTCCACTCGCGCATCAGGTCGCGGAACGCACCGGAGGTGGGACCCCAGTCGGTGGAGCCGGCGAGCTCCTCGGCGCGGACGACCAGCCGCTCCTTGACCACCCGGGCGCCCTCACGGCGCTCCTGCTGCTCGGCGAAGTGCGCCTTGCGGCGGCGGGTGTAGGCGGTCCGGGCGGTGGAGAAGCGGCGCCACAACGCGTCGTCGGAGGCGCGGTCGAGCCGGGGCAAGGCCTTCCACTCGTCGAGCAGCTCGCGCAGCCGGTTGGCGCCGTGGCGCCAGTCGTTGCTGTCGGCGAGTTTCTCGGCGACGCCCACGATGCGCTCCTTCTCGGCCCGCGACTCCTCGGCCTTGGCGGCGCGCTCGACCTTGCGGGCCTCGCGCTGCTCGGCGATGACGGGGGAGAGGGAGTCCAGCCGGCCGGCCAGCGCGGTCAGGTCGCCGACGGCGTTGGCATCGGTGACCTGTTCGCGCACCGTCTTGACCGACGAGGTGGCCTCCTCGGGGCTGAGCACGCCGGCGCGGACCCGCTGCTCGAGGAGCCCGACCTCGAACGCGAGCGCGTCGAAACGGTCGGTGTAGAACTTCAGAGCCTCCTCGGGCGTGCCCTCGGGATACTGGCCGACGGAGCGCTCCCCGTCGGCGGTGCGCACGAACACGGTGCCGTCGTCGGCGACGCGTCCCCACTCATGGCTCGTCACGTTGGTTCCCTCTTCGTCCGGCACGCGTCACCGCCGACGCGCAGGGACCATGCTAGTCATGGCCGTCCGTGGCGATGCGGAGGCAGCCCCCCGCGGTCGGTAGTCTGCCCGGGTGTTGATCGCAGGCTTCCCCGCCGGCCCGTGGGCCACCAACTGCTACGTCGTGGCGACCGGGCCCGGCGCCGAGTGCGTGGTGGTCGACCCCGGCAAGGACGCCGCCGAGGGCGTGGCCGAGGTGGTGCGCGAGCACCGGCTCTAGCCGGTGTCCGTGCTGGTCACCCATGGCCACCTCGACCACATGTGGTGCGTCGCTCCGGTGGCCGGCGGCTATGACGCCACCGCCTGGATCCACCCCGCCGACCGGCACCTGCTGACCGACCCGCTGGCGGGCATGTCGCGGGAGACCCGGCAGATGCTGCCCGGGTTGCTCGGCGACGCCGACGCGGCGTGGGCCGAGCCCGACGACGTGCGCGAGCTCGCCGACGGACAGCATCTCGAGCTGGCCGGCGTGGAGTTCGTCGTCGACCACACCCCGGCCACACCGAGGGGTCGGTCACCTTCCGGACGCCGTACGCCGAGGTGCCCGGCGTGTCCGCGGTGATGTTCTCCGGCGACCTGCTCTTCGCCGGCTCGATCGGCCGCACCGACCTCCCCGGCGGCGACCACCCCACGATGCTGCGCAGCCTGCGCGACAAGGTGCTCACGCTCGACGACGACGTCGTCGTGCTGCCCGGCCACGGGGAGCAGACCTCGATCGGCCGCGAGCGCGTCACCAACCCCTACCTGCTGGACGTGGCCGAGGCCGCGGCCGGCCACGTCCCGCCCGTGACCCGAGGACTCTGAGACCCGATGAGCAAGGTGACGCCCCTCAGTGGGTTCCCCGAGATGCTGCCCGCCCAGCGGGTGGTCGAGCGCGAGGTGATCGCGTCGCTGTCGCGCTGCTTCGAGCTGCACGGCTACGCCAACATCGAGACCCGCGTGGTCGAGCCGTTGGACCGGCTGGCCAAGGGCGGCGAGATCGACAAGGAGATCTACGTCCTGCGCCGGCTGGCCGCCGAGGGTGAGACCGACGACTCGGGCCTGGGGCTGCACTTCGACCTCACCGTGCCCTTCGCCCGCTACGTCCTGGAGCACGCCGGGCACCTGGAGTTCCCGTTCCGCCGCTTCCAGATCCAGCCGGTCTGGCGGGGTGAGCGGCCCCAGGAGGGGCGCTACCGCCAGTTCACGCAGGCCGACGTCGACGTCGTCGGCCGCGACGCGCTGCCCTTCCACCACGACGTCGAGGTGGTCCGGGTGATGGTCGAGGCGCTCGACGCGCTCCCGCTGCCGCCGCTGACCTTCTGCGTCAACAACCGCAAGCTGATCCAGGGCTTCTACCGCGGTCTGGGCATCCCCGACGTGGTCGCGGCGATCAGGGTCATCGACAAGCTCGACAAGCAGCCGGCCGAGGTGGTGGCCGAGCAGCTGGTCACGGTGGCAGGGGCGACACCCGAGCAGGCGCAGGCCTGCCTCGACCTGGCCACGATCGTGGCCACCGACGCCTCCGTCGTGGAGCGGGTCCGCGCCCTCGGGGTCTCCGACGAGCTCCTCGACGAGGGGCTGGCCGAGGTGGCCGCCGTGCTCGACGGGGTGTCCGACCTCGTCAACGACCACGTTCGGGTCGAGGCCCGGCTGCGGATCGCGCGGGGGCTCGACTACTACACCGGCACGGTCGTCGAGATCTTCATGGAGGGCTACGAGCACCTCAAGTCGGTCGGCGGTGGGGACGCTACGACGCGCTCGCCAGCGACGGCCGCGCGACCTACCCCGGGGTGGGGGTGTCCTTCGGGGTCTCCCGCACCCTGGTGCCGCTGCTGTCCGACGGCGTCCTCGCGGGCAGCCGTCCGGTCCCGAGCGCCGTCCTGGTCGCGGTGATCGACGAGGAGTCCCGGGCGGTCAGCGACGCGGTGGCCACGCAGCTGCGGGCGCGCGGCGTCCCGACCGAGGTGTCGGGGTCGGCCGCGAAGTTCGGCAAGCAGATCCGCACGGCCGACCGCCGCGGCATCCCCTTCGTCTGGTTCCCCCGGCTCGACGACACCGGCGCGTGGACCCACGAGGTCAAGGACATCCGCTCCGGCGACCAGGTCCCGGCCGACCCGGCGACCTGGGCGCCACCCACCGTCGACCTCCACCCGCACATCGTCAGCACCCAGTCCTCGAAGGAGCAGCAGTGATCCGCACCCACGACGCCGGCACCCTCCGCGCCGAGCACGCCGGACAGACCGTCACCCTGGCGGGCTGGGTCGCCCGGCGGCGCGACCACGGCGGGGTCGCCTTCCTCGACCTGCGCGAGGCCAGCGGCGTCGTCCAGGTGGTGGTGCGCGACGAGGAGGTCGCGCACGCGCTGCGGTCGGAGTACTGCCTCAAGGTCACCGGCGAGGTCGCACTGCGTCCCGACGGCAACGCCAACGAGGCGCTGCCGACCGGGGAGGTCGAGGTGATCGCCAGCGACGTGGAGGTGCTCAGCCCGGCGGCCGCGCTGCCGTTCCCGATCGACGACCACGTCGACGTGGGGGAGGAGGCGCGGCTCAGGTACCGCTACCTCGACCTGCGCCGCAGCGGGCCCAACCAGGCACTGCGGCTGCGCAGCCAGGTCAACAAGGCGGCGCGTGACGTGCTCGACTCGCACGGCTTCGTCGAGGTCGAGACGCCCACCCTCACCCGGTCCACCCCCGAGGGCGCCCGCGACTTCCTGGTGCCCGCGCGGTTGCAGCCGGGCAGCTGGTACGCCCTGCCGCAGAGCCCCCAGCTGTTCAAGCAGCTGCTGATGGTGGGTGGCCTGGAGCGCTACTACCAGATCGCCCGCTGCTATCGCGACGAGGACTTCCGCGCCGACCGGCAGCCGGAGTTCACCCAGCTCGACATCGAGATGAGCTTCGTCGAGCAGGACGACGTGATCGCCGTCGGCGAGGACGTGCTCGCGGCGGTGTGGGCGCTGATCGGCTACGAGCTGCCCCGGCCGCTGCCGCGGATGACGTACGCCGACGCGATGGCGCGGTTCGGCACCGACAAGCCCGACCTGCGGATGGGGCAGGAGCTCGTCGACTGCACGGCGTACTTCGCAGACACGCCGTTCCGGGTCTTCCAGGCCCCCTACGTCGGCGCCGTGGTGATGCCGGGCGGCGCCTCGCAGCCGCGCAAGCAGCTCGACGCCTGGCAGGAGTGGGCCAAGCAGCGCGGCGCCCGCGGCCTGGCCTACGTGCTCGTCCAGGACGACGGGGAGCTCGGCGGCCCGGTCGCCAAGAACCTCTCCGAGGAGGAGCGGGCCGGGCTGGCGGCCCACGTCGGCGCCGAGCCCGGCGACTGCGTGTTCTTCGCCGCGGGCCCGGTGAAGGCCAGCCGCGCCCTGCTCGGCGCCGCCCGGCTGGAGATCGGCCGTCGCTGCGACCTCATCGACGAGGACGCCTGGTCGTTCCTCTGGGTCGTCGACGCCCCGCTGTTCGAGCCCGCCGACGAGGCCACCGCCGCGGGCGACGTGGCCGTCGGTGGCGGCGCCTGGACCGCGGTGCACCACGCGTTCACCTCGCCGCAGGACCTCGACGGCTTCGACGCCGACCCCGGCACCGCCCTGGCGTGGGCCTACGACATCGTCTGCAACGGCAACGAGATCGGTGGCGGCTCCATCCGTATCCACCGCCAGGACGTCCAGAAGCGGGTGTTCGCGGTGATGGGCATCGACGAGGCGGAGGCGGAGGAGAAGTTCGGCTTCCTGCTGGACGCGTTCGCCTACGGCGCACCGCCGCACGGCGGCATCGCCTTCGGCTGGGACCGGACGGTGGCGCTGCTCGCGGGCAGCGAGTCGATCCGCGAGGTGATCGCGTTCCCCAAATCGGGCGGCGGGTTCGACCCGCTGACCGCCGCTCCTGCGCCGATCACGGCCGAGCAGCGCAAGGAAGCCGGAGTGGACGCGCCCGCGGCGCAAAGCATCCCGCCTGTGTCCTGATTTTGCGGAAGTACCACCAGGAGAGACCAGATCGTTACCTGCCGATAACCCTCATCGGGTTGCAGTTCACATAGAGTCGCTTCCGGACTTGACCGGCAACCCCGCCCGCAACCCGGGTGCAGGTCGCCGCGGACGCCCCCAAGACCATCAGATCCGAGGTGCTCATGAGTGTTCCGGTGCAGGACCCGCTCATCGACAGCGGCCACGAGCCCGAGCCCGCCGAGGGCGCTCGTGCCATCGAGAGCAAGTCGCCGACGCAGCTGGCGATGGAGCGGTTCCGCAAGGACCGGAAGTCCATGGTCGCCCTCGGTGTGGTGATCTTCTACTTCATCGCCGCGATCTCCGCGCCGATCCTGGTCCACTTCAACGTGCTGGACCCGCTCACCCCTCACCAGGACCTCCTCGACGTCAACACGCTGCCCGCCGGCAAGTGGTGGGGCATCAGCTGGGAGCACCCGCTGGGCGTGGAGCCGGGCGTGGGCCGCGACGTGCTCAGCCGGGTCTGGCTGGGCATCACCTACTCCCTGGTGGTGTCGCTCACCGCCTCGGTGATCGCGGTGGCGCTGGGCGTGACGCTCGGCATCATCAGCGGCTACTCCGGCGGCTGGACCGACGCCATCATCGGCCGCGGCATCGACCTGACGCTCGCCTTCCCGGTCACCCTGCTGCTGCTGGCCGGCTCCTCGGTCGGCACCTACTTCCTCACCTCCAAGGTCGGGCTCCCGGCCGGCCCCATCACCCAGGGCACCTTCGTGATCCTGGTGCTCGGGTTCTTCGGCTGGACCGGCACCGCCCGCCTGATCCGCGGTCAGGTGCTGTCGCTGCGCGAGCGCGAGTTCGTCGACGCCGCGCGGCTCTTCGGCGCCAGCCGGCTGCGGATCTGGTTCCGCGAGCTGCTGCCCAACCTGTGGGCCCCCGTGCTGGTCACCTTCACGCTCTACATGCCGGCGTTCATCTCGGCGGAGGCGGCCCTCGCCTACCTCAACGTCAGCGTGAAGCCGCCGACGCCCACGCTCGGCAACGTGCTCAACGACGCGGTCCAGTACGCCGGGAGCGACTTCCTCTACTTCTTCGCCCCCGCGTTCCTCATCGCGCTGATCGTCGTGTCCTTCAACCTGCTCGGCGACGGCATGCGCGACGCCCTCGACCCCAAGGCGGATCGCTGATCCGGGGTCGTCCCACGAATTCCACAGTCTTTCGGTGACCCGATGTCGCCGAGGGGGAGCGCCGGAACCCGGCGCCGACAAGATCAAGGAGAGGTAATGGCCAAGATGCGAAAGCGGATGGCCGCCGTGAGCGGAGCGGCAGCCCTGGTGCTGGCGCTCGCCGCGTGCGGTGGGTCCGACGACTCCGGCAGCTCAGGAGGCACCGAGTCCAGCGGCGCCGCGAGCGCCAAGGGCGGGACGCTGCTCTACCTGCAGCACTTCCCGTTCGAGGCGACCGACCCGCAGCGGATCTACTACGGCGTGGAGCTGGCCAACTTCCGGCGCACGCTGTACCGCTCGCTGGTGGCGTTCCCGTTCAACGAGGACCCCGACGTCGCCAACACCCCGGTCCCCGACCTGGCCACCGACACGGGCACGGTGTCCGACGACGGCAAGTCGTGGTCCTTCACGCTGAAGGACGGGATCAAGTGGGAGGACGGCACCGACATCACGTGTGAGGACTTCAAGTACGGCGCGTCGCGTGCGTTCGCCGACGACATCCTCACCGGTGGCGCGGGCTTCTACCTGAAGAGCTACCTGGACATCCCGGCGGGCAAGTACAAGGGCCCCTACGCCGGCAAGGGCCAGGACCTGTTCGACAAGGCCGTCGTCTGCGACGGCAACACCATCACCTACCACTTCAACAAGCCGTGGCCGGACTTCCCGCTCTCGGTGGCGTCGCTGATGGCGACCGACCCCTACAAGGAGTCGTTCGACAAGGGTGACAAGTCGAAGTTCACGGTGCTGTCCAACGGTCCTTACAGGATCGAGGGCAACAAGTGGGACGTCAACAAGGGCGCCACGCTGGTCCGCAACGACAACTACGACCCGTCGACGGACACGCCGGAGACCCTGCGTCAGGCCAACCCCGACCAGATCGACTACGAGCTCTACACCGAGAGCGAGCCGATCATCGACCGCCTGATCGCCGACGCCGGTGACGACCAGAACGCCGTCACCCCGGCCCGCATCCCGCCCGCCTACTTCACCCAGGTGACGCCGGACATGGAGTCCCGCACCGTCACCGTGGAGTCGCCGTTCACCGACTACCTGGTTCCCAACCAGCAGAAGATGACCGACCTGAAGGTGCGGCAGGCGCTGGCCGCGGCCACCGACGTGCCCAACTACGTCAAGGCCCTCGGTGGTGACAAGTCCGCGGTCGCCGCTGACGACATCATCAACCCGAACCTGCCGGGCTACGCTCCGCAGCCGGCGTTCGCCGACGGCTACCAGCCCGACACGGCCAAGAGCCTGCTCGCCGAGGCCGGTGTGTCGACGCCCTACGAGATCACCTACACCTACCCGCAGGGCGACACGGCCGACAAGGCTGCTGCCGTGCTGAAGCAGGGCTGGGAGGCCGGTGGCTTCAAGGTCAACCTCGACCCGCTGGGCGACACCTACTACGACATCATCAACCAGCCCGACAAGGACTCGGATGTCGTGTGGGCCGGCTGGGGTGCTGACTGGCCGTCGGCCATGACCGTGCTCCCGCCGCTGTTCGACAGCCGGGCCAACTTCGCCACCGACGCCAAGGGCAACGTGACGAACCTGGGTCAGGACTACGGCTACTACCAGAGCGACGAGTTCGAGAAGCTGATCGACGAGGCCGCCGTGGCCCCCGACATCGACGCCCAGAACCAGTTGCTGATGCAGGCCGACAACGTGCTGTCCAACGATGTCGCCTACATCCCGACCGACACGAGCGTGTTCTACTTCATCTACGGATCCGGCATCACCGGGTTCATGACGGACGCCTCGTCGAGCTCCTACCCGGACCTCGGTCCCATCGGAGTGACTCAGTGATCAAGGCTCAGTCACAGCACCACTCGTGACTGAGGGTGGGGGCCCGGACCTGTCCGGGCCCCCACCCTGCCGCTGCTCTGCCCCCGGTGCGGCTGCCGAGGCGCCCGCCACCATCCCCTCAAGAGGACGACAGGACCCACCGTGTTCGCCTACATCGTGCGCCGGACCTTCATCGGCATCCTGCTGCTGCTCGCGCTGACGATCGTCACCTTCTTCCTCTTCTTCAACTCCCAGGTCGACCCGGTCCGGGCCGCCTGTGGCAAGAACTGCACCCCCGAGCGCCGCGAGATCACCGAGCGGGCGCTCGGCTTCGACAAGCCGGTCATCCAGCAGTGGACCGACTTCATGAAGGGCATCGCGGTCGGTCGTGACTACCCCG
This sequence comes from Nocardioides sp., assembly GCF_041393715.1. Taxonomy (GTDB): domain Bacteria; phylum Actinomycetota; class Actinomycetes; order Propionibacteriales; family Nocardioidaceae; genus Nocardioides. The sequence continues at coordinate 327,256 of NZ_JAWKJQ010000004.1, read as the reverse complement.
CCGACCCCTCCCTGCTCAAGGAGCGGCCCGACCTCGCCGTGCACTGCGACGCACCGTGCTTCGGCTACTCGCAGGTCAACGCGGCCACCGTCAACGAGGTGATCGGCGAGGCCGCCCCGATCTCCATCTCGCTCGCCGTGGTGGCGATGATCATGTGGGTGGTGTTCGGCGTCCTGTTCGGGCTCACCGCGGCCATCACCAAAGGCTCGTTCATCGACCGAGGCATCGTCGGCCTCACCCTGGTGGTCTATGCCTTCCCGTCGTTCTTCATCGCGATCTTCATCCTCAAATACATCGCCATCAAATGGCAGCTGCTTCCCTATCCGAAGTACGAGTCCATAGCCGAGGGCGGGATAGGCGGCTGGTTGATCAACCTGCTCCTCCCGTCCCTGACCCTGGCGCTGCTCTACCTCGCCGGCTACGTCCGGATCACCCGGGCGTTCGTGCTCGAGTCGTTGACGGAGGACTACGTCCGCACGGCCAAGGCCAAGGGGCTCACCCAGCGGGTGGTGCTGTTCAAGCACGCCCTGCGGGCCGCCCTGACGCCGCTGGTCACCATGATCGGCCTCGACTTCGCCGGGCTCCTGGGGGGTGCCATCATCACCGAGCGCGTCTTCAGCTACTACGGTCTGGGCGCCTTGGCGGTGCGCGCCAACCAGTCCTCCGACCTGCCGGTGCTGGTGGCGCTGTTGATGCTCGCGGGCGCTTTCGTGATCTTCGCCAACATCATCGTCGACATCCTCTATGCCTACATCGACCCGAGGGTGAGGCTCGCCTGATGACCGACACCGCTCCCTTTCTCGAGATCGAGGACCTGAAGGTCTTCTTCCCGACCTCCGACGGCCTGGTCCGGGCCACCGACGGCCTCTCCTACACCCTGGAGAAGGGCCGCACGCTCGGCATCGTCGGCGAGTCCGGCTCCGGCAAGTCGGTCTCGTCCTCGGCGATCCTGGGGCTGCACCGGGGCAGCAATGCCCAGGTCAGCGGCCGGATCACGCTCGACGGCGTGGACCTGCTGGCGATCAGCGACAACGAGATGCGTCGCAAGCGCGGCTCCGAGGTCGCGATGATCTTCCAGGACCCCCTCTCGGCGATGCACCCCTACTACACCGTGGGCAACCAGATCGCCGAGGCCTACCTGGTCCACAACAGCGCCTCCAAGAAGGAGGCACGGACCCGCACCATCGAGATGCTCGACCGGGTCGGCATCCCGCAGCCGGACCGCCGGGTCGACGACTACCCCCACCAGTTCTCCGGTGGCATGCGCCAGCGGGCGATGATCGCGATGGCGCTGATCAACGACCCGACGCTGCTGATCGCCGACGAGCCCACCACCGCGCTCGACGTCACGGTGCAGGCGCAGATCCTCGACCTGCTGGTCGACCTGCAGCGTGACTTCGACACCGCGATCATCCTGATCACCCACGACCTCGGCGTGGTGGCGGAGATGTCCCACGACGTGCTGGTGATGTACGGCGGCCGCGCGGTCGAGTACGGCACCGCCAAGGAGATCCTGTCGCACCCGGAGATGCCCTACACCTGGGGCCTGCTCTCCAGCGTGCCCGACGTCGCGCGCGACACCAGCCTGCCGCTGGTGCCGATCCCCGGCAACCCGCCCAGCCTGCTCAACCCGCCGTCGGGCTGCCACTTCCACCCGCGCTGTCCCCACAAGGACAAGGTGCCGGGCGGCCTGTGCAGCACCACGACGCCGGAGCTGACGCCGGGCAGCCGCGGGACCAACCACCTGAAGCGATGCCACCTCACCAACCCCGACGAGGTGTTCGCCGAAGAGGTCGCGCCCGAGATCGGCCTGGAGGTGGGCGCATGAGCGAGGTCTCGACGGCGTCGACGGCGACGCAGGAGAAGTCGGAGTCCCGCCCGATCCTGGAGGTCAAGGACCTCCGGATGTACTTCCCGGTCAAGTCGACCGGCCTGATCCGCCGTACCGTCGGCCACGTGCAGGCCGTCGACGGGGTCTCCTTCCGGGTCGACGCCGGCGACGCCGTCGGGCTGGTCGGTGAGTCCGGCTGCGGCAAGTCCACGACCGGACGTGCGGTCACCCGGCTCTACAAGCCCACCGGTGGCTCGATCGAGTTCGACGGCCGCGACATCACCAACATCAGCGCGGGCGAGCTCAAGCCGCTGCGTCGCGATGTCCAGATGATCTTCCAGGACCCCTACACCTCGCTGAACCCGCGGCACACCATCGGCAGCCTGGTCGGCGCCCCGCTGGTGATCCACAAGATGCTGCCGAAGGACAAGGTGCTCGGCCGGGTGCAGGAGCTGTTGGAGGTGGTGGGGCTCAACCCCGAGCACTACAACCGCTACCCCCATGAGTTCTCCGGCGGTCAGCGGCAGCGCATCGGCATCGCCCGTGCCCTGACCCTGCAACCGAAGCTCCTGGTCGCCGACGAGCCCGTGTCCGCGCTCGACGTGTCCATCCAGGCGCAGGTGGTCAACCTGCTGCAGGAGGTCCAGCGCGAGTTCAACATCGCGTTCCTGTTCATCGCCCACGACCTGGCCGTGGTCCGGCACTTCTGCCCCGAGGTCGCGGTGATGTACCTCGGCAAGATCGTCGAGATCGCCGACCGGGAGACGCTCTACGACCGGCCCCACCACCCCTACACGCAGGCGCTGTTGTCGTCGGTGCCCGACGTGGGTGAGGTGGTGCGCGGCGCCCAGCGGGAGCGGATCCGCCTCCAGGGCGACGTGCCCAGCCCGATCAACCCGCCGTCCGGGTGCCGCTTCCGGACCCGCTGCCCGATCGCCAAGGAGATCTGCGCCGCGGTCGAGCCGCCGCTGCTGCAGATCGGGGCGAGGCACAAGGTCGCCTGCCACTTCCCGGGCGAGATCGGGGCGCACCCGACCGAGCCGGTGACGTCGCGGCTGCTCGGGGTGGACAGCTACGGCCAGCCCGACGCGGGCGCCTCGCCGGTGGAGATCCCGACCGGGTCGGGCTACTCCGACACCTGGTTCGACCTCAAGACCAACTCGCTGGGCCGGGGCTGACCGGGACCGACCGGGTGCCCGCCGGGGCAGTAGGGTCGCTCGCGTGGACGGCCTGTTCGAGTACGACGCACCCGCGGGCGCGTCGGAGGCGAGGGGCGGTGCTCCGGCGCGTGGCGGCAGCCTGACCGGCACCGACCATGCGTCCGCTCCGCTCGCGGTGCGGATGCGCCCGCGCACGCTGGACGAGCTGGTCGGCCAGCCCCAGCTGCGCGCCCCGGGATCGCCGCTGCGCCAGCTGGTCGAGGGTGACCAGTCGCTGTCCCTGCTGCTGTGGGGGCCGCCCGGCACCGGCAAGACCACCATCGCCGCGATCGTGAGCGGTCAGACGGATCGCCGTTTCGTGGAGGTATCCGCGGTGACCGGAGGCGTCAGGGAGGTCCGCGCGGCGATGGACTCGGCGCGCGCCGAGCTCGCGGCCACCGGTCGCGAGACCGTGCTCTTCGTCGACGAGGTGCATCGGTTCAGCAAGGCGCAGCAGGACGCCCTGCTCCCCGGCGTCGAGAACCGCTGGGTCACGCTGATCGCGGCCACCACCGAGAACCCGTTCTTCAGCGTGATCTCCCCGCTCCTGTCGCGCAGCCTGCTGCTCCGGCTGGAGTCGCTCGGCGACGACGAGATCGGTGAGGTGGTCGACCAGGCGGTCGCCGACGAGCGGGGGCTCGCGGGCGCCCTGTCCCTGAGTGCGGAGGCCCGCGACCATCTGGTCCGGCTGGCCGGTGGCGACGCTCGCCGGGCGCTCACCTACCTTGAGGCGGCCGCCGGCGCCGCGCGCAGCCAGGGTCGTGACGAGATCGACCTGGCCACGGCCGAGACGGCCGCCGACCAGGCAGCGGTGCGCTACGACCGCCAGGGCGACCAGCACTACGACGTCACCAGCGCGTTCATCAAGTCGGTGCGCGGCTCGGACGCCGACGCCGCGGTGCACTACCTGGCCCGGATGATCGAGGCGGGCGAGGACCCGCGGTTCATCGCCCGCCGCCTGGTGATCCTGGCCAGCGAGGACATCGGGCTGGCCGACCCCACGGCGCTGCCCACCGCGGTCGCGGCGGCACAGGCCGTGCAGCTCATCGGGATGCCCGAGGCCAGGCTCAACCTGGCCCAGGCCACCATCGCGCTGGCGGTGGCGCCGAAGTCCAACGCGGTCACGCTGGCCATCGACGCCGCCCAGGCCGACGTACGCGCGGGCAAGATCGGCCAGGTGCCGGCCCACCTGCGCGACGCGCACTACCAGGGTGCGAAGAAGCTGGGCCACGGCGCGACCTATGTCTACAGCCATGACGCGCCCTTCGGGATCGCCGAGCAGCAGTACGCCCCCGAGGTGGTGGCCGACGCGGAGTACTACCGGCCGACCGCGCTCGGCGCCGAGGCAGCGGTCAAGGAGCGGTGGGAGCGGATCCGCCGGCTGATCCGTGGCTCGGGACCGACCGGATAGGGTGCGGCGTTGTGACGTGGCTCGACCTGACGCTGGCGGCCGGCCTGCTGCTCGCCCTCGCGGCGGCGGTGGCGCTGGCGGTCGCCTTGCGCCGCGCGCGCCGGGACACCGGTGCCGATCTGGCGGCCACTCGGGCCGAGTCCGAGGGGCTGCGCGAGCGGCTCGACGAGCTGGAGAGCCGTCTGGAGCGGGACGCTCCACCGGCCGCCCCCGACACCGCCGCTGACACCGACGCCGACGGGTCGCCCTACGTCATCACCGCGCTGGGCGAGCCCGGTGCACCGGAGCCGGCCGCCCGGATCGAGGGGCGCCTCTTCGCCGACCTGCTGCTCCGCGAGACGGTGGTCAAGGCCGCGGGACTGGCCCACGGCGTACGCCGCGCCACCTCGCCCGAGAACCGCTTCCGGATGCGCTATGCCTACACGCGCGAGGTCAAGGCCGCTCGCAAGCGTCGCCGGGCGGAGCTGCGCCGGTTGCGACGCACTGCCGGGGCCACGGCCCGCCGGCAGGCGCGCGGGGACGCCGCATGAGGCGGGGGCTGTGGTTCGCCGCGGGAGCCGGGGCCGGTGCCTATGCCGTGGTCCGAGCGCGCCGGGTGGCCGAGATGTTCACGGTCGAGGGGCTGCGCGACCGGTGGGACGGCGTGCGCGCCGGCGCCCAGGTGTTCGCCGGGGAGGCCGCGGCCGGTCGGGCCGAGCGGGAAACGGAGTTGCGGGAGCGCTACGGTCTGCGGCCTGATGGGACACCCGGGCTGCCGCCCGGCTCCGACGCACCGAGACACCTGACCACCACCGACGAGGAAGGCAGCTGATGGACACCGAGCCGATGAGCACCGCGGAGATCCGGCGGCGGTTCGTGGCGCACTTCGAGCAGAACCGCTCGATCGGCGCCCACACCGCGGTGCCCTCCGCCTCGCTGCTCCTCGACGACCCGACGCTGCTGTTCGTCAACGCCGGCATGGTGCCGTTCAAGCCCTACTTCCTGGGTCAGGAGACCCCGCCCTACCCCCGTGCGGTCAGCGTGCAGAAGTGCGTGCGCACCCTCGACATCGAGGATGTCGGCAAGACCACCCGCCACAACACCTTCTTCGAGATGTGCGGCAACTTCTCCTTCGGCGACTACTTCAAGGAGGGCGCGATCCAGCTCGCCTGGGAGCTCGTGACGAAGCCGCGCCAGGAGGGCGGCTTCGGGCTCGAGGAGGGCCGGCTCTACCCGAGCGTCTACGCCGACGACGCCGAGGCGTTGGCCCTGTGGCGCAAGGTCACCGGGCTGCCCGCGGAGCGGATCCTCAAGCTCGGGAAGAAGGAGAACTACTGGTCGATGGGCGTGCCCGGGCCGGGTGGTCCGTGCTCGGAGATCCTCTACGACCGCGGCCCCGACTACGGACCCGACTTCGAGGCGGTGCGGCTGGGGCCGGACATGCCCTACGAGCTCGAGGACCGGCTGCTCGAGATCTGGAACCTCGTCTTCATGCAGGACGAGCTCAGCGCGGTCCGGGCCAAGGACGACTTCGACATCGCCGGCTCGCTGCCGAAGAAGAACATCGACACCGGCATGGGCCTGGAGCGGGTGGCGTTCCTGCTCCAGGGCAAGGAGAACAACTACGAGATCGACGTCCTCTACCCGGTGATCGCGAAGGCCGAGGAGCTGACCGGCCGTCGCTACGGCGCGGGCGGCCAGCAGGGCCATGAGGACGACGTCCGGTTCCGGGTGATCACCGACCACGTGCGCAGCTCGATGATGCTGATCGCCGACGGCGTGACGCCGGGCAACGAGGCGCGCGGCTATGTGCTGCGGCGGTTGCTGCGCAGGGTGGTCCGCTCGATGCGGCTGCTGGGCTATGAGGACCCGGCGCTGCCCGAGCTGCTCCCGGTCAGCCGCGACAAGATGGGGGAGACCTACACCCAGCTGCACCAGGACTGGGAGCGCATCTCCACGGTGGCCTACGCCGAGGAGCACGCGTTCCGTCAGACGTTGCGAGCCGGCACCCAGATCTTCGACCTGGCGGTGGGCGAGCTCAAGGGCTCGGGCGGCACCCAGCTCTCCGGCGACCGCGCCTTCGCGCTCCACGACACCTACGGCTTCCCGATCGACCTGACCCTCGAGATGGCGGCCGAGCAGGGGCTCTCGGTCGACGAGCCGGGCTTCCGCCGGCTGATGGGCGAGCAGCGCCAGCGTGCCAAGGACGACGCGCGCGCGAAGAAGGGCCAGCACCAGGACGCGCACGCCTACCGTGAGGTGGCCGACTCGATGGGGCGTCCGGTGGAGTTCACCGGCTACGACGTCACCGCCGACGAGGGCACCGTCCGTGGCCTGGTGGCCGGCGGCGAGGTGGTCGCGGCGGCGCAGCCGGGCGACGAGGTCGAGCTGGTGCTCGACCGCACCCCGTTCTATGCCGAGGGCGGCGGCCAGCTGGCCGACCAGGGGGTCATCGAGCTGGCCAACGGCGCGCGGCTCGAGGTGCTCGACGTGCAGTCGCCCGTGACCGGCCTGGTGGTGCACAAGGCGCGGGTCCTCGAGGGCGAGGTCACCGAGGGGCTCGCCGCGCACGCGGCGGTCGACCTGGAGCGGCGCCGGTCGATCTCACGCGCCCACACCGCGACCCACATGGTGCACAAGGCGTTCCGCGAGGCGCTGGGCGAGACCGCGACCCAGGCCGGCTCGGAGAACGCGCCGGGACGGTTCCGGTTCGACTTCTCAGCGACCGGTGCGGTGCCGATGTCGGTGATGCACGACGTGGAGGCTCGGGTCAACGACGTGGTGCTCGACGACCTGGCGGTCCACGCCGAGGTGATGAGCCAGGCCGACGCGGTGGCGTCCGGGGCGATGGCGCTGTTCGGTGAGAAGTACGGCGACCAGGTGCGCGTCGTGTCCGTCGGCGACTGGGCGCGCGAGCTGTGCGGCGGCACGCACGCGGGCCGGTCCGGACAGCTCGGCGTGATCAAGCTGCTCGGCGAGTCGTCCATCGGAGCCGGCGTACGCCGCGTCGAGGCGCTGGTCGGCGGTGACGCCTACCGGTTCCTGGCGCGTGAGCACGTGCTGGTCGCCCAGCTGTCGGAGGCGCTCAAGGCGCGGCCCGAGGAGCTGCCCGAGCGCGTGCACGACCTGGTGGAGCGGCTTCGGGCAGCCGAGAAGGAGATCGAGAAGGTCCGGATGGCGCAGCTGCTGTCGGGCGGCGCCGAGCTGGCTGCCGGCGCCGACGACGTTCACGGGGTGTCCGTGGTGGCGCACCGGGTCGACGGGGCGGGCGGCGGCGACGTGCGCACGCTCGCGCTCGACGTCCGTGGACGGCTCGCGGCGGGCCGGCCGGGCGTGGTCGTGATGATCGGCACCGCCGACGGCAAGGTGTCGGTGGTCGCCGCGACCAACGACGAGGCGCGGGAGCGTGGGCTGTCGGCCAACGCGCTGGTCCGTGCGGTCGGTCCCCTGGTCGGGGGCAAGGGTGGCGGCAAGGACGACGTCGCCCAGGGCGGCGGCACCGACGCCACCCGGGTCGACGAGGCCCTGGCCGTGGTGGCCGCGGAGGTCGCCCGGACGGTCGGCGCCTGACCATGAGGTGGGGCGTCCGCCTCGGTGTCGACCCCGGGGATGCCCGGATCGGCGTGGCCCGGAGCGACCCGTCGGGGTTCCTCGCGACGCCGGTCGAGACCGTCGCCCGCGGCGCCGGCGACCTGGCCAGGATCTCGGCTCTGGTCGCGGCGGAGGAGGCGGTCGAGGTGGTCGTAGGGCTGCCCCGGTCGCTGTCCGGTGGGGAGGGCCCGGCCGCCGCGCGGGTGCGGGATTTTGCCGCGGGACTGGCCCGAGAAGTTGCTCCTGTGCCCGTGAGGCTGTGTGATGAGCGACTGAGCACCGTGTCGGCGGAGTCCATGCTGCGCGAACGCGGTCGCTCGGGGAGGGCCCGACGGTCGGTCGTCGACCAGGCGGCGGCCGTGGTGATCCTCCAGCAGGCCTTGGACACCGAGCGCGCGACGGGGGTGGCGCCGGGTGAGCTCGTGTCCGGGCCGACCGACCAGGACGAGGACGTTGATGACTGACTACGACCCGCGACGCGAGGGCTACCTCGACGCCCCCGGCGTCGACCCGTCGATGGAGCCGACCTACGCCGACCCGCAGCACGACGACCCCGGGCACGACGAGGAGGTCTACGACGACGACCCCTACGTCGCCGGCGGCGCTCGGCGCCGCAGCAGGCCGCTGTCGGGATGCCTCGCGGCGCTGGTCGCGCTGGCGGTCCTGGTGGCCGGTGGGGTGCTCCTGGTCACCATGGGCAAGGGCTTCATCTCCGACAGGTTCGGCGGTGCCCAGGACTACCCGGGCCCGGGGAGCGGCGAGGTGAGCTTCGAGGTGGCGACGGGCGACACGACCACCGTGATCGGCCGCAACCTCAAGTCCGCGGGCGTGGTGGCCTCCGTCGACGCGTTCCTCAACGCGGCGGCGGAGGAGCCCAAGTCGTCGAAGATCCAGGTCGGCACCTACACGCTGAAGAAGGAGATGGCCGCCGCCGACGCCCTCGCGGTGCTCATCGACCCGGCCAACGTCATCAAGAACACCGTGACGATCCCCGAGGGCCTCCGGGTCGAGGACATCGTCGACACCCTCGCGAAGAAGACCGACTTCAGCCGCGCGGACTACGAGAAGGTGCTGGCCGAGCCCGAGAAGCTGGGGCTGCCGTCGTACGCCAACGACAACCCGGAGGGCTACCTCTTCCCCGCGACCTACGAGCTGACCCCCGAGTCGACGCCGAAGTCGATCCTCAAGGCGATGGTCAAGCGGTTCAAGCAGGCGGCCAAGGACACCGACCTGGAGCAGCGGGCCGCCGATCTCGGCTACGAGCCCGGCGAGATCGTCACCATCGCGAGCCTGGTGCAGGTGGAGTCGCCCCCGAAGTACATGCCGAAGGTGGCCCGGGTCATCTACAACCGGCTGGAGAACCGCGGCGAGACGAACTACCTCCTGCAGCTCGACGCCACGGTCAACTACGCCCACGGTGAGAACCTCGGTGCGACGACGACCGACGAGGAGCGCAACATCGACTCGCCCTACAACACCTACCGGGTGCCGGGGCTGCCGCCCGGACCGATCTCGGCGCCGGGCACGGACGCGCTCGAGGCTGCGCTGGAGCCCGCCGACGGGCCGTGGTTCTACTACGTCACCGTCAACCTGCGCACCGGCAAGACACTCTTCGCGGTGACGCTCGACGAGCACAACCGCAACCGTGCCAAGCTGCTGAAGTACTGCGAGACCTCCGACGCCTGCTGAGCTGACCGAGATGAGGCACTGTGGGGTCCTCGGCGACCCGATCGAGCACTCGCTGTCGCCCGTGCTGCATCGGGCGGGGTATGCCGCTCTCGGGCTGGACTGGAGCTACGACGCGCACCGGGTGTCCTCGGGCGGGCTGCGGGAGTTCCTGGCGGGCCTCGACGGCTCGTGGCGCGGGCTCTCGCTGACGATGCCGCTGAAGCGGGAGGCGATGGCGCTGGTCGACGAGGCGAGCGAGCTCGCCGAGCTGGGGGGAGCGGCCAACACGCTGCTGCTGGGCGAGGGAGTCGTCCGCGGCGACAACACCGACATCCCCGGGGCCGAGGCGGCGCTCCGCGAGCGGTACGCCGGCCCGGTCGGCCACGCCGCGATCCTCGGCGGTGGCGCGACGGCGGCCTCGACGCTGCTGGCGCTGGCCCGCCAGGGGTGCCGCTCGTTCGTGCTGCACGTGCGCGACGCCGCACGCGCCGCGGAGACGCTGGCCGCCGCGGAGCGGTTCGGTGGGCTCGAGGTGTCGATCGCCCCCTTGGACGTGGCGCCGGAGGGCGACCTGCTGGTCTCCACGATCCCGGCCACGGCGCAGACGCCCGACCTGGTCGCCGGCTGTGCCCGGGTGCCGGTGCTGTTCGAGGTGCTCTACGACCCGTGGCCGACGCCGCTGGCGGCCTCCGCCGGCGACCGCGTCCTGGTGCGCGGGCTGGACCTGCTGGTGCACCAGGCGGCGCTGCAGTTCGAGCAGTTCACCGAACTCCCCGCACCGCTGCTGGAGATGCGGCAGGCTGGGGAGGCTGCTCTGCGCGAGCGGCTCGACGAAGGGACCTGAGCGTGGACGCAAGCCAGCTCGCGGCCGGTGCCGCGGCGGCGGTGCTGTGTGGTGCCGCGGGGCTGCTGGTCCCTCAGCTGATCGCCCGGCTCCCGGAGCCGGCGCCCGAGCCCGGGGACGCCGAGCCCGACCCGCGGCGGGCCGACGAGCCTCCCAAGGAGCTCTACGTCGACCTCGCGGCGCGGCCCCCGCGCCCGCGGGGGGCCGCCGCCTGGGCCGCGGTGTGCGGCGGCCTGGCCGGTCTGGCCGCCGGCTGGTCCTGGGGATGGCTCGCCGTGGTGCCCGTCGTGCCGGTGCTGGTCGCGCTGTCGGTGGTCGACCTGCGGACCCGGCTGTTGCCGACCGTGCTGATCCGGATCGCGGGCGCGATGGTGGCCCTGGCCGTGGCCGTCGCCTGGGTCGCGACCCAGGACACCGGGAGCGTCCTGCGCTCCCTGGTGGGTGCGGTGCTGGCCTACCTGGTCTTCGCAATCGCGTGGATCATCTACCCGCCCGGGATGGGCTACGGCGATGTCCGGCTGTCGGCCGTGCTCGGCGGTGCCCTCGGCTTCCTGGGCTGGGGCCCGCTCTTCGTCGGCCTCTACGCCGGCTTCCTGATCTTCGGCCTGCCCGGTCTGGTGCTGGCCCTGGTGCGGTGGGACCGCCGGCTGCTGAAGACGGCGTACCCGTTCGGACCGTTCATGATCGTCGGTGCGCTGCTCGGTGTGCTCTGGGGCGCCGACCTGTGGGCGCGTTTCATGGCCGCGTGACCCCGTCAGCCTCGCCGACCCGCCATGACAGACTTGCGTCATGCTGCGCTGGCTGACTGCGGGTGAGTCCCATGGTCCCTCCCTGGTCGCGATCCTGGAGGGACTGCCCGCCCATGTGCGGGTGACGACCGAGGACCTGGCCGACGCCCTGGCCCGGCGGCGGCTCGGCTACGGCCGCGGCGCCCGGATGAAGTTCGAGGCCGACGAGGTGCGGCTGCTCGGCGGCGTCCGCCACGGCGAGACGCAGGGCGGGCCGGTGGCCATCGAGGTCGGCAACACCGAGTGGCCGAAGTGGGAGCAGGTGATGTCCGCCGACCCGGTGGACCCGGTCGAGCTGGAGGCGCTGGCCCGCAACGCCGCGCTCACCCGACCGCGGCCCGGGCATGCCGACCTGGTGGGCATGCAGAAGTACGCCTTCGACGAGGCCCGCCCGATCCTCGAGCGCGCCTCCGCTCGTGAGACGGCGGCCCGGGTGGCCCTGGGACGGGTGGCCTCCAACTTCCTGGAGCAGGCCACCGGTGCCACCGTGGTCTCCCACGTGGTGCAGATCGGCTCGGCCGTCGCGCCCGCGGGCGTGGTCCCGGGCCCCGGCGACGTCGCACATCTCGACGACGACCCGGTGCGCTGCCTGGACCCCGAGGCGAGCGCCGCGATGGTTGCGGCCATCGACCAGGCCCACAAGGACGGCGACACGCTGGGCGGCGTGGTCGAGGTGGCCGTCGACGGGCTGCCGCCGGGGCTCGGCTCGCACGTCCACTGGGACCGGCGGCTGGACTCCAAGCTGGCCGGCGCGCTGATGGGCATCCAGGCGATCAAGGGGGTCGAGGTCGGCGACGGGTTCGCGCTGGCCGGCACCCCCGGGTCGCAGGCCCACGACGAGATCGTGCCGACCGAGGCCGGCCTGCGTCGTACCTCCGGGCGGGCGGGTGGCACCGAGGGCGGGATGAGCACCGGCGAGCAGCTCCGGGTGCGGGCGGCGATGAAGCCGATCGCCACGGTCCCGCGCGCCCTGCGCACCGTCGACGTCGCCACCGGCGAGGAGGCGGTCGCCCACCACCAGCGCTCCGACGTCTGCGCCGTCCCCGCGGCGGGCATCGTGGCCGAGGCGATGGTGGCGCTGGTGCTGGCCGACGCGGTGCTCGAGAAGTTCGGAGGCGACTCGCTGGCCGAGACCCGTCGCAACGTCGAGAGCTATCTCGACACGCTGAGGTTCCGGTGAGCGAGGCCGGGGCAGGGTCGGACGGGTCCGGGCCGCGGGTGGTGCTCGTCGGGCCGATGGGCGCCGGCAAGACCACCGTGGCCGAGGTGCTCGCCGCGCGCTGGGGGTTGCCGGTGCGCGACACCGACGCCGACGTGGAGGCCGCGGAGGGCCGGTCGATCTCCGACATCTTCGTGGACTCCGGCGAGGGCTACTTCCGTCGGCGCGAGGCGGCCGCCGTCGCGGCCGCCGTCGCCGAGCACGACGGGGTGCTGTCGCTGGGCGGGGGAGCGGTGCTCGACCCGGCGACCCGCGAGCTGCTGGCCGGCCTGCCCGTGGTCTTCTTGCGGGTCGGCCTCTCCGAGGCGGTGAAGCGGGTCGGCCTGGGCACCTCGCGGCCGCTGCTGCTCGGCAACGTCCGAGCCCGGATCAAGGCGCTGCTCGACGAGCGCACCCCGGTCTATGAGTCGGTCGCCGCGGTCGTCGTCGACACCGACGGTCGCACCCCCGACGAGGTGGCCGACGAGGTGGCGGCGGCGCTCGAGAGGAGTCCCGCATGAGTCACGCCGTCGACTCCGGTGCGGAGACCGTGCTGCACGTCGGTGGGGCCGCGCCCTACGACGTGGTGGTGGGCCACGACCTGCCGCCTCGGCTGCCCGCTCTCCTGGGTCGGACGGTGCAGCGCGTCGCCGTCGTGTACGACGGAGACCTGGTCGACCTGGCCGACCGGGTGATCGCTCCGCTGCGCGCCGCGTCGTACGACGTGGCGGCGCTGGGCCTGCCTTCGGGCGAGGAGGCGAAGACCGCCGCCGTGACCGCGGAGTGCTGGGAGGCGCTCGGTCGGGCCGGGTTCACCCGCTCCGACGCCGTGGTCACCGTCGGTGGCGGCGCCACCACCGACGTGGGCGGCTTCATCGCCGCCACCTGGCTGCGCGGCGTCCGCGTGGTCCACGTCCCGACCACGCTGCTGGCGATGGTCGACGCGGCGGTCGGCGGCAAGACCGGCATCAACACCGGCGCCGGCAAGAACCTCGTCGGCTCCTTCCACGAGCCGGCCGGCGTGCTGTGCGACCTCGACCTGCTCGAGACGCTGCCGCGCGCCGACCTGGTCGCCGGCCTGGGCGAGGTCGTGAAGTGCGGATTCATCGCCGACCCGGTGATCCTCGACCTGGTCGAGGCCACCGACCCGGAGTCGCTGACCGCCTCGTCCCCGGTGCTGCGCGAGCTGGTCGAGCGGGCGATCCAGGCCAAGATCGACGTCGTCGTCGCCGACCTCAAGGAGACCGGTGGCGCCGACGGGCACCCCGGGCGCGAGGTCCTCAACTACGGGCACACCCTGGCGCACGCGATCGAGCGGGCCGAGGACTACACCATGCGCCACGGTGAGGCGGTCGCGATCGGCTGCGTCTTCGCCGCCGAGCTGGCCGCGCGCGCCGGGTCGCTGGACGCCGCGGTGGTCGACCGGCATCGCACGGCGTTCGGCAGGGTCGGGCTGCCGGTGGGCTACGACGCCACGCCCTTCGACGAGCTGCGCGCCACCATGGGGGTCGACAAGAAGGCCCGCGGCTCACAGCTGCGCTTCCTGGTGCTCGACGACGTCGCCCGCCCGCGGATCCTGGCCGGGCCGTCCGAGGACGACCTCGCCGCGGCGTACGCCGCCCTCGTCGGGGGTGACTCGTGACCCGGGTGCTGGTCCTCAACGGACCCAACCTCGGCCGGCTTGGTCGCCGCCAGCCCGAGATCTACGGCTCGACCACGCACGCCGAGCTGGCGGCGCTGTGCGTCGAGTGGGGCACCGGTCTCGGCCTCGAGGTCGAGGTGCGGCAGACCAACCACGAGGGCGAGCTGCTCGACTGGCTCAACACCGCCGCCGACGAGGCCACCCCCGTGGTCCTCAACGCGGCCGCCTGGACGCACTACTCGCTCGCCCTCTACGACGCGTGCGCCCAGCTCACCGCACCCCTCGTCGAGGTGCACATCTCCGACCCGAAGCAGCGCCCCGAGGTCTTCCGGCACACCTCCTACGTCGAGCCGCACGCGGCGCTGACGATCTCGGGTCAGGGCGTCGACGGCTACCGCCAGGCGCTCGAGGCGATCTCCGGGCTGCTCGGCTGAGGCCTGGTAGGCCGCCCCCGTGGACGACGTGGACGCTCGCTGCCGGCTCGAGACCGACCGCGCCGCCGTCCTCGATCGGCTCGCCGTGCTGAGGCGCGACTACGACGACCTCGTGGCTGCGTCGCGAGACACCAACGCCGACGACGAGCACGACCCCGAGGGGGTCGACCATCGCCTTCGAACGCTCACAGCTCGGCGCCCTGTCGCCGGGCGCAGGCCCATCTCGCCGAGGTCGACGCCGCCCTGGCGCGGCTCGACGACGAGAGCTACGGCCGCTGCGATCACTGCGGTCGGCCCGTCGGTGCTGCTCGGCTTGCTGCCCGTCCCACGGCCCGCCGGTGCATCGACTGTGCGCGGGACACGCGCGGAAACGCGGGGTGACAGCGCGCTCTCAGCGGCGGATGCGTGCGCATCGGCAGTCCTCCAATCAAGTACCGGGGCCGTGCGGAGACCGAGCGGAGCGGGGTCTAGGAAACCTGGCTCATGGCCACCGCGAAGAAGAGCAGAACGAGCATCGTCGCGATGACGCAGGCGAGGCCAAACACCCTCGTCCGTGCCGGAAACGCCGCGACGACGCCGGCCACGACGACCCAGGCCCAGATCCTGGTCGCTGATACTCCCGTCAACTCCGTCACTCCGAAGACCACGGCAGGGAGGAATGCCAGGAAGGTGATCGACCAGAACACGAGGGCCAGCGTCGAGTTCTCGGTCAGACCAGAGCCCTCCACGGGGGTCGGGGGATCAGCCATGTGGCCATCATCCACCGGGAAGGTCGCGGCCACCTTGCCATGCCCTCGATCCCCGAAGCAGCCGTCCTGATCTCGGCAGAGCCGCGCACTCGCTGCGGCTGATCCGGAAGGTCGGTCAGGCTTCGATCCGGCGAGTCGACAACCATGCTTGACCGCCCGCCACGGCACCGAGCATGCAACAGGCCAAGACGATGCTCACCTCTGCCGCGGCGACGCTCGCAGCGGTGGTGTAGTTGGCCGCATCGGCAAGCGCGACCGCCGGAGCCAGGCTCACGAGGCCCCCGGCTACCAGGCCCAGGCCGACCCACACCACACCCGTACGGACGTCGGGGAGAGACCGATATCGCCAATACAGCGCGAGCAACGCCCCGGCGGAATTGGGTCGTCCCTGAGCGGTCGCCCTGCGAGGGTTGAGGCATGCGCCCCTTGGACGAGCCGACGGTGCTGAACACTGGCGGCTGGGACATTCGCTTCGCGGTGGTACGCGCCGTCAAGACTGTCGGTGACCGGGGAGTGGCCGTGATCGATGCGAACGGGGATGGCGCAGACATCAACCTGGAGCACTTCGCCTGGCTAGACGGGGAGTGGCAGCTGCAGTCAAGTTCCGGCGGGGCAGGAGACTGGGCACGCGGGTGGCACGACGGCATGTGGGCCGAAAGCCACCGCGATGGCAACGGCTGGCGGCTCACCTTGGAACCCGGACCCTCGGCCGACGGACCTGAGTAGCCTGCGCTCGACCAGCGGCATGTGCGGATGCTCCGACCCGACAGCACCTGACCGGACCGCGCATGTGAGCCGTTGAGGAGCGATGCGCGAACGACAGTGTTACGGAGCGCCTACGTCGCGCCCGGCTCCGTCCATGCGGCCGCGCCACCGCCAAGCTGCTCGCGAAGCAGCTGTCTCGACTCCCAGAACGACTTCGGGTGGAACGGGTCGATGTCGTTGGGGGCCAGGAGCAGAGTGGGGTCGTCCCCGATGGCCACGAGTCGACGGCCGAGGTCGTCGAGCTTCTCGGTGAACTCTTCGAGCTTGTCGTCGCCCCTGAACTCCCAGATGTTCCCGGCGACGTCGAGGAAGTGTCGCCGGTCGTGCTGCAACGTTTCGTAGAAGTTGAAGTCCATGTCCGCCACCTGCATCGGGAGGGTCAGTCGCTGGTGGACGGTGGGTATCACGAACCCGTACAGCACCTGGAACGCGACCTCGCTGTCGCCGTAGCCATTTCGCCTTTGGCTGATGAACTTCACCCACGCCGACCTGGCCTCGTCCCAGTCGCGCCGGTAGGCCGTCGTGCTCTCCACTCGTACGAACCCGTGGCTCCCGAGAACCGGGCCGCCGTATCGCGTCACGAACCTGCGCCACTTGTTGGGTCCGGACACGGAGTCTCTCCTCGACGTCATGAGTCTGTTGCCGACTCGCACCGCTGGGTCGAATCGGTTCCCCGCAGTTTGGCCCAGACGGACGACCCGTGCCATCACATCGCGCAACGTCTGATCCGACTTCGTCCGAGACACGCTCATCGGCTAAGTTGCAGCACTGCCCGCGCATGAGCGGATGCCTACTGCTCGTCTGACAGTTCCTCCTGGACGTCATAGCGCAGTCCCTGGTAGTCGATCCAATCTGCATGCGCCGCCCAGAAGGATGGCAGGTCTTCCTTCTTCACCGTCTGAATCTCTTCACCCGTGTAGTGATCGCACGCCAGCCAGAGGTTGGGCTCCCCATCCGAGTCATCTTCAGGGTGGATGAACATGTCGTACACGTACACGCCTCTGCGCCGGTAGTCGGCAAGGCGTTCCTCGACCACCGCGTCGATGCGCGCCATGAACTGCTGGTACCGGTCGCGCTCTTCGGGACTCCAGTCATCCATGAGCGACATGGCGCTGATCGTAGATCTCTGCACCGAAGGACGGCGAGAGGATCAACCGCAGATCGGCATGTGCGCAGAAGAAGACTGATTGGTACGGGCACCTGCAAGGCCAGGAGGTGAGCACCCGTCTTACTGGCTACGCCACTACCGCTCACACGGTCCGGCGGCGCATTCAGTCGTCTTCGGAGTACCTGCGAGCAGGACACAGTGGCGGCTACTGGTCGGGTGGGTCGGGGTCGCCGCCGCTGTCGATGAGGTGGAGGCAGTTGGCCGTCATGGGCAGGCCGTCGGGACTGACGTCGCGGGTGCCGGTGTGGTCGACGAGCAGGCGGTAGCCGTGCGGGGTGGACCAGAGGTACGTCCCGGGTTCGATCACGGCGTAGCGCCACGGGGTGTGGGTCTTCAACCGGTGATGGCTCCGGCAGAGCGGGCGAGGTTGCAGCCGCAGGTCGGCCCCGGTCGGGGTCGGCCTCGTCGTACGGGACCACGTGGTCGTGGTCGCACCGTCTGGCTGGTCTGGTGCACCACGGGAAGACGCAGTGGCCGTCGCGGTGGTCGACCAGGTCTTTCAGCCGGTCGGGGACCTCGTACTGGTCCACCCGCACATGCCCGCCAGGTCCAGGACCGGCTTGACGGTCACGGTCGCGTCGGGGTGGCCACACCACGCCCGGATCGTGTCGGCGTCGATCGGGGTGCGGGTGTTCTCACACCGCCCCACCCGGCCACGGGCCCCGGTGAGGGCCTGCTCGGAGAGGTGCAGGAACAACGTCACCGGCCGCTGCGGGCCGCGGTCGGCCCCCCGGAGTCACTGTCGTAGGAAAGGG
This sequence comes from Nocardioides sp., assembly GCF_041393715.1. Taxonomy (GTDB): domain Bacteria; phylum Actinomycetota; class Actinomycetes; order Propionibacteriales; family Nocardioidaceae; genus Nocardioides. The sequence continues at coordinate 309,234 of NZ_JAWKJQ010000004.1, read as the reverse complement.
CGAGCTGGGTGCGGGACATCTCACCCAACGCGGTCGCCCGGCGAGCATCCAAGCTCTCGGTCGACCCGGCGATCCTCAGCTGCTCGGCCCCCGCAGCGAGCGCCTGGTCGAGGTGGAGGGCGTCGGCCAGGTCCAGCTCACCGGTGACGGCGACGGTGCCGGTGAAGGACACCTGATCGGTGTGCACCTGCACGTGGCGGGTGTCCGGCATCTCGGGGGGGGGTTCTCCGGGTCCTCCCGCTCCACCCCGACGCACACGGATCTTGGCTTCCAGGACCAGCGCGTCCAGCTGGGGGACCGACACCCGGCCGACCACGGCGGCGACCTGACGGTCCACGAACCCCGCCCCCGCCGGGACAGCGTCATCGTGGCCTCGGCGACCCGGCGGGCCCGCCACACCGGGACCCGGCCCTCCTGCACCAGCCCCCACAACCGAGGCAGCCGATAGGCGAGCTCCAGGGCATGCCCGATCAACCGCCGCCCGGCATCGCTTGTCAGACCCGAGGGCGGTGGCGAACTCCGCCACCGCGAACTCGGCGATCTCCGGGGCACCCGCCCCGGCCAGCGGCAGCACGTGGCCGGCCTCCCACCACGACGCGGCCTCGCCGAGATCGGTGGGCTCATGCATCGAGGCCCACTCCACCGCCGAGGCCAGCAGCCCGGCCTCACCCCACACCACCGCCCGCTGGTGATTGCGGGCAGCCGACAACACCGCATCCGGCGACCCCGGGACCGGGACCCCGCGCGGTGATCGGCTGACTGGCTCATGACAACAACCCAACCAGGCACCACCGACAATCACGCCTGCTCAGACCCCGTCCGTCCCACGAGATGAGACGATATCCAAAGAAACTTTCGACCCGCGCCCAAAGATCCACCACCAGATCCACGCCTCGCGCGAGCCCCGCAGCAGACCCGGAAGCCGCCAGGCGACCGCAACGCGCTCCGCTCCTCACTGCCAAGAACCGCAGCCCCAGCAGACCCGGAAGCCGCCAGGCGACCGCAACCCCAACGGCGCTCCCGCCCCTCACAGCCAAGAACCGCAACCCCAGCAGACCCGGAAGCCGCCACGCGCCGCAACCCCAGCAGCGCTCCCGCCCCTCACAGCCCAGAACCGCAACCGAAGCAGACCGCCACCCGGCGGGTCGCCTCAGATCCCGTGCGTCCGCACCGAGTCGAGCACCCGGTAGGCCTCGGCCTGCGAGGTGCTCCGCACCTGCACCCACAGCAGCCGCGACGGGGTCACCTGGACGACCCGCTCGACCACGACGCCGGGGCAGCCGGTCCACACGACCGTGACCAGCGGGTCTCCGTCGCGGACGTCGTCGGTGCGGGTGCCGTCACCGGGGCACTCGGGGTGCCCGGGGACGGTGGTCGGGAGGCCGTCACCGGGCATCAGCCCCACGAAGACGCCCTCGCCCTCCTCCTCGGGGTCGGTCCACGCCGAGACGGAGCCGGCGGCCAGCGCAGGGAAGCGGGAGTCCTGCCCCGGCGGCTTCCAGGTCTTGGTGGAGCGGACGGCGTCCCACGCCCGCGGGACGGTCACGCTCAGGGCCCCGGAGGCGTCGCTCATCGACGCGTCGGGAGCGGTCCTGCGAGCGACGAAGACACCGCCGAGGGCTCCGGCGACGAGCGCCACCGCCGCCAGCATCGCCACCACCAGGCGCGGCCAGCGGCGCCGCGGCGGGACGGGCTCCTCCGGCTGGGAGCCGAGCTGAGGCATCGTGTAGGGCGTCGACGGGCGAGGCCCCGGCTGCGTGAGCTCGGGGTCGGCGGGGATCCATGCCTCCGGTCCGTCGGCGTGCGCGTGCGGGTGGTCGGCGACGGCCTCGCCGAGCACCGACAGGAACGTCGCGATGGTCGGCCAGCGGTCCTCGCGTGCCGGCGCCATCGCGCGCACGATCGCGGCCTCCACGCCGGCCGGCAGCCGCGGGTCGAGCGGGGCGGGTGGCAGCGGGCTGGTGGCGGCGGCGATCGACGCGTGGGAGTACGGCGGCCGCCCACCGACCAGCAGATAGGCCAGCGCCCCCAGGGAGTACTGGTCCGAGCGCTCGTCGAGGGGCTCCCCCCGCGCCTGCTCCGGCGAGACGTACGACGGCGTGCCCCCGATCATCGTCAGCCGCGAGGAGGCCTCCATCGCCTTGCCGAGCCCGAGGTCGCCGACCATCGCGCGCACCTCGCCGTCGACGGTGCGGAACAGGACGTTGGCGGGCTTCACGTCGCGGTGGAGCACGCCGCGCTGGTGCAGCGCCTGCAGCCCCGACCCGACCTGGCGCACGACGGCGATCGCCTGGCCCAGGGGGAGCTGCGAGAGATCGAGCCGGTCGACCAGGTTGCCCTGGTCGGCATAGGCCATCACCAGGTAGGGCCGGCCGTCCTCGAGCTGACCGGCGTCGTAGACCGGCACCACGTGCGGCGACTCCACCTTGCGGAGGAACCGCCCCTCCTCCACGAAGCGCTGCCGGACATGGTGGTCCTCGCTCCAGTTGTCGGCGAGCACCTTCACCGCGACCAGGCTGTCCAGCTCCTCGTCGTAGGCGAGCCACACCGTCGCGAAGCCGCCGGCTCCGATGCGGCGCCGCACGGCGTACCGCCCGAGACGTGAGGGTGTGGACACCCCGGCATTATGGTGCAGGAGGTAAAGGAGACGTCGAAGGGTGGATGCGTGAGTGACGGGGGAGCCAATCCGACCGCGGACGAGATCGACGAGCTCGCCCGGCGGGCGCAGGACGGCGACCGGGCGGCCCTGGAGGACCTGCTCGCCGCGGTCCGCCCGCGCGCGCTCAACGTGTGCCGCGGCGTCTTCCCCTACTCCCCCGACGCCGAGGACGCCTGCCAGGAGGCGCTGATCAGCGTCGCCAACAAGATCGGATCCTGGAACGGCCGCGGCCGGTTCACCACCTGGCTGCACGTGGTGGCGCTCAACGCCGCCCGGTCGGCCTACCGCCGGATGAAGAAGCAGGCCGTCGCCGCCGAGGTCGAGCAGCTCGACCGTCCGGACCCCCGCACCACCAGCGTCATCGCCGGCACCCGGCTCGACATGCTCGAGGCCATCGAGGCGCTCGAGCGCGACCACCCGCAGTACGTCGAGCCGCTGGTGCTGCGCCAGTACGCCGAGCTGACCTACGACGAGATCGCCGAGCAGCTCGGGCTCCCGGTCGGCACCGTCAAGGCCCAGGTCCACCACGGTCGCCGGCTGGCCCGGCCCCTGCTGCGGGGCGACGAATGACCGCGGCACTCCGCCCGATCGAGCCCCGCGACCACGCCGCCGTGCTCGCCCTCAACGCCGATCACGTCGAGGTGCTCGCCCCGATGGACGAGGCGCGTCTCCACGAGCTGCTGGGCATGGCCGACCGTGCCGACATCGTCGACGCCGACGGCATCGTGGCCGGCTTCGTGCTGACCTTCGGGCCCGGCACGGCCTACGACTCCGCCAACTACCGCGCCTTCACCGACCGCTACGGCGACGAGTTCTACTACCTCGACCGCATCGCCATCGCCACGGCGCATCAACGTCGCGGGCTCGCCTCGCTCGTCTACGACGAGATCGAGCGCACCGCCGCCCCCTACGCCCGCCTGGCCCTCGAGGTCAACGCCGTGCCGCCCAACGCCGGCTCGCTCGCCTTCCACGCGGCCCGGGGCTTCCTCGAGGTCGGGGTCCTCGGTGACGACACCAAGGCGGTCTCGCTGATGGTCAAGGAGCTGGGGTGACCCGGGCCGTCCGGTCGGCGGGCGTGGCCGCCGTGCTGGCCTGCGTGCTGGCCGCCTGCTCGGCCGACCCGGCGCCGCCGGCGCCCACCGACGGTGCCACCGCCAGCCCCAGCGCCTCCGCGGACGGCACCCGCCAGCCCACCGACGACGGCGCCGAGACCGACCTGGTCGACGGCACCAGCGACCCGGTCGAGGACAGCGTCTATCCCCGGGTCGGCGACCCGTCGGTCGACGCGCTGCACTACGACCTCGACCTGACCTGGGACCGCCACCGCCAGCGGTTGCGCGGGGTGGAGGTGCTGGACTTCCGGGCCACCACCACCGGGGACAGCTTCCAGCTGGACTTCGGTGCCCCGCTGCGGGTCGTCGACGCGACCCTCGACGGCCTGCCGGTGGAGACCGAGCACGACGGCAAGGACCTGGTGGTGCACGCGGCGGTGGAGGCCGACCGCACCTACACCTTCGCGCTCACCTACGCCGGCCGACCCAGGCCGGTGCGGGCGCCCACGACCCGTTCCGACTTCTCCACCACCGGCTGGACGGTCACCGACTCCGGCTCGGTGTGGACGATGCAGGAGCCCTACGGCGCCTTCACCTGGTACGCCGTCAACGACCAGCCCTCCGACAAGGCGCTCTACGACTTCACGGTGCACGTCGACGCTCCCTGGGTCGGCATCACCAACGGCACGCTGGAGTCGCGCGAGGTCGTCGACGGGCAGACCGTGACGTCGTTCCGCCTCCAGGAGCCGGCGTCGTCGTACCTCATCACCATCGCGATCGGCGACTACGCCGTCCGCCACGACGAGACCAGCGGCGGCACCCCGGTGACCTACTGGGCGCTGCGCTCCCAGCGCGGCGCCTTCGCCGACCTCTCCTACGGCACCGAGGCGATCGAGTGGATCGAGCAGCGGCTCGGCCCCTACCCCTTCTCCAGTGCCGGCATCGTGCTCACCGAGTCGACGAGCGGCATGGAGACCCAGACGCTGGTGACGCTCGGCGACAGCGACTACATCCGGTCCCGGCCGGTGATCGTGCACGAGCTGGTCCACCAGTGGTACGGCGACCTGGTCACGCCGACCGACTGGAAGGACGTCTGGATGAACGAGGGCATGACGACCTACCTCCAGCTCGTCTACGAGTCCGAGCACGGGGGCACCGACCTCGACGAGCAGATGGACCAGCTCTGGACCTATGACGCGACCTTCCGCGGCCAGGCCGGACCACCCGCGGCCTACGACCCGCAGGAGTTCGGCGCCCAGAACGTCTACTACTGCCCCGCGCTGATGTGGCACCAGCTGCGGCTCAAGGTCGGCGACGAGACCTTCTGGCGGCTGGTCCAGGAGTGGCCGCGCAGCGAGGCGTTCGGCAACGCCGACCGGGAGGAGTGGACGAGCTGGTGGGAGGCCCAGACCGGGCTGGACCTCGGCGACTTCTTCGACGCGTGGCTGCTCGGCAGCACCACCCCCGACCGCGGCCTGTGACGGCGGGGGTGGCCTCGTGCGCTGCCCCGGGCTCGGCTCAGCCGGTCAGCCGCGGCCCTTCATCATCACGTTCCAGTAGAGCATCGGCAGCCCGCGGCGCTTGAGGTACCACATGTCGCGCCGCTCCTTGGTGGTGTCGATGAGCGGGAACGACGGCTTCGGCTCCATGGTGTAGTCGAACTCCGCCAGCAGCATCTTGTTGCGGGCCGTGGTCAGCGGGCAGGAGGCGTAGCCGCCGTAGGACCCGTCGGTGGGCTTGCCGGCCATCTGCGCCTTGAGGTTCTCCACGACCACGGGGTACTGCTTGCGCACCGCCGCGCCGGTCTTGGAGTTGGGCGTGGAGCCCGCGTCGCCGAGGCTGAAGATGTTGGGGTAGCGGGTGTGCTGCATCGAGTTCTTGTCGACCTCGACGTAGCCACCCGGGTTCTCCGGGTCGGCCAGGGGGCCGCCCTTGATCCAGTCGGGCGCCGACTGCGGCGGCACCACGTGGGCCATGTCGAAGTCGATGGTCTGGGTGGACTGGTCGGTGTTGTCGCGGATCACCGCGGTGCGGCCGGCGCCGTCGATCTCGATCAGCTCGGAGTTCTTGTGGACCTCGATGCCGTAGTGGGCCACCACCCGCTCGAGCTCGTCGGCGAAGACCTTGACGCCGAACATGCCGGGCGTGGGCAGCACCAGCACCACGCGCATGTCCTTGAGGTTGCCCTGCTGGCGCCAGTAGTCGGCGGACAGGTAGGCGATCTTCTGCGGGGCACCCGCACACTTGATCGGTCCGGCCGGCATGGTGAACAGCGCGGTGCCCTTGCGGGTGCTCTGGATGTTGCGCCAGGTCGTCGCGGTCGACTCGAGCACGTAGTTGGACGACACCGACGGCGTCTCCATCGCCTCGACCAGGCCCGCGACGCCGTTGAAGTTGAGCTGGATGCCGGGGCAGACGACGAGGTAGTCGTAGCCGACCGTGCGTCCGTCGGACAGCGACACCGTCTGCTGGTCGGGGTCGACCGACTCGGCGGCCGCCTTGATCCAGTCGGCGCCCTTGGGCATCACCGACGCCTGCGGGCGCACCGTCTCCGCGGCGGTCGCGCAACCAGCGCCGACCAGCGTCCACAACGGCTGGTAGTAGTGCTTGTCCGACGGGTCGATGATCCCGATGTCGGTCTCTCCCTGCCGCAGCAGTCGCGCGGCCACCGGGATGCCGGCGGTGCCCGCCCCGATGATGACGATCTTGTGGTGAAGGCTGGTCGCCATGATGTCTGCTTCCCCTCGGTCGGCCGACGGACCTCGATTTCGACGAAATATGCCCGTACATTTGGGTGTGACGCAGGTTACGCGAGGCCACTCTACCGAGGCAAGGTTCGCCTACCCTTGACTGACCGTCAAAAGTCCGTACATTGATACCCCAGGTGGTATCTACAGGAGGACCGCATGCAGATCATCCCGTTCCGCACCCCCGGCCTGGGGGACCAGACCTACCTCTTCGAGCACGAGGGCAAGGGCATCCTGGTCGACCCGCAGCGTGACATCGGGCGCTTCCTCGATGTCGCCGCCGAGCGCGACATCGACCTCCGGTTCGTCCTCGAGACCCACATGCACAACGACTATGTCTCCGGCGGCCAGCAGGCAGCGCTCTCGACCGGGGCCGAGCTCATCCTGCCGGCGGCCTCGGCCGCGGCCTACCGGCACACGCCGGCCTTCCACCTGGAGGACCTCGGCGGCGAGGACGGGCTGACGATCCGCCCGATCCACACCCCGGGCCACACGCCCGAGCACACGTCGTACCTCGTGCTGATCGACGGCAAGGAGGTGGCGCTCTTCTCCGGCGGCAGCCTCCTGGTGGGCTCGGCCGGCCGCCCCGACCTGCTCGGTCCGGAGCGTGCCGACACCCTCGCCCGACTGCAGTACCTCTCCATCCACCGCCTGGCGGGGCTGCCGGGCGAGGTCGAGCTGCTGCCGACCCACGGCGAGGGCTCGTTCTGCACCGCCAGCGGCGCCGGCAAGTACACCTCCACCATCGCCGAGGAGGTGGCGTCCAACCCGCTGCTGGCCCTGGAGTCGCCCGACGCACTCTCCGAGGAGATGCTGCGCTCGCCGATGCCGATCCCGGGCTTCTACCGCTACATGGGCCCGGCCAACACCCTCGGCGTGCGCCCGCTGCCGGGCCGCTCGGTCCGCGCATCCCGGTGTCCGAGGTCGAGGGCCGCACCGACGTGCACATCGTCGACATGCGCCCGCGTGAGGACCAGGCCAAGGGCGTCCTCAAGGACACCGTCGCCGTCGAGTTCGCCGACGACTTCGGCTCCTGGGTGGGCTGGCTGGTGCCCTACAACGAGCCGATCGTGATCGTGGCCAACCCCGACCAGGACGTCGACGCGGCGATCACCCAGCTCGCCCAGATCCAGTTCGACAACGTCGTGGGCGTCGTCAACGACGTCTCCGGCGCCACCCTCCACTCCGACTTCGAGCTGCTCGACACCGAGGCCGCCCGCGCGGTGCTCGCCGACGGCGACCTGCAGGTGCTCGACGTACGCATGCCCAACGAGCGGGCCGAGGTCCGCTACCCCGGGGCCGTCGAGCGCTTCGTCGCCGACATCTACACCCAGGGAATCCCCGCCGAGCTCGACCGCGACCGTCCGGTGCTGGTGGCCTGCGCCAGCGGCAAGCGCGCGGTGATCGCGGCCAGCCGGCTCACCGCGCACGGCTACGACGTCCGGGTGGTCAACCCCGGCGGCATCCCCGACCTCGTCCCCGCGCCGTCCGGCGCAGCGAAGGAGTGACCCGATGAGCGGCAGCACCCAGGCGGTCTCCGTCGGACAGGCCCAACAGCTGATCGCCAACGGGACGACGCTCGTCGTCGACGTGCGCAGTCCGGGCGAGTACCTCACCTCCCACATCCCGAACTCCATCAACCTGCCGGTCGACCAGCTCGACCCGCACCTGCGCCGGATCGTCAGCGCGGCCGGCGGCACGCTGGTGCTGGTCTGCCAGGCGGGCGGTCGTGCGGAGCAGGCCGCCGACAAGCTCGGCCAGGCCGGCCTGAGCGACATGGTGGTGCTCGCGGGCGGGATGAACACCTGGGTGCAGGCGGGCGCGCCCGTCGAGCACGGCGAGATCAAGAAGTGGGCGCTGGAGCGGCAGGTCCGGCTGGTCGCCGGCTCGATCGTGTTCCTGTCGGTGCTGGCCAGCATCTGGTTCCCGCCGGCCAAGTGGCTGGCCTTCGCCATCGGCTTCGGCCTGTCCTTCGCCGCCATCAGCAACACCTGCATGATGGGCATGCTGCTGATGAAGCTCCCCTACAACAAGGGACCGGGTTGCGACATCGACGAGGCCATCACCCGGCTCACCAGGCCACAGGTCGCCTGATCGCAGGGAGCGGGTGGGGCCATGAGCCCCACCCGCTTCTTCATGCGGTGGACTTGCGAATATCCGCATATGTGCAACTATGAAGGTCCCGCACCTCGACGACCGGACGGAACCCGATGCCAGCGCTCTACCCCGCCAAGGCCGAGCTGTTCCGCACGCTGGCCCACCCGGTCCGGATCCGCGTCCTCGAGCTGCTGAGCGAGCGCGAGCACGCCGTCCACGAGCTGCTCGGCAGGATCGACGCCGAGCAGAGCAACCTCTCCCAGCACCTCGCGGTGCTGCGCCGCGCAGGTCTGGTCCGGCAGAGCCGGGAGAACGGGGAGGTCGTCTACTCCCTGCTGGTGCCGGCGGTCCGCGACCTGCTGCTGGCCGGCCGGGCCGTGCTGCGCGACCGGGTCCAGGACACCGCCGAGCTCGCCGACGAGCTGGACCGTGCCGAGGACGCCTCATGACCTGGGCCGCCATCGCCGGGCTGGTCCGGCGCACCGGCCGCGTCGCCGAACCTGTCCCCGAGGCGCCGGAACGGTCCGAGCTCGCCGCGCCGTTCGCCGGCAGCGTCCAGGTCCGGCACGTCGACGCGGGCTCCTGCAACGGCTGCGAGATCGAGGTGGCCGCTGCTTTCGGCCCCGTCCACGACGCCGAGAGGTACGGCGCCCGGCTGGTCGCCTCGCCGCGGCACGCCGACGGCGTCCTGGTGACCGGCGTCGTCACCCACAACATGGCCGAACCGCTGCGGCGCACCGTCGAGGCGACCCCGCGGCCGCGCGTGGTGGTGGCGCTCGGTGACTGCGCCGTCGACTGCGGCCTGTTCCGGGGCGCGCAGGGTGTCGTGGGTTCCGCCGAGGACGTCGTCCCGGTCGACCTGAAGGTGCCCGGTTGCCCGCCGCGGCCCGAGCAGATCGTCGCCGCACTCCGCGAGGTGACCGGCAGGTGAGCCCTCTGGTCTGGGCGGCCGTCACCGCGGCCGCCGGGGGCAGCGTGGTGTCCTGGCTGGCCCCCGCCCCGCGGCGGTCGCTGGCGGCCGGCATCGTCGCGGTCCTCCAGGCCACGGCCGGGGTCGCGCTCGGGGTAGCCGTGCTGGGTGGCGCCCGGGTCGACATGGCGCTGGCCCCGCGCGGCACCGCGCTGGCAGCGCTCGGCCGCCTCACGGTGCAGCCGACCGCCCTCGGCGCGCTGTTCCTGGTCGTGATGAGCGCGGTGGCGCTGGTCGCCGCGGTGTTCGCGATCGGCTACGTCCGCGGGCCCAGCGACTCGCGCACCGCCTGGACCTCCTGGTTCGTCTTCGTGGCCGGGCTGCAGCTCGTGGCGGTGGCCGGCGACGCGGTGTCGTTCCTGCTGGGGTGGGAGCTGATGGCACTCGGCTCCACGGCGCTGGTGTTCACCGAGCACGCCGCGCGCACCGCCGTACGCTCGGCGGGGCTGTGGTACGCCGCGATGACCCACCTCAGCTTCCTGCTCGTGCTGTCCGGGATGGCCGTGCTGGCCGGCCACGCGGGCTCCGTCGACCTCGACGCGATCGCCGCGGCCAGGCCCGGCGGCCACACCGCCACCCTGGCCTGGCTGCTGCTGGCCACCGGCTTCCTGACCAAGGCGGGCGCGGTGCCGCTGCACGTGTGGTTGCCGCGGGCCCACCCCGAGGCACCCAGCCACGTGTCGGCGGTGATGAGCGGCGCGATGGTCAAGGCGGGGGTCTACGGCCTGCTCCTCGTGTCGCTGCGCCTCCTCCCCGCGGGGCCGCGCTGGTGGGCGGTGGCGCTGCTGGTGGTCGGCCTGGTCTCGGCGGCCTACGGCATCCTGCAGGCCTCGGTCACCAGCGACCTCAAGCGGCTGCTGGCCTACTCCACCACCGAGAACGTCGGCCTGATGATCACCACCATCGGGCTCGCCGACCTCTATCGCGCCGCCGATCGCGACGACCTGGCCCAGGTCGCCCTGGTTGCCACGGGCCTGCTGGTCGTCAGCCACGCGGCGTTCAAGACGCTGCTGTTCCTGGTGGCCGGCTCGGTCCTGCACGCGACCGGCGAGCGGGACCTGGATCGGCTCGGTGGGCTCGGACCGCGGATGCCGGTCACCTCGGTGACCTTCGCGGTCGGCGCGCTGGCCGCCGCGGCCCTCCCGGTCACCTCGGGGTTCGTCGCGGAGTGGGTGCTGCTCCAGGCGCTGGTGCGCGGCGGCGCTCCCAGTGACCCGGTGCTCGCCGCGCTGCTGCCCGCCGCCATGGGCGTCGTGGCGCTGACCGCCGGGCTCGCGCTGCTGACCTTCGCCAAGGCGTTCGGCATCGGCTGTCTGGCCCGACCGCGCAGCGACGGCGCCACGGCCGCCCACGAGGGCTCCCGGTGGATGGGCGGCGCGCTGGTCGCGGCGGCGGCCGTGGTGGTGGGGCTCGGCATCGCCCCCGGGCCGCTGTCCCGGTCGCTGGCGTCAGCGCTCGCCCCCGGCGCGGCGTCGGCCTCGCCGCTCGGCGGCGTCTCGCTGCCCGGCCTGGGGATCGGCCTGGACCCGCTCGGGCTCACGCTGCTCGCGCTCGGCTGCGCCGCACCGGTGCTCGGGGCCGCGGCCTGGTGGGCTCGGCGGGCCCCGCGCCGCCGGGTGGAGCTCGGCTGGGGGTGCGGCGGGGCCCGGGTCAGCCCGCGGATGCAGTACACCGCGACGTCGTACGCCGAGCCGCTGGTGCGCGTCTTCGGGCAGGCCCTCGACCCCCGTCGTGAGCTCGAGGTCGAGCACTACGACGAGTCGCGACACCTCATCCACGGCATCCGCTACCGACACGAGGTCGGCGACCCCGTCGAGTCCGGCCTCTACGCCCGCGGCCTGCGGGGTGTGGCCGCGTTGGGCGAGCGGGCCCGCAGCCTCCAGAACGGCAGCATCCAGCGCTACCTCGGCTACTCCTTCGGCGCCCTGCTGGTGGTCCTGCTGGTGGTGTCGGCATGGTGACCCGCGACGCGCTCGCCTCGACGCTGGTCACCCTCGTGCAGATGGCCGCCGTGGTCGCCCTCACCCCTCTGCTGATCGGCATGATGCGCGCCACCCGGGCCCGGCTCGAGGGGCGGGCCGGAGGTCGGTTGACCCAGCCGTCCCGTGACCTGCTCAAGCTGCTGCGCAGGGAGCCGCTGCAGGCCGACGGCACCAGCCTGGTCTCACGCGCCGGGCCCGTGGCGCTGATGGCGACCAGCCTGATGCTGGCCGCGCTGCTGCCGCTGGTCGCGACCCGGACCTCGGCCCGGGTGCCCGACGACCTGTTCGTGGTCGTGTCCGTGCTGTTGCTCGGGAGCGTCTCGCTCGCGCTGGTCGGCCTCGACTCCGGGTCGGCCTTCGGGGGCATGGGCTCGAGCCGGCACATGACGATCGCCGCACTCCTGGAGCCGACCGTGCTGCTGGCGGTCTACGCCCTCTCCATCCCGGCCGGGAGCAGTGTGCTGTCCGACATCGTGGCGACCCGCGCGGAGAGTCCTGGCACGGTGATCTCCCCGGTGTCCCTGCTGGCCCTGGCCGCGCTGGTCATGGTGATCCTGGCGGAGACCGGACGGCTGCCGGTGGACAACCCGAGCACCCACCTGGAGCTCACGATGGTCCACGAGGCGATGGTGCTGGAGAGCTCCGGTCGTGATCTCGGCTGGCTCGAGCTGGGCTCCTGGATGCGGCTGACCGTGCTGCTGGGCCTGCTCGGCAACGTCACCACCCCCTGGGGGATCGCCGGCTCGGCGGCACCGCTCACCGTGGCACTCGGCCTGATCGCCCTGGTCGCGAAGGTGCTGGGGCTCGGGGTCGCGATCGCCGCGGTCGAGGTGTTCCTCGCCAAGGTCCGGCTGTTCCGCGTGCCCGAGCTGCTCGCGGCGTCCTTCGTGCTGGCCTTCCTGGCCGTCTCCGCGTCCTACCTGGTGACGGGGGTGGCGACGTGAGCACCATGACCGGATGGGCCGCGCAGGGCGTCGCGCTCGGGGCGGGGTCGCTGCTGCTCACGGCGGTGCTCCTCGTCTGGCGGGCCGGCACCCGCAACGCCGCGCTGCTGCTGGGCGTCCAGGGCGCGTCGCTGGCCCTGCTGGTGCTCACCCTCGGCGTGCACCACCACGACGCCGAGCTGGTCGGCGTCGCGCTGCTGGTGCTGGCGGTGAAGGCCGCGCTGGTCCCCTGGGCGGTGGGCACGACCGCCTCCCACGTCGGGACGCCGCCGCCGGCCCGGCTGTCTCCCGCGGTGGCGCTGGTCGCGACCACGCTGCTCACCACGCTGGGGTTCTGGGTCTCCCGGCCGGTCGTCTCCGCGAGCGGCCCCGGGGCGGGCGCCGTACCCGTGGGGTTCGCGCTGGTGCTGATCGGCTTCATGGTGATGCTCACCCGCCGCGACGCGCTCGCCCAGCTGGTGGGCTTCGTCGTGGTCGACAACGGCATCGCGACAGTCGCGTTCCTCGCCGCCGGCGGAGTTCCGCTCGTCGTCGAGCTCGGGGTGAGCGTCGACGTGGTCCTCGTGGTGCTGATCCTGCGGGTGCTGGTGCGCCGCATCGAGCACGTCTTCGGCAGCACCGACCTGGCGCTGCTCGAGGAGCTGAGCGACCGATGACGCCCACGACCCGGGCCGCCCGCCTGCTGCCGCTGCTGGCGTCGGCCACGCTGCTGGTCGCCGGACTCGTGCTGCTGCTCGGCACCCATCCCGCCGAGCCGTTCGCCGCCGGCCTGCTGCGTGTGGACGCGCTGAGCGCCTACTTCCTCGTGGTCGTGGGCGCGGTCGCGCTCACCGTCACCGCCGCCGGCCCGCCTCCCGCCGGCGAACCGGACGCCCAGCTCCGCTACGCCGGGTGGCTGGTGCTGTTCCTCGGCGCCATGACGCTGACCCTGCTGGCCGACAACCTCGGTCTGATGTGGGTGGGCATCGAGGGGACGACCATCGCCACCGCCTTCCTGGTCGGCCATCGCGGCGACCGGCGGGCCGTCGAGGCCGCCTGGAAGTACGTCGTCCTCGGATCCGTCGGCGTGGCCATCGCGCTGTTCGGCCTGGTGCTGCTGTACGCCGCCGGCTCGGGCGAGCAGCGGACGCTCTCGTGGAGCGCCCTGATGGCCGACCCGGCCATGCTCGACCCCGATCTCGCCCGGCTGGCGCTGGCGCTGGCCGTGCTCGGGTTGGCCACCAAGGCGGGCCTCGCGCCGATGCACGCCTGGCTGCCCGACGCCCACAGCCAGGCGCCGGCCCCGGTGTCCGGGCTGATGTCGGGGGTGCTGCTCTCCGTGGCGTTCTACGGCATCCTGCGGCTGCAGGCGGTCAGCGACCTGGTCGTCGGCCCCGGGCTGATGCGCGCCCTGCTCGTCGGCGGCGGACTGCTCTCCCTCGGCGTCGCCACCGCGCTGATGCTCGGGCAGCGCGACCTCAAGCGGCTGCTGGCCTACTCCAGCACCGAGCACCTCGGGCTGATCGCGCTGGGTGCGGGCATCGGCGGTCCGCTCGCGCTGGGGGCGGCCCTCCTGCACGTCGTGGCCCACGGCCTGGCCAAGGCGGTCCTGTTCGTCACCGCCGGCCGGATCCTCGACGAGACCGGCACGGTGCGCCTCGGGGACCTGCACGGCCTCCTCGCCGAGCGCCCGCGGCTGGCCTGGCCCCTCCTCGGGGGGATGGCGACGCTGCTCGGGCTGCCCCCCGGGGCGCTGTTCCTGACCGAGCTCGGGATCCTGGCCGCCGCCTGGCAGCAGGGGCTGGGATGGGTGTCACTGCTCGCCGCCTCCCTCCTCGCCGTCGCCTTCGCCGCCCTCGCCCGGCACACGCTCTCGATCACCCTCGGGGCCGGGCCCGGTGACGACGCCACGTCCGACGCGGGGCGAGCGGGGTCGTTCGCCCGCCCGGCCCCCCTCGGGCTGGCACTCGCCGCCACCGTGCTGGTGGGGCTGACGCCCGGGATGCAGACCGTGCTCGACCGGGCCGCCGCAGCGCTGGGGGTCTCGTGATGGACGTCGCGACCACGCCGACCATCCCGGCCACCCCACGGGAGCGAGTCTCCCGCGAGGAGCTCCCCGGCGCGGTGGAGCGGCTGATGGCCTCGGGCTGGCGGCTGGCGCTGGCGTCGGCCCGCGACCTGGGCGAGGAGCTGCGAGTCACGCATCTGTTGCTGCGGCCGGTCGGTCAGCGTCGCGAGCTCGAGGTCGTCGTACCGGCCGACGACCCGTGGGTCCCGACCCTGGCCGGGGTGTCGTGGACGGGTGGCCGCTTCGACCGGGAGATCCGCGACCTCTACGGCATCGAGCCCCGTGACCACCCGCTCCCCCGGCGGATGGTGCGCCACGCGCACTGGCCGGCGGGGTGGTACCCCCACCGCCGCGGGCACGAGGCGGTGCCCGAGTTCGCCGACGACCTCGGGTCCTACCCGTTCGTCCACGTGACCGGTCCCGGCGTCTACGAGATCCCGGTCGGTCCGGTGCACGCCGGGCTCATCGAGCCGGGTCACTTCCGGTTCTCGGTGGTCGGGGAGACGATCATCCGGATGAAGGCGAGGCTGTGGTTCGTGCACCGGGGGGTGGAGCGGCACCTCGAGGGCCGGACGGTCGCCGACGGCCTGGAGATCGCCGAGCGGATCAGCGGCGACACCGCGGTGGGCCACTCGCTGGCGCTGGCGCTGGCCGTCGAGGAGGCGGCGGGGATCGCGGTCCCCGGGCGCGACCGGCTCGCCCGCGCGCTGCTGCTCGAGCTCGAGCGCATCCACAACCACGTCGCCGACCTGGGCGCGATCGTCAACGACGTCGGGTTCGGGCTCGTGCACGCACACTTCCAGCGGCTCCGCGAGGCGCTGCTGCGCCTACGACGAGCTCACCGGCCACCGCCTGCTCCGTGGTGGCGTCACGCTCGGCGGGTCGGCACTCGACCGGGCTCCCGACCTGGCGCTGCTCGACCGGGTCGCGACCGAGGCCGCCGAGCTGGTGGCGATCTGCGCGGACCATCCCACGGTCCACGACCGGCTCAGCGCGACGGCCGTGCTCGACGCCGACACGGCCCGGCAGCTCGACACCGTCGGCTACGTCGCCCGCGCCAGCGGGCTGCCCGGCGATGCCCGCCGCGACCACCCGTTCGTGGCGATGCCGGCCTGGTGGGCGCCGGTCGTCCAGCACGACGGCGACGTGCTCGCGCGGTTCCGGGTGCGCGCCGACGAGCTGAGCGCGTCGGTGCTGCTGGTCCGCGACCTCACGGCCCGCTGGGCCGACGCCGCTCCTGGCCCGGAACGGTCAGGCCGCGACCGGTCTGGCCCCGCGGCCGTCGTACCGGCGGCGAGTGGAGGACGCAGCGGCGCGGGCGTCGTCGAGGCGTGGCGCGGCACGCTCGTGACCCGCGTCGAGCTGGCTCCCGACGGGACACTGGCCCGGGTCAAGGTCGTCGATCCGTCGTTCCTCAACTGGCCGGCGCTGCCCATCGCGCTGGCGGACACGATCGTCCCCGACTTCCCGCTGGCCAACAAGAGCTTCAACCAGTCCTACGCCGGCAACGACCTCTGACCGCGCGGCTCGGCGGCTCGGCGGCTCGGCGAACGACACGGGGCGAGCGCCCGGCGTGGATCTGACAGCCGGGCGCGCCGAGGGTCATACTGGGCAGATCCGACCACCGGCGAGGTAGGGCCTGTCCGCCGGTCCCCGACGTCAGGTCCGCCGCCATGACGACTCCCCCTGCCGCGCGCCGGCCGCCCACCGTGCCGGCCGCCGCGTTGGTCCACGTCTACACGGCCGTCGGCGCGGTGCTGGCCTTCTGGATGGTGGTCGCCGCCTTCGAGGGGCGCACCACGACCGTGCTGTGGCTGTTCCTGGTCGCCATGGTGATCGACGGCAGCGACGGTCTGCTGGCCCGACGGCTGCGGGTGAAGGAGGCGATCCCCGGCTTCGACGGTGCGCTGCTCGACAACATCGTCGACTACCTCACCTACTGCTTCGCGCCGATGCTGCTGCTGTGGGCCGACGGCCGGCTCCCGGGTGGCGCCGTGGGGGCGGTGCTGGCCAGCCTGCCCATGCTCGCGTCGTCGTACGGCTTCTGTCGCTCGGACGCCAAGACCGAGGACCACTTCTTCCTCGGCTTCCCGTCCTACTGGAACATCCTCGCGTTCTATGTCGTGGTGCTCGAGCTGTCCCCCACGGTGACCGGCGTGCTGGTGGCGGTCTTCGCGGTGCTGGTCTTCGTGCCGGTGAAGTACGTCTATCCCTCACGCACCGAGAACTGGTGGTGGACCAACATGGCCGCGACGGCCGCCTGGTTCGCGGCGTACGCCGTGATCACGGTGCAGCTGCCCGACCCCAACGTGGTGCTGGTCGGCCTGTCGCTGGCCTACGTCGCGTTCTACACCGTCGAGTCGTTGATGCTCACGCTGCGCCGGCGCCGGACGGACCCGGCGTCGAGCTCCGCCGCGGCGCCCGCGCCGTCGGCGTGAGGCGTCAGTAGGCGCCCGCGACGTCGACCTGATAGGTCCGGCCGGACTCCCACTCGGCGGCGAAGCTGAAGCGGCTGCCGCGGACCAGCGTGATCCGGAACTCCACGGGCCGCTCGTCGAGGCAGCCGGTGCGCTCGACCAGCATGGCGGCCTCCTGGCGCTTCATGCCGAGCAGGGCGCGCTGCTCCTTCGACGGCACCACCGCGCTGATCCGCTCGCGGCCGCCGGTCAGCCGCACGCCGGCGGTGCGCTGCCACTCGTCGTACAGGCCGGTGTGGGCGAAGTCGCGCTTGAGCAGCGGGAGGGCGAGCGTCGGCTCGAGCCACGCCCGGTCCCAGGCGATGGGCTCGTCGCCGCCGAGCCGGAGTCGCTCGAGATAGACCAGCCTCGTGCGCGCGGGCAGGCCGAGGCGCTGCGCCGCGAGGTCGTCGGTACGCCGGTCGGCGACGATCAGCTCGCTGCGCTGCTCGATGCCGCGCGACTCCAGCTCCTGGAAGAGGGAGTACATCGCCCCGAGCTGCTGGGAGATCACGCCCGGATGGGCGACCGACGAGCGGCCGCGGGAGGACTCGATCAGGCCGTCCTGGCGCAGCCGGCGGAGCGCCTCGCGGACGGTGTGCCGGCTGACGGAGTAGACCTGCACCAGCTCCATCTCGCCGGGGAAGCGATCGGCGAACTCACCGCCCTCCAGGCGCCGCAGCAGGTCGTCGCGCAGCTGGGACCACAGCGGGTCGGAGGACCGGCGGTCGAGCTTGCGCGGCCCCGGGCGTGCGGGCATCGGTCACCTCCTCGTCTCCGACGCGGCGCGCCGGGGATCCGACCTCCGGCACCTGTCGTCACCCGACGGTATCGCGCGCACCCGGCCACCTCGACCGCAGACGGGCGGACAGGGGGTGCGTGTTCCCCGTGGCGCCGGTGCTGAGGGCCCGAGGACCCACCCCGAATGTCCGGACAACTGCCGATTCGCGGTACCGTGGGGGCACACGGTCGGGACCTCCCGAGACGACGAGGAGAGAGGGTGGGCATGGCCCGCGATCAGCAGCTGGGTGAGGACCCGGACTATCGGTTCAGCCTGGCCAACGAACGCACGTTCCTGGCCTGGATCCGCACCGCGCTCGCGCTGCTGGCCGGCGGGGTCGCGCTGGTCGCCGTCGTTCCCGACTTCGGGCCGCCGTGGCTCAAGCACACGGCGGGCGCGGTGATGCTGCTGTTGTCGGTGACGCTGTCGTTGCTGGCCTACCGGCGGTGGCGGTTGACCGAGGTCGCGCTGCGCACCGGTCAGTCGTTGCCCGCCCCCCACCTGCTGCAGATCCTCTCGACCGGGCTGGTGATCGTGGCCTTCGTCGTGCTCGCGTTGCTGGTGTTCTGAGGCTCGCATGGCCCACGTCTCCCGGAGCGCCGACGACAACGACAACGAGCTCGTCCACCAGGTGGCCGCGCTCGAGCGCACCGCGCTCTCCTGGGAGCGCACCGGCATCGGCGTCGCCGCCGCGGGTGCGCTGCTGCTGCACCTGCGCGACGAGTCGACCGGCCTGCTCGTCCTCGGTGGCCTGCTGATCCTCACCGCCATCGCGATCGTGCTGGTGCTGGCGCCGCTGCGCTACCGCGCCGCGCGCGACGACGTACTCGCCAGCGAGAGCGTGGTCCAGCAGTGGGCCCTCCTGAGCCTGTCCCTCATCGTGGCCGTCGTCGGCGTCGGCTTCCTGATCGACCTGGTCGTCCGCTCCCTCATCTGAGGCCGAGGCGGTCAGCCCTGGTAGTGGTAGGCCTTCCGGCGCGGGGTGACGTGGCGCATCATGAACTCCGGCCGACGGAGGCCGTCGGGGCCGGGGCCGGGGCGGGTCATCGAGAGCCAGCGCTGGTAGACCTCGCGGGCCTTGTTGGTGTCGACCTCGACGTCGCCGTACTGGTCGGTGGGGTGCGCCTTCTCGATGCGGACCTTCTGGTGCCAGCAGTGCATGCCGGAGACCGGGTCGGGCTGCACCGGGAAGGTGAGGTTCTGGTGCACGCCCGGGTCGTCCCAGTAGATCCGCTCGGAGTCGGGGTCGTCGGAGGTGAACGGCTTGATGCCCTCCTTGTAGCGGAGCTTCCAGATGCCGTCGTCGTTGCGGTTGAGGTCGACCTTGCCCATCACCCAGCGGCTGCCGGGGTGGCCGTCCTGGTGCCAGCGGCCCATGTGGTGGGACATGCCGACCACGCCCGGCCGGATCGCCTCGGTCGCCCAGACCCGCGCCACGAAGTGGCCGATCTCGGTGCTCACCCGGGCGAGGTCGCCGGTCTTCAGCCCCATCGCGGCGGCGTCGTCGGCGTTGAACCACAGCGGGTGGGTGTTGGAGATCTCGTTGAGGTACTTCGCGTTGCCGGAGCGGGTGTGGATCATCGTCGGCAGCCGGAAGTTGGGCATCAGCACGAACTCGTCGTTGCCCCGGTCGATGTTGCGCGCCGAGACGTGCGACTCGAAGTAGTTGGGCATCGCATGCTCGGGCCAGCCCCAGTCGGCCAGCGTGGTCGAGAAGATCTCGAGCTTGCGCGAGGGAGACAGCCAGCCGAAGACCTTCGACCCGTCCTTGTGCTGGAGCCCGACGGCACCCGCCTCGCCCACCAGGGGCGGCTGGGTCTCCTCGGTCACCGGCTTGCGGAGGACGCCGTTCGCGTCGGGCGTCGCGCCGTCGAGCTCGGCCTCGGTGAGCGGACGCTCGTCGAGGCGGTACTGGTCCTTGACGAGCTCGAAGGCGCCGAACTTCCGCATGTACTCCAGCGGCGTGAGCCCCGCCGCAGCCGCGGCGTCGGGCAGCCCGGGGACGGACTTGTTGAAGAGGATGTCGTAGTACTCATCCATCGTCATCCGCTCGCCGGGGTGCTCCCGCGACTCGAACCACTGCCGGATGCCGAGCTCCCCGTCGGGGTCGATCTCCCACGACAGCGCGAACCAGAACTCGTTCTCCTCCCACACCTCGCCGGGGTTGGCGTCGCGGCTGTCGGTGTAGGGGATGCCCTGCTTGTCCATCGCCACCCGCATCACCGGCTGCCGGAAGGCCAGCCACTTGGAGGTGTGCGTCTCGAACGACATGGTGTCGTGGCGCTCGGAGGCGTGCCCCATCGGCAGCACGTAGTCGGCGAAGGTGGCCGACTCGCTCCAGGTCGGGGTGAGGGCGACGTGCATCCCGATCTTGGACTCGTCGGTGAGCACGTCGATCCAGGTGAACCCGTCGGGGTTGATCCACAGCGGGTTGTAGACCCGGCTGAAGTAGACGTCGACCTTGCCGCGGTTGCCGTCCTTGAGCAGGTGCGGCAGCAGGATCGACATCTCGTTGGTGGTCAGCGGGTACTCGATCGGCCAGAGCTTCTCGCTCCACTCCTCGTTGGGCGGCGGCATCTCCGGGAAGTGGGCGATGAACTTGTCCCAGCCGTTGGGGTGCGTCCCGCCCGGGGTGCCGACGGCGCCGGTGAGCACGTTGAGGAAGAACATGCTCCGGGTGATCTGCCAGCCGCCCAGGTTGCCGGCCGTGGCCGACCGCCAGGTGTGCGTCGCGAGCGCGGTGCCGGCCTCGGCGACCATCTCGGCGAGGGCCTGGATCTGCGCGGCGTCGACGTGGGCCTCGGCGGCGGCGTACTCGAAGGTGTAGTGGGCGTAGTCCTCGGTGAGCCGCTCGATGAACGCGTCGAACTCGACAGGGGCGTCGGGGTGCAGCCGCTCGAGGTAGACGTCCCAGTTGACCCAGCGCTCCATGAACGCGCGGTCGATCTTCCCCTCCCGGAGGAGGTACGACGCCACGGCGAGGAAGATGACCGCCTCGGAGCCGGGCCACGGGGCGATCCAGAGGTCGGCGTGCGACGCGGTGTTGGAGAGGCGCAGGTCGAGGACGGCCACCTTGGCGCCGTTCTTCTTGGCCTCCATGATCCGCTGGGCGTGCGGGTTGAAGTAGTGGCCGGTCTCCAGGTGGCTGGAGAGCAGCACGATCGTCTTGGCGTTGGCGTAGTCGGGCGACGGCCGGTCGAAGCCCATCCAGTGGGTGTAGCCGGTGCGACCGCCGGACGAGCAGACGTTGGTGTGGCTGTTGTGGCCGTCGACGCCCCAGGCCTGGAGCACCCGCTCGGCGAAGCCGTCCTCGCCGGGGCGGCCGACGTGGTACATCACCTCGTCCTTGCGGTCCTCGACGATCGCCTTGCGGATCCGGCCGCCGATGTCGGCCAGCGCCTCCTCCCAGGAGACCTGCTCGAACTTGCCGGAGCCGCGCTCGCCGACCCGCCGCAGCGGGTGCAGGATGCGCTCCGGGTCGTGGACCTGGTTGATGGTCGCCGGGCCCTTGGCGCAGTTGCGCCCGCGCGAGCCGGGGTGGGCTGGGTTGCCCTCGAACTTGCGGATCGACAGGTCGTCGTGGTCGACGTAGGCCAGCAGCCCGCAGGACGACTCGCAGTTGAAGCAGATCGTCGGGATCAGCATGTAGTCGTGGGGCTCGCGGGTCTTCGGGTCGGCCTGGGTGTGCCGGTCCCACTCCTCCGGAGGCGGGTAGTTGGACAGCCCCCAGCGGGTGCGCTGACCGGGCAGCGGGACGGTCATCTCGGTGTCCTTCTCGATGGTCATGACAGCGGCACCTCCTGGCCGGCGCGGACGAAGACGTGCTCGTACATCAGCAGGGCGACCTGCGCGGCGATGCCGCCGAGCGCACCCAGCCACAGGCCGCCGACGAAGAAGCCGGCGAGTGCGAGGACGGCTGCCACGACCGCGATCCCGTTGCCGAGCTGCAGCGTGGAGCCGTAGCGGGCGCCGGTCATGATCTTCACGCCGGCCTGGGCGTTGTCGGTGCCGTGGTGACCGCGGATCTCGATCATCACGAACATCAGGTGGAGCACGGTGCCGGCCAGCAGGCCGACGAGCAGCGGCACCCGGAGGTCGCCGTACGACATGAAGGGCCCGAGCACCAGGAGCAGCCCCGAGCCGACCATGAAGGCCTGGGCGAGGAGGTGCCAGAACAGCAGCGGGTTCTGCCACAGGTCGCGACCCTCGGCCTGCTTGAAGAGGAACGCGGTGTAGCCCGCCGTCAGGGCGCCGGCCACCACGGCCGGTCCGGCCAGCCAGCGGATCGCCGTCGGGGCGTCGACCAGCCCGAAGACGAACCACAGGAACGACAGGCCGGCCGCGACGGAGAGCACCAGCCCGCCCTTGAAGAGCCACGAGGTGGGGTTGGGCTTGAGCAGCAGCATCCAGAACCGCTCGGGGCGCTTGAGGTCGAGGATCAGCAGCAGCGCGGTGGACAGCAGTCCGGCCATCGCGAGCAGCGGGGCCACGACCTCGCCGAGCGTGCCGCCGGCACCGCCGAAGAGCATCACCAGACCGGCGAGCATCATCGCGCCGGCGGCGACCCCCTTGGTCCAGAGGTAGGTCGACACCATCCAGCCCCACGGCCGCGGGTGGGCGGTGTTGAGCGTGGTGCGGGCCATGGTCTCGGGGTCCATGGTCAGGTCGGTCTTGATCGCGGTGCGCAGCTTGTCCGGCTGCGCCCAGATGTAGGTGTCGTCGACCGGGGCGGCCAGCGGCTGGAGCACGCTGGGGCTGGCGCCGACGTAGTGGACGTTGGGGCCGGTGTTCTGCTCCGGCGACCGGACCTGGGTGGTGTTGGTGGCCACGAACTGCGAGATCGCGCTCTCCGGGTCGTCGAGGTCACCGACCCAGATCGACTCGGTCGGGCAGACCACGACACAGGCCGGCTCCAGGCCCTGGTCGACGCGGTGGGAGCAGAAGTTGCACTTGGCCGCGGTGTGGGTGTCCTCGTCGATGTAGATCGCGTCGTAGGGGCACGCCTGCATGCACGACTTGCAGCCGATGCAGCGCGAGTTGTCGAAGTCGACGATGCCGTCCTCGCGCTTGAACAGCGCCTGCGTCGGGCAGATCGCCACGCAGGGCGCGTCGGTGCAGTGGTTGCACCGCATCACGCCCATGTCGCGCTGGGTCTCGGGGTAGGCACCGGAGTCGACGTACTTCACCCAGGTGCGGAACTGACCGAGCGGCACCTCGTGCTCGGTCTTGCACGCCACGGTGCAGGCATGACAGCCGATGCACGTCCGCTGGTCGATCGCGAATCCGTACTGCACGACACCTCCGCAGGCTTGATGACCGGAAGACCCGGTCGGGCCGAGCCTACGGTGGCGCGACCCGTGGGTCCAGGATATGTACGTACTTTTCTTTCCGCAACGGTCAGGTCAGCCGGCGGTCGCGCAGGCCAGCGCCGCCGTGTCGAGAGCCGTGCGGTTGACGTCGGACATCAGCGAGATGTCCTTGTCGACGTAGTGCCACTGATCGTCGAAGAGCCCGTCGGCGACCATCGCCGCGAGGCCGACGTCGCCGATCCAGGTGGTGGCCACGCAACGGGCCTGTGCCTCGGTGAGCGTGCCGGCGTCGACCAGCGCGGTGCGCAGTCCGCGCTCCGCGGCGCGCTGGTCGGCGGCGTCGTACGTCGCGTCCGCGGGCACGCTCGACGACCCGCCGTCGGTCGGCGACGTGGTGGATGCGGTCGGCTCGGTCGGCGTCGGCACCGTCGGCGTCCCCGACTCGGATGCGGCGACCGTCGGGTCGTCCGGCCCCGGGTCGCCGCCGGGGCCGAGCAGCTGCCAGGCGCCGACGGCAGTCCCGCCGACGAGCAGTACGACGGCCGCCGCGACCAGCCAGGGCGCCCGCGAACGCCGCGGCTGCGTGGTCGGCTCGACCGCGGGCCGAGCCGAGGCCGCGCCCCTGACGGCGGTGACATCGGCAGCCGGACGCGGGACGACGGGCACCTCGCCGGCGAGCGCACGGCGCAGGTCGTCGTGCATCGCCTGGGCCGAGGGATAGCGGTCTTCCGGCAGCTTGGCCAGGGCGCGCGCGAGGATCGGGTTGATCCGCGCCGCCCACGGGTCCCCCTCGGGCAGGGCGGGGACCGGCCGGTCGATGTGCGCGGAGACGATCTCGAAGTCGGACACCCCGTCGTACGGCGGCTGCCCGACCAGCGACCACCACAGCACGCACCCCAGGGAGTAGACGTCGCTGGCTACCCCCGCCGTCCCACCGGTGTGCAGCTCGGGCGCCATGAATCGCGGCGTGCCGACCGTGCTCGAGGTCAGCGTCGGGTCGCCGCCGTCGACACGGCGGGCGATCCCGAAGTCGCCGAGGAAGGCGTGCACCCGGTCGCCCCGCTCGCGGATGAGGACGTTGGCCGGCTTCACGTCGCGATGGACCAGCCCGGCCGCGTGGGCGTCCACGAGGCCGAGCGCGACCTGCGCGACCAGGTCGACCGCCACCTCCCGCTGCGGCAGCCCCGCTCGCGCACCACCCGCGCCAGGTCGCCTCCCTCGATCAGCTGGGTGGCGAGGTAGAGCACGCTGCTGCCGTCGTCGGCGACCTCCTCGCCGTAGGTGTAGACGTGCACGACGTGCGGCGAGTCGAGCGCCGCCAGCGCCCGTGCCTCGGAGGAACCGCGCGCGGAACTCGGGTCGTCTGCCCACTGCGGCGCGATCACCTTGAGCGCCACCCGCCGGTCCAGGTCACGCTGGGTCGCGGCCAGCACCACGCCCATCCCGCCGTCGCCGATCCGACGGTCGACGCGGTAGCCGCCGATCTCCTCCCCCGGTTGGGGGTACCCCCGTGCACTCACGTCTCTGTTCTACCGCGAGGGGCGCCTCACCGGTCGTCCGGTGGCGGCCGGCTGAGACGTCGGGCGGCGAAGCCACGCCCGTCGCCGCCGGGTAGCGTCCTGTCCTGGAAGGCCGCCCGTCGGGCTGCCCCACCATGTTTGCCCTGGGTGAGCCGGCACCCAGGACGGATCCGCCTCGTGCCCAGGGAGCCCCACCATCGACAACGAGATCCAGCTCATCAGCGATGGCGAGGGCTTGGCCGTCATCGGCGAACCCGGGGTCGTCGACCTGTTCCTCGCCTCCGAGGGACTCGTCTCCCGCGACCGGGGCTGCCCCGGCTGCAGACCGCTCTGAGCTCGGAGCAGCGGTCAGCCAGGCGGGGTCCGAGCTCGCCGCCAGCTCCGGTCGCTGGGTGAAGCTGACCAAGGAGTCGGCGCAGCTGGTCGACAAGCACGGGCTGAGGAGGAGCGGCCAGTCCGGTCTCGAGACCGGCGTCATCCGCGGGAAGAAGGGTCAGGTCAAGGGCTTCGTCGAGTTCGCGAGGACTCCCGGCGCCTCGATCACCAACCCGGCGGTCCTGGCCGGGGCCGCCGGCATCATGGCGCAGGTCGCCATGCAGCAGACGATGGACGAGATCACCGACTATCTCGCCGCCATCGACGAGAAGGTCGACGACGTCCTGCGCGCCCAGAAGGACGCCGTCCTGGCCAAGATGATCGGGGTCGGCTTCGTGATCGAGGAGGCGATGACCACCCGAGAGCATGGCGGCCGGGTCAACGAGGTCACCTGGTCCAAGGTGCAGGGCGCTCCGGGGACGATCGCCGAGACCCAGGCCTATGCGCTGCGTCAGCTCGACGCGCTGGCCGAGAAGCTGGAGGGCAAGGCCAAGGTCGGAGACCTCGCCAAGGCTGCGAGGGAGGCCGAGTCGACGGCCCAGGAGTGGCTCGCCGTGCTGGCCCGCTGCTTCCAGCTGCAGGAGGCGATCGCCGTGATCGAGCTCGATCGGGTCCTGGACGCCGCTCCCGACGACCTGGACGGGCATCGGCGCGGCCTCCAGGCCGCCCGACGTGACCGGCTCGAGGTCATCTCCCGCTGCACCGAACACCTGCTGGCCCGCATGGATGCGGCGGCGGCGACCGCCAACAAGCAAGTGCTCACGCACCCGAGCAAGTCCCGTGAGGTGGTCGCGTCGAGCAACCACGTGGCCGGATCGGTCGGCGAGTTCCGCGAGCGCCTGGGCATCGCCGCAGACGGCCAGTCCTGGGAGGCGCGCCGCTGGTCCGAGGCCGCGGGCGAGGTCCGCGACAAGGTCCTCGAGACGGGCGTCGAGGGTGTGACCGCGGTCAGGCGCGCCGGGGCCGGGGGATTCGAGCGAGCGAGGTCGGCCACGGGCAGGGTGTCCGAGCGCCTCGGCGACCGCACCTTCCGACGCCGCAGCCAGGAGAGCACTGCTGACGAGGCCGACGACGAGGCGTGAGGCAGCTGCGGTCGCTCAGACGTTGCCCGTCGTGGACGGCCCGCCGGGGCCGTCGGACCAGGTGGCCAGCAGTCGGACCGGCGTCCGGCTGGGCAGGTCCGCGACCCTGACGACGAGGGTGGTCGTTCCCACACCCCGCACGCTGCAGGGTCGGCTCTCGCCGACGGTGCACCTGGCGTCGCTGGCCGGACTCGGGAGGTCGACCGTCAGCCGGGCGGCATGGATGTCCAACGCCCAGCCGGCCGGGATCAGCTGCCAGTCGAGCTGCCGCATCCCCGAGGCAGTGGTCCCCACCACGCCGGCAACCCGGTAGTCGATGCGCACCGCGTGCTGCCAGACGGACAACGTGCGTCGTGGATCGCCGATCCGATAGGCGAGGTCACCGCCGACCCTGGACTGCCGCGTGGGTGTCGACCGCCCGTCGAGGCGCGCTCTGAACCCCCTGACCACCGCGTCGCCCGTGAACGTCCGGTAGATCCCGTGCCGATCATCGACGGGTACGTCGAGCGTGAGCCTCTCGACGGCCTCGAGGTCTCCGGCCCCCGTGACCGCGAAGTCAGCGCGATAGCGGTCGATGCTCACCGGATCGGAGTCCGTGGGACCCGAGGTCGTGGGCGTGGGCGAGCTGGGAGCGGCGCTCGAGGACGGAGGTCCGGTCGACGTCGATGACACGGCGGGCGACGCGGTCGCCGGCCGGGCACCCGGACCGCCTGAGCCGGCGCCACAGCCGGGCACCAGGCCCAGCGCGATCGCCGTACCCGCCAACGCCCTCAGGAACCGCATGGCGTCACCCTAGGGCCGGCGACACCGCCATGCGGGCTGCTCCAGCAGGGCGGTTCACCCCACCCTGGTCCGAGTCCGTGGAGAGCAGTGCAGCTCGACGTCCGGGTGACTCGTCCGTGACGATGCCCCGCGCGAAGCAACCCCCGCACGGCGGCTCAGAACAACAGCGCGGTCCCCGGGTCCTCGAGGATGCCGGCGACGTCGGCGAGGAACTGGGAGCCGGCGGCGCCGTCGATGTGGCGATGGTCGAAGGACAGGGCCAGGGTGGTGACCTGGCGGGGCTCGATCACGTCGACACCGTCGCGGGTGACCACCCAGGGTTGCTTGCGGATCGCGCCGAAGGCCAGGATCGCGGACTCCCCCGGGTTGATGATCGGCGTGCCGGAGTCGATGCCGAAGACGCCGACGTTGGTGATCGTCAGGGTGCCGCCGGCCATCTCGGCCGGCTGGGTGCGGCCCTCGCGCGCCGTCGCCGTGAGGTCGGCGAGCGCCTGGGCGAGCTCCGGGAGCGACAGGTCCTGGGCGTCCTTGATGTTGGGGACGACCAGGCCGCGCGGGGTCGCCGCGGCGATGCCGAGGTTGACGTAGCGCTTGAAGACGATCTCCTGAGCGGCGGCGTCGAAGGTGGAGTTGACCTCGGGCGTACGACGGGCGGCCAGGATGACCGCGCGGGCGAGCACCAGCAGCGGGGAGACCTTGAGGTCGCGCAGCTCGGGCCGCTTCTTGAGCCGGGCGACCAGCTCCATCGTCGCGGTCGCGTCGACGGTGACCCACTCGGTGACGTGGGGCGCTGAGAACGCGGAGCCCACCATCGCCTCGGCCATCATCTTGCGGACGCCCTTGACCGGCTCGCGCCACTCGCGATCGGCCTGGTCGTGAGCCGGCGGCCGGGTGGCCGCGGCGATCGGCATCGCCGACGACGCTGCGGCCTCGACGTCGGCACGGGTGACCACCCCGTCCTTGCCGCTCGGGGCGACCGAGGACAGATCGACGCCGAGGTCCTTGGCGAGCTTGCGGACCGGTGGCTTGGCCAGGGCGCGGTGGCGCGACGACTGCCGCGCGGGCTCGTCGACCGCCGCCCCATCCCGGGCCGGCTCGTCGACCAGCAGCGCGCCGATCAGCTCCTGGGCCTTGTCGTGCTGGAGTCCGGCGCCGGCGTTGAAGGAGTCCTGGACGTCTGCGTGGGCGGTGATCTCCCCGGCCCGCTCGGCGCCGGGCTTGCGCCGCCGCCGGTGTACGCCGGCCTCACGGGGGCCGTAGCCGACCAGCGTGACGTTGCCCTCCGGCGGGACGTTGGTGTCGATCTCCGCGGGCGGGCCGTCGTCGGCCGGCGTCGCCGGAGCCTCGGCCGGCACCTCGCCCTCCTGGGCGATCGAGATGATCGGGCTGCCGACGGCGACGGTCTCGCCCTCGGGGGCCAGCAGCGCGGTGACCGTGCCGGCGTAGGGCGAGGGGAGCTCCACGATGCTCTTCGCGGTCTCGATGTCGCAGACCACGTCGTTGACGGCGATGACGTCGCCGACCTTGACCTTCCAGGCCACGATCTCGGCCTCGGTGAGACCCTCGCCCACGTCGGGCAGCAGATAGTCGGCCATCAGAACTCCAGCGCTCGGTCGACGGCGTCGAGGACCCGGTCGAGGTCGGGCAGCCACTCCTCCTCGACCCGCGACGGCGGGTAGGGGGTGTCGAAGCCGCCAACCCGGAGCACGGGTGCCTCGAGGGAGTAGAAGCACTGCTCGGTGATCCGGGCCGCGAGCTCGGCGCCCATGCCGAGGTTGACGTGGGCCTCGTGCACGACCACGGCCCGCCCGGTGCGCGAGACCGACTCCAGCACCGGACCCATGTCGAGCGGCGACAGGGTGCGCAGGTCGATCACCTCGAGGCTCTTGCCCTCGCCCGCGGCGGCCTCGGCCGCCCGCAGGCAGGTCTTCACGGTGGGGCCGTAGCCCAGCAACGTCAGGTCGCTGCCCCGCCGCGTCACCCGGGAGGCGAACAGCGGGTCAGGGGTGGCGGTGTCGTCGAGCTCGGCCTTGTCGGCGTGGTACTGCCGCTTGGGCTCGAGGAAGATCACCGGGTCGTCGGAGGCGATCGCCTGCTGGATCATCCAGTAGCCGTCGACCGGGTTGGAGCAGGAGACCACCTTGAGGCCCGGGGTGTGCGCGAACTGCGCCTCCGGGCTCTCGGAGTGGTGCTCGACCGCGCCGATGCCGCCGCCGAAGGGGATCCGGATGACCATCGGCATGGCCAGCCGTCCCTGGCTGCGGAAGTGCATCTTGGCGACCTGGCAGACGATCTGGTCGTAGGCGGGATAGACGAAGCCGTCGAACTGGATCTCCACGACCGGCCGGTAGCCGCGCAGCGCCAGACCCACCGCCGTGCCGACGATGCCGGACTCGGCGAGCGGGCTGTCGATCACCCGGTCCTCGCCGAAGTCCTTCTGCAGGCCGTCGGTGATCCGGAAGACGCCGCCGAGCTTGCCGACGTCCTCGCCCATGATCAGGACCTTGGGGTCGTCCTCCATCGCCTTGCGGAGCCCCGAGTTGAGCGCCTTGGCGAGCGTCACCTTCGAGGTGGTCATGCCGACACCCCCTCTCCCTCGAAGCTGGCGAGATAGGCGGCGAACTCGTCGCGCTGGGCCCGCAGCTCCTCGGGCATCTCGGCATAGACGTGGTCGAAGACGCTGGTCGGCGTCGGGTCGGGCATCGTGCGGCACCCGGCACGCAGGTGGGCGCCGAGGTCGTCGGCCTCGGCCTTGATCGAGTCGAGGTAGTCGGCGTCGGCCAGCCCGTTGCGCGTGAGGTAGGCCTCGACCCGGGCGATCGGGTCGCGCAGCTTCCACCGTTCGACGTCGTCGGAGAGGCGATAGCGGGTCGGGTCGTCGGTGGTGGTGTGGGCACCCATCCGGTAGGTGTAGGCCTCGACGAACGTGGGCCCCTGGCCCTCGCGGGCGTGGTCGAGCGCGGCCTGCGTGACGGCGTACGTCGCCAGCACGTCGTTGCCGTCGACCCGCATGCCCGGGAAGCCGAAGCCGAGGGCGCGCTGGAAGAGCGGGATCCGGGTCTGCCGCTCGATCGGCTCCGAGATCGCCCACTGGTTGTTCTGGCAGAAGAAGACGACCGGCGCGTTGTAGGACGCGGCGAAGATGAAGGCCTCGTTGACGTCGCCCTGCGAGGAGGCGCCGTCGCCGAAGTGGGCGAGCACGGCGGTGTCGCGGTCGGGGTCGTCGGTGCCGACCAGGCCGTCGCGCTGCACGCCCATGGCGTAGCCGGTGGCGTGCAGGGTCTGCGCGCCGATCACCACGGTGTAGAGGTGGAAGTTGCTCTCGTGGGGGTCCCAGCCGCCCTGGTCGACGCCGCGGAACAGCCCGAGCAGCTGGAGCGGGTCGATGCCGCGGCACCAGGCGACGCCGTGCTCGCGGTAGGTCGGGAAGACGAAGTCCTGGCGGCGGAGCGCACGGCCGGCGCCGATCTGCGCGGCCTCCTGCCCGAGCAGCTGCGCCCAGAGCCCGAGCTCGCCGTGTCGCTGCAGCGCGGTGGCCTCGGTGTCGATGCGCCGGGTCAGCACCATGTCGCGGTAGAAGCCGCGGATCTGCTCGGCCTCCTCCTCGGCGGTGAGGCCGGCGCCGAAGGAGTAGTCGGGGTGCTCGACCCGCTCTCCCTCGGGGGTGAGGAGCTGGATCAGGTCAGGGTCGGCCACAGGCCCTCCTTCGGGTCGCGCGGCGTGCGGGGTCTCCGCTGCCGATGCCGCTCGTCGAGGTGGCCACCGCGGGGGTGGTGCGGCGCCTGCCCGGCCGACGTGACCGGGCCCACACGAGCCACTCCCAACGTACCGCCGGGCCCCGCCCGCCCGCCAACCGGACCGGACCGCTCGGACGGCGTACGGCCTGCTCAGCCTGAGGCCAGTGACTCGCGGCCGTGGGGCGTGCGCCAGCCGCTCTCGTCGGGCCCGACGGGCACGATCCCCGTCGGGTTGATGTCGCCGTGGACGAGGTAGTAGTGCTGCTTGATCTGGTGGAAGTCGACGGTGTCGCCGAAGCCCGGCGTCTGGAACAGGTCGCGGGCATAGCCCCACAGCGCCGGCATCTCCGTCAGCTTGTTGCGGTTGCACTTGAAGTGGCCGTGATAGACGGCATCGAAGCGGACCAGCGTCGTGAACAGGCGTACGTCGGCCTCGGTGGGCTCGGCGCCCATCAGGAAGCGGCGGGTCGCCAGTCGCTCCTCGAGCCAGTCGAGCGCCGCGAACAGGCGTACGTAGGAGCGCTCGTAGGACGCCTGTGAGCCGGCGAAGCCGCAGCGGTAGACGCCATTGTTGACGTCGGTGTAGACCCGCCGCATCACCTCCTCCATCTCCTCGCGAACGTCGGCCGGCCACAGGTCGGGGGCGTCCTCTCGATGGAAGTCGGACCACTCGAAGAACAGGTCGTGGGTGATCTGCGGGAAGTCGTTGGTGACCACCTGGCCGCTCTCGATCTCGACCATGGCCGGCACCGTGATGCCCTTGTCGTAGTCGGGGTCGCGGGCGAGGTAGGCATCGCGCAGCCGGTGCACCCCCAGCACCGGGTCGAGGCCGTCGGGGTCGAGCCCGAAGGTCCAGCTGCGGGCGTCGTGGGTCGGCTCGGGGGTGCCGAGGGAGAGGACGTCGTGGAGCCCGAGCAGCTCGCGCACGATGATCGACCTGTTGGCCCACGGGCAGGCGCGCGCCGCGACCAGGCGGTAGCGGCCGGGCTCGACCGGCCAGGTGGCGGAGTCGACGGCGGCGCTCCGGTGCGGGTCGCGACTGCGGCCCGGCTCGGCGGTGATCCGGTCGGGGAGGTAGCGGGTGTCCCGGCGATACTCCTCACCGCCGGTGACGTACGTCGGGGCGTGCTCACCCACGGCGTCCCTCCTCCCTGACCTCACGGCCGGTGGTTGTCACCTCAACCATCCAGTGCCCCGCCGGGCACCTCGATAAACCCGCCCGCTCGTCGAGGGAGTCTCCGACGCCGATGCCCCGAAATTTTCACATCTCCATGCGAAAGTCGCGTCATGGGGGCCGCACGGGGCCGTCCCAGTGCATGGCGGGTGGCCCACGGCACGTGGGGACCCTCCGACGACCGGCCGCGGGCCCCACCCCCGGAGCCGGCTGGCGGAGGGTGTGCGGCCACCGGCCACGATGAGGGGCTCGACGGTCCTATCCCGAGTACGGGCCGTCGGGCCCCTCTTCGTCCCACGACATGCCGGAAATGGCCCCACGAGATGTCCCACCTGGCCCCGCGACATGCGCCAAATGGCGGGCCGACATGTCGGAAATGGTGACGCCAGGAGTCACGCCTAGGACCGGGGGCCTGACCCTGCGCGGACCGCGCCCGGCCCGGAGGCCGGGAGATCTCGCCGGGCCATTCCCCGCATCTCGCGGGACCATTCCCCGCATCTCGCGGGACCATTCCCTGCATCTCGCGGGACCATTCCGCGCATGTCGCGCTAGGGGAGGATGACCTCACCGCCGGGGACATGGGCCAGGTCGCGACCGATGCGCAGGTCGACCGGGTTGGTCATGCACCGGATCGAGCCGCCGCCCTTGTGGAACTCCGACACGTCGACGACCTCGACGGTGAAGCCCCACTCCTCGAGCTGGGCGCGCACCCGGTCGGGGCAGGCCGGCATCACCACGGTCGAGCCGATCACGATCGAGTTGGCGCAGAACGTCGAGAGTGCCTCCTCCTCACTGATCACCAGCGGGTCGGGCACCAGCGCCAGCAGCGCCGCGGCCGACTCGTCGTCGAAGGCGGCCGGGCAGACGATCGCCCGGGTCGGCGAGAGCGGGCAGAAGGCCAGGTCGAGGTGGTACATGCCCGGGTGGGTGATCCGGAAGCCGCGCACCCGGATGTCGAGGTCCTTGGCCAGGTGCTTGAGCCCGAGCTCCTCGGTGCGCGGGCCGTAGCCGACCAGCAGCGCGTCGCCGAAGGCGAAGGCGTCGCCGGCCTCGAAGTGGGCGCCGACCCCGTCGCGGCCGACGTACGACGTGGTGAAGCCGTTGTCGAGGAACCAGCGCTCCGCCGAGCCGGTCTCCATCCGGCGCTGCGGGTAGCGCATGTGCGACATCACCACGTGCGGGCGACCGTCGACGGTCTCGACGCCGAGCCCGAGGTTCATCGCGTAGACCATGTCGGGGGCGTCCTCGCGCTGCCCGAGCACGTCGACGCGGCCGCCGAGCCGCTCGATGGTCGCCACCAGCGCCTCCCACTGCTCCCGGGCGCGCGCGGGGTCGGGCTGGTCGGCGGGGTCCATGAACGGGTTGATCTGGTAGTCGACCCGGAAGTGGCTCGGCTCCACCTTGACGTAGCGGTAGCCCCACTGCAGCTGGTCCTGCTCGGTCATCTCGCCCCCTCTCACCCGGGGACGGCGTCGACCCGGCTCGGTTGTTCCCTGGTTGGTCCTTTGACTGATTGTCGGACAATCCGACCAGCAGTGTGCGGGTTTCGCCCACCTCGCGCAAGTCCCGGCGGCACCCGGTGGGGACCGCCCGCTCGGCGGCGGGCACCCGGGTGTGGGAAGAATGGAGCCATGCCCGCACCGGAGCCAGCGACCGACCCGACGCCGTTCGCCGGGCTGACGCTGACCCACTCCTCCACCGTCGACCGGGTGGCCGAGGAGTTGCGCCGAGCGGTCTTCGACGGCGAGCTCGAGTCCGGAACGCCGCTGCGGGAGGTGGCGCTGGCCGACTCGCTCGGCGTCGCCCGGTCCACCGTGCGCGAGGCGCTCGGCCTGCTGGTCGCCGAGGGCATCGCGATCCGCGAGCCCAACCGGGGCGTCTCGGTCGCCTCCCCCGACCCCGAGGCGATCACCGACGTGGTCCGGGCCCGGGCGGTGCTGGAGATCGCCGGCGTACGCCGCTGGGCCGAGGCCTCCGACGAGGCCCGCGACGCGGTCCGCGCCGCGCTGCGTGAGTACGCCGCCGCGGTGGCCGCCGACGCGTCCTACCAGGAGCTCAACGAGCGGCACCTGACGCTGCACCTGTCCTTCGTCGGGCTGCAGGAGTCGCCACGCCTGGTGGCGATGGCCGAGACGCTGATCGCCGAGCTCAAGGTCGCGCTGGCGCAGATCGACCGGATCCGCCGCAACGCCCACGACCAGGCCGGCTCGCACACGCACCTGCTGGAGCTGCTGGAGGCCGGCGAGGTGGCCGCCGCCACCGCCGACCTCGAGGCACACCTCGCCGACGCCGAGGTGGCGATCCGCGAGGCGCTGTTCCAGGCTCCGCCGGAGTGACGGGGCCCCGGTGAGCGACGACCAGGTCCCGACCACCGAGCCGGGGTCGACCGACCCCTCGCAGGTCCGGGTCAAGGCGCTCGCCGTCGTCCTCGACGCCGATCGCTCCCGGCACCTGGTGTTCCGGGCCCGCAACCAGGCGGGTCAGGACTTCCACCGTCCGCTCGGCGGCGGTGTCGAGCCGGGCGAGCGCGCCGCCGAGGCCGTCGTCCGCGAGATCGCCGAGGAGCTGGGCGCGACGTTCCGGCCGGAGGCCATGCTCGGCGTGGTGGAGAACATCTTCGAGCTCGACGGCCAGCTCGGTCACGAGGTCGTCTTCCTGTTCACGGGGACGCTCGCGGAGGCCGACATCGTGCCCGCGGAGGGACGGGTCTTCCACGACAACGGCGACCCCGGCTGGGCCGAGTGGCGGCCGGTGCACGGCGACGAGGACGCGTGTCCCCTCTATCCCGACGAGCTCCAGCGGCTGCTCGACGACTGGCTCGCCCGGCCCACCGTCTAGGCTCGACGACCGTGAAGCTCGTGATCTGGCTGCTGACCAACGCCGTCGCGCTGGCCGTGGCGGCCTGGCTCATCCCGGGGATCCGCTTCGACGGCCCCAGCTCCGGCCAGGCCGAGTGGCAGGAGAAGATCGTGCCGCTGCTGATCGTGGCGCTGATCATGGGGCTGGTGTCGGCCGTGGTGGAGCCGGTGGTCAAGCTGCTCAGCCTGCCGGTCATCATCCTGACGCTCGGCCTGTTCCTGCTGGTCATCAACGCGCTGATGCTCATGCTCACCGGCTGGATCGCCGGCCAGGCCGACCTGGGCTTCCACGTCGACGGCTTCTGGCCGGCGCTGGGCGGCGGCATCGTGATCACCCTGGTCACCGGGTTCATCAACATCCTCGTCGACGACGACGACCGATGACCGGGCCCGGGGGGACCGCGGCCGGCGACCGGCAGCCGACGCTGCCCCCACCCAGGACCGCCGGGCGCTACCGCGTCACCATCGTGTGCACCGGCAACATCTGCCGCTCCCCCACGGCCGACGTGGTGCTCGGCTCGATGCTCGCCGAGGCCGGACTCGAGCACGCGGTCGCCGTCGACAGCTATGGCCTCGGCGGCTGGCACGTCGGCGACGGCATGGACCGACGGTCGGCGAGCACCCTGGCGGCGGCGGGCTACCACCCGCACGACCACCGCGCCCGCCAGCTGCCGCGCTCCTGGGTCGACGGCTACGACCTGGTGCTCGCGATGGACGACGGCCACCTGCGCGACCTCCGCGCCCAGGCCCGCGCGGCCGGCGACCCTGCCGAGCACGTGCTGCTCTTCGGGGACTTCGACCCGGTGCACCCCGGCGGCAACGTCGAGGACCCGTACTACGGTGGGCCTGACGGGTTCGAGGAGGTGTTGGCCGTGGTCGAGCGCACCAGCGAGGCGATCGTGGCCGCGCTGCGCCGCTCCGTGTCCGCCGAGGAGCCCGACCCGCGATGACCCGGCAGCCGGTCATCGCCCGCCGCGCGGAGGCACTCCTCGACAGCGCGGTGATCGCGACGGCGCCCGTGGCCGGCGGCGACATCGCCACCGCCACCAAGCTGCGGCTCTCCGACGGCACCACGGCGCTGATGAAGACGCACCCACGGCCGCCCGAGGGCTTCTTCGCCGCGGAGATGCGCGGGCTGCGCTGGCTGGGCGCCGTCGAGGCCGGCGTACCCGTGCCGGAGGTGCTGGCCGGCGACGACGAGTGCGTGATCCTGCGCTGGGTCGAGCAGGGCAAGCCGGGCGCCGAGGCCGCGACCGCGTTCGGCACCGCGCTGGCCGCCACCCACGCCGCCGGGGCACCCGGCTACGGCGCCGTCGACGACGCCGGCGCCCACACCGACGGCTTCATCGGCCGGCTGCCGCTGGCCAACCGGGGCGCCGACTCCTGGGCGGAGTTCTACGCCGAGCGGCGGGTGCTGCCCTACCTGCGCCTGGGCCGCGACCGGGGGTCGGTGACCGAGGATCAGGTGTCGGTGATCGAGTCGGTGCTCCCGCGCCTGGCCGAGCTGGTGCCCGAGGAGGGCCCGGCACGGGTCCACGGCGACCTCTGGAACGGCAACGTCCTGTGGGGCCACGACGGCCACGCCCACATCATCGACCCCGCGGCCCACGGCGGGCACCGCGAGACCGACCTGGCGATGCTGTCGCTGTTCGGTCTGCCGCAGCTCGCCAAGGTGCTCGACGCCTACGACGCCACCGCGCCGCTCGGCGACGGCTGGCGCGACCGCGTCGGGCTGCACCAGCTGCACCCGCTGCTGGTGCACGCCTGCCTCTTCGGCGGCGGGTACGCCGCCCGCGCGGCGGCCGTCGTGTCGGCGTTCGCCTGAGCGGGCCGTCAGTCCCCGTCGTAGGGCGCGGCCTCGTCGGCCGCCCACGAGGCGTCGGCATCGTCGGAGGCGACCCGCACCGTCGACCGCTGCACCGCCGGGTCGCGCGCCTCGCCGTTGGGCAGGGCGACGCGACACTGCGGGAACACCTGCGCGGTGCAGGTGCGGCAGATGTCGGAGTCGAGCCGGGGGTAGACCGTGTCGATCGGGTGGGTCTTCGTGGGGAAGAGGTTCTCCTCGCCGATCTCGTGGAGGTACTCCCCCTTCTCGAGCAGCTCCACCACCGACGGCTGCGGCCGGTAGATGTAGAGCCCACCGCCGAGCTCCCGGCGCCGGGCGGCCTCCTGCGCCAGCATCTCGGCGCCGGCGATGTCGACGAAGTTGACCGTGGTCGCCGCGAGCATGACGTGCTTGTGGCCGGGGTTGATCTCGTCGATGCGGCGCAGCACCCGCTGCACGTGGTTGACGGCGCCGAAGAAGAGCGAGCCCTGGACCCGGACCATCTTGTACTGGGGGCACTCGGGCGCCCCGTCGACGGGCACGTAGTAGTAGCCGGAGGGGTCGGAGTCGGGCAGCACCGAGATCACCTGGGGCCGCGAGGTGCGGTAGAGGTAGAACAGCAGCGACAGCGCGATGCCGACGAGGATGCCCTTGTCGAGGCTGATCAGGGTGCCCACGAACGTCACCACCAGGATCACGCCCTCGCGCCGGCTGGTGCTCAGGATCGAGCGGATGTGGTGGCCGTCGATGAGCCCGTAGGCGACCAGGAACAGGATGCCGGCCATCGCCGCGGTCGGGAGGTAGGCCGCCAGCGGCGAGACCGCCAGCAGGATCGCGAGCAGGAAGAACGACGAGAACACCGACGCGAGGGGCGTCTTCGCCCCGGCGGCGAAGTTGACGCCGCTGCGGTTGAAGGAGCCGCTGGCGGCGTAGGAGGAGAAGAAGCTGCCGAAGATGTTGGCCAGGCCCTGACCCATGAACTCCTGGTTGCCGTCGATCGACTGCCCGGACTTGAGGGCCAGCGAGCGCGAGATCGACACGGCCTCGGTCAGCGCCAGCAGGGTGACCACCATGGCGGGCACGATCAGCTCGCCGATGGTCCCGGAGGAGAAGTCGGGCAGGCTCAGCGGCGGCAGGCCCGACTGGAGGGCGCCCACCGTGGCGATGTCCTGGCCGGGACCGTCGAGGGGGTCCAGAAGGATGGCCGCGATGCTGCCGACCACCAGCGCGATGATCATGTGCAGCTGCTTGAGGCGCTTGCGGAGGAGGATGCCGGTCAGCAGCGTGGCCGCGCCGACGGCGACGACGTACCAGTCGATCTGGTCGGCCTTCTCGACCGCCTGACGCAGCGTCTCCCACAGGGACAGGCCGCGCGGCATGTCGAGGCCGAGGAAGTTCTTGATCTGGGCGGCAGCGATCAGCACCGCGGCGCCCGCGGTGAAGCCGACCACCACGGTGTGCGAGATGAAGTTGACCAGCGCGCCCATCCGCGCCAGCCCGAGCACCAGCTGGAACAGGCCGGTGAGCAGGGTCAGCGTGAGGACGACCTCGATGAACTTGTCGGTGCCCGGCTCGGCCAGCGGCGAGACCGCCTCGAACACGACGATCGAGATGGCCGTCGTCGGGCCGGTCACCAGGTGCCAGCTCGAC
The DNA here is from genome assembly GCF_041393715.1 of Nocardioides sp. GTDB lineage: Bacteria > Actinomycetota > Actinomycetes > Propionibacteriales > Nocardioidaceae > Nocardioides. Next base: position 271,186 of record NZ_JAWKJQ010000004.1, on the reverse strand, counting down.
CCCCAGAGCGCGGCGATGATCGCGGGCACCATCGCGGAGTAGAGGCCGTACTCCGGCGGCAGGCCGGCGATGGTCGCGAAGGCCACCCCCTGCGGGAGCACCAGCAGCGCGCCGGTCAGGCCGGCGACCATGTCGGCACGCGTGTGGGCGCGGGTCACCCGGTGGCGCCAGGCCAGGAACGGCAACAGCCGCAGGGCCGGGCTGGTGGCGCCGCGACCCGTGGTCGGGGTGATCATCCGGCGTACCCTCCCTGCAATTGACCGGACATTTCCGGTCACGATATCGCCCCGCGGTCGAGATTCACAACCGAACGTATCCTCCCCCGACCGTCACGGCACGCCGCCGACGGCGGCGCACCTCTCAGGCGTCGTTCAGAGATCCGTGACACGCTGACCCGGTGAGCTCTGCCGCTGCGCGCCCCCGGGTGCTGGTCGTCGACGACGACCAGGCCGTGCGGGAGTCGTTGCGCCGCTCGCTGGAGTTCAACGGCTACGACGTGACGATGGCCGCCGACGGCGCCCAGGCCCTGGCCGGGGTCGGGACGGCCAACCCCGACGTCGTGGTGATGGACGTGATGATGCCGACGCTCGACGGCATCGCGGCGACCAAGGCGCTGCGCGCCGCGGGCAATGACGTGCCCATCCTGGTGCTGACCGCCCGCGACGCCGTCGGCGACCGGGTGGAGGGCCTCGACGCGGGCGCCGACGACTACCTCACCAAGCCGTTCGCGCTGGCCGAGCTGCTCGCCCGGCTGCGCGCCCTGCTGCGCCGGGTCGTCCCAGCCGAGGGCGACGACGACGAGGTGCTGTCCTTCGCCGACCTGTCGATGGACCTCGCGACCCGCGAGGTACGCCGGGGCACCCGGCTGATCGAGCTCACCCGCACCGAGTTCACCCTGCTCGAGATGTTCCTGCGCCGGCCGCGCCGGGTGCTCGAGCGCGCGTTCATCCTCGACGAGGTGTGGGGCTACGACTTCCCGACCACCGCCAACTCGCTGGAGGTCTACGTCGGCTACCTGCGCCGCAAGACCGAGGCCGAGTCGGAGCCGCGGCTGATCCACACCGTGCGCGGCGTGGGCTACGTCCTCAAGGAGACCTGAGCCGTGGGCTGGCACTACCGCCGGTCGCTGGCCAGCCGGGTCACCCTGCTCGCGACCATCGCCGTGGGCGCCTCGTTGGCCTTCGTCGCCCTGGGCGCCTACGTCGCGGTGCGGATGCAGATGCAGTCGTCGTTCGACGACTCGCTGACCCGCCGGGCCGAGAAGGTCGTCGAGGGCGGCGAGCTCGACCGGATCACCGGCACCCGCTACGAGGTGCCGTCATGGGCTCTGGGTGCCGCCGATGTCCGGATCATCTTCATCGACACGTTGGGCAACTCGCGGTCCGCCGACCGGGGTCCGACCCTCAACCTCGGCCCGGAGGAGCTGCAGGTCGCCGCCGGCACCCGCGACCAGATGATCCGCACCGTGGTCGCCAACGGCACCCACTTCCGGGTCGTCACGGTGCCGTCCGGCAACGGCGAGGCACTCGTGCTCGCCCAGTCCCAGGAGCCGCAGCTGAAGGTGCTCCGGCAGCTCGGGCTGGTCACGCTGCTGTTCGGGCTGGCCGGCGTGCTGGCCTCGACGCTCGCCGGCTGGGCGGTGGCCCGCAACGGGCTGCGGCCGGTGCGCCGACTGACCCGCTCCGTCGAGGACAGCGCCCGCACCGGCGAGCTCGCCCCGTTGGCCGTCGAGGGCGACGACGAGGTGGCCCGCCTGGCCACCGCCTTCAACCAGCTGCTCGTCGCGCTGGGTGCGGCCCGCGACCGCGAACGGCGACTGGTCGCCGACGCCAGCCACGAGCTGCGCACCCCGCTCACCTCGCTGCGCACCAACCTCGACCTGCTCGCCCAGGCCGACGACCCCGCCACCGCCGGCGCGCTCCCCGAGGGGGCCCGCGCCGAGCTGCTGGCCGACGTGCGTGCGCAGATCGAGGAGCTCTCGACGCTCGTGGGCGACCTGATGGAGCTGGCGCGCGACGAGCGGCCCGCGATGCCCGACGAGCAGGTCGAGCTGAGCGAGGTCGTGGAGCGCGCCCTGGCGCGAGTACGCCGGCGCGCGCCGGCCTCGCCGGCGGGGGCGTTGCACTTCGCCGTCGACCTCCGTCCGTGGGGGGTCGAGGGTGACAGCGGGACGCTCGAGCGCGCGGTGACCAACCTGCTCGACAACGCGGTGAAGTGGAGCCCGCCCGGCGGGACGGTCACGGTCGGGCTCACCCCCGGTGACGGGCTGGCCACGCTGGTCGTGGAGGACCAGGGACCGGGCATCGCGGCGGCCGACCTGCCGCACGTCTTCGAGCGGTTCTACCGCGCCGACGAGTCTCGGTCGATGCCCGGCTCGGGGCTCGGTCTGGCGATCGTCCGCCAGGTGGCCGAGCGGCACGGCGGGTCGGTGACCGCGTCCCGCGCCGACGGCGGCGGGGCCCGGCTGTCGCTGGAGCTGCCCGGCCGCTCGTGGCCCGAGGCCCCCGAGCTGGCCGACGCTATGGCGCAAACACCGCGAGCAGCCGCTCCGCCTTCCAGCGCGACTCGTCGTACTCTTCGGCCGCGTCGGAGCGGACCGTGATCCCGCCGCCGGTGCCGAGCCGCCAGAGGCCGTCGCCGGCCGTGGTCAGGCTGCGGATCACCACGCCCAGGTCGGCGCGGCCGTCGGCGCCGACCCACCCGAACGCGCCGGCGTAGACCCCGCGCGGGGTGGCCTCGACGGCGTCGATCACCTGCATCGTGCGCAGCTTGGGAGCGCCGGTCATCGACCCGGCCGGGAACAGCGCGCGCAGCGCCCCCACCGGGGTGACGACGTCGCTGAGCCGGCCGCGGATCGTGGACACCAGCTGGTGCACCGAGGCGTAGGACTCGACCTCCATCAGGCTCGGCACCTCGACCGTGCCGGGCTCGGCGACCATCGCCACGTCGTTGCGCAGCAGGTCGGTGATCATCAGGTTCTCGGCGCGGAACTTCGGGTCGCTGGCCAGGTGTGCCCGCAGTCGCTCGTCGTCCTCCGGCGTCGCGCCGCGCGGCGTGGTGCCCTTGATGGGTTTCGTCTCGAGCAGCCGGTCCGCGGTGATCAGGGCATAGCGCTCGGGCGAGGAGCTGAGCAGCCAGGCCCGGGCACCCTCGACGTCGTGCTGGAGGTAGCCGGCATAGGGGGCCGGGTTGAGCGCGCGCAGCCGGAGGTAGGCCTCGGGCGGGGGCAGCGCGCTGGCGGTCTCGACCCGGTACGTCAGGTTGACCTCGTAGCTGTTGCCGGCGCGCAGCTGTTCCTGGACCTCGGCGAACGCGGCGGCATAGTCGCCGGGCGGTGGGGCGGTCGCGGCCTGCGGACTCGGGGTCGCCGGGCGCGGCGGCAGGTCGTGCTGGAAGAACTGCAGCTCGTCGGCGCGCATCCACACCGCGTCGGGCAGGTGCGGGTCGGGCCGGGCCGGGAGGTCCGGGCGCGCGGCATAGCCGAAGTAGCCGACCCAGTGCGCGTCCGGCGGGCCCGCCTTCAGCTCCGACTCGAGGGCCGCGAACGGGTCATCGCCCACGACGTCGCGACTGCCGGCGTGGTGCCGGGTGACCTCGCCGCGCGCCCCGTCGTACGTCAGGGAGAGGCCGTCGTCGGCGACGTACCCGATCATCGAGCGGCGGCCCGACCAGGCCCGCGCGCCGCCGCCGTCGAGCCAGAAGCAGCGGCGGTGCCGGGCGGTCAGGTCGCGGAAGTAGGCCGCCCAGTCGGCGCTGTCGTCCTCGACCGGGTCGCCGCTCATCGCGCACCGGCCAGGAAGTTGGTCACCATCGCGGCGCCGTGCTCGGACAGGATCGACTCGGGGTGGAACTGCACGCCCTCCAGCGGGAGGGTCGTGTGCCGCACGCCCATCACCACCCAGGGGCCGTCGTCCCGCGGCCCGGGGCAGGCGGCGGTCGCCTCGATCTCCCCGGGCAGCGCGAGCGCGGCCAGCGAGTGGTAGCGCACCGCCTGGAAGTGCTGCGGGAGGCCGGTGAAGACGCCGCGGCCGTCGTGGTTGATCCGGGCGATCTCCCCGTGGGCCGGCACCTCGCGCTCGACCGTGCCGCCGTACGCCGTGACCAGGCCCTGCATGCCCAGGCAGACGCCGAGCACCGGCCGGGTGCCGGCGAGCAGCACGTCGCGGCCGACGGCGAAGTCGCGCCCGTCGGCGGGGTGGCCCGGGCCGGGCGAGAGGACGACGTGGGAGTGCCGCAGCACCTCCTGGGCGTCGACCCGGTCGTGCTCCACCACCCTCGGCAGCCGCCCGGTGACCTCCGCGATCAGGTGCACGAGGTTCCAGGTGTAGGAGTCGTAGTGGTCGACCACCACCACGTCCGGCGTCTGCACCGGGTCAACCTATCGCCCGCCACCTTCGATAGTCCGGCGCGAAAAGCACGCGTGAGCCGCCGAGCACGGTGCCTTTCGCGCCGGACTATCGCTCAGGCGAGCAGGCCCCGGACGAGGGAGTGCAGCAGCTCCAGGCCGTGCTGGGTGAGGATCGACTCGGCGTGGAACTGGATGCCGCGGTAGTGCGGGCCGGCGAGCAGGTGGATGTCGCCGGTCTCCGGATCGGCCTCGACGAGTACGCCGTCCGGTGCGGGCGCGGCGCCGAGCCGACCGACGAAGGTGTTGTAGAACCCGACCCGTTCGGTCCGCCCGTCGATCGCGACCGGCGACTGGGTGCCCTGGAAGACGATGTCCTTGAAGGTCAGCGGGATGCCGAGGTGGTGGCAGAGCGCCTGATGACCCAGGCACACCGCGAGGAAGGGCTGCTGCCGCTCCATCAGCCGGTCGACGGCCGCCCGCAGCCGCTGCATCTTCACGTCGTCGCCGTCGCGCGGGTCGCCGGGACCGGGACCGACGATGACCAGGTCGGCGTCGTCGAGCACCCCGTCGGCGTACTCCTCGTGGCGGACCACCTCCGACGTCATGCCGAGCACACCCAGCACGTGCCGCAGCATGTTGACGAAGTCGTCCTCGCCGTCGAGGATCACCACCCGCTTGCCGGCGAGCACCGGGTCGGCCGCGGCGCCGCTCTGGTCGGTGAGCCAGAACGTCGAGAGCCGCTGGTTGCGCGAGTTGAGGGCGATCAGCACGTCCTCGTCGTTGACCAGCTCGGCGAGGTTGACGTCCGGCGCGGGCGCGGCCGGGACCAGCCCGAAGGCGCTGAGGATGCCGCCGGCCTTGGCGTGCGTCTCGGCGACCTCGTGGGCCGGGTCGGAGTCACGCACCAGCGTCGCGCCGGCCGTGACGGTGAGGCGGCCGTCCAGCGAGACGTCGGCGGTGCGGATCACGATCGGGCTGTCGACCATCGGGCCGCCCTGCTCGTCGCGACCGAGGATCGCCAGCGCCGCGGCGTAGTAGCCGCGACCCTCGGGCTCGTACTTGGCGATCAGGCGGCAGGCGTTCTCGACCGGGCTGCCGGTGACCGTGGCGGCGTACATCGAGTCGCGGAGGATCGCGCGCGGGTCGCGGGAGGTGCGGCCGGCCAGGAGGTACTCCGTGTGCACGAGGTGGCTCATCGGCTTGAGGAACGGCCCGAGCACCTGGCCGCCCTCGTGGCAGATGTCGCACATCATCTTGAGCTCCTCGTCGACCACCATGAAGAGCTCGTAGATCTCCTTCTCGTCACGCAGGAACCGCATCAGCGGACCCTTCACGTCGCCCTCGCGCGGGATCCGGAAGGTGCCGGAGATCGGGTTCATCCGCACGTCGCCGTCGTGGATCGTGACGTGCCGCTCCGGGGTCGCGCCGATGAGGTAGCGGTCGCCGGTGAAGAAGCAGTAGGTCCAGTAGGCGCCGCGCTCGCGCTCCAGCAGCCGCCGTAGGACCGCGAGCGCCTTGTCGTGGCCCCAGTCGGCGAGGGTCGCTCGGTAGTGCCGGCCGATCACCAGGTTGGCGCCCTCGCCCTGGCCGATCTCGTCGTCGATGACGGCGCGCACCAGCTTGGCGTACTCGTCGTCGTCGATGTCGAAGCCGCCGCGGTCGGCGAACTCCACCGGCACCTCGTCGATCGCGTCGATGATCTCGGCGACGGTGAACTCGCGCTCGGACTGGACGTCGACCACGACCAGCGGCGTCCCGTCGTCGTGGGCCACGAAGCCCCGCTCACGGACCTGACGGAACGGGATCGCCAGCAGCCGGTCGGCGATGTGGCCGGCCTGGGGGATGCCGTCGGCCAGCGGTACGTCGAGGATCGACGCCACCTCGCTGCGGGTGCCGCCCACCAGCCCGACCGTGTCCCGGTCACCGGCCCGGGTCGATCGCCGGATCACCGCCCACGCCTCGTGCTCCAGCAGCGCGTCGAGGGCGGCGCGGGCGGGCGTGGTCTGCTCGGACATGGGCAAACCCTACGGCGCTGCCCGGCGCCCCTCGCTGCCCGTCCAGGTCGACCCGGCAGAAGTTCAGGTTGACCCGGCGGAAGTTCAGGCCGGGAACCCCGAGCTTCTGCCGGGTCAACCGAGGTTCGGACGGGTCAACCGAGGTTCGGACGGGTCAACCGAGGTTCTGCCGGGTCAACCTCAGCGGAGGAGGGTGAGCAGCTGGGTGGCGCGGGTGAGGACGACGTAGAGGGTGGCCCGGCCGGTGGCGGACTCGGTCTCGATCTCGTCGGGGGCGACGACCACGATGCCGTCGAACTCCAGGCCCTTGGTGTCGAGTCCGGTGAGGACGACGAGGCGGTCCTCGCCCGACGGAGCGTCTCCCCGCGCGGCCTCGACGGCGCCGGGGGCCTCGGCGGCGAGCTCCGGCCAGGAGGCCAGCCAGCCGTTGACCTCGGCCCTCCGGGCCACGGGTACGACGACCGCGACGGTGCCCGACACCGCCCCCGCCATCGCCACCAGCTCCTCGCGGAGCGCGGCCTCCAGGTCACCGACCCCCGTCCGCTCGACCGGCTGGACGCCGGTCGCGCGGACGGCGGTCGGCAGGTCGGCGTCGAGGCCGACGCGGCGGGCGTAGGCGGCGGCGTAGTCGTAGATCTCCGCGGAGTTGCGGTAGTTGGTCGACAGGTGGAACTCGTGCAGCACCTTCCCGTCGAGCGCCTCGGCGCGCGCGGCCGACGCCTCGGCGGGTTGCGGCCACGACGACTGGGCCGGGTCGCCGACGACGGTCCAGGTGGCGGCGCGGCCCCGGCGGCCGACCATCCGCCACTGCATCGGCGTGAGGTCCTGAGCCTCGTCGACGAGCACGTGGGCATAGCCGTCGTCCTCGATCTTGTGGGTCGGCGGCGCCCAGGGCCGGCCGGCGGGGGCGTACTCCCGGTCGGCGGCCGTCGTCAGCTCCTGGAGGTCGCCGCCGACGTGGTCGTCGAGCTCGTGGTCGTCGTCGCGCCGGTCGGGCACGTCACCCAGGGCGTAGCGGAGCTCGTCGAGCAGCGGGACGTCCTCCACCGACGGAGCGGCACCGTCGGCCCACGACTTGGTGAGCAGCGCCTGGTCGGCGGCCGAGACCACGCCCTCGCCCACGCGCGCCAGCAGCTCCGGGTCGGCCAGCCACCCGAGCACGGTCGGCGCATCGAGCGGGGGCCACCAGGCCAGCGCGAAGTCGACGAACCTCTGGTCGGAGAGCATCTCGTCCTCGAACGCCTCCCGGCCGCGCTCGAGACCGCGCTCGCCCTTCACCTGGCGCCACATCGCGTCGAGCAGCGCCGACGCGACCCGCGGCAGCTGCCGGTTGCGTTGCCCGTGGGACATCAGCGACCGGCGGATCTGGCCCAGCTGGCGGGCAGCCAGGGTGATCACGTCGTCGCGCCAGAAGGTGCGGAACTCGGCCGGGCTGCCCGGTGCCTGCTGGCGCGCCGTGCGCCGCATCAGCTCGGCCATCCGGCCGGCGCCCTTGACGTCGGCGACCGCCGGCTCGTCGTGTCGCACGGCACGGACGCCGTCGACGACCTCACCCAGCGACCGCAGCGCCACCGCGGTCTCGCCGAGCGAGGGCAGCACCCGCTCGATGTAGCGCATGAAGACGCCGGACGGACCGACCACCAGCACGCCGCCGCCCTCGTAGCGGCGCCGGTCGGTGTAGAGGAGGTACGCCGCCCGGTGCAGCGCGACGACAGTCTTGCCGGTGCCGGGACCGCCCGAGATCGACACCACGCCCTTCGCGGGTGCGCGGATCGCGCGGTCCTGCTCGGCCTGGATGGTGGCCACGATCGAGTGCATCGAGCGGTCGCGGGCCCGGGAGAGCTGGGCCATCAGCGCGCCCTCACCGACGATCGGCAGATCGGTCTCGGCCTCCGCGTCGAGCAGCTCGTCCTCCACGCCGACGACCGTGTCGCCGGAGCAGCGCAGCACCCGCCGGCGTACGACGTCGGCCGGGGTGGCCGCGGTGGCCTGGTAGAACACCGCCGCGGCGGGCGCCCGCCAGTCGACCAGGAGCGAGTCGCGGTCGTCGTCGCGCAGCCCGATCCGGCCGATGTAGCGCGGCTCCGGGTCGAGCTCGGGGCGCAGGTCGAGGCGGCCGAAGACCAGGCCCTCATGGGCGGCGTCGAGCTGGGCGATCCGGCGGGCCGCCTGGAAGACCATGGCGTCGCGCTCGACCAGACCGCCCTCGTGGCCGAGCGCACCACGGCCGTGGCCCTCGCGGGCCAGCGCCTGAGCGGCGGCCGCGGACCTCTCCAGCTGCACGTAGACGCGGTCCACGAACTCCTGCTCGGCCGCGATCTCGCGTGCGACCAGCTCGTCTGCCACTCTCGGCCCGTCCTTCTCCTGCTGTGCCTGCCGCCGTTTCCGGCGAGTGGACAAGCCTACCGTCGAGGTGGCGGCGACGCGTCAGGAGTCCCGTCAGTCGATCCGCTCGAAGTAGCGCGCGCGCACCGGTTCGTCGGGCAGCGTGCCCGACGCGAGGCGCAGCTCGACACGGCGGGACTGCCCAGGCTCGATCGTCGAGATGGTGAGCGACACCGCCTCCCCGAGGCCGTTCTCGAAGGTGTGGTCAAGGTCGCCGTCGACCCAGATCTCCCAGGTCTGGAAGCCGTCTGCCGGCACCGTCACGACGGGGATGACCGGCACCGACACGTCCGGGACGTCGATCGTGATCGTGGCACCGGAGACGACCGGCCGTGGCCCCGCGATCCGCTGGTAGACGTGGCCGCCCTGCTCCCGCCGGTTGTTGCCGTCGGCGAGGCTGTAGAACGCGAAGCCCAGTCGGGCCTGCGGGTCGTCGACGAGCTGTGCGTCTCCTGGCTCCGTCACCAGTCGCGCGGTGACCGTGACGGTGTCCCCCGCCTCGTACCGGTGCTTGCCGAGCCTGATCCCGCCCCCGGGGGAGTACTGGACGCCGGAGTACAGGTCGTAGTCGTGATCGGGCCCGTTGCAGGACTCGCTGCCGTAGAAGACCTTGCCGTCGATGAACCATTCGACGTTGGGCGCCAGCCCGTGCGCGACCTTGATCTGCTGCGCCGAGCAGAAGCTGTCGAAGCCGATCCGGCCCTCGGGCAGGGTCACCCGAAGGCTCACCTCGGTTTGACCCTGGTCGCCGATGGCGGCGGCGATCAGCGACCCATCGGGCGTTTCCTGTCGATAGGTCATCCCGTCCTTCGTGACTCCGGGCGGCACCTGGTCGAGCGTGTAGACCGCGAGCGCGACGTCGCCGGACTTGGCTCGGGCGTCGATCCAGCCCCGCTGACCGGGGAGCACCAGGCTCCATTCGCTGAAGTCGCTGGCGCCGGCCTTGCTGGACAGCGACGGGTCGCCGTCGGTCGCAAGGTTGGTGCGTAGCCTCAGGCCGTCTCCCGACGCCGCCCACGACACGATCAGCGGGCCGTCGGACGCGTCGACCCGGACCCGGCGCTGCCCCTCGCCCTCGTAGCCCCGCTCGAAGCGGAACGTGTAGCCCAGCGAGTCGATCGTCTCAGGCGCGGTCTGCCCGGCGAGCTGCCGGTCGGCGGCGGGATCGGGCGTCTCGCGAGCGGGCAGCAACGCGACCCCTCCCACCACGGCGAGCACCGCGGCCACGGCGCCGGCCACGGCGGCCCGCCGCCGCCGGCGGGAGACGGCCACCCGCTGGCGCACCCCCGCCGCCCGCGCAGGGAAGGCGTCGTGCTCGATCTCGTCGGCGTGCCCGTGCAGGGTCGCGCGCAGGTCCTCGATGGTGTTCATGCCCGGCCCTCCTCGATGGCCGTGTCGCGCTGGTCGTCCCTCGCCAGCGCCGGGTCGATCCGCAGCTTCGCGAACGCCTTGCTCGCCTGGCTCTTCACGGTGCCGACCGAGCAGCCCAGCAGCTCGGCGGTCTGCGCCTCGGTCAGGTCCTCGAAGTAGCGGAGGACCACCACCGCGCGCTGCCGGCGCGGCAGCCGGCCCAGCGCCTGCCACAGGTCGTGGGTCGCGTCGCTGTCGGGCCCGGAGGCGCCGTCGTCGGGCAGCTCCCCGGTGGGCAGCTCACCGCGCCACTTGCGGCGCCACCACGAGGCGTAGGTGTTGACCACGATCCGGCGGACGTAGGCCTCCGGCTCGCCCTCGATCCGGTCCCACGCGAACCAGGCCTTCGCCAGCGACGTCTGCAGCAGGTCCTCGGCCAGGTCCCGGTCGCGGGTCAGCAGGTACGCCGTCCGCAGCAGCGCGGTGGAGCGCGCGGCGACGAAGTCCTCGAAGTCCGCCGGCCGGGTCACGAGCTCCCCCGCCTCCCCCACAGTCGAGATGGTCACACCCTGTCGCACCGGCTGGGCCGGGTGTTCGGTTGCCCGACTCCCGGAGAAATCTCCGCTACGTCCGGCGGGCCAGGAAGGCCGCCATCGCCTCGCGCGCCTCCGCCGAGCCGAACAGCTCCGTGCTGAGGAGCGCCAGCTCCTCGCCGTGGGCGTCGATCCGGGCCAGCAGGTCGCGGTTGAGCACCCGCTTGGACTCGCGCATCCCCTGCGCGCTACCGGTCGCCAGCGACGCACAGACCGCGGAGACCTCGTCGCCGAGCGACGCGGCGGGCACCGACCTGGTCGCCAGGCCGTAGGCCGCCGCCTCGGCACCGCCGAACACCTCACCGCCCAGGGTGGTGAGGGCGGCCGCTCGCGGAGACATCCGGTGGTGCACGGTCAGCGAGATGATCGCGGCCGCCAGGCCGAGCTTGACCTCGGTCAGGGCGAAGGTCGCCTCGTCGGCCACGATCGCCACGTCGCACGCCGCGACCAGCCCGATGCCACCCGCGCGGACCGGACCGGCGACCTCGACGACGTACGCCTTGGCGCTGGCGACGATCGCCCGCTGCAGCGCCACGATGGCGCGGGTGCCTTCCTCCATCCCGCCCGCGGACGCCTCCGACAGGTCGGCCCCGGAGCAGAACACCCGGCCCGAGGAGCGCAGCAGCACCACCAGCACCGCCGGGTCGGCCTCGGCAGCCGCGAGCCGCTCACCGAGCTCGGTGACCAGCTGACGCGACAGCGCGTTGCGGTTCTGGGGGGAGTCGAGGGTGACGGTGGCGACGGCTCCCTCGACGGCGTAGTGCACCAGCTCGCTCATGGCCGCCATCCTGCCGCACACCGGCGTGGGCGGCCCCCGCCTCGCCCCATCCGGGGCGACGCACCGCAACGAACCCCGTCCATGCCCACCTCAACCGTCGTCTCACGCCCGTTCGCAGCCTCCGCCGGAGCGGCGTCGGCGCTGCTCGGCGCCGCGGCAGGGCACCTGGTCGCCGGCGCCACCGACCCGGCGACCTCGCCGGTGCTGGCGATCGGCTCCACGGTGATCGACCTGACGCCGACGCCGGTCAAGGAGTGGGCGGTCGGCACCTTCGGGACGAAGGACAAGCCGCTGCTGATCGGCAGCGTGCTGCTGGGCGCACTCGTGCTGGCGGCCGTGGCCGGCCTGGTGGCGCGGACACGCCTCCGCGCCGGGGCGGGCATGCTCGCGGGGCTCGCGGCGGCGACGGGGGCCGCCGCGCTCTCCCGGCCGTCGGCGCGGCCACTCGATCTGCTCCCCGCCCTGGTGACCGCGGCCGTCGGCGTGACGGCACTCGTCCTCCTGGTCCGCCCTGGCGACCGGCGGCACGGTGGGGTGCTGCCGGACGCCGGGGCCTCACGGCGCGGCTTCCTGGCCGCCGTGGCGCTGGGTGCCGCGGCGCTGGCGGGGACCGGCGAGTGGCTGGCCCGGGCGCGCACGGGACCCGGCTCGCTCACCCTTCCGCCGGCCGCCGACCCAGCGCCGCCCCTGGCAACGGGCCTGGAGGGCGCCCACCCCGGGATCTCGCCGCTGCGCACGCCCACCGCGGAGTTCTACCGTGTGGACACCCGGCTGGCGCTCCCCACCATCGACGTCGACTCCTGGCGGCTGACGATCGACGGCGATGTCGGCCGCACGGTCAGCCTCGGCCTCGACGACCTCCTCGCGATGGACCTGGTCGAGAGGGACATCACCCTCACCTGCGTCTCCAACGAGGTCGGCGGCGCCTACGTGGGCTCGGCCCGGTGGCTCGGCGTACCGATCGGCGACCTGCTCGACCTGGCCGGCATCGCGGACACCCGGGCCGACCAGCTCTTCTCGACCGATGTCGACGGCTTCACCGTCAGCACCCCGCTGGAGGTGGCGCTCGACGGCCGCGACACGCTGGTGGCCGTCGGCATGAACGGCGCCCCGCTGCCCGTCCAGCACGGCTTCCCGGCCCGGCTGGTGACTCCCGGGCTCTACGGCTTCGTCGGCGCCACCAAGTGGCTGAGCCGCCTCACGCTCACGACGTACGACGAGGCGCAGGCCTACTGGACCCGGCGGGACTGGGCGACCGACGCCCCGATCAAGGTCGCCGCTCGCATCGACACCCCACGACCGCTCTCCACGAGCAAGGCGGGGCGACTGGTGATCGGCGGAGTCGCCTGGGCGCAGCACCGCGGCATCGCCCGCGTGGAGGTCCAGGTCGACGGGGGTGCGTGGCGGGAGGCGACGCTGGGACCCGACGTCGGCGTCGACTACTGGCGGCAGTGGTTCCTCCCCTGGGACGCCACACCGGGCAGCCACGAGCTCGCGGCCCGCGCGACCACCCTCGACGGCGAGGTGCAGACCGCCGTACGGACGACACCCTTCCCCGACGGCGCCAGCGGCATCCAGCAGATCGTCGTGTCGGTGGCCTAGCCCACCGACGCCCTCCGAGATCCGCACCCATCCGCTCCCAGCCCGGCTCCGAACCACTCGTGCACACCGGGGAGATCCCCCGACGCACCACCAGACCACCGACCGCCGGACCACCCGGCGGCAACGGAAAGGCAGAACGACCATGACCAAGCTGCACCGCACCACCGGGCTCGCGGCCCTGGCGCTGACCCTCTCCCTGGGCGTGGCCGCCTGCGGGAGCGACGACAACGGGTCCACCGTGAGCGACGCGACCAGCACCCCCGCCGCCTCGACCCCGGCCGAGTCGCCCACGACGGACACCAGCACGGAGGCGGCCGACGCCGGCGCCCAGACCTTCGGGCCCGGCTGCGCACTCATCCCCGCGGACGGCGCCGGCTCCTTCAACGGCATGGCCACCGAGCCGGTCGCCACCGCGGCCAGCGCCAACCCGCTGCTGACCACGCTGGTCACCGCCGTCGGCAAGGCCGGCCTGGTCGACACGCTGAACTCCGCGGACGGCATCACCGTCTTCGCACCGACCGACGACGCGTTCGCCAAGATCCCGGCGAAGGACCTCAAGGCCGTGCTCAAGGACAAGAAGACGCTGACCTCGATCCTCACCCACCACGTGGTCGCGGGTCAGCTCTCCCCCGACCAGCTCGCGGGCGAGCACGAGACCCTCAACGGCGACACGATCACCGTCAAGGGCTCTGGTGAGGACTTCACCGTCGGCGCCGAGAACGCCGCCGTCCTGTGCGGGAACATCCCCACCGCCAACGCGACGGTCTACGTCATCGACACGGTCCTGATGCCCTGATCCGGTTCCACCACCGGACAGAAGACGCAAGGATCATCCTGACGTGAACCAGATCCAGCCGACTCCCTCCGGCGGCCCGCACGGGTCGCCGGAGGGGTCTGCCCCCGACCTGGCCCAGCTGCTCCGTCGCTCCGCTCGGGGCGACCAGCAGGCGTTCGCCGAGCTGTACGACGCCACCGCCGCTCGCGCCTACGGGCTCGCCCTGCGGGTGGTGCGCGACCCGGCGCAGGCCGAGGAGGTCACCCAGGAGGCGTACCTCGACCTGTGGCGCACCGCCAGCCGGTTCGACCCCGCACGCGGCAGCGCGATCTCCTGGGTGTTCACCCTGGTCCATCGCAAGGCGGTCGACCGGGTCCGCTCGGCGGAGGCGGCGACCCGGCGCGACACGGCGTTCCAGAGCCGGCAGACCGACGTCGCCCACGACGCCACCGCCGAGACGGCCCACTCCTCGCTGGAGGCGAGACGGGTCCGGGCCGCGCTGGACCAGCTGACGCCGGTGCAACGAGAGGCGATCGAGCTCAGCTACCTCGGGGGCTACACCCACACCGAGGTGGCGACCCTGCTCGACCTGCCGCTCGGCACGGCCAAGACCCGGATCAGGGATGGTCTGATCCGACTACGAGACTTCATGGGAGTAGGAGGGCCCTGGCATGAGTGACCTGCATGCGCTCTCCGGCGCCTACGCGGTCGATGCGCTCGACGACGTCGAGCGGGCACGCTTCGAGCGACACCTCGCCGAGTGCGAGGACTGCCGAGCCGAGGTGCAGAGCCTGCGCGAGGCCGCCGCCCTGCTGGCCGACGACACCGCGGCCGCGCCGCCTCCGGGACTGCGCGACCGGGTGCTGGCCGACATCGCGACGGTGCGCCCGCTGCCCCCCGTGGTGCCGCACGGCGCCTCGCGCCTTCGCCGGCGCTGGCTGCCCCTCCTGGTGGCCGCCGCGGTGCTGGCGGTCCTGGGAGTCGGGCTCGCGGCCTGGCAGCCGTGGACCAGCTCGGCGCCGACGCTGACCGCGGCCGACCGGGTGCTCAGCGCGGGCGACGCCCAGGCGGTGCGCCTGTCGTTCCCCGATGGCTCGACGGCGACCCTCACCCGCTCGGTCTCCGAAGGACGTGCGGTGATCACCACGACCGACATGGCGCCTCCCCCCGCCGGCAAGGTCTACGAGCTCTGGCTGCAGCATCCCGACGGCCACATGGCGCCGGCCGGGCTGATGCCGGTGCGCCCCGACCAGACGGTGCTGCTCGATGGCGATGCGTCCGCGGCCGTCGGCGCGGGCATCACGGTCGAGCCCGCCGGGGGTTCACCCGAGCCCACCAGCGAGCCGATCGCACTCTTCGACCTCCAGCAGGCATGACTCCGGCACGGAAGGGAACCGCATCGGGGATGACACCCACCCCGAAGGGTGAGGGGACCCCCTCCCCCTCACCCGGACACGTGGCCGTCATCGGCTCCGGCGTCGCCGGGCTGGTGGCGGCTCACGTGGTGGCGCGCACCGCCCGGGTCACGCTGATCGAGGCCGACGGCCGGCTCGGTGGGCATGCCGACACCCATCGGGTCGTCGAGCGCGGCCGCGAGCTCGCCATCGACACGGGCTTCATCGTGCACAACGAGCGCACCTACCCGGTGCTGCTGCGGCTGTTCCGGGAGCTGGGCATCCGGACCCAGGACTCCGAGATGTCGATGTCGGTGTCCGACCGGGCCTCCGGCCTGGAGTACGCCGGCGCGCTGGGGTGGCGAGGCCTGTTCCCGACGGCGGCCCACCTGCTCCGGCCGGCGTACCTCCGGATGCTGGGGGAGGTGCCGCGCTTCCACCGGCGCGCCCGCCGGCTCCTGGCCCGCACCGGCGACGACCGGACCTTCGGCGAGTTCCTCGAGGCCGGTCGCTTCTCCGCGACCTTCCGGCGGCAGTTCGCCGAGCCGCTGGTGGCCGCCGTGTGGTCGTGCGACCCGGCCCTCGCGCTGGACTACCCGGCCCGCTACCTGTTCCGCTTCCTCGACCACCACGGGATGTTGGGTGTCTTCGGCTCGCCGCAGTGGAAGACGGTGACCGGCGGCTCCCACGAGTACGTCGACCGGGTCGCCGCGGGGCTGCACGAGGTGCGGCTCGGCACGAAGGTGACGTCGGTGGCCGAGACCGCCGACGGGGTGGAGGTCACCGACGGCAACGGCGAGACGAGGCGCTACGACGCGGTGGTGGTCGCCACCCACCCCGACCAGGCGCTGGCGCTGCTCGCCGACCCCAGCCCCGCCCAGCGGGAGGTGCTGGGGGCGATCCCCTACTCCCGCAACACCGCCCACCTCCACACCGACACCTCGTTGCTCCCCTCGGCCCGGCGGGCGCGGGCGTCCTGGAACTTCCTGCGGCCGCCGACGGACGAGGGACGGGTCACCGTCACCTACGACCTCACCCGGCTGATGCGGCTCCCGACCGACGTCCGCTACCTGGTCACCCTCGGCGGCGGCGACCGCGTCGACCCCGACACGATCCTCGCGACCCGGGAGTACGCCCACCCGCTCTACACCCCCGCCTCGGTGGCGGCTCAAGCCCGGCTGCCGGAGATCGACACCCCTCGGGTGGTCTTCGCCGGGGCCTACCACGGGTGGGGGTTCCACGAGGACGGCGCGCGCTCCGGGCTGGCGGCCGCCGAGAGGCTCGGCTTCCGCTGGGAGGAGGCGGCCACGCCGCCGCCCACGCCTGCGCTCTACGACACGACGGTCACGCACACCCGGCGTACGCCGTTCCGTCGCACGTTCACCCACCGCACCCACACCTGGCTGGTCGACCTCGACGCGCTCCCCGACCACGGCGTCCTCGGCCGCTTCGAGGCCCGCGACCACCTCGGCGACCCGGGCCGGTCGATCAAGGACAACGTGGTGGCGTTCCTGCGGGCCAGGGGCGTCGACCTGACCGACGGCCGGGTGCTGATGGCGGCCCATGCCCGGGCCCTGGGCTACTGCTTCAACCCGATCAGCGTGCACTGGTGCCTGGACCGGCGCGATCAGCTCGCCGCCGTCGTCGTCGAGGTGCACAACACCTACGGCGACCGGCACGCCTATCTCGTGCATCCCGACGCGCAGGGTCGCGCCACCACCGACAAGCGGATGTACGTCTCGCCCTTCCACGGCACCGACGGTCACTACCGGCTGGCCGTGCCGCTGCCGGGCGAGGAGCTGCGCGTGGCGGTGACCCTGCGCAGCGACCGCGACGACACCGGGCGCGAGGCCGTGTTCTCCGCCTCGCTCACGGGGCGCGCAGGAGGCGTCCCGTCGCGTGGCCGTCTGCTGCGCGCCGCCCCCGCCGCGCTGACCGGCTCGCTGCTCATCCGCGCGCACGGCGTCCGGCTGTGGGCCCGCCGCCTCCCCATCCGTCCGCGCCCGGACCATTCCCGACAGGAGGGTGTCTGATGACCCAGCTCGACGACCGCCGGCAGGACGCCGACGAGCGCTGGCCGGGCCTGTTCACCGCGCCGTCCGGCCCCGGACCAGGGTCTCCGCCGCGGTCACGCGCCGGCTCTTCGACGCCGTCGCGCGCCGCTTCGACCTGTGCGTGGTCACCAAGGACCCGGCGGACGCGACGCCTCGGCCGACCATCGTGCTGCACCGGCCGCAGGAGTTCTACGCGCGGATCGGGCGCGACGGGCTGATCGGCTTCGGCGAGGGCTACCTGACCGGCGCCTGGGACTCCCCGACCTGCCGCGCCTGCTGACCGTCCTCGCCGCGGAGATCGGGACGCTGGTGCCGGCGCGGCTGCAACGGCTGCGCGGTTGGTACACCGACCGGATGCCGCACCACCACCGCAACTCGGTCGACAACTCCCGGGCCAACATCGCCCACCACTACGACCTGTCCAACGAGCTGTTCGCAACGTTCCTGGACGAGACGATGACCTACTCCTCGGCGTTGTTCGACACCTCGGTGAGCGGGCCGAGCCTCGCCCAGGTCGCCGCCGCCCCCGACCACCAGCGGCCCGAGGACCTCGCCGACGCGCAGCGGCGCAAGATCGACCGGCTGCTCGACGTCACCGGCGTGGGCCCGGGCACCCGGCTGCTGGAGATCGGCACCGGGTGGGGCGAGCTGGCCCTGCGGGCCGCCGTCCGTGGTGCCCGCGTGCACAGCGTCACCCTCTCCCGCGAGCAGCAGACCCTGGCACGGGCGCGGATCGCCGCCGCCGGGCTGGCCGACCGGGTCGAGGTGGAGCTGGTCGACTATCGCCTGGTCGAGGGCGAGTACGACGCCGTCTGCTCCGTGGAGATGATCGAGGCGGTCGGCCATGAGTACCTGTCGGAGTACTTCCGGACCCTCCGGCGACGGCTCGCGCCGGGCGGCCGGGCCGGCATCCAGGCGATCCTGATGCCCCACGACCGGATGCTCGCGACGCTGGGGACCTACACCTGGATCCACAAGTACATCTTCCCGGGCGGCTTCCTCCCGTCCGCGGAGCTGGTCGAGGCGCTGGCCCGCGAGGCCGGCCTCACGCCGACCGACCGGCTGTCGTTCGGGCTGCACTATGCCGAGACGCTGCAGCGCTGGGACGAGGCGTTCGTGGACGCCGACACGGCGGCGCTCGGCTTCGACGAGACCTTCCGGCGGATGTGGCACTTCTACCTGACCTACTGCCGGGCCGGCTTCGCCTCGGGCTACCTCGACGTGCAACAGCTGGTGCTCACCACGGAGGCGCGATGACCACGACCCAGCCCGGACCCGTGGCCGCGGCGCCGGCGGCGACGACGACCGGGATCGCCGCCCTCCTGGCCGAGGCGCTGCACCCCTGGCTCGGCGGCGAGCTGCCGGTGCGGCTGCTCGCCTGGGACGGGTCGACGACCGGCCCCGCCGACGGCCCCCGGGTGGAGGTGCGCTCCCCGGACGCGCTCCGCCGGCTGCTGCGGCACCCGGGCGAGCTCGGCGCCGCGCAGGCCTACGTCACCGGCGAGCTCGACGTGGTCCCCGGTGACTGTGCCGGGCTGCGCGACGCCCTGGAGACCGCCTGGCGGGTCGCCGACGAGCGGAGCCTCTCGTCGCCGCGACCGACCCCCGGCACCGCCGCCGCGCTGCTGCGCTCGGCCCGGCTGCTGTCCGGCACCGGGGTGCTCGGCCGCCCACCCGCTGCCCCGCGCACGCAGGCGCGGCTGGGCGGACGCCTGCACTCGCTGGGTCGCGACCGCGAGGCCATCGCCCACCACTACGACCTGTCCAACGAGTTCTACGCGCTGCTGCTCGACGACTCCATGGCCTACTCCTGTGGCTACTGGACCGGCGACGGGCCGTCGTACACGTTGGCGGACGCGCAGCGCGACAAGCTCGACCTGGTCTGCCGCAAGCTCGGGCTGGAGCCGGGGATGCGGATGCTCGACGTCGGCTGCGGCTGGGGCTCGCTGTCGCTGTTCGCCGCCGCGGAGTACGGCGTCCGGGTGACGGGGGTGACCATCGCGGCGGAGCAGAAGCGCTTCATCGACCGCCGGGTCGCCGAGCGCGGCCTCGCCGACCTGGTCGAGATCCGGCTGCAGGACTACCGGGCCGTGCCCGAGCGCGACCACTACGACGCCGTCGCCTCGATCGAGATGGGCGAGCACGTCGGTGAGGGCAACTACCCCACCTACGCCAGGTCGCTGCGCGACGCGGTGCGGCCGGGCGGCCGGGTGCTCGTGCAGCAGATGTCGCGGCCCGGGCGGCGCGGCGGCCGGCACCCCGGCGGCGGCCCGTTCATCGAGTCGTTCATCGCACCCGACATGCACATGCGGCCGGTGGGCGAGACCGCCGCGCACCTCGAGGACGGGGGTCTGGAGGTGCGCGACGTGCACGCGCTGCGCGAGCACTACGTGCGCACCGTCGACGCCTGGATCGAGCGGTTCGAGGCCAACCTCGACGCGCTGCGGGCGCTGGTCGGGGAGGAGATGGTCCGGGTCTGGCGGCTCTATCTCGTCGGCGGTCGGATGACCTTCGCCGACGGGCGGATGGGTGTCGACCAGCTGCTGTGCGTGCGCCCCGGCGCGGCCCACTCGTTGCTGGCGGAGCGCGGATGGTGACCGACTGGCTGGTCGTCTCGTCGGTCTCGTTGGCCGCGGTGGCGGTCGCGATGGCGGCGACGGCACTGGTGGCCCGGCGGCTCGGGCGGGTCTCCGTCATCGACGTCACCTGGGGGTTGGGCTTCGTGCTCGTCGCGGTCGTCTCGGCCGCGGTCGGCATGGCGCTCGAGGCCGGGCAGGGCTGGCGAGACCTGATCGTGGTCATCGTCGTCTCGGTGTGGGGCGGGCGGTTGGCGTGGCACATCGCGCGACGCTCCCGCGGCCACGGCGAGGACCCGCGCTACGCGGAGATCCTCGGGGTCGGCGTCGACGATCCGGGCTGGACCGGGCGCGCGGTGCGCAAGGCGTTCGTGCCGCAGGCCCTGGCCATCTGGCTGGTCTCCCTGCCGCTGCAGGTCTCGGCCGTGGCCGAGGTGCGGCTGGGCTGGGCGGTCTGGGCGGGCCTGCTCGTCTGGGCCGGCGGGCTGACGTTCGAGGCGGTGGGCGACGCGCAGCTGGCGGCCTACCGCGCGCAGCCACGGGACTCCCGTCCCCGGGTGCTCGAGACCGGGCTGTGGGGCTGGACCCGGCACCCCAACTATTTCGGCGACGCCTGCGTCTGGTGGGGCATCTGGCTGCTCGCCGGGCTCGCGTCGGGCTGGCTGCCCGGGCTGCTGACGCTGGCCGCGCCGGTCGTGATGACCCACGTGCTGCGCAACGTCACCGGCGCCAGGCTGCTGGAGCGGACCATGTCGCAGCGCCCGGGCTGGGAGGAGTACGCCGCCCGGGTGCCGCTGTTCTTCCCGCGTCCGCCGCGCTCCTGAACCGGCGTACCCTGCCGCTCATGGACGCCGTGGCCGAGGCCCTCACCGCCCTGGCCCGCGAGCATTTCCTGCCCGACGCCGAGCGCGGACAGGCGGCCTACGACGGCCCGCTCCCGATCGGCCACGGCCAGACCAACTCCCAGCCGCGCACGGTCGCCGACATGCTCCGGCTGCTGGACGTGCGGCCGGGACAGCGGGTGCTCGACGTCGGCTCCGGCTCGGGCTGGACCACCGCGCTGCTGGGTCGGCTGGTGGGCCCGACCGGCACGGTCATCGGAGTCGAGCGGGTGCCGGAGCTGGTGGCCTTCGGCGCCGCCAACCTGGTGTCCACCGACCAGCCCTGGACGCGCATCGAGCAGGCGCTGGACGGCACGTTCGGCTGGCCCGAGGAGGCGCCGTACGACCGGATCCTGGTCTCCGCCGAGGCCACCGTCCTGCCCCGCTCACTCGTGGAGCAGCTCGTCGCCGATCAGGAGTCGCCGGGCCGGCTGGTGATCCCCGTCGCCGGCGAGATGGTGCTGGTGGAGCGGACCGGCTCCGCCGAGCGGGTCACCCGACACGGGCGCTACCGGTTCGTGCCGCTGCTGTGAGGTGCCCCTGACGACGAGCCAGAGCGCGAAGCCGACCTCGGCGATGAAGCCGATGGCCCATGAGGGGTAGCTCAGCTTCGGATGCTCCGGCAGCAGAAAGGCTTGGAGGAACCAGAACAGGACCGCCAGGCCATCCAGGAGGAGGAGCCAGCCCAGGGCGCGGGGCAGGAACCCCGAGCGCAGGACCAGCCATCCCAACGGAAACAGCCACGCGGAGAAGAAGACCTGGGCGGTCACGAATCCGGCGTGATGGGTGGCGATCAGGTCCATCGCCACCCCGTCGAGCTGAGCCTCGCCCAACCCGTGGGCGCCACCACGGCCGAGCAACGCGAGGAGAGGGAGGTAGCTGGCACACTGCACCGCCACCCCTACCGCATTGAGAACGAGCAGGAGCAGGGCGAGCTGCTCGTTCACTCCTCGCAGCAGGACATAAACGCTCCATGCCGTGAGCACGAACAACAGCGCCGACCCGGTCGCGGCCACCAGGCCCAGCCGGAACGCCAACTCGTGGTCTGTGACGGCCGCCAGCAGCGCGGCATCGTCGCTGAGGCCGATCCGTCCCACCCGGCTGGCGAGGACGTTGGCCACGACGTATGCCAGATAGAGCCCTCCAGCCCATCGTGCGACCTCGGTCCTGGGCCACGTCACCACCGTGCTCATGGCAGCTCGCCCTCCGCTCTCCGCTGAACCTCAGGGCGTGACCGCGGCCCATCCCGACCGAGGACAAGACCGATCGCCACACCGAGGGCCCAGAGTCGGATCACGTTGAACACCGTCGCCACCAACAACCAGTGAGTGGGGTCCGCCACGCCCGAGCCCAGCTTCGACGGGACCTCGACCACCAGGGTGACCAGAACGAGGGCGATCCCGCTCAACATCAGCGCCCGATGCATGGGACTCAGTCCCCGAGGGCGGCCCGATAACCGCATCGCCACGGCGCTCACGCCGGTCGCGACGAGCAGCCCGCCCGCGGCTGCCTCCACGAGCATCGGGAGGTAGCCGATGGACATCGCGGACCGGTACGCCGCTGCCACTGGCGTCAGCGAAATCGCGAGGTTGGCACACCAGAACGCGGCCGCCCCCGTCACAGCCGGTCGCCACCAGCCAGCCCGGGTCGCGCTCGCGGACTTCCCGCCACGGGGACCCTGGGACGAGGTCTCGACGACATTCATCTCGCGCTCCGGGGACCGGATCCGACGCCGGCCCGCTCCCATCGTCGCGCGCACGCGGTGGGGGGGCCATGGTTTGACTGCATCCTCACACCTCCTCGGCAACCGTGACGTCCCCTTCGGCCCAGTGGCGCGCCGATGTCCCCGCCGGTGCCCGAGTGCGGCGGGGTGTCGGGGCGGGGTGGCTACTGGTCGGGTGGGACCCCGTCGCTGTTGTCGTCGTCAACAAGGTGGAGGCAACTGGCCGTCATGGGCAGACCCTCGGGACTGACGTCGCGGGTGCCGGCGGCGTCGACGAGCACGCGGTAGCCGTGTGGGGTCGACCAGAGATACGTCCCGGGTTCGATCACGGCGTAGCGCCACGGGGTGTGGGTCTTCAACCGGTGATGGCTCCGGCAGAGCGGGGCGATGTTGCACGAGCAGGTCGGCCCCCGGTCGGGGTCGGCCTCGTCGAACGGGACCACGTGGTCGTGGTCGCAGCCCCGGGCTGGTCTGGTGCACCACGGGAACACGCAGTGGCCGTCGCGGTGGTCGACCAGGGTCTTGAGCCGGTCGGGGACCTCGTACTGATCGACCCGGACATGCCCGGCCAGGTCCAGGACCGGCTTGACGGTCACCGTCGCGTCGGGGTGGCCACACCACGCCCGGATCGTGTCGGCGTCGATCGGGGTGCGGGTGTTCTCACACCGCCCCACCCGGCCACCGGCCTCGCCGGTGAGCGCCTGCTCGGAGAGGTGCAGGAACAACGTCACCGGCCGCTGCGGGCCAGCGGTCGGACCCTCGGGATCACTGTCGTAGGAGAGGGCGAGCTGGGTCCGGGACATCTCACCCAACGCGGTCGCCCGCCGGGCATCCAGCGACTCGGTCGACCCGGCGAGCCTCAGCTGCTCCGCCCCCGCCGCCAGCGCCTGGTCCAAGTGGAGGGCGTCGGCCAGGTCCAGCTCACCGGTGACGGCGACGGTGCCGGTGAAGGACACCTGATCGGTGTGCACCTGCACGTGGCGGGTGTCGGGCACGTCGGGGTGGGGGTTCTCCGGGTCCTCCCGCTCCACCCCCTCACAACGGATCTTCGCTTCCAGGACCAGCGCGTCCAGCTGGGAGACCGACACCCGACCGACCACGGCGGCGACCTGACGGTCCACGAACCCCGCCCCCGCCCGGGACAGCGTCATCGTGGCCTCGGCGACCCGGCGGGCCCGCCACACCGGCACCCGGCCCTCCTGCACCAGCCCCCACAACCCCGGCAGACGGTGCGCGAGCTCGAGGGCATGCCCGATCAACCGCCGCCCGGCATCGGTGGACAGCCCCAGGGCGGTGGCGAACTCCGCCACCGCGAACTCCGCGATCTCCGGGGCACCCGCCCCGGCCAGCGGCAGCACCTGGCCGGCCTCCCACCACGACGCCGCCTCACCCAGATCGGTGGGCTCATGCATCGAGGCCCACTCCACCGCCGAGGCCAGCAGCCCGGCCTCACCCCACACCACCGCCCGCTGGTGGTTGCGGGCAGCCGACAACACCGCATCCGGCGACCCCGGTGTCGGGACCCCCGCGCGGTGATCGGCTGACTGGCTCATGACAACAACCCAACCAGGCGCCACCGACAATCACGCCTGCTCAGACCCCCGTCCGTCCCACTGGTTGAGACGATATCCAAAGAAACTTTCGACCCGATCCAAACCCCGGGATCCACCGCCGGATCCACGCCTCGCCCGGGGCCCCGGAGCAGACCCGGAAGCCGCCGAACCCGCCGCAACCCCAGCGGCGCTCCCGCTCGTCACCGCCAAGAACCGCAAGCCCAGCAGACCCGGCAGCCGCCGCACGCCAGTGACCACACGATCGCGCTGGGCGACCTCCTGCCGCCACCACCGCCCACTTAGGCGACCCTTACTTGAATCGCTCCAGGCAATAACGTCACACTGGTGTTGTGGAATTCGGCGTCGCGACCCCTCAGGGTGCCCAGGCACCTCACCCGGAGGACGCGCCGACCCGCGAGCGGGTGGCCCGCTCGATCCTCGAGAACGGTCCCAGCTCGGCGGCCGACCTGGCCGAGCGGCTGGGCCTGACCGCGGCCGCCGTACGCCGACACCTCGACCACCTGGCCGCCGAGGGCACCGTCGAGGCGCAGCAGCCGAAGGCGCAGGCCAGCCGGGGGAGGGGCCGACCGGCTCGGGTCTTCGCGCTGACCGAGGCCGGTCGCGACCGCTTCGACCAGCAGTACGACGACCTCGCGGCGCAGGCCCTCCGCTTCCTGGCGGAGACCGCCGGCCACGACGCGGTCGTCGAGTTCGCCCGGCGCCGGGTGGCGTTCATCGAGCGCGACTACGCCCGGGTCGCCGAGACCCACCCCGACCTGAGCCCGGCCGAGGCGCTGGCCCGGGTCTTCACCGACGAGGGCTATGCCGCGAGCGCCCGCGGGCTGCCGGTGATCGGCGACCAGCTGTGCCAGCAGCACTGCCCGGTCTCCCACGTGGCCCACGAGTTCCCCGAGCTGTGCGAGGCCGAGACCGAGGCGATCAGCCGGGCCCTCGGCACCCACGTCGCTCGACTGGCGACCATCGCCCATGGCGACGGCGTCTGCACCACCTGCATCCCCAGCGCTCACCACACCGACGACCACCGGAAGGGGACGTCCGCATGACCTCCATCGAAGAGCTCAACCCGGGACTCGAGGGGATCGGCCGCTACGAGTTCGGCTGGCACGACACCGACGTCGCCGGCGCGAGCGCGCAGCGCGGCCTCAACGAGGCCGTGGTCCGTGACATCTCCGGCAAGAAGAACGAGCCGCAGTGGATGCTCGACCTGCGCCTGAAGGGCCTCAAGCTCTTCGACAAGAAGCCGATGCCCACCTGGGGTGCCGAGCTCGGCGGCATCGACTTCGACAACATCAAGTACTTTGTCCGGTCCAGCGAGAAGCAGGCGCAGACCTGGGAGGACCTCCCCGAGGACATCAAGAACACCTACGACAAGCTGGGCATCCCCGAGGCCGAGAAGCAGCGGCTGGTGGCCGGCGTGGCCGCACAGTACGAGTCGGAGGTCGTCTACCACTCGATCCGCGAGGACCTCGAGGAGCAGGGCGTCATCTTCCTCGACACCGACACCGGGCTGCGCGAGCACGAGGAGCTCTTCAAGGAGTACTTCAACACCGTGATCCCGGTCGGCGACAACAAGTTCGCCGCGCTCAACACCAGCGTCTGGTCGGGCGGCTCGTTCATCTACGTGCCCCCGGGCGTGCACGTCGACATCCCGCTGCAGGCCTACTTCCGGATCAACACCGAGAACATGGGCCAGTTCGAGCGGACGCTGATCATCGTCGACGAGGGTGCCTACGTGCACTACGTCGAGGGCTGCACGGCCCCGATCTACTCCTCCGACTCGCTGCACTCCGCGGTGGTGGAGATCATCGTGAAGAAGGGTGGTCGCTGCCGCTACACCACCATCCAGAACTGGTCCAACAACGTCTACAACCTCGTCACCAAGCGCGCGGTCTGCGAGGCCGGCGCCACCATGGAGTGGGTCGACGGCAACATCGGCTCCAAGGTGACGATGAAGTACCCCGCGGTCTACCTCATGGGCGAGCACGCCAAGGGCGAGACGCTGTCGATCGCGTTCGCCGGCGAGGGCCAGCACCAGGACGCCGGCGCCAAGATGGTGCACGCCGCGCCGCACACGTCGAGCTCGATCCTGTCCAAGTCGGTGGCCCGCGGTGGCGGGCGGACGTCGTACCGCGGGCTGATCCAGGTCAACGAGGGCGCCCACGGCTCGAAGTCCAACGTGCTGTGCGACGCGCTGCTGGTCGACCAGGTCTCCCGATCCGACACCTACCCCTACGTCGACATCCGCGAGGACGACGTGTCCATGGGTCACGAGGCGAGCGTGTCGAAGGTCAGCGAGGACCAGCTGTTCTACCTCATGTCCCGAGGCATGGAGCAGGACGAGGCGATGGCGATGATCGTGCGCGGCTTCGTCGAGCCGATCGCCAAGGAGCTCCCGATGGAGTACGCCCTCGAGCTCAACCGGCTCATCGAGCTTCAAATGGAGGGCGCCGTGGGCTAGGGCGGCAAGCCGCCCGGAGCCCACGCCGCCCGGCTCCGCGAGGCACAGCCTCGCGTCGTGTGGTTGCGGTGGAGATCCCCTAGACGAGATGGAAAGAGCACAGGAGTGACTGTCACTGATTCGGTGCGATCCGCGCTCGAGATGGAGCGCGTGGAGTCCCACCTGCACCCGGAGGGGTCGTTCGCGGTCGCGGACCACCCCGTGCCGACCGGCCGCGAGGAGGTCTGGCGGTTCACGCCGCTCAAGCGGCTGCGCGGGCTGCACGCCGACGCCCCGCTCGACGGCACCGACCTCGAGGTCACCGCGCAGGTCGGCCCGGGCGTCACCGCCGGCTCCGTGGCCGTCGACCACGACGCCCGCGGCTCGTCCGGCCTGGTGCCCACCGACCGGGTCAGCGCCCGCGCGTGGGAGGCCGCCACCGCCGTCTACCTCGTCGACATCCCGCAGGAGGCCGAGGTCGCCGAGCCGACCGTCGTGACCCTGCGCGGCCTGTCGGCGGCGCGAGCGGCCGCCGGTCACCTGGTCATCCGCGCCGGGGCCTTCTCCCGCGCCACCGTGGTGGTCCGCTTCGAGGGCTCCGCGACGTTCGCCGAGAACGTCGAGGTCGTCGTCGGCGACGGCGCCTCGCTGACCGTGGTGTCTCTGCAGGACTGGGCCGACGACGCGGTCCACCACTCCACCCAGCACGCCAAGGTCGGCCGGGACGCGACGCTCAAGCACGTCGCGGTCTCCTTCGGCGGCGACGTCGTGCGTCATGACTTCACCGCCGAGTACGCCGGCCCCGGCGGCGCCGTGGAGGCCCTCGGCCTCTACTTCGCCGACGCGGGCCAGCACATCGAGCACCGCCTCTTCGTGGACCACACCGCCCCCAAGACCCGCAGCCACGTGGTCTACAAGGGCGCGCTGCAGGGCGAGAAGGCCCATGCCGTGTGGATCGGCAACGTGCTGATCCGCAAGGTCGCGGAGGGCATCGAGACCTACGAGGAGAACCGCAACCTGGTGCTCACCGACGGCTGCCAGGCCGACTCGGTGCCCAACCTCGAGATCGAGACGGGCGAGATCGAGGGCGCGGGCCACGCGTCGGCGACCGGCCGGTTCGACGACGAGCAGCTGTTCTATCTCCGCTCCCGCGGCATCGACGAGACCGAGGCTCGCCGGCTGGTGATCCACGGCTTCTTCCACGACCTGATCCGCAGGATCGACGTGCCCGCACTGGAGGACCAGCTGGTCGCGACCGTCGAGGACGAGCTGGCCAAGACCGTCGGCGGAGGTGATGTCTGATGGCCTTCGAGCGCGCCTGCTCCCTGAGCGACCTGGTCGACGGTCGGCCGCACGCCGTGACGGTCGACGACCAGGACCTGGCCGTGGCCGCCGAGGCCGGCGAGGTCTTCGCGGTCGAGGACCTCTGCTCGCACGCCTCGGTCGCGCTCAGTGAGGGCGAGGTGGCCGACTGCACCATCGAGTGCTGGCTGCACGGCTCCACCTTCGACCTGCGCACGGGCAAGCCCACGGTGCTGCCCGCGACCGAGCCGGTGGCGACCTTCCCGGTGGAGGTCCGCGACGGCGAGGTCTATGTCGACGTGACCCGCACCCTCAACGGGGTGACCCCCGGCTGAGGCCGGCGTACCTCCCCACGACATCGAGACACCCGAGAAGAGACGAGAGAACACACCTGATGAGCACGCTGGAGATCAAGGACCTGCGCGTCTCGGTCGACACCGAGGACGGCGCCAAGGAGATCCTCAAGGGCGTCACGCTGACCATCCGCGACGGCGAGACCCACGCGATCATGGGCCCCAACGGGTCCGGCAAGTCGACGCTGGCCTACTCCATCGCCGGCCACCCGAAGTACACCGTCACCGACGGCACCGTCACCCTCGACGGGCAGGACGTGCTGGCGATGACCGTCGACGAGCGCGCCCGGGCCGGGCTGTTCCTCGCGATGCAGTACCCCGTCGAGGTGCCGGGCGTCTCGGTCGCCAACTTCCTGCGCACCGCCAAGACCGCGATCGACGGCGAGGCGCCCAAGCTGCGCACCTGGGTCAAGGACGTCAACGCCGCCATGGAGCAGGCCGGTCTCGACCAGACCTTCAGCCAGCGCAGCGTCAACGAGGGCTTCTCTGGTGGCGAGAAGAAGCGCCACGAGATCGCCCAGCTCGAGCTGCTCGACCCGAAGGTCGCGGTGCTCGACGAGACCGACTCCGGCCTCGACATCGACGCGCTCAAGGTGGTGTCCGCCGGTGTCAACCGGTTCGCCGAGGACGGTGACAAGGCGGTGCTGCTGATCACCCACTACACGCGCATCCTGCGCTACATCAAGCCCGACTTCGTCCATGTGTTCGTGGCCGGCCGGATCGCCGAGGAGGGCGGTCCCGAGCTCGCCGACCAGCTCGAGGCCGAGGGCTACGACAAGTACACGAAGGCTGCAGTCTGACCATGTCGACCGCTGGGCCCCTCGCCGGGCTGCTCCCCGATCTGGAGGTCATCCGCAAGGACTTCCCGATCCTCCACCGCACGCTCGCGGGCGGGCAGCCGCTGGTCTACCTCGACAGCGCCAACACCTCCCAGAAGCCGCAGGTCGTCATCGACACGATGGTCGACCACCTGGAGCGTCACAACGCCAACATCGCGCGGGCCATGCACCAGCTGGGCGCCGAGTCGACGGAGGCGTTCGAGCACGCGCGCGACCGGGTGGCGGCCTTCTTCGGCGCCCCGTCGCGTGACGAGGTGATCTTCACCAAGAACGCCTCCGAGGCGCTCAACCTGGTCGCCAACACGCTGGCCTGGGCGCGCGGCGACTGGTCGGCGCGCGTGGGGTCGTTGGGACCCGGCGACGAGGTGCTGATCACCGAGATGGAGCACCACTCCAACATCGTGCCGTGGCAGCTGCTCACCGAGCGCACCGGCGCGACGCTGCGGTGGATCGGGCTGACCGACGACGGCCGGCTCGACCTCGACGCGCTCGACGAGCTGCTCACCGAGCGCACCCGGGTGGTGTCGCTCACCTGGGTCTCCAACATGCTCGGCACCGTCAACCCGGTCGCCGAGATCGCCCGCCGGGCCCACGAGGTGGGCGCCCTGGTCGTGGTCGACGCCTCGCAGGCGGTGCCGCAGCTGCCCGTCGACGTCACCGAGTCGGGCGCCGACCTGCTGGTCTTCACCGGCCACAAGTGCGTCGGCCCGACCGGGATCGGCGTCCTCTGGGGCCGCCGCGACGTGCTCGACCAGCTGCCGCCCTTCCTCGGCGGCGGCGAGATGATCGAGACCGTCACGATGGAGCGGTCGACGTACGCCCCGATCCCGCACAAGTTCGAGGCCGGCACCCCTCCGATCGTGGAGGCCGTCGGGCTCGGAGCCGCCCTCGACTACCTCGGCCACATCGGCATGGAGGACATCCATCGCCACGAGCAGGCGATCACGGGCTACGCCCTGGACGGGCTGGCGACCGTGCCGGGGCTCCGGATCCTCGGTCCGCTCGACGCGGCCTCGCGAGGCGGAGCGATCAGCTTCGAGCTCGCCGGCGCCCATCCCCACGACGTGGCCACCGTGCTCGACACCCGCGGCATCGCGGTGCGCGCCGGCCACCACTGCGCCAAGCCGGCCCATGCCCGCTTCGGCGTGCAGGCCTCCACCCGGATGTCGTCGTACCTCTACACGACGCCGGCCGAGATCGACGCGCTGATCGAGGGCCTCCACTACACCCGCGACTACTTCAAGCTGACCTGAGGACGACCACCGAGATGACCGCCGAGCTCGACGCTCTCTACCAGGAGATCATCCTGGACCACTACAAGCATCCCCATCACGCGGGGCTGCGCGAGCCCTTCGAGGCGCAGGTGCACCACGTCAACCCGACCTGCGGTGACGAGGTGACGCTGCGCGTCCACCTGGCCGGGGAGACCGTCGAGGACGTGTCCTACGACGCCATCGGCTGCTCGATCTCGCAGGCCGCTGCCAGCGTGATGACCGACCTGGTGATCGGGAAGTCCCTCGACGAGGCGGTCGAGGTGCACGAGAGCTTCTTGGCCCTGATGCAGGGCAAGGGCCAGGTCGAGCCGGACGAGGACGTCCTCGAGGACGGCGTCGCCTTCGCGGGGGTGGCGAAGTTCCCGGCTCGGGTCAAGTGCGCACTGTTGCCCTGGATGGCCTGGAAGGACGCCACGGCCGCCGCCCTGGAGACCGAAGGAGACCCCGCATGAGCACCGCTCACGACGACCTGCCCGAGGTCGACACCGAGGCGATCGGCGCCGGTGTCTCGACGCTGACCGAGGACGACGTCACCGAGGCGATGAAGGACGTCGTCGACCCCGAGCTCGGCATCAACGTGGTCGACCTCGGCCTGCTCTACGGCGTCCACATCGAGGAGGACCACCACGTGGTGCTCGACATGACGCTGACCTCGGCGGCCTGCCCGCTCACCGACGTGATCCAGGACCAGACCCTCAACGCGTTGGAGGATGGTCAAGGATGTCGTCATCAACTGGGTCTGATGCCGCCCTGGGGGCCCGACAAGATCACCGACGACGGCCGCGACCAGCTGCGCGCGCTCGGCTTCAACCTCTGACCCGGACGGCCCGGGTGCCCGAGGTCCTGGTGCCCGCCTCCCGGTGGGAGCGTTGGCTGGCGAACTTCCGGGACCGGCACGGCGAGACCCACCTGGAGGTGGCCGGCGGTGCGCTTCGGGGTCGGCGGTCGACGGTTCGACGTTCGTCGCCCGCCTGCCCTTCGCGCGGTCGTACGCCGGCCCGGCCGAGGGTTTCGCCCGTCGGACCCGCCGGCCGACTGGGGCGTTCTCCTGGTCCGCAGGGGCGGCTTCGCGGTGGCCCGGATGGCCGGCGCGACGATGACCGTCCACAAGGTCGGCCGGCGTCACGCAGGGTCGCACCAAGGCCGGCGGGCAGAGCCAACAGCGGTTCGGCGCGGCGCCGCGCCAACCAGGCCCGACAGGCGTTCGACGCGGCTGCCGAGCACGCCGTCCGGCTGCTCGGCGAGGCGGCCGAGCTCCCGGTCGTGGTGGGAGGCGACCGCGACGCGATCGAGCAGGTCCTCGGGGAGCGCGGGCTGACCGTGCTCCGTCCCGTGGGGCCGTGGCTGGCGGTCCCCGACCCTCGCCGGGCCGTGCTCGACCAAGCCGTCCTCGACGCGCAGGCGTTGGTGGTGGAGGTGCACAACGCCTGAGCGCGGCCGGGACTAGGGTCGAGATGTGAACCCTGTCGAGACCCGCGGCCTGGTGAAGACGTTCGGGGCGACCCGAGCGCTCGACGGCCTCGACCTCACGGTGGCGGCGGGGGAGGTGCATGGCTTCCTCGGCCCCAACGGCGCCGGCAAGTCCACCACCATCCGCGCGTTGCTCGGGCTGCTGCGCACCCAGGCCGGCACGGCGACCGTGTTCGGCCTCGATCCCTGGCAGGACGGCGTGGCCATCCACCGGAGGGTGGCCTACGTGCCCGGTGACGTGAGCCTGTGGCCCAACCTCACCGGCGGCGAGACCATCGACCTGCTGCTGCGCATGCGCGAGGTCACCCCCGACCCGGCGGTGCGGGCCGACCTGCTCAAGCGCTTCGAGCTCGACCCCACCAAGAAGGGCCGCGCCTACTCCAAGGGCAACCGGCAGAAGGTCGCACTGGTGGCTGCCTTCGCGGCGCCGACCGACCTGCTGATCCTCGATGAGCCGACCTCGGGGCTGGACCCGCTGATGGAGCAGGTGTTCAACCGGTGCCTCGCCGAGCGCAAGGCCGAGGGCACCACCGTGCTGCTCTCGAGCCACATCCTCAGCGAGGTGGAGCAGCTCGCCGACCGGGTGACGATCATCCGCGAGGGCAGGACGGTGGAGAGTGGCAGCCTCGCCGAGCTGCGCCACCTGCGACGCACCAAGGTGCAGGCCGAGGTCACCGGTGAGCCACCCACGCTGACCGGGCTGGCCGGGCTGCACGACGTGGTCGTCGACGGTGACTCCGTGACCTGCCTGGTCGAGCCCGAGGGCCTGGTGCCGCTGCTGGAGGCCCTCGCCGCGGCCGGCGTACGCTCCCTGACGAGTACGCCGCCCACGCTGGAGGAGCTGTTCCTCGACCTCTACCGGGGCACGTCATGAGCGCCACCCTGACCGGCGCCTGGGGGATGACCAGGTTCTCGCTGCGTCGCGACCGGGTGCTGGTGCCGGTGTGGCTGTTCCTGCTGGTCGTGGTGGTCTACGCCTCGGCCGCCGCCACCGGCTCGCTCTATCCCACGCTTGCCGACCGGGTCGCCGCCGGGGAGCTGATCAACGCCAGTCCCGCGGCCGTCGCGCTCTACGGACCGATCCTCGACGTGACCAGTCTCGGCGAGCTGGCGATGACCAAGACCACGGTGCTCTACGCGATGTTCGTGATGGGGCTCGGCGTGGTCCTGGTCCGGCGGCACACGCGCACCGAGGAGGAGACCGGCCGCCAGGAGCTCCTGGCGGCCACCGCGGTCGGCCGGCACGCACCCCTGGTGTCCGGGGTGCGGGAGGCGACCCTGGTGATGACGGTGCTGGCCGTGCTCGCGTTCGCGGCCAACGTCGGCGGCGGCCTGCCCGCCGGTGGCTCGCTGCTGTTCGCGCTGTCCTGGTGGGGCTGCGGCATCGTGGGGGTCGGCCTGGCGGCCATCGCCGTCCAGCTGAGCGCCAGCGCCCGCACCTGCGGCCTGGCGGCGACGGCGGCCATCGGCGTCCTCTACCTGCTCCGCGCGGCCGGCGACGGGGGCCCGCAGTGGCTGAGCTGGCTCAGCCCCCTCGGCTGGAACACCCAGCTGCGCGCCTGGTCCGACCCTCGGCCGTGGGTGCTGCTGCTCTATCCCGCGCTGGCCGCCGTGCTGCTCACGACGGCTGCGGTGCTGCGTGGACACCGCGATCTCGGCGGAGGGCTGTTGGCCGAGCGCCCCGGTCCGGCCACCGGCAGCCCGCGGCTGCGCGACGTGCTGGCGCTCACCCTGAAGGTGCATGCCCACGCGCTGGTGGCGTGGACCATCGGCGCAGCCGTGCTCGGAGCGGTGTTCGGGTCGCTGGTGCCCAACCTCGGCTCGATCTTCGACTCCGCGAGCGGGCGCCAGATGCTCGAGCGGCTCGGCGGCACCGGGCCGGTCGAGGACGCCATGCTGGCCGGCATCACCTCGGTCGTGGCCATGGTGCTCACCGGCTTCGCCCTCGCCGTGGTCGCTCATGGTGGCGTGGACGAGAACGACGGCCGCACCGAGCAGGTGCTGGCCACCGCCACCCTCGCGGGGATGGCCTTCGCCTCGATGCTCGCGGTCGCGCTGGTCGGCACCACCTGGCTGCTGCTGGTGACGGGCCTCGCGACCGGGCTCGGCTACGGCGCCCAGGCCGGGCTCGCCGGACCGCTGGGCCGGTCGCTCGGCGCCGCGCTGGCACCTGCCGCCGGCGGCCTGGCTGGTGGGTGCGCCCGCGATGTTCTGTCTGAGCCTCGGGAGTCGATGGGCCCCGGTCGGCTGGGCGCTGCTGGTGGGGTTCGTGACCGTCGGGCTGGTCGGGGAGCTGCTCTCGCTGCCCGGCTGGGTCGTCGGCCTCTCGCCCTACCAGCACATCGCGCCCGTGCCGAGCGAGCCGGTCGACTGGGCCGCCGAGCTGACCCTGACCGGGCTGGCGGTCCTGGTCTGCGTCGCCGCGTGGTTCGCCTATCGGCGGCGCGACATCGGCTAGGGTCCGTGCCGACCTCAGGAGGCCGCCCATGTGGAGTCCGGAGCCGGGGTGGCAGCCGCTGCCCGGTGGCGCGGGCCCGCTCGACCTACGGCGTGTGGCTGGCCACCGAGGGCGGCCGCCGGTCGGTCGTGAAGCGGCTGGTGCCACCCGGGCCGGGTGAGCCCACCGAGCTGCTCGACCCGGGACACTTCGCCTACTGGCGCCGAGAGGCCGACGTGGCACTCGGCCGTGTCGTCGAGGCCACGCCCGGCCTGCGCATGCCGCCGGCCCCGTCGAGGGAGCGAGGACCCCGACGGCGTGACGCTGCGGTCGCCGTACGGTCTCCGACGCGGCCAGCTCCGGGCCGTTCCTCGCCTGGCGCTGCCCGCTTCGCGGGCGCCGAGCTGCTGGAGGGCTGGCCTCGCCCGGAGCCAGCTGCGGGAGAGGCTCCGGGCGTGGAACGGCGCGGCGGCTGGCCCACGCTGGCGCGCACCACCGTGGCCGACGTGGCCGACCACCTGTGGCGACACCGGCGAGTCGCATCTGCCGCGCTCGACGCGCTCCCGAGGTGCCGCTGCACGGCGACCCCACGCGTGCAGAACATCCCGGGCCGCGACGGCGACGACGCGCTGGGGGTCGACTGGGGCTCGCTCGGGCGCGGTCCCGTCGGCGGCGACCTCGGCTACCTCGCGCTCTCGACCCGGGAGGAGCTCGACCCGCTGCTGGACGCCCATCTCGCCGCCCTGCCGGTCGGTCTGGCCGACCGCGACCAGGTGCTGCTCGGGGCTCGGGTCACCGTCGTCTACACCGCGCTCTCCCGCGCGGAGTGGGTGCTGGCGCGCGCGGCCGAGGGCGAGGGGGCGCTGGCGGGCAAGTTCCGGCATCCGTCCGTGGCGCCGTACCTGCTGTCGCTGCAGCGCCAGTTCCCACACCTGGAAGCCCTGCTCGGCTGATTCCCCGGTTCCGCCACGACGGGTGGTCCAGACGGGCTAGCCTGCCGGGGCCGCGGCGGGCCGTCGCGGCGACCTCACGGGGAGGGACTGACCGGTGTCGAGGATTCGGGGACTCGCGCTCGCCGGCCTGCTGGCCGGCTCGCTGCTGGTGGCCGGCTGTGCCACCTCGCCGGCCGACAAGCTGAGCGACGACGTGCCGCAGGCAGTGAAGAAGCCGAACGCCGCTCAGCTGATGCGCTTGGGCCGGCGGTCCCTGGCCGCCTCCAAGAGCGTTCACATCGAGTTCACCGCCGGCACCGGTGCCCACGAGAAGTACATCAAGATGGAGGGCGACAGGCCAGCGTCGGCGCACCCACGGGGAGATCAGCCTTCCGGGAGGCACGGTGGAGTACATCGTGGTCGGTGACCGCGCCTGGGTGACGGGCTCCGGTGACGCGCCGGCGGTCATGCGGCGGTAGGCGGTGTGGCACCGCGGAGCGATGGCTCCGGGCTACGCCGCCGCCACCAAGCTGTTCTCGGAGTGGAGCGTCGACAAGACGGTCGAGGACACCTCAAGGACTGGCCACGCGTTCCCCGCAGCCGCCGTGTGCAGGAGATCTTCACGACGACGGGCCGGCTTTCGGGTGATGGTCCGACACGGCGAACCGTGGGTGTTCTCAGCGGATGGTCACTGGAACGTGCTCCAGGTCGGCACTATCACGGGACCCGGCCGTGCGTCTCTCAGCAGGTGGAACAGGGTCCGGACGGTTGAACCGCCCCGGGCGGGTTGACGCGGGGCTGACGGTTCAGGGAGTGTCGACCGCCCAGGTGTCGCAGGCACGCAGGTCGCCACCGGAGGCGTAGCCCGTCTCGAACCACTTCATGCGTGAGGCCGCCGAGCCGTGCGTCCACGACTCCTCGGTGACCTGGCCCTGCGTCTTCTCCTGGATCCGGTCGTCGCCCACGGCCTGCGCCGCGGCGATGGCCTCCTGGACGTCCTGCCGGGTGAGGTCCTCGACCAGCGGCACGCCGTTGGCGTCCTGGGTGCTGGTGGCGGCCTGCGCCCAGACCCCGGCGTAGCAGTCGGCCTGCAGCTCGAGCCGGACCGCGTCGCTCCGGGGGCCTTGCTGGGTCTTGACCCGGCTCATCGTGCCGAGCAGGTTCTGGATGTGGTGGCCGTACTCGTGGCCGATGACATACGGCTCCACGAAGCCGCCGTCCGGCCCGCCGAGCTGGTCCTGGAGCACCTGCTGGAAGAACGTCGTGTCGAGATAGATCGTCTGGTCGACCGGACAGTAGAACGGCCCCACCTGGGAGGTGGCCTGGCCGCACCCGGTGTTCGTCGACCCGCTGAACGTCTGCATCGTGGCCGCCGCGAACTGGACGCCGTACGTCGGCATGGTGTTGCTCCAGAAGTCGTAGAGCGAGTTCTCCACGGCGATCCGCTTGCAGTCCTCGGAGGCGTTGGCGTCGGCGCCGGTGGTGCAGTCGGCGTAGCGCTCGGTGTCGTCCGGCGCCACTCGGCTGGTGTCGGCGGGGAAGCCGCTGGCGCTCGGACCGCCGCCGCCGCTGAGGTCGATGCCGCCGCACTGGGAGATGACCAGGAACAGGATCACGATGATCACCGCACCCACGCCGCCCCCGGCCATGTTGCCGCCGGGGATCGGGATCTGCATGCCGCCGCCGCTCATGCCGCCGCCGGCGCCACGGCCGGAGTCGTGGACCCGGCTGGTGTCGAGCTTGGCCTTCGGGTTGAAGCGCATCTCGTCGCCTTTCTGAACGGCTAGAGGCACCGTG
This sequence comes from Nocardioides sp., assembly GCF_041393715.1. Taxonomy (GTDB): domain Bacteria; phylum Actinomycetota; class Actinomycetes; order Propionibacteriales; family Nocardioidaceae; genus Nocardioides. The sequence continues at coordinate 234,297 of NZ_JAWKJQ010000004.1, read as the reverse complement.
CCCGAAGCGGGACTTCGGCATGCCCGCAGGTAGAGTAGTCGCCGCGATGATCACCGCCCAACACCTGGAGGTTCGGGCCGGGGCGCGACTGCTGATGGGCGACGTCAGCTTCCGGGTGGGGGCGGGTGACCGCGTCGGCCTGGTCGGGCGCAACGGTGCCGGCAAGACCACCCTCACCCGCATCCTCGCTGGTGAGGGACTGCCTGCTGCCGGAACGGTGCAGACGAGCGGGTCCGTCGGCTACCTGCCGCAGGACCCTCGCTCGGGCGATCCGGAGCAGCTGGCCCGCGAGCGCATCCTGTCGGCGCGCGGCCTCGACGACGTCGTACGCCGGCTCCGCGAGGCGGAGACGCAGATGGCCAGCGACGACCCCGACGTGCGGGAGCGGGCGATGCGCCGCTATGCGCGTGCCGACGCCGACCTGCACGCGGGTGGCGGCTACGCCGCGGACTCCGAGGCGGCCCGGATCGCGGCCTCCCTGGGCATCGAGGACCGGGTGCTGCACCAGCCGCTGCGCACCCTGTCCGGCGGTCAGCGACGCCGGGTCGAGCTGGCCAGGATCCTGTTCTCCGGGGCCGAGACGCTGCTGCTCGACGAGCCCACCAACCACCTCGACGCCGACTCCATCGTCTGGCTGCGCGAGTCCTCAAGGCCCACAAGGGCGGGCTGGTGGTGATCAGCCACGACACCGGGCTGCTCCACGAGACCGTCAACCGGGTGTTCCACCTCGACGCCAACCGGGCCGAGGTCGACGTCTACAACATGGGCTGGACGGCCTACCTCGCCCAGCGCGAGGCCGACGAGCGACGCCGCAAGCGGGAGCGCAGCAATGCCGAGCGCAAGGCCTCCGCACTCCTCGAGCAGGCCGGCAAGATGCGCGCCAAGGCGACCAAGGCGTCGGCCGCGCAGTCGATGATGAAGCGCGCCGAGCGGCTGCTCGAGGGCGTGGAGGCGGAGCGGCAGGCCGACCGGGTGGCCCGGATCGCGTTCCCCGCTCCGGCCCCGTGCGGCAAGACCCGCTGACGGCCGCGGAGCTCTCCAAGAGCTATGGGTCGCTCGAGGTCTTCACCGACGTCGACCTGGCCGTGGACCGTGGGTCCCGGGTCGTGGTCCTTGGCCTGAACGGTGCCGGCAAGACCACCCTGCTGCGGATCCTCGGCGGCCTCGATCGCCCCGACACGGGCGAGGTCTCGCCCGGACACGGCCTCAAGCTGGGCTACTACGCCCAGGAGCACGAGACCCTCGACACCTCGCGCACGGTCCTGCAGAACCTGCACGCCAACGCCCCGCAGCTCACCGACACCGAGGCGCGTTCGGTGCTCGGGTCCTTCCTGTTCTCCGGCGACGACGCCGACAAGCCGGCCGGCGTGCTGTCCGGCGGGGAGAAGACCCGGCTCGCCCTGGCCATCCTGGTCGTCTCGTCGGCCAACGTCCTGCTCCTCGACGAGCCCACCAACAACCTCGACCCCGCCTCCCGCGAGGAGGTGCTCGGCGCGATCCGGGCGTATGCCGGCGCGATCGTCCTGGTCACCCACGACGAGGGTGCGGTGCACGCCCTCCAGCCCGACCGGGTGCTGATCCTGCCCGACGGCGTCGAGGACCTCTGGACCGAGGACTACGCCGAGCTGGTGGCGCTGGCCTAGCTCGCCCGGCGCCTCCGTCCCCGACACTAGGGTGGGTCCATGACCCGCCCGTGCAGGATCGGCGTGCAGCTCCCCCAGGTCGAACGGTTCGTCCCGTGGCCGGACTACCTCGACCTGGCGCGTCAGGTCGAGGAGGCGGGCTTCGACTCGATCTGGGTGGGCGACCACCTGGTCTACGACCTTCCCGACGGCGCGACCCGCGGGCCCTACGAGGCGTGGACCACGCTGGCGGCCATCGCGGCCGTGACGGAGCGGGTGGAGCTGGGACCGCTGGTGGCCTCGACGAGCTTCCACGCGCCCGCGATGCTGGCGAAGCAGGCGGCCACGGTCGACGCGATCTCCAGGGCAGGCTCGTCGTCGGGCTGGGAGCGGGTGGAACCGTCGCGAGTACGACGCGTTCGGCTTCCCCTACGACCGACGCGTGTCGCGCTTCGAGGAGGCGCTGGGGATCATCGTCCCGTTGCTGCGGGAGGGGCGGACGTCGTACCACGGGAGGTTCTACGACGTGGACGACTGCGTGCTGGATCCGGCTCCGTTCCGGGAGGGTGGGCCGCCGATCATGCTGGGCTCGACGGGACCTCGGATGCTGCGGATCGGCCTGCCGGTCGTGGACTCCTGGAACGTGTGGTGGAGCGACTACGACAACTCCGTCGACGGCTTCGCCGCCACCAAGGCGAGCGTCGACGCCGTGATGCCCGAGGGGCGCCGGGTGGAGGCGACCGCGGCCGTGTTGGTGACGCTTCCCGGCGGCCGGGGGCGGCTGATGGGGGAGTCCTACGACGCCGAGGTCCAGCAGGTCACCCCCGACTCGCTGGTCGACCACGTCCGGGGCCTGGCCGCCGTCGGTGCCAGCCACCTCCAGCTGGTGCTGGACCCGATCACGGCGGAGTCCGTCGCGCTGGTCGGCGCAGCGCTGGTCGACCTCGACCGATGAGTCGCGGGGGCCGGGCCATGGACGGGAACAATCCCGCCACCGCGGGAGTTGCAGGCGGGGTGGCGGGCGTCGGACGGCGCGCGGTCCGGGAGGAGTCGGCTTGTCGGGAATGACCGGGATGGGACCGGCGTGGCGGCACCTGCGGTCCGACCGCAGCGCCGCGACGACCAGGCTCGACCGAGGCACCCTGCGGCGGGTGATCCGGTTCGCGCAGCCGCACCGGCGGCTGATCTCGGTGTTCCTGGCCCTGACGGTCGTCGACGCGGGTCTGGTCGTCGTCACGCCTCTGTTGGTGCAGCGCATCGTCGACGACGGCATCCTGAAGGGCGACACCCGGCTGGTCACGCTGCTGGCCCTGGCGATGGCCGCTACCGCCGTGCTGAGCGCCATCCTGACGGTGGTGACCGGCTACCTCTCCTCGCGGATCGGCGAGGGGCTGATCTTCGACCTGCGCACCCAGGTGTTCGGGCACGTGCAGCGGCAGTCGCTGGCGTTCTTCACCCGCACCCAGACCGGAGCGCTGGTCTCGCGGCTCAACAACGACGTCATCGGCGCCCAGCGCGCCTTCACCTCGACGCTGTCCAGCACGGTCTCCAACGCCATCTCCGTCGGCGTGGTCGGGGTCACCATGCTGGCGCTGAGCTGGCAGGTCACGTTGCTCTGCCTGGCCCTCTTCCCCGTCGCGTTCGGGATGTCGCGGTGGGTGAGCAACCGGCTGGCGGGCCTCACCCGGGAGCAGATGGACGGCAACGCCGACATGGGCAACGTGATGACCGAGCGGTTCAACGTCGGTGGCGCGATGCTCCTCAAGCTGTTCGGTCGGCGTGAGGAGGAGGACGACCTGTTCGCCGAGAAGGCCGGACGGGTCCGCGACCTGGGCGTGCGGATCTCGCTGATCACCCGGCTCTTCGTGGCCACCATGATGGCGGTGCCGGCGTTGGCGACGGCACTGGTCTACGGCGTCGGCGGGCGCCTCGCGATCAGCGGCGCCCTCACGGTCGGCACCCTGCTCGCGTTGGCCACGCTGCTGCTGCGGCTGCTCGGCCCGCTGCAGGGCCTCTCCAACGTGCGGATCGACGTGATGACGGCGTTGGTGAGCTTCGAGCGGGTCTTCGAGGTGCTCGACCTGCCGTCGATGATCCAGGAGCGTCCGGAGGCTGCCGAGCTGTCGTCCGACAGCGCCCGGCTGGAGTTCGACCACGTCGGCTTCGCCTACCCCCGCGCCGACGAGATCTCGCTGGCCTCCCTCGAGGTCGTCGCCCGCACCGACTCCCGTGACACCGGTCCCGTGCTCACCGACATCTCGTTCACCGCCGAGCCCGGTCAGATGGTGGCGCTGGTCGGGCCCTCAAGGGGCGGGCAAGACCACGATGACCCACCTGGTCGCCCGGCTCTACGACGTCCGCGAGGGCGCCGTCCTGGTGGGCGGCAAGGACGTGCGTGAGGTGACGCTCCAGTCGCTGGAGGACACCGTCGGCTACGTCACCCAGGACGCCCACCTGTTCCACGACACCATCCGAGCCAACCTGCTCTACGCCCGCCCCGGCGCCTCCGACGAGGAGATCTGGACGGCGCTGGAGGCCGGCCAGATCGCGACCCTCATCCGGTCGCTCCCCGACGGGCTGGACACGGTCGTGGGCGACCGCGGCTACCGCCTCTCCGGCGGCGAGCGGCAGCGCCTGGCCATCGCCCGGCTGCTGCTCAAGGCGCCGTCGGTGGTGGTCCTCGACGAGGCGACCGCCCACCTCGACAGCGAGTCCGAGGCGGCCGTGCAGCGGAGCCCTCGACGCCGCGCTGGCCGGGCGCACGTCCCTGGTCATCGCCCACCGGCTCTCGACGGTGCGAGGAGCCGACCTGATCCTCGTGCTCGACGGCGGCCGGATCGTCGAGCGCGGCACGCTACGCCGAGCTGCTCGCGGCCGGCGGGCTGTACGCCGACCTCTATCGCACCCAGTTCGCGGAGGAGCACCGCGGACAGCCGGCGGCAGGGCAGCTCAGCGGTCCCGCGACGGAGGAGCGAGCGGCTCCGCCTGAGGCGCTCGCGGGCGGTGGGCCGCCGGGCGTCGGGGTGACGCCGGCGCCACCACTCGTCGTAGGCGAGGTAGACGTAGCCGGCCACGGCCAGCAGGGCGAAGAACCACCATTGCAGGCCGTAGAAGAAGTGGCCCGTTGCCGAGGTCGGGAGCTCGGCGCCGAGCAGCGGCGTGTCGGGCGCCGGGTCCTCGGCCTTGAGGTCCAGGAACCCGCCGAGGACCGGTCGGTCCAGGGCGTCGCCGATCGCCTCGCTGGAGATCGCGCGGGTGCTGTGGTCGGTGACCCGGGTCGAGTCACCCTCGGCGTCGGCGCGCACCCAGCCGGTCACCGTGACCTGGCCGGCCGGTGGCGCGGGGACCTCCGGCGTGGCGGTGGCCACGTTGTCGCTCAGCAGCCAGCCACGGTCGACCAGGACCGCCGTACCGTCGGACAGGACGAGGGGGACCACCACGTCGACGCCGGACTCGCCCTTGCGGGTGCGGTAGCGGACGATGACCGTGTCGTCGGTGTCGTACTCGCCGACGGCGGTGACCAGGCGCCACTCATCCGCGGGGGACACGGCTCGGCCGGGTGCGAGCACGTCGGTCACGGGCACCGGTGCGGCGTCCTCGTTGCGCAGCGTGGTGGCGTTGCGCTCCTTGCGGTCCTCGAGGCGGCGGAACTGCCAGTCGCCCAGCTGCCAGGCCAGCGTGGAGAGCACGACGACCGCCAGGGCGAGCAGGATCCACCGGCGGGTGAGCAGGAACGCCAGGGATCGCACGGCGTCGAGGCTAGCCCGGTGGGGGCGACCGCCTAGACTCGGCCGGGTGACGATGCGTGAGCTCGCTGACCGCTACGGCCGGATCGCGACCGACCTCCGGGTGTCCCTGACCGACCGGTGCAACCTGCGTTGCTCCTACTGCATGCCTGCGGAGGGCCTCGACTGGCTGCCCGACGAGACGGTGCTCACCGACGACGAGGTGGTCCGGCTCATCGACATCGGCGTCCGGCTGCTCGGCATCCGCGAGGTGCGGTTCACCGGTGGGGAGCCCCTGGTGCGCCGTGGCCTGGTCGACATCGTGGCGCGCACCCGCGAGGTGGGTCCCGACCTGGAGATCTCGCTGACGACGAACGCTCTGGGCCTGGCCCGCACGGCCGACGCGCTCAAGGTCGCCGGCCTCGACCGCGTCAACGTGAGCCTCGACAGCATCAGGCCCGAGACGTTCGCCGAGATCACCCGCCGCGACCGGGTACACGACGTGCTGGCCGGGCTGGCCGCGGCGCGCGAGGCCGGTCTGGGGCCGGTGAAGGTCAACGCGGTGCTGTTGCGGGGCCTCAACGACGACCAGGGCCCCGAGCTGCTGCGCTGGGCGATCTCCGAGGGATATGACCTCCGTTTCATCGAGCAGATGCCGCTCGACGCCCAGCACCACTGGCGTCGCACCGAGATGATCGTCGCCGAGGAGATCCTCGGCGCGCTCCAGCGGGAGTTCACCCTCGAGCCGGCCCGCGAGCCGCGCGGCAGCGCCCCCGCGGAGCTGTTCCTCGTCGACGGCGGCCCGGCCACGGTCGGGGTGATCGCCTCGGTGACCCGCCCCTTCTGCGGTGACTGCGACCGGGTGCGGCTGACCGCCGACGGTCAGGTGCGCAACTGCCTGTTCGCCCGCGAGGAGTCCGACCTGCGCACGCCGCTGCGCGAGGGGGCCAGCGACGAGGAGATCGCGGACCGCTGGGTGGTCGCGATGCTCGGCAAGCGCCCCGGCCACGGCATCGACGACCCGACGTTCCTGCAGCCCGACCGGCCGATGTCGGCGATCGGCGGCTGACCGGCCAGCTGCCGGCGGTCCATCACCAGCACGAAGAAAGGTGCCGGACAGCCACGGGGGGAGCCGTCCGGCACCTCTTGCGAACCCAGACGGGGGAGACCGGGCTCACACAGTTGATTGTTGCACGACCTCGCGGTCAGGACAATCGGTCCTGGTCCGGCGCGCCCGGGAGCTGACGGCCCACCGGGTTCGGACCCAGCAGCTCGTGGGCCTCCGAGCGCCGGTCGACGGCGTTGGCGGCCACCACGGCGAGCTGGGGGATGACCACGGCACCCGCGACCAGCACCCAGCGCAGCCAGCCCGGGCCGATGACGACGGCGCCGATCACGCACAGGGTGCGCACGCCCATGGACAGCAGGTAGCGACGCTGGCGGGCGGCCGTGTCGGCAGCCGCACTCCGGGCGGCCGTGGTGATCCGCACAGCGTCGTCACCGCGGCGGGAGGGCATGTCGGCCATCGTACGTCGCTAGCATCAAGGCCCACCCTCGACCACAGCGCCCGGGAGACCCGATGTCCAACCGCACCTACCGCGTCACCGAGATCGTCGGCACCAGCCCCGACGGCGTCGACCAGGCCATCCGCAACGGCCTGGACCGCGCCGGCAAGACGCTGCGCCACCTCGACTGGTTCGAGGTCACCCAGATCCGCGGCCAGGTCAAGGACGGCGAGGTCGAGCACTTCCAGGTCGGCATCAAGGTCGGCTTCCGTCTCGAAGACGAGTGAGTCGCTTTCGCCTACCGCCCGGTAGTCGATAGCGTCGAGCCTCGTGAGCGACGAGAACAGCGGGACGGAGCAGGGCAGGTCGGTGCTGGTCACCGGCGGCAACCGCGGTATCGGCCGTGCCATCGCCGAGGCGTTCCTCGCCCAGGGCGACCGGGTGGCCGTGACCACCCGCAACGGCGGTGCGCCCGAGGGCGCGCTCGACGTGCGCTGCGACATGACCGACCAGGACTCGATCGACGCGGCGTTCGCCGCCGTCGAGGAGGCCCACGGTCCCGTCGAGGTGCTGGTCGCCAACGCCGGCATCACCAAGGACACCCTGCTGCTGCGGATGTCCGACGACGACTGGCAGTCGGTGGTCGACACCAACCTCACCGGGGCCTTCCGGGTGGCCCGGCGAGCGGCCAAGGGGATGCTCCGGCTGCGCCGCGGACGGATCGTGTTCATCTCCTCGGTGGTCGGCCTGCTCGGCTCGGCCGGCCAGGTCAACTACGCCGCCTCGAAGGCCGGGCTGGTCGGCATGGCCAGGTCGATGGCCCGTGAGCTCGGTTCCCGGTCGATCACCGCCAACGTCGTGGCCCCGGGCTTCGTGGAGACCGACATGACGGGGGTCCTCACCGACGACCAGAAGGCCACCATCAAGCAGCAGGTGCCGCTGGGCCGCTACGCCAGCCCCGACGAGATCGCCGGTGCGGTCACCTGGCTCGCCTCGCCCGGCGCGGCCTATGTCACCGGAGCCGTCATCCCGGTCGACGGCGGCCTCGGCATGGGTCACTGACCCCGAACCTCGGTACGACGACCACCCAGCACACGAAACGGAGCGCACGGATGGGCATCCTCGACGGCAAGCGGATCCTGGTGGCGGGCGTCACCATGGACTCCTCGATCGGCTTCGCGACCGCGCGGGTCGCCCAGGAGCAGGGCGCCACGGTGCTCATCTCCAACTTCGGGCGCGCGCTCAACATCACCAAGCGGATCGCCAAGCGGCTGCCCGAGGAGCCGCCGGTGCTCGAGCTCGACGTCACCGACCCCGAGCACCTCGAGCGGCTGCCCGACCTGGTGCGCGAGCACGTCGACGGGCTCGACGGCGTCGTCCACTCCATCGCCTACGGCAACCCCGAGACGCTGCTCGGCGGGAAGTTCCTCGACGGCCCCTGGGAGGACGTCGCGCAGGCGGTGCAGGTGTCGGCTTACTCGCTGACGTCGCTCGCCGTGGCCTGCCGGCCGTTGCTCTCCCGCGGCAGCTCGGTCGTGGGCCTCACCTTCGACGCGACGGTCGCGTGGCCGGCGTACGACTGGATGGGGGTGGCGAAGGCCGGGCTCGAGTCGTGCGCGCGCTATCTGGCCCGAGACCTCGGGCCCGACGGGATCCGGGTCAACCTGGTGTCGGCGGGGCCGCTGAAGACGTTGGCCGCCAAGGCGATCCCGGGCTTCGAGGAGCTGGAGACGATGTGGTCGACCCGGTCCCCGCTGGGTTGGGACGAGAGCGACCAGACGCCGACGGCCCAGGCCGTGGTGGCGCTGCTCTCCGACTTCTTCCCGGCGACGACCGGCGAGATCGTGCACGTGGACGGCGGGTTCCACGCCATGGGCGCCTGACCGGAATGACCCGTTCGGGGCGCTGACACCGGTCTCCCGGGGATGAGACAGTGAGCCCCGTGACCGAGCCCTCGCCACGTCGACTGGTGCTGATGCGCCATGCGCGCGCCGGCTATGCCGACACCACGGACTTCGACCGTCCGCTGGCCGAGTCGGGGACCGCGGACGCCCGCGAGACCGGCCGGTGGCTGGCGGACCTCGGCATCACCCCGCAGGCCGCCCTGGTGTCGGCGGCGGTGCGCGCCGCGCACACCTTCGTGGCGGTCGCCGCGGGGGCAGGCTGGGGCCTGGAGCCGCGGCTCGACCGGGGGCTCTACCTCGCCGACGAGCAGACCGCGCTCGACCTGGTGCGGCTGGCCGAGCCGGGGGTCGCGTCTCTGGTGGTGGTGGGCCACAACCCCACCATCGCCACGCTGGCGCACCTGCTCGACGACGGGGAGGGCGACCCGATGGCCCTGGTGGCGATGGCCGGTGGCTTCTCGCCCTCGTCGGTGGCGGTCTTCGACGTGGGTGTCGGCTGGGCCGAGCTCGACTACGGCGGCGCCCGGCTGACGGCGTACCGCAGCGGGCCGCGCTGAGCGGAGGGACCGACGTCGGACCGTGCGTCAGACGGGGGGAGCGGGCGTGGTGTAGCCCGCCGCCGCGTCGGCCGCCTCGATCTCCTCGCGCGTGATGCCGAGCAGATAGAGGATCGTGTCGAGGTAGGGCACGTTGACGGCGGTGTCGGCGGCGTCCTGCACCACCGGCTTGGCGTTGTAGGCGATGCCGAGACCGGCGGCGTTGAGCATGTCGAGATCGTTGGCGCCGTCGCCGATGGCGACCACCGCCTCGGGTCCCACTCCCACCTTCGTGGCGAACTCACGCAGGGCCGCGGCCTTGCCGGCCCGGTCGACCACCTCGCCGACGATGCGACCGGTGAGCCGGCCGTCGACGATCTCGAGCTCGTTGGCGCGGGAGTAGTGGATGCCCAGGTCGGTGGCCAGGCGCTCGGTGATCTGGCTGAAGCCGCCGGACACCAGCGCGAACCGGTAGCCCAGCCGCCGCAGCGTGCGGACCAGCGTGCGGGCGCCCGGGGTGAGCACGATGGCGTCGTAGACCCGGTCCAGCGCGTCGGCGTCGAGCCCCTCCAGGGCCGCGACCCGCTGGTGCAGGGACTCCTCGAAGTCGACCTCGCCACGCATCGCCCGCGAGGTGACCTCGGCGACCTCCTGCTCCCGGCCCGCCTCGGCCGCGAGCATCTCGATCACCTCACCCTGGATCAGGGTCGAGTCGACGTCCATCACGATCAGCCGCAGCCCGCGGCGCAGCAGTCCGGCCGGCTGGACGGCGATGTCGACGCCCTGGCGTGCGGCCTCGGCGGCCAGCAGCTCGCGGAGGCGCTCGGGCTCGGCCCCCGAGACGTGCAGGTCGATCGCGGTGACCGGGTAGCGAGCCATCCGCTCGATCCGGTCGATGTTGGCCCCGCTGTCCGCGATCCGGCCCGCCACCGCCGAGAACGCCGACGCCTTGAGCGGGGCACCGATCACGGTGACGTGCGCCCGGCCCGCCCGGCGGGACCGGTTGTCGCCGGTGCCGCGCTCGATCTCGACGTGCATGCCGAGTGCCTCGGCGGTGGACGACACCGCGTCGCGCAGCCGCTTCCACTCGCGGGGAGCGGTGACCAGGACGCCGAGGATCAGCCGGCCGCGGAGCACGATCTGCTCGATGTCGAGCACCTGGACCCCGGCGCGGGCGAGGGTGTCGAAGACGGCCGAGGTCACGCCGGGCCGGTCCTGACCGGAGAGGGTGAGCAACAGCGTGCTGGTGTCGGCGGGGGGTCCGGCGGCGTTCATCCCCACCGAGGCTATCCCGGCCGGCCTCCGCGGCGTGACGCCGCCCGCAGGACGGTCGCCGGCGCGCCCGTCGCGGTCGCAAGGTAAAGAAATCCGCGTTCGGCCACGGGCGCGCGGCCGCCGAACGATGCTGGTGACATGGCTCCTCAGCAGGCACGTGTAGTGCTCGTCGCGATCGCTGGCATGCTCGCCTTCGCGGCGCTGTTCGCGTCGCCCCTCTCGGCCAACGCCGAGGGCAACGGCTTCGGCGTCGGCGTCGTCGCCAAGCGCTGACAGCGCGTCGCCCCGCGCCCCCCTCGGGACCCGCCCGGGGCTCGATAGGGTGACTCCATGCCGCCCGTCCTCGAGTTCGCCGACGTCACCGTCCGGCGGGGCGAGGCGACCTTGCTCGACGCCGTCACCTGGACCGTCGAGGAGGACGAACGCTGGGTGGTGCTCGGCCCCAACGGCGCCGGCAAGACCACGCTGCTGCAGGTCGCGGCGGCACAGCTGCACCCCTCCGCGGGTCTGGCCGCGGTCCTCGACGAGGTGCTCGGCACGGTCGACGTCTTCGACCTCCGGCCGCGCATCGGCGTCACCAGCGCGGCGCTCGCCGACCGGCTGCCGCGCCAGGAGAAGGTCCGCGACGTCGTCGTGTCGGCGTCGTACGCCGTCGTCGGGCGCTGGACCGAGGAGTACCACCAGCTCGACCACGACCGGGCGCAGGAGCTGCTCGTGGAGCTGGGCGTGGCCGGCCTCGCGGACCGCACGTTCGGCACGCTCAGCGAAGGGGAGCGCAAGCGGGTCCAGATCGCTCGGGCGCTGATGACCGACCCCGAGCTGCTGCTGCTCGACGAGCCCGCGGCCGGCCTCGACCTGGGTGGCCGCGAGGACCTCGTCTCGACGCTGTCCCGGCTCGCTCTCGACCCCGATGCGCCCGCCACCGTCCTGGTCTCCCACCACGTCGAGGAGATCCCGCCGGGGTTCAGTCATGCGTTGCTGCTCCGTGAGGGGAGGGTGGTGGCCGCCGGGCTCCTCGACCACGTGCTCACGGCCGAGAACCTCTCGGCGACCTTCGGCATGCCGCTGCTCCTCACCCGGGCCGACGGGCGGTGGGCGGCCCGTCGGGAGGTGCGGCACCGTGCCGGCGCCGGGGCCGCCCCCGCGGGCTAGGCTGGCGGCATGGACTGGCTGCGCGACCACACGTGGGAGGCATGGCTGGGCGCGTCGATCCTGCTCGGGGTCGCCGAGATCATCGGCTTCGACCTGATCCTGCTGATGCTCGCGCTCGGGGCGCTGGCCGGCATGGTCGCTGCCCTGGTGGGCCTGCCCGTGGTGGCGCAGGTGCTGGTCGCCTCCGGTGCGTCGGTCGCCGCCCTGGCGCTGGTCCGCCCGTCGATCGTGCGCCGGCTGCACGGGGGTCCCGACCTCAAGGTGGGCCACGTCAAGCTGGTCGGTCAGCAGGGGCTGGTCACCGAGACCGTCAGCTCGATGGCACCCGGCCGGATCAAGCTGTCCGGTGAGGTGTGGAGCGCGGTGCCCTACGACGAGCGGCTGACCATCGAGCCCGGCTCGACCGTCGAGGTGCTGGAGATCCGCGGCGCCACGGCCTACGTCCACCCGGTCGCCGCGCTCGAGCCCTAGAGTCGACCCGAAGCCGCTCACCCCCGGCCCCTGGAAGGAGCCTCTGTCATGCCGCAGCTCGCCGGCCTGATCATCCTCGCTCTGATCGTCCTGTTCGTGATCGTGCTGCTCGGCCGCACCGTGCGCATCGTCCCGCAGGCGCGCGCAGGGATCGTCGAGCGGTTCGGGAAGTACAAGCAGACGCTGCCCGCCGGCCTCAACATCGTGGTGCCGTTCATCGACCGGGTGCGCTACCTCATCGACCTGCGTGAGCAGGTCGTCAGCTTCCCGCCGCAGCCGGTGATCACCGAGGACAACCTGGTGGTCTCGATCGACACGGTCATCTACTTCCAGGTGACCGACCCCGTGGCGGCGACCTACGAGATCGCCAACTACATCCAGGCCGTGGAGCAGCTGACCATGACCACGCTCCGCAACATCGTGGGTGGCATGGACCTCGAGCAGACGCTGACCAGCCGCGAGGAGATCAACAGCGGGCTGCGTGGCGTCCTCGACGAGGCGACCGGCAAGTGGGGCATCCGCGTCAACCGGGTGGAGATCAAGGGCATCGACCCGCCGCCGTCCATCAAGGACGCGATGGAGAAGCAGATGCGCGCCGACCGCGACAAGCGGGCGCTGATCCTGTCGGCGGAGGGCCAGCGCCAGTCGGCGATCCTGACCGCGGAGGGCAACAAGCAGTCCTCCATCCTCAACGCCGAAGGTGAGCGTGAGTCGCAGATCCTGCGTGCCCAGGCCGACCGCGAGGCGGCGATCCTGCGCGCCCAGGGTGAGGGACAGGCGATCCAGACGGTGTTCCAGGCCATCCACGACGGGCAGCCCGACCAGTCGCTGCTGGCCTACCAGTACCTCCAGATGCTGCCGCGGATCGCCGAGGGTGACGCCAACAAGGTGTGGATCGTGCCGTCGGAGATCGGCAAGGCGATGGAGGGCCTCGGCTCGACCCTCACCAGGATGCAGGGGATCCCGCAGGAGAGCGGCGGCCCCCGCGTCCGGGTCGACATGGGCCCGAGCGAGCCGCAGCTGCCGCAGGGCACGTCGTCGGACGACGCCGAGCTGAGCAGCACCCACGCCGACGTGGCGGCGGCGATCGCGGAGGCCCAGAGTGCGGCCAACCCCGGCGCCTCTCGTACGCCGGCTCCGGACACTCCGCAGGCGCCGCCGGCACCCGACACGGCCTGGCCGACCGGGGACCCGCTGAGCGGTCCCTTCCCCGACGGTCCCGCCGACTCCTCCGGGCAGCCTCCGCAGCCGCCCGCCGGCTGACCGCCCGCCCTGAGCCCGACCTGCTGACCCGGTGTCCGTCGTCGAGGCGGCCGCGATCCTGCTGGCCGGTGTCGGTGCCGGGACGATCAACACCGTGGTCGGCTCCGGGACCCTGATCACCTTCCCGACGCTGCTCGCGTTCGGCATCCCGCCCGTCACGGCCAACGTCTCCAACAACGTGGGTCTGGTGCCGGGAGCCCTGTCCGGCACCCTCGCGGGCCGACGGGAGCTGGCCGGCCAGCGACGCCTGGTGCGGGCGTTGGCGCCGGCCTCGCTGGTCGGCGGGGCGCTGGGCGCGGTGCTGTTGCTGGTGCTGCCGGCGTCGGCCTTCGCGGCCATCGTGCCGGCCCTGATCGTCCTCGGCGTGGTGCTGGTGGTCGTCCAGCCCCGGCTCTCCGCCTGGGTGGCCCGACGCCACGAGGCGGTGGGAGGGCTGCCGCCCACCGGCGCGTGGTGGGTGGCGCCGTCGGTGCTGCTGGCGGGCGTCTACGGCGGCTACTTCGGGGCCGCCCAGGGCGTGCTGCTAATGGCGGTCCTCGGCAACGGCGTCGCCGACTCGCTCAACCGGCTCAACGCCACCAAGAACCTGCTGTCCACGGTCGTCAACGGGGTGGCCGCCGCGGTCTTCATCCTGCTCGAGCCGATCGACTGGACCGTGGCCGGGCTGATCGCGGCCGGGTCGGTCGTCGGCGGGCAGGTCGGCGCCCGGATCGGGCGCCGCCTGCCTCAACCGGTCCTGCGCGGCGTCATCGTCGTGGTCGGCACCGTCGCCGTCCTGGCGCTGCTCACGACATGAGCCCGGGAGTGGTGCGGGTCAGCCGACCTTCCAGACCCGGGTCTCGCCGGCGAAGTGGTCGTGCCACGCCTGCCGGTTGACGGTGTCGTTGTTGATGCCGACGGCGATCATGATGACGGCGACCAGGCTCGCCAGGCCGCCGATCAGGCCACCCAGGATCGGGATCACCCCGAGGATCCCGAAGCCCATGAAGATGTTGCGGCGGATCGCCTGCTCCATCGTCGGGTTCTGGCCGTCCGGACCCGTCGTCTTGAGCTTCATCAGCATCTTGCCCACGGTCTGGCCCCGGCTCGACTCCATGTAGCCGAAGTAGCCGAGGTAGATCACGGTGGTGAGCACGGCGGAGACCAGGCCCGCGGCGTAGGACGCCCCGGTGCCGTAGCCACCGAACCCGACGCTGGTGCCCATCAGCACGCCGACGATCAGTGCGCTGACGATGATGCCGTTGACGACAGCCAAGAGCACGCCGTCGATCAGCCGGGCGAGGAACCGGTCGAGAAGCTCACCGGGTCGGGGCACGCCCGGGGCCGGGGGAGGCGGCGGAGGCGGTGCCTGTCCGTAGTCGCTGGGTGGTTGTTCGCTCATGCTCGCTCCTTCACAGTGGCCTGCTCGACGTACGCCGAGAGCCATCGGTCCAGCTCGTCGTAGACGCGCGCCCGGGGCTCGGGGCGGGAGAGCACCACATCGTGGATCGCTCCCTCCACCGAGACCACCGTGACGTGCGCTCCGACCTGCGTCGCCCACCGACGCATCTGGTTCACGTCGAGGACGATATCGGTGGTCCACACCTCGTCGTCCATGGCCTTGGGCCTTCCGGTGCGTCCCGAGGTCAGCACCAGCACCGGGCCCGAGAGCGACAGGCCCCGGTGCAGCCGGCCGTGCGCCCTCCGGATGGCCCGCAGCCAGCCGACATAGATCGGCCAGGACTCCAGGGGCTTCCAGTCGAGGTCGTAGTCCCACTCGCCCTCGAAGGACCGGTGCAGCGCGTGGCCGTACCACGGGTTGACGCTGCGTGGGATCTCCCGGCGCGGCTGGTAGCCACCGAGCTGCCGGACCACGTTGCTGCCCAGCCGCAGCCAGAACGGGCCGTGCATGTCGACCCACGGCGAGTTGAGCACGGTGCCGGCCAGCGGGAGGTCGCGGTCGTCGGCCCACAGCGAGCCGATCAGGCCGCCGGTCGAGTGGGCGCTGAGCATCACCCGGTCGTGTCCGTCGCGGGCGGTGATGGCCTCCCAGGCGAGGTCGAGCTCCTCGAAGTAGGCCGAGACGTCCTCGATGTAGCCGGGTGTCTGGTGGTCGCGCAGGGAGCGGCCGTACTTGCGCAGGTCGAGCGCGTAGAAGTCCCAGCCGCGGTCGGCCCACCACTGCGCGAACTCGGTCTGGAAGAAGTAGTCACAGAAGCCGTGGACGTAGAGCACCGCCCCACCGGTCGGCTCGGTGGCCCGCAGCCGGACCAGGTTGGCCTCGACGGCGCCCTCGTCGTCGGGCCGGAGCACGAACGTCTCGACGGTGTACGGCGGCCCCAGGACGTCGGTCTCCTCCACGGGAACGATTGTCGCAGCCACCGGTGAGCGGTCAGCGGGCGCGCTGGGTGGCGGCCGCGACGAGCCCGTGGAACAGGGCCAGCTCGACGCTCTTCTCGGGGTGCCACTGGACCGCGACGCAGAAGCGGTCGCCCGGTGCCTCCATGGCCTCGACGGTCCCGTCGGCGGCCCGGGCCACCGCCGTGAAGCCGGGGTGGTCGCCGACGGACTGGTGGTGGTGGCACGGCACCGAGACCCGGTCGCCCAGCATCGCGGCGACCCGCGAGCCGCCGTCGACGTGGACGACCGTGTCGCCGAAGACCCCGGGGGCGGGGCTGTGGCCGGTGTGCCCGACGAGGTCGGGGGTGTGCTGGTCCAGGGCCCCACCGGCCTCCACCGCCATCAGCTGCATGCCGCGACAGATGCCGAGCACCGGCAGGCCGCACTCGTCGGCCGCGCCCAGCAGTGCGGCCTCCCAGGCGTCGCGGTCCGGGCGCCAGCCGGTGGTCCGCTCGTGGGCCGGCTGGTCGTAGCGGGCGGGGTCGACGTCGGCGCCGCCCGAGACCACCAGCCCGTCGAGACGGGCGACCACGGCTCGGGCGTGGTCGGCGGAGCTCGTCGCCGGAGGCAGCAGGACGGGCACGCCGCCGGCGGCCACCACGGAGTCGGCGTACTCGTGGTGGAGCAGGTCGGCGCGTTGCGACCAGACGCCCC
The DNA here is from genome assembly GCF_041393715.1 of Nocardioides sp. GTDB lineage: Bacteria > Actinomycetota > Actinomycetes > Propionibacteriales > Nocardioidaceae > Nocardioides. The sequence continues at coordinate 217,811 of NZ_JAWKJQ010000004.1, read as the reverse complement.
AGGTGGCCTCCTCGCGGTAGGTGGTCAGCCCGATGACCGGCGGCGCGGACGGCGACGAGAACGGGGGAGCGCTCACAGCGGGGTGACGTAGGCGCCGGAGATGCCGCCGTCGACCAGGAAGGTGCTGGCGGTCATGAAGCTGGACTCGTCGGAGGCCAGGAAGAGCACCGCGTTGGCCATCTCGTCGGGCTCCCCGAAGCGGCCCATCGGCACGTGCACCAGCCGTCGGGCAGCCCGCTCGGCGTCCTTGGCGAACAGCTCCTGGAGCAACGGTGTGTTGACCGGCCCGGGGCACAGGGCATTGACCCGGACGCCCTGCCGGGCGAACTGCACGCCGAGCTCGCGGCTCATCGAGAGCACCCCGCCCTTGGAGGCGGAGTAGGAGATCTGCGACGTCGCGGCGCCCATCACCGCCACGAACGAGGCGGTGTTGATGATCGATCCCGACCCCTGCTCGAGCATGTAGGGCAGGGCCGCCTTGCAGCAGAGATAGACCGAGGTCAGGTTGACCTCCTGCACCATCCGCCAGGCCTCCAGGTCGGTGTCGAGGATCGAGTCGTCCTGCGGTGGGGAGATGCCGGCGTTGTTGAAGGCGATGTCGACCGACCCGTAGACGTCCTTGGCTGTCCGGAAGAGGGTGTCGACCTCGTCGGGCGAGGTCACGTCGACGTGACAGTACGTCGTCCGGTCACCGAGCTCCGCCACGATCTCCGCCCCGCGAGCGTCGTCGATGTCACCCAGCACCACGCGGGCGCCCTCCTCGACGAAGCGGCGGACGGTGGCCAGACCGATGCCGGAGCAGGCCCCGGTGATGACGGCGACCTTGCCGTCGAGACGACCAGCCATGGGGTTCCTTTCAGGGTGTGTGCCCGGGTGGGCGGAGCTCAGTGAGCGATGAACACATTCTTTTCCTCGGTGAACGCCTGCGGGGCGTCGGGGCCGAGCTCCCGGCCCAGGCCGGACTGCTTGTAGCCGCCGAACGGCGTCCAGTAGCGCACCGAGGAGTGGCTGTTGACCGAGAGGTTGCCGGCCTCCACGCCACGCGCGACGCGCAGGCCCCGGGCCAGGTCGTCGGTGAAGATCGACCCGGACAGGCCGTAGTCGGAGTCGTTGGCCAGCGCGATCGCCTCCTCCTCGTCGTCGAACGGCATCACCGCGACGACCGGGCCGAAGACCTCCTCCCGCCAGATCCGCTCGTCGGTGCTGCGCGCCTCGACGACCGTGGGTGGGTGCCAGTAGCCCGGGCCGGTCGGGCAGCTGCCGGTGAAGGCGACGATCGCCTCCTGGACGTATCCCTGCACCGAGGCGCGGTGGTCGAGCGAGATCAGCGGTCCCATCTCGCTGTCCTCCTGCTCGGGGTCGACCACCCGGAAGGCCTTCACGGCCTGCTCGAACCTGCCGAGGAACTCGTCGTAGACCCGCCGCTCCACCAGGATCCGCGACCGGGAGCAGCAGTCCTGGCCGGCGTTGTCGAAGACCCCGCCGGGAGCCTGGGCCGCGGCCCGCTGCACGTCGGTGTCGCCGAAGACGATGTTGGCGCTCTTGCCGCCCAGTTCGAGGGTCACCCGCTTCACCTGGTCGGCGCAGCCGGCCATGATCTGCTTGCCGACCTCGGTGGAGCCGGTGAAGGTCACCTTGCGGACCAGCGGATGGGTGACGAAGCGCTGTCCGACGACCGAGCCCTTCCCGGGGAGCACGGTCAGGACGCCCTCGGGGAGGCCGGCCTCGAGAGCCAGCTCGCCGATACGGATCGCCGTCAGCGGGGTCAGCTCGGCGGGCTTCAGCACCACGGTGTTGCCGGCGGCCAGCGCGGGCGAGAACCCCCACGCGGCGATCGGCATCGGGAAGTTCCAGGGGACGATCACCGACACGACGCCGAGGGGCTCGTGGAACGTCACGTCGAGCCCGCCGGGGACCGGGATCTGCCGCCCGAACAACCGCTCGGGGGCGGCGGAGTAGTAGTTCAGGCAGTCGCGGACGTTGCCGGCCTCCCAGCGGGCGTTCCCGATGGTGTGTCCCGAGTTGGAGACCTCCAGCCGGGCCAGCTCCTCGACGTGGGCGTCGACGACCGCGGCGAAGGCGCGCAGCATCCGGGCCCGCTCGCCCGGCGGCACCGCCCGCCAGCTCGCGAAGGCCTCCTGCGCGCGCTCGATCGCGGCGTCGGTGTCGGCGAGCGAGGTGGAGGGAACCTCGGCGATGGGCAGCTCCGTCACCGGGCTGAGCACGGTGTGGCCGGTCCCCGGGGCTTCGGTCATGTCACATCCTCTCGAAGGACCGGAAGCGCTCCCAGTCGGTCACCGAGGACTCGAACGCCGCCAGCTCGACGTCGGCCATGTTGGTGTAGTGGTCGACCACCTCGTCGCCGAAAGCGGTCCGGGCCACCTCGGACTCGTGGAAGAGGTCGCGTGCCTCGCGCAGCGTCGCCGGCACGTGCGGCTTGTCGGCGTCGTAGGCGTTGCCGACCAGCTCGTCCTCGAGTGCCAGCTCCTGGTCGATGCCGTGCAGCCCGCCGGCGAGCATCGCGGCCAGTGCCAGGTGCGGGTTGACGTCGCCGCCGGGCACCCGGTTCTCCATGCGGGCGCTCGGGCCCTGACCGACGAGCCGGACCGCACACGTGCGGTTGTCGAGGCCCCAGGCCACGGCGGTCGGCGCGAACGACCCGGCCGCGTAGCGCTTGTAGGAGTTGATGTTGGGCGCGTAGAGCAGGGTGAGCTCCCGCATCGTGGCGAGGACGCCGGCGATGAAGTGGTCGTAGAGCGGTGTTCGGGCGCCGTCCTCCCAGAACACCGTTGAGCCATCGGTGCCGCGCAACGACAGATGGATGTGGCAGGAGTTGCCCTCGCGCTCGTTGTACTTGGCCATGAAGGTGATCGCCTTGCCGTGCAGGCTGGCGATCTCCTTGGCGGCGGTCTTGTAGACGCTGTGGTTGTCGGCGGTGGTCAGCGCGTCGGCGTAGAGGAAACCGATCTCGTGCTGCCCCAGGTTGCACTCACCCTTGGCTCCCTCGACGTCCATCCCGGCGGCGTACATGTGGTTGCGGATGTCACGCAGCAGCGGCTCGACGCGAGTGGTGCCGATGATCGAGTAGTCGATGTTGTACTGGTTGGCCGGGGTGAGGTCGTGGTAGCGCTGCCGGTGGGCGTCCTCGTAGGTGGTGTCGAACAGGATGAACTCGAGCTCGGTGCCGGCGAGGGCCTGCCAGCCGCGCTCGTCGAGGCGCTCCAGCTGACGGGTCAGGACGCTGCGCGGCGACTGCAGCACGGGGGCGTGGTCGAGCCAGACCAGGTCGCACTGCACCATGGCGGTGCCGGGGAGATGGGTCAGCCGCCGCAGCGTGTCCCAGTCGGGCACGAACTCCATGTCGCCGTAGCCACGCTCCCACGAGGAGATCGCGTAGCCGCCGACGGTGTTCATGTCGACGTCGACGGCGAGCAGGTAGTTGCAGCCCTCGGTGCCGTGGTCGAGGGCCACGTCGAGGAAGTACGCCCCGTGCAGACGCTTGCCCTGGAGCCGGCCCTGCATGTCGGTGAAGGCCAGCACCACCGTGTCGATCTCGCCCTCGACGATCAGGTCGGTCAGGGCGTCGATCGTGAGGTAGCGCTCGTTGGGTGCCGTCATCGTGGGCCTCTCGTCCGGTGGCGGGGTCGCGTGGGGCTCATCCGAGCAGACCACGCAGCAGGGCAGCGGTGTCGTCGCAATGCTCCTCCATCGCCGCCCGGGCGCGCTCGGCGCGCCCCGCGAGGATGGCCTTGAGCACCGCGAGATGTTGCCGGTCGGAGTGGCTGATGTTGGTCTCCAGGACCGGGATCGCGCTGAGCATCTCGTGCAGACTCGCCTGCACCGAGGTCACCGCGTCGATGGTGCGCGGCGACCGGGTGAGCGCAGCGATGGTCAGGTGGAAGCGCGAGTCTGCCTGCCGGTGGGTCGCGCGGGTGCTGGCCGTGGCCACCGCCTCGTGGGCGGCCTCGAGCTGGTGCCGCTCCGAGGCGGAGAGCTCGCGCTGCGCCGCCAGGTGGGCGGCGCCGGGCTCGACCAGGCCGCGGAACTCCAGGGCGTCGGCCCAGTCGGCGCGCTGCGCGGGCGTGATCCGGGCCGCCCTGCGCGCCGAGGGGGTGCGCGGGCGCATGGTGACGACCGTGCCGCCGCCTCGCCCGCGCCGGGTCTCGACCAGGCCGGCCTCGCGGAGGGCCGCCATGGCCTCGCGGAGCGTGGCTCGCGACACGTGCAGCCGGTCGGCCAGCACCCGCTCGCTCGGCAGGGTGGTGCCGAGCGGGTAGACGCCGAGCCGGATCAGGGTGCCGAGCTGCTCGACGCACGCCTCGAACGCGTGATGCCCGCGCACCGGCCGCAGGACCACCTCGGTGAGGCCCAGGTCGTGAGGGGTGTCGGCAGTCACAGGTGGCAGTCTGGCATGTCGTCCCAGCGTGGCAAAGGTCTGAGTTCAAACCAATTTGTCCAGGACTCTGGACGTGAGATTCCCCACGGGTCTAACCTCCCGACCAACCCGCATCTCGAAGGCTGTTCGGGGCCTTCCGGCGCGGCGTACACCGTCTCGTTGACCGAAGGCACGCACGAGAGGACCACAACCGTGGCCGACAATCCCAACAAGCCGGGGCAGGCCGTGACTGGCGGCGTCACCTACACCCACGCGGGTGCGGACTACTTCGACAAGCGGCAGCTGCAGCGCAGCGCCGGCTTCTGGGGGCTCTGGGGCATCGGTGTCGCCGCGGTCATCAGCGGCGACTTCTCGGGCTGGAACTTCGGCCTCGACCAGGCCGGCTGGGGTGGCCTGCTGGTCGCCACGCTCGTCATCATCGTCATGTACTTCGGCATGCTCTTCTCGATCGGTGAGATGTCCGCCGCGATGCCGCACACGGGAGGCGCCTACTCGTTCGCTCGCGCCTCGATGGGGCCGTGGGGCGGGTTCATCACCGGCCTGGCCGAGACCATCGAGTACGTCTTCACCACCGGCGTGATCGTGCTCTTCTCGGCCGGCTACGCCAACGAGGCCACCAAGCAGCTGATCAGTCTCGACCTCAGCAGCCACATGTGGATCTGGTGGCTGGTGCTGTACGTCGTCTTCGTCGGGCTGAACTCCGCCGGAGCCGAGATCTCGTTCAAGTTCGCCATCGGCGTCGCCGTGATCTCCATCGGGATCCTGGTGCTCTTCGCCCTGCTCGCCTTCGTCAAGGGCGCCGTCGACTTCGGCCAGCTCAACAACCTCTCCGATGGCGACGGGTTCCTGCCGCTGGGGTGGAAGGGCGTGCTCTACGCGCTGCCGTTCGCCATGTGGTTCTTCCTCGGTATCGAGGAGCTGCCGCTCGCCGCGGAGGAGGCCCACGACCCGAGCCGCGACATCCCCCGGGCCGGCATCGTCGGCATGCTCACGCTCGTGGCGTGCGCCGTGCTGGTGCTCTTCCTCAATCCCGCCGTGACGGGGTCGGAGGCGATCCGAACGTCGGGCGAGCCGCTACTCGACGGCTTCCGGGCGTTCCTTCCGGACAACTGGGCGGCGGTCCTCGCGCTGTTCGCACTGATCGGGCTGCTCGCCAGCCTGCAGGGGATCATGTTCGCCTACGGTCGCAACATCTACTCGTTGTCGCGGGCCGGCTACTACCCGAAGGCGCTGTCCATCACCAGCGCGCGCAAGACTCCGCACGTCGCACTCATCGCGGGGGCGGTCTTCGGCTTCATCGTCCTGGTGGTGGTGGACTTCATCGCTCGGCACAGCGAGAGCCTCGCGGCCACGGCCAACGCGATCGTGCTCAACATCGCCGTCTGGGGCGCCGTGCTGGCCTACATCCTGCAGATGGTCTCCTACGTGCTGCTCCGGCAGAAGTTCCCCAGCGCGACGCGCCCCTATGTCAGCCCGTTCGGGACGGCGGGCGCCGCCGTGGCCGGGCTGATCGCCGCGGTCACCTTCGTCGGGCTGTTCATCAACCCCGACTTCCGCAAGGCGATCATCGCCATCGCCGTGGTCTACGCGCTCGCCCTGCTGGCCTTCGCCCTCTTCGGCCGGCACCGGTTGGTGCTGTCCCCCGAAGAGGAGTACGCCATGAGTGGCGGCCTGCACCGCGACCCGACCGTCGAGCACTACGGCAGCTCCGAACTGGAGGGCGAGCTCCCGCCCGAGGACTTCACGACCTGAGTCACGGGGACGCCGCCCGGCCCGGGAGCCGGGCGGGTCCCACTCAGTGCTGGTAGGTCAGTGCTGGTAGGTGCCGTGCAGGATCGCCCGGCCGAGAGTCTTGAACGCCAGGTTGAACGACACCACGGCGGGCGAGGCATCGGAGTCGACCCCCAAGGAGTCCTCGCCGACGGCGTGCACGACGAAGTAGTAGCGGTGCACCATGTCGCCCTCGGGCGGGGCGGCGCCCATGAACGCCTTCGGGCCGCCGTCGTTGCGGCACATGAACGCGGCCCCGGGGAGCGTGGCGCCCTCGGCGCCGGCGCCGGCTGGCAGTGACGTGCAGTCGGCGGGCAGGTCGACCAGCACCCAGTGCCAGAATCCGCTGGGGGTCGGCGCGTCGGGGTCGAAGCAGGTGACGGTGTAGGACCGGGTGCCCTCGGGCGCGCCGGACCAGGACAGCTGCGGCGAGGTGTTGCCGGCGGCGGCGACCTGGTCGTCGTTGAGCGGCTGGCCCTCCGCCACGTCGGTGCTGGTGATCGAGAAGGACTCGGTGGCAGGCAGCAGGTCATAGGGGTTCGGGGCCACGGGGCGTTCGATGCTCATGCCTCGGACGATAGTCCGGGCGACCCACGCCGACCACCCGCGATGATGGGGCGCGTGGCAGAGCTGATCCCCGTCGATGACCCCGCGGACCCACGGCTGGTCGACTATCGCGACCTGCGCGACGTGGCGTTGCGCCGCCACCTCGAGGCCGAGCACGGGTTGTTCCTCGCCGAGGGGGAGAAGGTCGTCCGCAGGGCGGTGGAGGCGGGCTACCGCCCTCGGTCGTTCCTGATGGCGCCGCGGTGGCTCGACGGGCTGGCCGACGTGCTGGAGCCCTCAACGGCGCCGTGCTACGTCGTGTCCGAGGCGTTGGCCGAGCAGGTCACCGGCTTCCACGTCCACCGCGGTGCGCTCGCGTCGCTGGAGCGACGGCCGCTTCCGTCGGTCGGCGAGGTGCTCTCCGGCGCCCGGACGGTGCTCGTGCTCGAGGACGTGGTCGACCACACCAACGTGGGCGCGATCATCCGTTCCGGTGCGGCACTCGGGGTCGACGCCGTGCTGCTCTCACCGCGCTGCGCGGACCCGCTGTATCGCCGCGCCGTGAAGGTCGCGATGGGCGCGGTGTTCGCGGTGCCGTGGACCCGCCTCGACGACTGGTACGACGCCCTGCCGGCGTTGTCGTCGCGGGGGTTCACCACCGTGGCGCTGACGCTCGCCGAGGACGCCGTACCGCTGGAGGAGGGGGTGGCCGGCCTCGACCGGATCGCCCTGGTGCTCGGCACGGAGGGGCACGGCCTCTCGAGCCGCTGGCAGGCGTCCGCCGACCGTCGCGCGATGATCCCGATGCAGCAGGGCGTGGACTCCCTCAACGTGGCCGCCGCCTGCGCCGTGGCCTGCTACGTCGCCCAGCGCCGCTGACCACCACATGGTCCCGCGAGATGCGTGAAATGGTCCCGCGACATGCGTGAAATGGTCCCGCGAGATGTCGCGGACGGCCGTTCCGCGCCAGCCGGCCCCCTGGCGCGCACTTTCGCGGAGCCATTTCCGGCATGTCGGGAGGCCATTTCCGGCATGTCGGGTGGCCATTTCCGGCATGTCGCGGTCAGGCGGGCCAGCCAGGGGGGTAGTCGTCGGCGGCCTTGTCGTGGGCCTTGCGGAGCTTCTTGCGGGCCTTGTCGCCGATCCGGTCGCCGAAGACGGTGCCGAGGGTGTGGTCGGTCTCGTGCTGCAGGGCGCGGGCGAGCAGGCCGTCGCCGGCGTAGCTGACCGGCTCGCCGTCGAGACCGGTGCCGGTGACGCTGGCGACGTCGGGCCGGGCGCAGTCGACGAAGGCCCCGGGGTAGGACAGGCAGCCCTCCTCCGCCTCGTCGAGGTGACGCTCCCTGCCCTCCGGCAGGGTGACCACCGGGTTGCAGACCACGCCCGCGACATAGGTGCCCGACTCGTCGGGGCAGTCGAAGACGAACACGGCCCGGTCGACCCCGATCTGACAGGCGGCGAGGCCGACGCCGTCGGCGGCGTACATGGTGGCCGTCATGTCGGCCACCAGCTGCCTCAGCTCCTCGTCGTACGACGTCACGGGCTGCTGCGGACGGTGCATCACGTCGGCCCCCCACCGGGTGATGGGGCGCACCGTGCCGCCCTCGGGGAGGACGGCACGCGCAGCGGGGGACGGCGTGGCCATGACGCGAGATCCTAGGACACGGCAACGGGGCCCTCGACCGGGTGGTCAGGGCCCCGTCACGGAAGGGGAGCCGGTCAGACCTGCGGCTGGAACGGGTCGTGCTCCGAGAGCAGCTTGTCCAGGCGGGCGCGGTCCAGGCGGGCCATCACGTAGGTCTCCTCCTGTGCGTCGCGCACCACCTTGGCCAGGGTGAACGAGGAGGTGACGAGGAAGACGGTGCCCAGGGCGAGGAAGGCCCTGATCCACACGTCTCCGTCCATCAAATAGATCGCGAGGATCATGGCGAACAGGGCGGTCACGAACGCGATCCCAGCCTGCAGCGCGAAGCCGTTGGTGTTGCGAGGGGTGGTCGGAGTGCTCATGTCGCAGAGCATGTCCGGGGCGGGTGCCGCGCGGCGTCGGGGCGGCTACCCGGTCCAGATGAGTAGCGGGGCTCAGCACCGCCGGGCCGGCCCCGACGGGTCAGCGCGCAGCAGCCGAGGGGTGGCGTGCCCGGCCGCCGTCACGCCCCGGACGACGGTCTCGGCGACGACCTCGAACCGACCGGCGGGGACCAGCGCCACCGCGGAGCCTCCGAAGCCACCGCCGGTCATCCGGGCACCCAGGGCACCGGCCTCCTCGGCCAGCCGCACGGCCTCATCGAGCTCGGCACAGGACACCTCGTAGTCGTCGCGGAGCGAGGCGTGGGACTCGCTGAACAGCCGACCCACCCCCTCCCAGTCTCCACTCCCCACCGCCGCCACCGTGGACTCGACCCGGGCGATCTCCGTGACCACGTGCCGGGCCCGACGACGCAGCCGGTCGTCGGTCAAGGACCCGACGGCGGCGAGGTCGGCGTGCCGCAACGACGAGAGGCCGAGCAGCGCCGCGGCCTGCTCGCAGTCGGCCCGGCGGGCGGCGTATCCGCCGTCGACGAGGGCGTGCCGGACGGTGCTGTCGATGACGAGCAGGGCCAGGTCGTGCTCCGCGAGCGGCAGTGGGACGGTGCGCCGGGAGTGGTCGTCGAAGTCGAGGAGCAGCGCCGCCTGCTCCTCGGCGAACACCGAGATGGTCTGGTCGAGGCCTCCGGTGGGCGCCCCCGCCACCTCCGTCTCGGCCCGCACGCAGGCGCGCACCACGCGCTCGCGCACCTCCGCGTCGAGGGGGACGCCGAGCAGCTCGAGGACGCCGACGGCGACGGCGCACTCCAGCGCCGCGGAGCTGCTGAGGCCGGCGCCGACCGGCACGGTGCTGTCGACGACCACGTCCAGGCCAGACAGTGCGGGGACCAGCCCGTCCTCGGCGAGGGCCCACAGCACCCCCACGACGTACGCCGGCCACCCGGCGACCCGCCCCGGCCCGAGCTCGTCCGGCCCGCCCTCCCATGCGTCGGCGACCTGAGCGCTGCGCACCGTGACCCGGTCGTCGTCGCGACGTCCGAGCGCTGCGTAGGTGGCGTGGGGGAGTGCCACCGGGAGGCACAGTCCGGCGTTGTAGTCGGTGTGCTCGCCGATCAGGTTGACCCGCCCCGGAGCCATCGCCACCCGGTCCGGGTCGCGCCCGAGCGCCGCCGCGAACGCGCCCGCCACCCGGTCGCACCTCTCGCGGGGCGTGGAGGGCTCGAGCAGCTGCACGGCGGCAGCCTAGTGAAGCGACCGACCGCGCCGGGCAGACCGGGGCAGGCCGACCGGGGCCGGCTGACCGGGGCAGGCCTCAGCCGCGCGAGGAGCGCGCGGTCCGGCCCTTCACCACGCCCACGAGACGCTGCAGCTGCTCGTCGTCGCGCTCCACGAGCCAGGCCAGGCCGACGCCGGTGGGCTCGAGACCGTCGACCGGCCGGTAGGTCACGTCCCGTCGGTGCAGCAGCCGGGCGACCGACATCGGCAGCACCGCGACACCGGCACCCGAGGCGACCACCTCGACCGCCTCCCGCTGCGTCATCGCCGGGAAGTCGAGCTGGGGCTCGCGCAGCGTGAGCGCGGCCGGTGCGGGCAGGACGTGCTGCTCGTCGGCGAGGTCGGCCGGGTCCACCCGCTCGAAGGCGGTGAGCACGTGGTCGGCCGGCACCACGACGACCGGCTGCTCGTCGTAGAGGTGCACCAGGTGCAGGCCGGCCCGGTGCACCGGCTCACGGACCAAGGCGGCGTCGAGGTCGCCCTGACGCAGCAGCGTCTCCTGCTCCGCCTCGGTGACCGGCACCAGCTCCAGGGGCTCCGCGGGGTAGCGCTCCCGCCAGCGGGCCGCCCACCGGTCGGGGGTGGCGCCGGTGACGAACCCCAGGCGGAGGCCGGCGGCCGGGGGGCCGGAGAACCCTTGCGAGCGCTGCTGCACGCGTCGAGCCTAGGCCACGTCCCCGCGGGTGCCCGGCGCGCCGAGCAGACCGTGTACTGGGGCGGCTGGGTCGCCTGAGGTTGGTGGGATGACGCCCCGGTGACACCCTCGTGACGCCGGGCTGACCGGGCGCCGCGACACGCGCCGGGTCGCCTTGACCGGGGCCCGGACCGGCGGGTTGGATGGCCGGGCTAGACCACGCCGGGCTCGGGCCGGTACCACGGGCGAGGACTGGACATGGGGACAACTGGATGAACACCTACACCTGCGCCACCTGCGCGACGGCCGTGCCTCGACACGAGGCGGCGCTCCGCTCGGTGGCCTTCCGCCAGGTCGCCTACTGCCGGCCCTGCTTCGAGGAGCTGATGGCGGTGGTGGTGCCGTCGCCCCGGGTGGCCGCCGACGACCTGATCCACCCCGAGGCGGTCTAGGGCGGCTCGGCAACCGGGTGGTCTATACCTCCCCCTCGCGTCCTTGACCGGTTCTCCGGACGGACGTTGACTGAATGCGGGTCTGTGCAACTACTCGGGTCGCCTGTCCGCAGGCGGAAACACCATTCATGGGGGATGGTCGAGATGCGTATGTATGAGTGCACCAACTGTGGTGAGACGGTCGCCAGCAACGAGGCGACGCTGCGATCGGTGGCGTTCCGACAGGTGGCCTACTGCCGCACCTGCCGGGACGAGGTCTTCGGCACGGTGGAGGTGCCCGCGCCGCGCGACGCCGCCGACCAGCTGATTCCCACCTGGCACTGAGCCTCGGCTCGGTCCGCCGGTGGTCGCCCCTCCCCGGGGCGGCCACCGGCCCGACCGCGCGCTCCGTCGCCTCGGTACGCCGGCACGCCGGGCAGCCCGGTCCCGCGCCGAGCGCATTGAACCCTGCGCCACCTGCCATCGTTGACCCGGATGGGAGGTGACATGAAGCCGCAGTCCGACCAGCTGCTGCGCGAGCTCCACGCCGAGCACGCCGACGCGCTGTGGCGCTTCTGCCTCAAGCTGACGGCCTACGACCGCAGCCGCGCCGAGGACCTGGTGCAGGAGACGATGCTCCGCGCGGTGCGTCACGTCGAGGCGCTCGAGGGCGGCCCCGGCGCGGTGCGGGCCTGGCTGTTCACCGTCGCCCGCAACCTGACCATCGACGAGTGGCGGTCGCGCCGTCACCACCGCGAGACGCCCACCGCAGAGGTCCCCGAGCAGGGCGAGCCTGACCGCACCGACCAGCTCCTCACCTCCTGGCTGGTCGCCGATGCCCTCACCCAGCTGTCCGCGGAGCACCAGGCGGTGCTGCGGGAGTGCCATCTGCGCGGCCGCTCCGTCGCCGAGGCGGCCCGCCAGCTCGGCATCCCGGAGGGCACGGTGAAGTCCCGGACCCACTACGCCATGCGCGCGCTGCGGCTGGCCCTCGAGGAACGGGGGGTGACCGCATGAGCTGTCCGATGTCCCACCTCGACGGCGCCTACGTCCTGGGGGCGCTCTCGTCGGCGGAGCGGCTGGAGTTCGAACGCCATCTCGCCGGGTGTGCCGCCTGCGCCGACGCGGTCCGCGAGCTGGCCGGGCTGTCCGGTCTCCTGGCCAAGGTGGAGGCCGATGTCTGGGACGGGTCCGACCAGCAGGAGCGGATGCCCGAGGGCAGCCTCGCGGCGATCACCCACGACCTGCGCCGTCGCCGCGGCCGCCGGTGGGTGGCGGGCGTGGCCGCGGCGGCGGCCCTGGTGACCGGCGGCGCCGTCGCCGGGGCGTCGTTCGCGAGCCGGGAGCAGCCCCCGCCGACGACCGGTTCCCGCGTCGCCGCCGACCCGCTGCGGCCCGAGTCCGGGGTGCGGATGCGGGCGGAGGTCGCGCTCACCTCGGTCGGCTGGGGCACGAAGGTCGAGCTGACCTGTCACTACGACGATGACGACGAGACGTGGCACGACACCCCTCCCGTCTATCACCTGGTCCTGGAGACACCCGACGGGCCGCAGCAGGTCGCCACCTGGAAGGAGGTGGCCGCCCCGACCATGCAGCTGTCCGCCGCCACCGCGGTGACCGCCGACGACATCACCGAGGTGATGGTCACCGACGACTCGGGCGCGCTGCTGCTGCACCTGGACCGCTGAGACCGACCGCTGAGGCCGACCGCTGAGCCCGACCCGGCCGAGGCCGCCGGCGGTCACTCAAACGCGTCGAAGAAGGCGTCGCGGAACCGGTCCATCCGCCACACCGGTGCGTCCGGCGTCGGACGCAGTCCCGGGTCCCAATCCCACGCCTCGATCCGCCGGATCACCCCCGGGTCACGGGCGATGACCGACACCGGCACGTCATGGCCGGGGTCCGGCCCGGTGACATAGCTGTGCGGCTGGTGGTCACCCAGCACCACGACCACGAGGTCCGGGTCGGCGTCCTCGCGCAGGAAGGACACCAGCGACTCCCAGGAGTAGACCAGCGAGGCGGCGTACTGCCGGCGGACGCGTTCGGGGTCGGCGAAGACCTCCTCGGGCGTCGGTCCCGCCTCGGGCATCCCGTCGAAGATGGAGCCGTCGCCGACCTGGTCCTCGGGCACGAGCTGCGGCAGCGGGGTCCACGGATGGTGGCTGGAGACCAGGTCGATCTCGGCCATCACGCGCGGCCGCGGACCCTCGGTCAGCTCCAGCCGGCGGAAGGCCGACAAGGTGTACTGGTCGGGCATGGTGGCATAGCTGAACGCCGGCCCGCGGTAGCCCACGTCGCTGGCGTCGTAGAGGCGGTCGTAGTGGTAGAACCCCTCGCCCTGCGGCCACGCCTCGGTCACGGCGGGCAGGTCGAAGACGGTGCGCCACCCGGCCCGCCGGAACGCGTCGGACAGGGTCACCCGAGGCTCCAGCAGGAGCTGGTTGTAGCGCTGCTGGCTGTCGACCCACAGGCCGGACTGGAGGGTGGAGTGCGCGAGCCAGCTGGCGGCACCGAAGGTCGGGGAGGTGAAGTAGGCGCTGCGCATGTCGTAGCCGGCCGAGGCCAGCTCCTCGGTGCCGTCGTCCAGGACCGCCTCGACACCCGGCGAGAGCTCCGGGTCGGTGAGGGCGACGCGACCGTAGCTCTCCACGAACACCAGCAGCACGTCGTGGCCACGGAGCCCCGCCAGCAGGGCGTCGTCGGGTGCACCGGCGAAGCGGTCGTCGCGGATCTCGGCCGCGAACCGCTCGCGGTCGCGCAGGTCGGCCCGGAGGTGACCGACCTGGTCGACCGCCAGGTCGGCGGAGCTGGTCGACGCGACCGGCACCCGCGGGTCCAGGCGTACGTCGGCCGCCCGAGCAGCCGACCAGCCGAGGCCGAGCACCAGGATCGCTGCCCCCGCGACCGCCCGGTGACCGCGCGCGACACGCTGGACCCGCGCCAGCCCCAGGGGGAGCAGGACCAGCACCGCGAGGGTGCCGGCGAGGCCCAGAAGCAGCCAGACGACCGCTCGGGTGGTCCCCACCGAGTCCTCCAGGACGCCGATCGCCGGGCCGACGTAGAAGCGGTCGTTGAGGGGGTCGAAGGGCCGGTCGAGGACGGCGGTGAAGCCGAGGTTGGCGGCCTTGAGGAACACCACCACTCCGAGCAGCACGCCGGTGACCCACGCCCAGGCCCGCGCCCCGCGGCCGGGCAGCACCAGCGCGACCCCGACCGCGACCAACGCCTCCACCGGGATCCGCAGCAGTGCCTCGGGGACCAGCTGGGTCGCCCGTGCGGGCACCGACAGCACCACCCAGACCAGGGTCAGGGCGAGCGCCGTGGCACCGGCCGCGGCGGCCGGCAGCGCTCCCGCCGGTGCCGTCGACCGGTGCCGGCGCAGCCACCAGACCTGCCGCCCGAACGACTCCGCGAGCAGCGCCAGGCAGCCGGCCAGCGCCAGCCGCGACACCGCGTCGGGGAGCAGCCCCGACACCGCCACCGTGAGGCAGACCCCGACCGTCGCGGCGACCGTCTTGGCCCACCTCCGCGGCGGCGAGGGCGCACGGAGCCACCCCACGAAACCGGTCGCCGCCCACAGCAGGTAGCGCGCCGCGCCCAGGAGCAGGACCCACCACCCGAGGTCATGCGCGGCGGTCACGCTGAGGGCCAGGATCAGCAGCGCGTCGACCTCCATGTCGAAGCGCGCGCCGAGCGCGGTCGCCGACCCCGTGCGCCGCGCGACCCAGCCGTCGAGGCCGTCGAGGAGCAGCGCCACCGCGGCGAACGCCGTGAGCGTGGCACGCGCGCCGGTGCCGCCGGCCAGCTCCTCGACCGTCAGGGCCACGACGCCGCTGGTCAGCAGCGCCCGAGCCAGTGTGACGGCGTTCGGCGGTCCCACGCTCGTGGCGCCGCTGCGGCCGAGGCCGACCGCGAAGAGGCCGACGACCGCGGCCCCGGTGAGCGCCCCGGCGGTGACGCCGACCGGACCCACGGCGCCGCCGAGCCCGAGCGCGGCGAGCAACAGGGACAGCCCCGCGGCCGGTCCCGCGACCGATTGAACCTCTCGCACCTGGCCTCCGTAGTACTCCGTACCAGACAGACGACGTGCGGCGTCGTTCCCCGGTTCAACCCGCCTGGCCGACGCGGGCGCCCCGGACCGGGGGCCGGCCGGCACCGGCAGCACGACGGGAGGGTGGGATGGCCGGACGCGCGCGTGCCTACTGGCTGCGCCGCCCCGGTGAGGGCGAGATCCGGGAGACCGAGCTGCCCGCCCCCGGCGCCGACGAGGTGCTGGTCCGGACCCTGCACTCGGGCGTCAGCCGGGGGAGCGAGCTGCTCGTGTTCCGCGGCCGGGTCCCCGAGGACCAGTACGCCGTGATGCGGGCGCCGTTCCAGGAGGGCGGCTTCCCGGGACCGGTGAAGTACGGCTACCTCAACGTCGGTCGGGTCGAGCAGGGGCCGGACCGGCTGCTGGGGCAGACGGTGTTCTGCCTCTACCCCCACCAGACCGCCTACGTCGTGTCGGCCGACAGCGTGGTGCCGGTGCCGCCCGGCGTGCCGGCGGCGCGAGCGGTGCTGGCCGGGACCGTCGAGACCGCCGTCAACGCCCTGTGGGATGCCGCCCCCCTCGTCGGCGACCGGGTGGCGGTCGTCGGCGCCGGGATGGTCGGCCTCTGCGCGGCACTGCTGCTCGCCCGCGTCCCCGGGGTCGAGGTGACCCTCGTCGACGTGGACCGATCCCGGGCCGGGGCGGCCGCGGCGGCGGGGGTCGGCTTCGCGCACCCCGACGAGGCGCCCCACGACCTGGACCTGGTGGTGCACGCCAGCGCCACGGGGTCGGGCCTCCAACGGTCGCTGGAGCTGCTGCGGCCGGAGGGCACGGTCGTCGACGTCAGCTGGTACGGCGACTCCGAGGTGCGGCTGCGGCTCGGCAGCGACTTCCACTCCCGACGGCTCACGGTGCGGTCGAGCCAGGTGGGCGCCGTGTCGCCGGCCCGCCGCGACAGCCGGTCGACGGCCGACCGGCTCGCCCTGGCACTGCGACTGCTCGCCGACCCCGCGTTCGACGCCCTGCTCGCCGGGCCGACCCCTTCGCCGAGCTCCCCGAGACCATGGCGGCGCTGGCGGCCACCGGTTCCTCGGGGCGCTGCCAGCTGGTGTCCTACGACCAGGAGGCGCCGTGTTCGGAGTGACCGTCAGCGACCACCTGATGGTCGCCCACAGCCTGCGCGGCGAGGTCTTCGGACCGGCCCAGCGCCTGCACGGCGCGACCTACGTGGTGGAGGCCACCTTCCGCGCCGCCGGTCTCGACGACGACGGCATCGTCGTCGACCTGGGCGCGGCCGCCCGGCTGCTCGCGGAGGTGCTCGACCCGCTGCGCTACCGCAACCTCGACGAGGAGCCCGGCCTGGCCGGCCGCAACACCACCACCGAGGTGCTGGCCCGGGAGGTCGCCGACCGGCTGGCGGCCGGGGTGGCCGAGGGTGCGCTGGGGCCGACCGCCCCGACCCGGCTGACCGCGATCGGCGTGACGCTGCGCGAGACGCCCCAGGCCTGGGCCAGCTACGAACGGTCGGTGACGCCTTCGTGAGGGCGGTCCACGCGGTCGTCCCCGCGGGCGTCGACGACCCGCGGCGTCCCAGCGGCGGCAACAGCTACGACCGTCAGGTCCTCCGCGGGCTGGCCGCGCGCGGCTGGGAGGTCCACGAGCGCTCGGTGACCGGGCCCTGGCCGGAGGCGGACCCGGCCGCCCAGGGGCGCCTCGCCGGTGTCCTGGACGACATCGGCGACGGGGCGGTCGTCCTGGTCGACGGCCTGGTGGCCTCGCTGTCCGACCGGGCGCTGGTGGCCGCGGCGCGACGCCTGCGAGTGGTCCCGCTGGTGCACCTCCCCGTGGGCCCGGACCCGCGGGAGGGGCGGGTGCTCGACGCGGCCGCCGTGGTCGTCGCCACGAGCCGGCACACCCGCGAGTGGCTGCTGGAGCACTACGCCCTGGAGCCGCACCGGGTGGGGTCGCCGCGCCCGGCACGGGGGCGGCCCCGCTGGGGAGCGGCTCCGTGGGTGGCGGCTCCGTGGGTGGCGGGCGGCTGCTCTCGGTCGGGGCCGTGACCCCGGTCAAGGGGCACGACGTGCTGGTGGAGGCACTGGCCCTGCTCGGCGAGGTGAGCTGGACCTGCCGGATCGTCGGCTCGCTGGAGGTCGACCCCGCGCACGCGGCGACCGTGACCGCGGCCTACGTGCAGCAGGGCATGGCCCCCCGCTTCACCTGGACCGGCGCCCTGCCCCGGCGCGCGATGACGGGGGAGTACGCCGCGGCCGACCTGGTCGTCGTACCGTCGCGACACGAGAGCTACGGCATGGTCGCCGCGGAGGCGCTCGCCGCGGGAGTGCCGGTGGTCGCCAGCGACGTCGGCGGCCTGCGCGAGGCACTCAGCACCGGGCCCGACGCCTGCCTGTTCGTGCCGCCGGACGAGCCCGAGGCACTCGCCGCGGCTCTGTGCGCCTGGCTCACCGACCCCCGCTCCGGCAGCGGATGCGCGTGGCCGCCCGGGCGGCCCGGGTGAAGCGACGCGACTGGGGGCGGACGGTCGCCGACCTGGAAGAGCTCCTGCTGGCCGCCGGGGGCCGGTCATGAGCCGCCGTGGGCTGGTGCAGGCCGGGGCGGCACTGGTGATCCTGGGCGCCCTGCTGGTGCGGCTCGGACCCGAGCCGTTCGTCGCGGCGGTGCGGTCCGTGGGACCGGGGGCGCTGCTGCTGGCCACCGTCGTCACCGCCGGGACCACCGTCTGTGCGGCCTGGCGCTGGCGCGTGGTCTCCACGGCGCTGGGGCTGCCGCTGACCCTCGGTGCCGCGGTCGGCCGGTCGTGGCGCGCGCAGTTCCTCAACGTGGCGCTGCCCGGCGCGTGCTGGGCGACGTCCACCGAGGCGTCAGCCACGGACGCGACGGGGGAGCCCCGGCCGCCGGCGTGCGGGCCGTCGTCTGGGAGCGGTCCCTCGGCCAGCTGGTGGCCGTCGGGCTCACGGTGCTCGCGCTGACCGCCGGACGGGCCTTCGCGCTGGTGGGGGTCACGGTGATCGCCGGGGTCGCGGTTGTGGCGGCCCTCGTGCTCCTGCTCCGGGTCGTCCCGGAGCGGTGGCGTGCCGTCCTGCTCGACGACCTGCGCCGGCTATGGGTCGGTCGCCGGCTCGTGCCGGTCGTCGTCACGTC
This sequence comes from Nocardioides sp., assembly GCF_041393715.1. Taxonomy (GTDB): domain Bacteria; phylum Actinomycetota; class Actinomycetes; order Propionibacteriales; family Nocardioidaceae; genus Nocardioides. The sequence continues at coordinate 199,545 of NZ_JAWKJQ010000004.1, read as the reverse complement.
GACGCTGGCCGCGCTCGGCCATGCCGCGGTGTTCCTGCTGGCCGTCCGGCTGACCAGTCCCGAGCTCCCGCTGCTGCCGCTGCTGCCGGTGGCCCTGCTGGTGCTGGTGGCGGCCGCGCTGCCGGTCAACCTGGCGGGCTGGGGGCCGCGGGAGGGCGCGGCCGCCTGGGCGTTCGCGGCCGCCGGCCTCCCCGCGGCGGCCGGGCTCGAGGCCTCCGTCGCCTTCGGCGTGCTGTCGCTGGTCGCCACCTGGCCCGGCGCGGTGCTGCTGCTCGCCGGGCGGCGTACGCCGGCTACCCGGGGCAGCGCGTCGGTCCCACCCATCCCGTCGAGCCCGGAGGAGATGTCCCGTGCCTGACCGTCCCTATGTGCTGCTGTCCTGCGCGATCTCCCTCGATGGCTACCTCGACGACGCCCGACCCCGCCGCCTGCGACTCTCGGGGCCGGCCGACCTCGACCGCGTCGACGAGGTCCGGGCGACCTGCGACGCGATCCTGGTGGGGGCCGGCACCGTGCGCAAGGACAACCCTCGGCTGCTGGTCCGCAGCCCCGGCCGCCGGCAGGCGCGGCGCGAGCGCGGCCTGCCGTCGTCGCCGCTCAAGGTGACCCTCACCGGACGCGCCGGACTCGACCCCTGCTCGCGGTTCTTCGCCCTCGGCGACGTCGACAAGCTGGTCTACTGCCCGGCGACCCGGGCCGAAGAGACCCGCCGGCGCCTGGGCGGGGTCGCGACCGTCGTCGACGCCGGCGAGCCGCTGTCGCTCGAGACGTTGCTCGACGACCTCGGTCGGCGCGGTGTGCGACGGCTGCTGGTCGAGGGCGGCGGCACCACACACACCCAGTTCCTCAGCCAGGGCCTCGCCGACGAGCTGCACCTCGCGGTGGCCCCGATCTTCGTGGGCGACTCGCGCGGACGGCGGTGGGTCGACGACGGCCCGCTGCCGTGGCGCGACAGCGCCCGCGGCACCCTGCTCGACACCCGTCCGGTGGGCGATGTCGTGCTGCTGCGCTACGCCCTCAGCGCCCGAGCGGCGGGGCTGTCCGGGCTGCGCGCGGTCGGCCGCGGAGAGGAGTCGGCATGAGCGTCTCCCGTCCCGTCGAGGAGCGGGTCTGCCCACCTCCCGCCGCGGTGCGCTCCGTGGTCGGCGTACCGCTGGAGCTCCGCGACGGCACCACGGTCTCGGCCCGGTTGACGACGTTCGACGGGCTCCACGACGGTCGCGAGCACCTGGCGATCAGCCTGGGCGACCCGGGTCCGGTGCCGCTGGTGCGGCTGCACAGCGAGTGCCTGACGGGAGACGTGCTCGGCAGTGCCCGCTGCGACTGCGGGCCGCAGCTCCAGGAGGCGCTGGAGCGCATCCATGCCGAGGGCGGGACGCTGCTCTACCTCCGTCAGGAGGGCCGTGGCATCGGGCTCTACGCCAAGCTCGACGCCTACCTGCTGCAGGACGCCGGCCTGGACACCTACGACGCCAACCGGGCGCTGGGGTTCGGCGACGACGAGCGCGACTACACCGCGGCCGCGCAGATGCTGCTCGCCCTGGGACACGAGTCGGTCGCCCTGCTGAGCAACAACCCCGACAAGGCCGGGCAGCTGGAGGAGCTCGGGGTGCGGGTGGCCCGGAGGGTCCGCACCGGCGTGCATCTCACCTCGACCAACGAGCGCTATCTCGCCGCGAAGGCCAGCCGGGCGGCGCACACGCTCGCCCTGCCGTCCCTGTGTGTGGTGTCCGAGGGGGGACTTGAACCCCCACGCCCGATAAAGGGCACTAGCACCTCAAGCTAGCGCGTCTGCCAATTCCGCCACCCGGACGAGTGCGCAGGAGACTGTAGCAAAGCAGCGGGGTGAACCTCGCATCGGCGGGTGGCCCCGCCGCCCGGCCGGCGAGGCCGTGTCAGGATGGCCGACATGACCTCCCAGAGCCCCGACAGCGCTCCGCCGGGAGCGACGTACGACCCCGCTGCCGAGGTGGTCTCGCTGACCAGCGAGCTGATCCGGATCGACACCTCCAACTACGGCGACGACAGCGGCCCGGGTGAGCGGAAGGCCGCGGAGTACGTCGCCGGGCTGCTCGACGAGGTCGGCATCGAGTGCCAGGTCCTCGAGGACCATCCGGGGCGCACCCAGCTGGTCGCCCGCTGGGGTGGCGACGGCTCACGTGACGACGCGCTGCTGGTCCACGGCCACCTCGACGTGGTGCCGGCGGAGGCCTCCGACTGGCAGGTCGACCCGTTCTCCGGTGAGGTCCGCGACGGCTATGTGTGGGGCCGCGGCGCCGTCGACATGAAGGACTTCGACGCGATGCTGCTCTCCGTCGTCCGGGCGCGCGCCGCCGCGGGAGCGACGCCGAGCCGACCGATGGTGCTGTGCTTCACCGCCGACGAGGAGGCCGGCGGCTCGAAGGGGGCGCTGCCGCTGTTCCGCGACCACGCGGACCTGTTCGAGGGCTGCACCGAGGCCGTCGGCGAGGTCGGTGGCTTCTCCGTGACGGTGCGCGGGCGTCGGCTCTATCTGCTCGAGAGCGCCGAGAAGGGGATGGCCTGGATGCGGCTGACCGCCCGCGGCCGGGCCGGGCACGGCTCCATGCTCAACGACGACAACGCCGTCACGGCCCTCGCCGAGGCGGTCGGGCGGATCGGCCGGCACGAGTGGCCGGTGCGGCTCACCCCCACCATGGAGGTGCTGCTGGCGACCGTCGCCGAGCTCGCCGGCACCGAGGCCACCCCGGACAACGCCGAGGCCCTGGTGGCCGAGTTCGGCGGCGCCGCGCGGATGCTGGGCGCGGTGCTACGCAACACCATCAACCCGACGATGCTCGGCGCCGGCTACAAGGTCAACGTGATCCCGAGCGAGGCCACCGCCCACATCGACGGTCGCTTCCTGCCCGGTCACGAGGAGGAGTTCTACGCCACCCTGGCCGAGCTCTGCGGGGACCGGGTCGACTACGACTTCGTGACCAGCGAGCCCGCCTGGGAGATGCCCTACGCCGGGCGCGTCGTCGACGCCGCCACCCGGTCGGTGCTGGCGGAGGACCCCGACGCGCTGGTGGCGCCCTACCTGATGAGCGGCGGCACGGACGCGAAGTACTTCAGCCGGCTCGGCATCCGCACCTACGGGTTCACCCCGCTGCGGCTCCCCGAGGACCTCGACTTCACCGCGCTCTTCCACGGCGTGGACGAGCGGGTGCCGACCGACGCGCTGGAGTTCGGGGCACGGGTCTTCGACCGGTTCCTCGGTGAGGTCTGACCGAGCCGGACCGGCCCCTCAGACCCGGGGCTGGAGCCCCAGCGGTGCCCGGAACCGGATGATCTTGCGGCGGAGCACCACCCGCCGGGTGCCGTCGGGGGCGATCCGCACCCGGTCCAGCTCCCAGCCTCCGTGCTCGGCCCGCTCGACCAGCAGTCGGGTCACGAAGCCGCGGGAGAAGTCGCGCGGGATGGTGAGCCGCTCGAACTCCCACTCGACCCCGCGCGACGGGGCTCGCCGGTCCGCGCGGGGGGCCATCTCAGGACCCCGACACGTCGTCGAGGGCGGCCACCAGCTCCTCGGGCAGGCTCAGCTCCTCGACCTCCAGCGCGGTCCTGAGCTGGGCCGCCGTGCGCGCGCCGACCAGCGGCGCGGTGACCCCGTCGCGGTCGCGCACCCACACCAGGGCGACCTGGAGCGGACTCCAGCCGAGCCCGTCGGCGGCCTTGGAGACCGCCTCCACGATCCGGGAGCCGCGCTCGTCGAGGTAGGCGCCGACGAAGCCCTCGAACACCGGTGAGGCGGCCCGCGAGTCGGCCGGCGTGCCCGAGCGGTACTTGCCGGTCAGCACCCCGCGACCGAGCGGCGACCAGGGCAGCACGCCCAGCCCGAGCGCTCGAGCCGCCGGCAGCACCTCGGCCTCCACCCGCCGGTTGACCAGGGAGTACTCCACCTGGGTCGAGGCCAGCGGCGCTCGCCCGGGGACCGCCCGCTGCCAGGTCGCCGCCTGGGCGGTCTGCCAGCCGGTGTAGTTCGAGATGCCGGCGTACGCCGTCCGGCCGGAGGAGACCGCCGTGTCGAGGGCGGCCAGCGTCTCCTCGAGCGGCGTGTCATCGGTCCACACGTGCACCTGCCACAGGTCGACGTGGTCGACGCCGAGCCGGCGCAGCGACGCGTCCAGGGTGCGCAGCAGCGTGCCGCGCGAGGTGTCGGTGCGACGCTCACCGCTGCGGCGGGACACGCCGGCCTTGGTGGCGAGCACCACGTCGTCGCGGGCCACGACGTCGCCCAGCAGCGACCCGATCAGCGTCTCGGAGGCGCCGTCGCCGTAGCCGGCCGCGGTGTCGACGAGCGTCCCACCGGCCTCGGCGAAGGCCACCAGCTGGTCGCGCGCCTCGTGCTCGTCGGTGTCGCGCCCCCAGGTCATCGTCCCGAGGCCGAGTCGCGAGACCTTCAGGCCGGTGCGGCCGACGGGGCGCGTCTGCATGGAGTGCAGAGTAGCCACAGTCCGGGGGCTGCGGGCGCAGGGGCACGCGCCGCGGAACTGAGAGGCCGCTGAGCGCGCGGGGCCGGCATCGGGGCGGGTGGGCTTCGGAGCCGGGCGTCCGCTGTCTACGCTGGACCCGCCGACCGGGCAGTGGGCTCGGCGCACCGTCCGGCGAAGGGGACCCCGCGTGAGCTATCTCGAGGCCGTCATCCTCGGCATCGTGGAGGGACTCACCGAGTTCCTGCCCGTGTCGAGCACCGGCCACCTGACCATCACGGAGAAGATCCTCGGGATGCCGCTGGACGACCCCGGCGTGACGGCGTACACCGCCGTGATCCAGGTGGGCGCGATCGCCGCGGTCCTGATCTACTTCTTCAGCGACATCGTCACGCTGGCCACCGCGTGGTTCAAGGGACTGGTCAAGCCGGAGTACCGCGGCACCTTCGACCACCGGATGGGCTGGTTCGTCATCATCGGCTCGATCCCGATCGGCATCGTCGGGCTGCTCGCGAAGGACCTGATCACCGGCCCACTGCGGTCGTTGTGGTGGGTCGGCGGCGCCCTGATCGCGTGGAGCGCGGTGATGTGGTGGGCCGAGCGGCAGGCGACCCAGGAGCGCGGGGAGCGTGAGCTGACGCTGCGCGACGCGATCATCGTGGGGCTGGCGCAGTGCATCGCGCTGGTGCCCGGCGTGTCCCGGTCGGGCGCCACGATCTCGGTGGGCCTGCTGCGTGGTCTGGACCGGGTGACCGCCACCCGGCTCAGCTTCTTCCTGTCGATCCCCGCCCTCACCGCGGCCGGTCTCTACGAGCTCAAGGACGTCGTGGGCAGCGGCATCGGCATCGGCCCGACCGTGGTCGGCACGCTGGTGAGCTTCGTGGTGGCCTACATCTCGGTCGCGTGGCTGCTGCGGTTCGTGGCGCACCACTCGATCGCCTGGTTCGTGCCCTACCGCGTGGTGCTGGGCGGGGCGCTGCTGGTGCTGCTGTCGGCGGGCGTCATCACCGCGACCTGACCCGGGTCGGGAGTCGGAACCTCACAGCCAGCCGGAGCGCTTGAAGACGATCCACAGCCCGATGGACGTCGCCGCCATCATGCCCAGGGCCATCGGGTAGCCGAGGGCCCAGTGCAGCTCGGGCATGTGCGTGAAGTTCATGCCGTAGATGCCGGCGATCAGGGTCGGTACGACGACCAGGGCGGCGCCCGCCGAGATCTTGCGCATGTCCTCGTTCTGCTGCACGGAGATCGACGCGAGGTGGGCGTCGAACGCCGCGGACAGCAGGTTGTCGAGGGCGTCGATGGACTCCGCGACCCGGAGCAGGTGGTCGGCGACGTCACGGAAGAACGGCGCCGCCTCCACCGCCACGCCCGGGACGCTGCCCGCCACGAACCGACGCAGCGGGTCGCGCAGCGGCAGCACCGCCCGGCGCACCTCGGCGATCTCACGCTTGAGGGTGTAGATCCGCGCACTGTCGCGGGTGCGCTGCTCGGAGAACACCGAGGTCTCGACCTCGTCGACGTCGATCTCGAGCGCGGCCGCGACCGACTCGTAGCCGTCGACGACCAGGTCGCAGACGGCGTAGACGACGGCCGAGGGGCCGTGGCTGAGCACCTGCTGCTTGGACTCGAGGTAGGCGCGCGACGCGTGCAGCGCGCCGCCCTGTCCGTGCCGGACGGTCACCACGAAGTCGTCACCCATGAAGACGTTGATCTCGCCGGTCTCGACGGCGTCCTGCTCGTCGACGTACCACAGCGTCTTGACGGTCAGGAAGAGCGAGTCCTGGTAGAGCTCGAGCTTGGGGCGTTGGTGCGCGTTGACGGCGTCCTCGACGGCCAACGGGTGCAGTCCGAACGCCACGGCGACGTCGCCGAGCTCCTGGGCGGTCGGCTCGTGGAGGCCGATCCAGACGAAGTCGTCGCCGGTGAGCAGCGACCGGAGCCGGGTGAAGTCGGACGTGTCGCAGTCGACAGGGACCCGGGTGCCGCGGCGGTAGAGCGCGCTGTCGACGATCACGAGTCGCAGGCTACGACGCACACGGGTCGGGGGGAACCGGCTCGCCGCTCGGCCGCCGCGGATCGAGGCTAGGGTCGGCGCATGGCAACCGTGCTGCTTGTCCGCCATGGCCGGTCGACGGCCAACACCGCCGGGGTGCTGGCCGGGCGCGCCCAGGGAGTCCACCTGGACGAGCGCGGGCTCGAGCAGGCCCGGCGGGCGGCCGAGCGGCTGGCAGAGGTCCGGCTGGTCGCGGTGGTGAGCAGTCCACTCGAGCGCTGCCGCGAGACCGCCAAGGCCCTGGTGGCGCGCCGCGCCGACCCGCCGCCGATCCGCACCGACCGCGGCCTGACCGAGTGCGACTACGGCGAGTGGCAGGGTCGGCCGCTCAAGGAGCTCGCCCGCGAGAGGCTCTGGAAGACCGTGCAGAGCCAGCCCGCGGCCGCCGGCTTCCCCGGCGGCGAGACGCTGGCCGCGATGCAGGCCCGAGCCGTCGCGACCGTCCGCCGGCACGACGCGGCCGTCGAGGCCGAGCACGGCCCGGGCGCGGTCTGGGTGGCGGTCAGCCACGGCGACCTGATCAAGGCGGTGCTGGCCGACGCCCTGGGCTCCCATCTCGACCACTTCCAGCGCATCCACGTCGACCCGGCGTCGATCTCCGTGGTGCGCTACACCGACAGCCGTCCCTACGTCCTGGGCACCAACACCCACGAGGGCTCGCTGGCCTGGCTGACCCCGCCGTCGCGGTCGCCGCGGCGGTCTCGAGCCGGCAGCACCGGTCGCCGGCGCGGCTCCGATGCGGAGGTCGGCGGCGGCGCCGGCCCGGGCTGATCCGACGTGCGATCTCCCACGACCTCGGCTGGTGGCGTCGCCTAGGGTGGAGGGCATGCCTGTGGTGCACCGCTTCGACCCGCCCGAGCGCTTCGTCGCGGGCACGGTCGGGGAGCCCGGGGCGCGCACCTTCTTCCTCCAGGCGCGCGAGGGTGCCCGGATGGTCTCGGTGGCGCTGGAGAAGCAGCAGGTCGAGGCGCTGGCCGAGCGCATGGACGAGCTGCTCGACGAGCTGATGAACGACAGCCGGGTGCGCGCGGTGATCCCCGCCGTGGCGCCGTTGGCGTCCGAGGACGGCGCCCCGCTCGAGCAGCCGATCGAGGAGGAGTTCCGGGCCGGCACGATGACGCTCTCCTGGGACCCCGACGACGAGCGGATCGTGGTGGAGGTCTTCCCCTACACCGAGGCCGCCGTGGTCGACCCCGCCCAGGTGGGTGAGGACCTCACCGAGCCGGAGCCCGAGGAGGTCTTCCTGGTGCGCCTGTCCGCGTCGGCCGCCCGGGCCTTCGTCAAGCGCGCGGAGCTGGTGATCGGCGCCGGGCGGCCGAGCTGTCCGTTCTGCGGGCACCCGATCGACCCCGACGGCCACCTCTGCGTGCGGGCCAACGGCTTCCGCCGCCGGTCGGCCTGACGCCCTGCCGTGGCCGAGACCGACCCGACGCTGCTCACCGGCGAGCTGGAGCTGCACGGCCGGATCATGCCCGCGTCCAACGCGACCTTCCTGGGGGAGATCGCCGGCACCCGGGTGGTCTACAAGCCGGAGGCGGGGGAGCGCCCCCTCTGGGACTTCCCCGACGGGACCCTCGCGCGGCGGGAGCGCGCGGCCTACCTGGTGGCGGAGACGCTCGGCTGGGACGTCGTACCCCTGACCTTCCTGCGCGACGGCCCGCACGGGCCGGGGATGGTCCAGGTCTGGCAGGACGTCGACGACAGCCAGTCGGCGGTCGACATCGTGCGCGCCGGCGCCGTCCCCGACGGGTGGCTGCACGTGTTCGACGGGCTCGACGACCACGACCGCGAGGTGTCGCTGGTCCACGAGGACACCGCCGCCTTGCGCCGGATGGCGGTCTTCGACGTCATCGTCAACAACGCCGACCGCAAGGGCGGCCACGTCCTGGCGATGCCCGGTGGCCACCGCTACGGCGTCGACCACGGCGTGACCTTCCACGTGGAGCCCAAGCTGCGCACGGTCCTCTGGGGCTGGTGCGGTGAGCCACTCGACGACGACGAGCTCGAGGGGGTGCTCCGGGTCCGGGAGGCGCTGGACGGCGAGCTGGGTGCGGCGCTGACCGGGTTGGTGGCCGCCGACGAGGCAGCGATGACCGCACGCCGCTGCGACCGGCTGGTCGCGACCGGGGTGCTCCCGATGCCCTCGGGTGGCTGGCCGTCCATCCCCTGGCCGCCGTTCTGACCTCGGTGCCGACCCGAGGCGGCACCGACCTGAGGCGGCGCGGACCCGAGGCGGGGCCGGCCGGGTGGGGACGCCCGGGCGGCGGGCTAGGCTTCCCGCCATGCGCACCTGGCCAGCCCCCTCGCTTCCCGGGCTCCCGCTGACGGGGCCGCCGGTGCGGGTCTTCGACACCGCGACGCGGCAGGTCGTCGAGACTCGGCCGGAGGGGCCGGCTCGGCTCTACGTCTGCGGCATCACGCCCTACGACGCGACCCATCTCGGGCACGCCGCGACCTACGTCGCCTTCGACCTGCTGCACCGGGCCTGGCACAACGCCGGCCACGAGGTCGTCTACGTCCAGAACGTCACCGATGTCGACGACCCCCTGCTGGAGCGGGCCGCGCGCGACGGCGTCGACTGGCGGGAGCTGGCCGAGCGGGAGACCGAGCTGTTCCGCCAGGACATGACCGCGCTCCGCACCCTCCCGCCCCACCACTACGTCGGGGTGGTCGAGGCGATCCCGCTGGTCGTGGAGGAGATCCAGCTGCTGGAGCAGGCCGGGGCGACCTACCGCCTCGACGGCGACGTCTACTACTCGGTGACGGCCGACGCGGGGTTCGGCGAGGTCTCGTCCATGCTGCGCGACGAGATGGAGCACCTGTTCCCGCAGCGAGGGGGCGACCCCGAGCGCGCCGGCAAGAAGGACCCGCTCGACGCGCTGCTCTGGCGCGCGGAACGAGAGGGCGAGCCGTCGTGGCCCTCGCCGTTCGGGGCCGGCCGGCCGGGGTGGCACATCGAGTGCAGCGCGATCGCGATGGCCCATCTCGGCCCGGGCTACGACGTGCAGGGGGGCGGTAGCGACCTGATCTTCCCGCACCACGAGATGAGCGCCGGCCACACCCAGGCGACCCGGCCCGGGTGCGCGTTCGCGAAGGCCTACGTGCACACGGGGATGGTCGGCTACGACGGCGAGAAGATGTCGAAGTCGCTGGGCAACCTGGTCCTGGTCTCGCGGCTGCGCGAGTCCGGCGTCGACCCGATGGCGATCCGGTTGGCGCTGCTGCGCGGCCACTACCGCGAGGATCGGGAGTGGACCGACGACCAGGTGACCGCCGCTGCCGACACCCTGGCCCAGTGGCGCGAGGTGCTGACCGGCCTCACCGCGGCGCCGGCGACGCCGACGGCCGAGCGGGTGCTGGCCGCCCTCGCCGACGACCTCGACTCGCCCGCCGCACTCGCCGCCGTACAGGAGTGGGTCGACGCGACGCTGGCCGACCCCGCCGAGGCGACCGACCCCACCGCCCCCGCGCTGATGCGCGACCTCCTCGACGCGGCGCTGGGGCTGGCGGTCTGAAGCACCAACCCGTCAGACCTCGTCCTCCTTGCGCTTGAGGTAGCGCTCGAACTCCCGGGCGATCGCCTCACCGGAGGCCTCGGGGAGCTCGGTGGTGTCGCGGGTCTCCTCGAGGGCCTTGACGTACTCCGCGATCTCGTCGTCCTCGCGTGCCAGCTCGTCGACGCCGCGCTCCCAGGCCTTGGCGTCCTCGACGAGGTCGGCCAGGGGGAGACTCGTCTCGAGCAGGTCCTCGAGGCAGCCGAGCAGGGCCAGCGTGGCCTTGGGGCAGGGCGGCTGGGCGACGTAGTGCGGGACGGCGGCCCAGTAGGACACCGCCGGCACGTCGAGGCGCTGGCAGGCGTCCTGGACGACGCCGACGATCCCCGTCGGCCCCTCGTACGTCGACGGCTCCAGGCGCAGCCGGTCGACCAGGTCGGGCTCGGTCGCCGATCCGGTCACCGGGATCGGCCGGGTGTGCGGGGTGTCCGCGAGCAGCGCGCCCAGGGTGATCACCAGCTCGGCGCCCAGGTCGTCGCAGGCGGCGAGCAGCTCGGCGGTGAACTGCCGCCAGCGCATGTTGGGCTCGATCCCGCGGACCAGGATCACGTCGCGGTCGAGGTCGGGGGGCGAGGCCACCGAGATCTGGGTGGAGGGCCAGGTGATGCGCCGGTGCCCCCGGTCGTCGCTGCCGACGTGCGGGCGGTTGACCTGGAAGTCGTAGAAGTCCTCGGGGTCCATCGCGCCGACGGTGGTCGCGCCCCACTCCCGGATCAGGTGGTCCACCACGGACGAGGCGGCGTCGGCGGCGTCGTTCCAGCCCTCGAAGGCGGCGATCACGACGGGGTTCACCAGGTCCGGCAGGTCGTCGATCTCGATCACCCGCCCAGCCTAGTCCGCGGGGATTTCGGCGCACCCCCGGCGGGGTGTCACGATGTGGGAACGATGTCCACCTGCTGGACCCCTCCGTAGGCTGGACAGCCACTGCCACCCGCGACGGGAGACCCCGTGCCCGACCACCGACCGGACGCCACCGCACTGCTCGAGGAGCTGCTGCGTGACCGCATCCTGGTGATCGACGGCGCCTGGGGCACCCTGATCCAAGGTCACGGGCTGGCCGAGGCCGACTACCGGGGCGAGCGGTTCGCCGACCACGACCACGAGCTCAAGGGTGACACCGACGTCCTGTGCCTGACCCGGCCCGACATCGTGGCCGCGATCCATCGCGACTACCTCGATGCCGGAGTGGACCTGACGACGACCAACACCTTCACCGCGACCCGGATCGCGCAGGCCGACTATGGCCTGCAGGACCACTGCTACGACCTCAACGTCGCCGCCGCCCGGACCGCCCGCCAGGTCTGCGACGAGGTCACCGCGCTCACGCCCGACCGGCCTCGCTTCGTGGTCGGCGCGCTCGGCCCGACCAACCGCACCGCCTCGATCAGTCCCGACGTCAACGACCCCGGCGCCCGCAACGTCGAGTTCGACGAGCTGGTCGCGTCCTACCTCGAGCAGGCCCGCGGCCTGGTCGACGGTGGCGCCGACCTGCTGATGGTCGAGACGATCTTCGACACGCTCAACGCCAAGGCCGCGATCTTCGCGCTGGAGTCCCTCTTCGAGGAGCACGGACGCCGGTGGCCGGTGATCATCTCCGGCACCATCACCGATGCCTCCGGGCGCACGCTGTCCGGGCAGGAGACCGAGGCGTTCTGGAACTCCGTGCGTCATGTGCGGCCCCTCGCGATCGGGCTCAACTGCGCGCTCGGCGCGGCCGAGATCCGCCCCTACGTCGCCGAGCTGGCCCGGGTGGCCGACTGCCACGTCTCGACCCACCCCAACAACGGCCTGCCCAACGCGTTCGGCGAGTACGACGACACTCCCGACGAGTTCGCCGAGATGCTCGGCGAGTTCGCCGGCAGCGGCCTGGTCAACCTCGTCGGCGGCTGCTGCGGCACCACTCCGGCCCACATCGAGGCGCTGGTCCAGGCGACCAAGGGCGCGGCACCGCGCGAGCTGCACGGCGTCCGACCGGCGATGCGGCTGTCGGGCCTGGAGCCGCTCAACATCACCGACGAGAGCCTGTTCGTCAACGTCGGCGAGCGCACCAACATCACCGGCTCCGCCCGGTTCAAGAAGCTCATCAAGGACGGCGACTACGACACCGCCCTCACCGTCGCGGCGCAACAGGTCGAGAACGGCGCCCAGGTGATCGACGTCAACATGGACGAGGGGATGCTCGACGGCGTCGCCGCGATGGACCGCTTCCTCAAGCTGGTCGCCGCGGAGCCCGACATCTCCCGGGTGCCGGTGATGGTCGACTCCTCCAAGTGGGAGGTGATCGAGGCCGGTCTCAAGTGCCTGCAGGGCAAGGCGATCGTCAACTCGATCTCACTCAAGGAGGGCGAGGAGGCGTTCCTCGACCACGCCCGGCTGTGTCGCAAGCACGGTGCCGCCGTGGTGGTGATGGCCTTCGACGAGGACGGTCAGGCCGACTCCCTCGACCGGCGTACGGCGGTGTGCGAGCGCGCCTATCGGCTGCTGGTCGACGAGGTCGGCCTCCCACCCGAGGACATCATCTTCGACCCCAACGTCTTCGCCGTCGCGACCGGCATCGAGGAGCACGCGTCCTACGGCCGCGACTTCATCGAGGCCACCCGCTGGATCAAGGAGCACCTGCCCGGGGCCCTGGTCTCCGGCGGCATCTCCAACGTCAGCTTCTCCTTCCGCGGCAACAACCCGGTGCGCGAGGCGATCCACGCGGTGTTCCTGTTCCACGCCATCGAGGCGGGCCTCGACATGGGCATCGTCAACGCGGGCGCGCTCGCGGTCTACGACGAGGTCGACGAAGAGCTGCGGGAGCGGATCGAGGACGTCGTGCTCGACCGGCGGCCCGACGCGGCCGAGCGGCTCCTCGAGATCGCCGAGACCTACAACGTCGCGGGTGACGCCGAGGAGGCGTCCGAGGAGGAGTGGCGGTCGCTGCCGCTGGGCGAGCGGATCACCCACGCCCTGGTCAAGGGGCTGGACGCGCACATCGAGGACGACACGGAGCTGCTGCGCGCCGAGATCGAGGAGCGGGGTGGCCGGCCGATCGAGGTGATCGAGGGGCCGCTGATGGACGGCATGAACGTCGTCGGCGACCTCTTCGGCGCCGGCAAGATGTTCCTGCCCCAGGTCGTGAAGTCGGCCCGGGTGATGAAGAAGGCCGTCGCCTACCTCGTGCCCTTCGTCGAGGCCGACACCGCGGCCCACCCCGACGCCGCCGTCACGCGCAGCACGCAGGGCACCATCGTGATGGCCACGGTCAAGGGCGACGTCCACGACATCGGCAAGAACATCGTCGGCGTGGTGCTCCAGTGCAACAACTACGAGGTGATCGACCTCGGAGTGATGGTGCCGCCGCAGAAGATCCTCGACACCGCTCGCGAGCGCGGGGCCGACCTGATCGGCCTCTCGGGCCTGATCACCCCCTCGCTCGACGAGATGGTCACCGTGGCCACCGAGATGCAGCGTCAGGGCTTCGAGATCCCGCTGCTGGTCGGCGGGGCGACCACCAGCCGCGCCCACACCGCGGTCAAGGTCGACCCGCGCTACGACGCTCCGGTGGTCTGGGTCAAGGACGCCTCCCGGTCGGTCCCGGTCGCGGCCGCGCTGCTCGGCGGCCCGCAGCGCGCGAAGCTGCTCGCCGACGTCAAGGACGACTACGACGCCCTCCGCACCCGGCACGCCGGTCGCCACGACCGCCCACTGCTGCCGATCGCCGAGGCCAGGGCCCGGCGTACTCCCGTGGACTGGTCGGCGGGCGTGGCGCCCGCGCCCGCGCGTCCGGGCGTGCATGTCTTCGAGGACTACGACCTCGCCGAGCTGCGCGACTACATCGACTGGCAGCCGTTCTTCAACGCGTGGGAGCTGAAGGGCAGCTATCCCGCGATCCTCGACGACGAGGTCGTCGGTGACGCCGCCCGCAAGCTCTACGACGATGCCCAGGCACTGCTCGACCGGATCGTCGACGAGCGGCTGCTGCGGGCGCGCGGCGTGGTCGGCTTCTTCCCCGCCGCGAGCGTCGGCGACGACCTCGTCGTCTATGCCGACGACGAGCGCTCGGAGGTGCGCACCGTCATCCACCAGCTCCGCCAGCAGGGCGAGCACCGCGACGGCATCGCCAACAAGTCGCTGGCCGACTTCGTGGCGCCGCGCGAGACCGGCCTGCCCGACCACCTGGGCGCCTTCGCGGTCACGGTCGGCCTGGGGATGCAGGAGCAGGTGGCGGCGTTCCAGGCCGCCCACGACGACTACTCCGCGATCCTCCTCGAGGCGCTGGGCGACCGGCTCGCCGAGGCGTTCGCGGAGCGCCTGCACCAGCTGGTCCGCACCGACCTGTGGGGATACGCGCCCGACGAGGTCGCCAGCGGCGAGGACCTCCTGAAGGAGCGCTACGTCGGCATCCGTCCCGCGCCGGGCTACCCGGCCTGCCCCGACCACACGGGCAAGGTCGACCTCTGGGCGATGCTCGACGTCGCGGGAGCCACCGGCATCGAGCTGACCGAGAGCATGGCCATGTGGCCGGGGGCGAGCGTCTCGGGCTGGTACTTCACGCACCCCGACGCGCAGTACTTCGTCGTCGGCCGGGTCGGACGCGACCAGGTCGAGGACTACGCCGCCCGCAAGGGCTGGACCGTCCCCGAGACCGAGCGGTGGTTGTCGGCCACGCTCGGCTATGACCCCGAGGACTGACGTGACCGAGTTCTCGACGCGGGCCTGGCCCGCGGCGGTGCTGTGGGACATGGACGGCACCCTGGTGGACACCGAGCCCTACTGGATCGAGGCCGAGCACCAGCTTGCCGCGGACCACGGGGGCACCTGGAGCCACGACCTGGCGCTGGAGCTCGTGGGCAAGGACCTGATGGACTCCGGGCGCTTCATCGTCGAGCACATGGGCGTCCCACTGGAGCCCGCGGAGATCGTGGAGTACCTCCTGGACCGGGTGACCGAGCGTCTCGGGGAGGAGATCCCGTGGCGGCCGGGAGCACGGGAGCTGGTGAGCGACCTGCACGACCACGGCATCCCGCTGGCGCTGGTCACCATGTCCTACCTCCGGTTCGTGGAGCCGGTGCTGGCCGCGCTGCCTCCCGACACGTTCGCCGAGGTCGTCACCGGCGACGCCGTGTCGCGGGGCAAGCCGGACCCCGAGCCCTACCTGAAGGCGGCACGCGGGCTGGGGGTGCACCCGTCCAGCTGTCTGGCCGTCGAGGACTCCGGCACCGGCGCCCGGAGCGCCGAGTCGGCCGGCTGCACGGTCCTGGTGGTGCCCAACCACGTGGCGGTCCCGGCGGGGGAGCGACGGGTGTTCCGGGAGTCGCTGGTCGGCCTGGACGCAGGGTCGCTCCCCGAGCCCTGGCACGCCGGCTGACCGGCGGCTCAGGCCGACGTACGCCGGAAGGCCGCGACCACGGGGGCGGCCGAGCCGGGCAGGGCCTCCGCGCCCGCCGCGGGCGGGATGAGCCGGCCGGTGACGCCGTCCAGCAGGCGGTAGGGGTGACCGCTGACCACCGGCCCCAGGGTCCGCCGCAGCCGGGACACCTCGGCCCGCACCGTGACGGTGCGGCTCGGGTCTGCGAACAGGTCGTCGGCCAGCTCCGCGGCCGACCGTCCACCGGGAGACTGGAGAAGCGCGAGAAGGATCTCGGCGTGCCGCGTCGACAGTGCGTGCTCCCAGGGCCCGGCCGGTGTGAGCAGCCGCGCGACGGGCCGGGCTCCGGACAGGTCGAGGCACACCTCGAGCGGGTCGTCGTCGGCCTCCTCGTCGAGCAGTCGCAGCAACCAGCCGCCCGGCAGCGGCTCGGCGTACGCCGGCCCGAGCGAGGGCAGATGCACCGGCCCGCCGGCCAGGTCCGCGGGCAGCACCACGCGGGCGGGGGACGCGAACCCGCGCGCGGCGGCCAGGTGGCCGAACAGGTCGACGGCGACGGCCTGCCCGGTCTGGGCGGCCAGCAGCGGGGCGGCGTGTGCCCGCAGCCGGGCCAGCCGCTCGTGGTGGGCGGCCTGGATCTCCAGCTCCGCCGTGCGGGCGGCCAGGGTCACCATCGACAGCACCGTCGGGTGCATGCCGGCCGCGACGCCGCTCACGTCGACCACCCCGAGGGTCTCGCCGGTCCAGGCGTCGTGCAGCGGGGCGGCGGCGCAGGACCACACCGTGTGCGACTCCACGTAGTGCTCCGAGCCGCGGATCAGCACCGGCCGCCCGAGCACCAGGCTGGTGCCGATCGCGTTGGTCCCGACGTTGTACTCGGTCCAGGCCGAGCCACCGACGAAGCCCAGCCGGTCGGCCTGGCGGGTGACCTTGTCCTCACCGGTGCGCCACAGCACCCGTCCCTCGGTGTCGGTGACCACCACGAGCAGCCCCACGTCTACGACCGGCTGCAGGGCCGCGCGGAGGTGGGGGAGCAGGTCGGCCAGCGGGCTGACGGCCCGTCGACCTTCGAGCTCGGCCTCGGCCAGCGGCGGGATGGCGGGGTTGTCGCCGGGGCCGAGACCGTTGCCCTGCACGCGACGCCACGAGGCCTGGATCTCGGGCCGGACGGCCACCGCGCCACCCGTGGGAGCGCCCGCGGCCAGGTCGTCGAGGGCACGCTCGCGAGCGCGGGCGCGGTCCCGAGCGTCAGTCGCCATGTCGCCCTCGTGTCCTGCGGGCGGCTGCGATGCAACCCCCCGCAACCCTGTCGCTCCCCGTCGGGGAAGCGGTGTGCTGCTCGCAAGCCAGTGTAGTGACCGTCACACAGGAGGTCTCCCATGACGCAGACGCTCGAACCCCAGGCGGAGCCGGACGCGACCACGCCGGACGCCCGCGCTCAGGCGTGGTTCGCGGCCTTCGAGAGTGCGCTCGCCGCCGCGGACGGTGCCGCGGTCGCCGATCTCTGCGCCCGGGAGTGCTACTGGCGCGACCTGGTGTCGTTCAGCTGGAACCTGACCACCGTCGAGGGCCACGCCGGGGTGGCCGACCTGGTGACCGAGAACGCCGCCCGGGTGGCCGCTCACGGGTTCGCGCTGACCGAGCCCGCCGACGAGGCCGACGGTGTGGTGACCGCGTGGTTCGGGTTCGAGACCTCCGTGGGTCGGGGGACCGGGCTGGCCCGGTTCGTCGAGGAGGACGGTGGCCTGCGCGCCTGGACCTTCCTCACCACCCTCGACGAGATCAAGGGCCACGAGGAGCCGCGCGGGACGCGGCGCCCGAAGGGAGTCGCCCACGGCGCGTTCAAGGACCGGGTCACCTGGAAGGAGGCCCGCGAGCAGGAGGCGGCGGACCTCGGCGTCACCGAGCAGCCCTACGTGCTGATCATCGGCGGCGGCCAGGGAGGCATCGCCCTGGGGTCCCGGCTGCGGCAGCACGGCGTACCGGCCCTGACGATCGACAAGCACGACCGGCCGGGCGACCAGTGGCGACGCCGCTACAAGTCCCTGTGCTTGCACGACCCGGTGTGGTACGACCACCTTCCCTACCTGAAGTTCCCCGACAACTGGCCGGTCTTCGCGCCCAAGGACAAGATCGGCGACTGGCTGGAGTTCTACACCCGGGTGATGGAGGTGCCCTACTGGTCCAAGACGGTGGCCACCAGCGCCTCCTACGACGAGGAGCGGGGGGAGTGGACCGTCGAGGTCGAGCGCGACGGCCAGCCGCTGACGCTCCACCCGACGCAGCTCGTGCTGGCGACGGGCATGAGCGGCAAGGCCAACGTCCCCCGGCTGCCCGGCCAGGACGTCTTCCGCGGCGAGCAGCACCACTCCTCGCAGCATCCCGGCCCCGACGCGTACGCCGGCAAGAAGTGCGTCGTCATCGGCAGCAACAACTCCGCCTTCGACATCTGCGGCGCGCTGTGGGAGGTCGGCGCGGACGTCACCATGGTGCAGCGCTCGTCGACCCACATCGTCAAGTCCGACACCTTGATGGACATCGGGCTCGGCGCGCTCTACTCCGAGGAGGCCGTCGCCGGCGGCGTCACCACCGAGAAGGCGGACCTGATCTTCGCCTCGCTGCCCTACCGGATCCTGCACACGTTCCAGATCCCGCTCTATGACCAGATGCGCGAGAAGGACAAGGACTTCTACGACCGGATGGAGAAGGCCGGCTTCTGGCTCGACTGGGGACCGGACGGCTCGGGTCTGTTCATGAAGTACCTCCGGCGCGGCTCGGGCTACTACATCGACGTGGGCGCCGCCGAGCTCGTCGCCGACGGCGAGGTGAAGCTGGTGCGCGGGCAGGTCGACCACCTCACCGAGTCGGCCGTCGTGCTGGAGGACGGCACCGAGCTCGACGCCGACCTCGTCGTCTACGCCACGGGCTACGGCTCGATGAACGGCTGGGCCGCAGACCTGATCAGCCAGGAGGTCGCGGACCGCGTGGGGAAGGTCTGGGGCCTCGGCTCGGACACCCCCAAGGACCCCGGACCGTGGGAGGGCGAGCAGCGCAACATGTGGAAGCCGACCCAGCAGCCGGGTCTGTGGTTCCACGGCGGCAACCTGCACCAGTCCCGCCACTACTCGCAGTTCCTCGCGCTCCAGCTCAAGGCGCGCTACCTCGGGCTGGACACGCCGGTCTACCGCCTCCAGGAGGTGCACCACCTCGGCTGACCCGGTGCCGCGGGCCGGTGGTGCTAGTACCACCGGCCAATGGCGACCGCGACTCCTTCTCACCCACGCTGGTGGACATCCCGAAGCGGGCACAACCCGAGGCCCACCAGACACACTCCCGGAGGAGTCATGAACACCACCCCCACCCTGCGCCGCTCGCTCGCCGCTCTGGTCGTCGCGGGCGCCGCGTCCACCCTGCTGGTGGCGTCGCCGGCCCAGGCGGGCTCCGAGGTCCGCCGCTCGGGCAGCTGCTCGGCCTCCGCCGACTGGAAGATGAAGGCAAAGATCCGAGACGGACGGATCGAGCTGGAGTCGGAGGTCGACAGCAACAAGAACGGGCAGGTCTGGCGCTGGCGGATCAAGCACAACGGCTCCCTGTCGGCCTCCGGCCGGTCGACCACCAAGGCGCCCAGCGGGTCGTTCTCGGTCACCCGCAAGATGGTCAACCTGTCCGGCACGGACCGTTTCGTGTTCCGGGCCGTGCACAAGCCGTCCGGCCAGGTGTGCCGCGGCACCCTGTCGTTCTAGGGTGAGCCGCCAGCACAGGGAGGTCGCGTGATGAGGTTCGCCAGGAGTCCGGTGGTGCAGTTCCTCGCCATCGGGCTCCTGCTGTTCCTCGGGATCGTGATGGCCACCACGGTGCTCGCCGACCGCGCGGCGAACCGCGAGGCGCTCGCCGACGCGCGGTTCAACACCCTGGTGCTCGCCCACTCGGTCGCCGAGCTCGAGGTGCGCCCTGTTCGGTCTCGGGGCGGCCGGCGCGGCTGACGCGTTCGACCGCGACGTGGCGGGCCGGCTGCTGGTCGGTGACGTGGTCCGGATCAAGATCTGGACCGCGGACGGCACCATCGTCTACTCCGATCGCAGCGAGCTGATCGGGACGACGTACGACCTGGGCGAGGAGGAGAAGGAGATCGTCCGCGAGGGCGGGATCGAGGCCGAGGTCAGCGACCTCAGCAAGCCGGAGAACCGGTTCGAGCGGGACAGCGGCGGCCTGGTCGAGGTCTACACCCAGATCCACTCGCCCGAGGGTGAGCCGCTGCTCTTCGAGGCCTACTACTCCGCGGAGAAGATCGACCAGCGCCGGCAGGAGGTGTTCCTGCCGTTCCGGCGGATCACCATCGGCGCGCTGCTGGCGATGCTGGCCGTCGCCACCCCGATGATCTGGGCGCTCACCCAGCGACTCACCGGCGCGGCCCGCGAACGCGAACAGCTGCTGCAGGCAGCCATCGACGCCTCCGACGCCGAGCGTCGCCGGATCGCCCGGGACCTGCACGACGGAGTGGTCCAGGACCTCGTGGGGACCACGTTCTCCCTCTCGGCGCTGGCTCGGGACGAGCGCCTGGAGCAGGACGACCGGCAGACGCTCTGCGGGTTACCACGTCGCTGCGCTCCAGCCTGCGCTCACTCCGCTCGCTGCTGGTGGAGATCCACCCGCCCGACCTGCGCGCCGACGGGCTCGCGCCGCGCTGGCCGACCTCACGGCGCCGGCCACCTCCGCCGGCGTCGAGACCGAGGTGAGCGTCGAGGTGACGACGCCCGACACGGCCGTGGCGCCGGTCTGGCGGGTCGCCCAGGCGGTCCGGCAACGCGATCCGGCATGCCGAGGCGGCGCATCTCTCCGTGCGGGTCGCAAGCACCGGCGGGCGGCTGCTGCCGACGGTCGAGGACGACGGCCGGGGGTTCACCCCCGAGGAGGTCACCGATCCGGCACACTACGGGCTGCGTGGGCTCACCGGACTGGCGGCCGAGGCCGGCGGCACGCTCGAGGTGCTCTCGGCACCCGGCGCCGGCACCACGGTGCACCTGGAGGTGGACAAGCGATGACCGTCAGAACGATCCGGGTCGTGGTGGTCGACGACCATGCGGTCGTGCGCGCCGGCCTCGAGCAGCTGCTGGCCGCGGTCGACGACATCGAGGTGGTGGCCCAGGGGAGCGACGGAGGAGAGGCCGTCGAGCTGGCCCGCGAGCACCGTCCCGACCTGGTGCTGATGGATCTGCAGATGCCCGGCGTCGACGGCGTCTCGGCGACGCGGAGCATCGTCGCCGACGAGCTGTCGCAGGTGCTGGTGCTGACGTCGTACTCGGACGGTGAGCGGATCGTCGCGGCCCTCGACGCCGGCGCCATGGGCTACCTGCTCAAGGACGCGGACCCCGACGACATCCTGGCCGGGATCCGCGCGGTGAGCCGCGGGGAGTCCCCGATCGACCCGAAGGCCGCCCGCCAGCTGCTCAGCGCACGTGCCGCCGCACCGGTGACCCCGGACCTCACCCGGCGCGAGGCCGAGGTCCTGGCGCTGGTGCGGGAGGGGCTGGCCAACAAGCAGATCGCGCGGCGGCTGGGCATCAGCGAGCGGACCGTCAAGGCCCACCTGACCTCGGTGTTCGCCTCGATCGGGGTGACCGACCGGACCCAGGCGGCGCTCTGGGCGGAGCGGCACGGGCTCTGAGCGCACCGGCGCGCGTCAGGGCAGGCCGGTGAGTCCCTCGTCGGTGTCGAGGTCGCCCGAGGGGTCGGTGGCCGCCGCGGACCCTCGAGGCTCCGGCAGCGGCGGGGGCGTGCCGCCGTAGGCCGGGCAGAGCGCCTGGTGGGCACACCAGTCGCACATCCGGCTCGGGCTGGGACGCCAGTCGCCGGTCTCCTCGGCGTGCCGGATCGCCCGCCACACCGCCTCCACCTTGCGCTCGGTGGCCCGCAGGTCGTGCTCGTCGGGGACGTAGCGCAGGATCTCGGCGTTGCCGAGGTAGACCAGCTGCAGCATCGAGGGCACCACGCCGCGGGTGCGCCACAGGACCAGCGCGTAGAACTTCATCTGGAACAGCGCCTTGGCCTCGAACCCCGGCCCCGGCGACCGCCCGGTCTTGTAGTCGACGACCCGGATCCGCCCGTCGGGGCTGACGTCGACGCGGTCGACGAAGCCGCGCAGCAGCAGCCGGGAGTCCAGCAGCGTCTCGACGTAGAGCTCACGCTCGGCCGGCTCCAGCCGGCGCGGGTCCTCGAGGGTGAAGTAGCGATCGAGCACCTGGCGGCACGAGGTGAGCCAGCCGGCGACGTCGGGGCCCTCGGGGCCGAACATCTCCGCCAGCAGCGGCTCGGAGCCGAGCAGCGCGTCCCAGGTGGGGACCAGCATGTCGCGGGCGCGCTCGGGGGTGCGCGCCGCGGCCGGCAGGTCGAACAGGTCCTCCAGGACCTTGTGCACCAGGGTGCCGCGCACGGCGTCGGGGGAGAACGGTTCGGGCAGCCTGTCGAGGGTCCGGAAACGATAGAGCAGCGGGCAGGCCATGAAGTCGCCGGCCCGGCTCGGCGAGAGCGCGCCGAGCACGTCGACCCCGTCGACGGGCGTGGACACCCGCGTCGCCGGCGAGGTCGCCTCGACCGGGTCGGCGTCGGGGGCCGGGTCCTGGGCGAGCGCCGGGGCGAGGGTCGGGCCCTCCGCCTCGCTGGTGCTCATGCCGGCCACCCTAGGCGAGCGCGCCGACACGCAACCGCTGCTCGCGCGGTGGGTCGGATAATCTCGACGACGTGTCCGGAGCCGATCACCCCGACGACGAGCCCGCCTCGGCGGCTCCGAGGCCGCCCGGGACCCTGCGGATCGGCTCCCTCGCCGGCGCCGACGTGCTGGTCTCGTCCTCCTGGTTCCTGGTCGCCGGACTCCTCGCCGTGCTGCTGGCGCCGCGGGTCGAGGCCGTGCAGCCCGGGCTGGGGTTCTGGAAGTACGTCGCCGGGCTGGCGTTCGCGGTGCTGCTCTACCTGTCCGTGCTCCTGCACGAGGCCTCCCATGCGGCGATGGCCCGGCACTACGGGCATCCCGTCAGCTCGATCACCCTGCACTTCCTGGGTGGGATGACGGCCGTCGAGGGGGAGGCCCGCAGCCCGCGGCAGGAGTTCTGGATCGCGGTCGTCGGCCCGCTGACCTCGCTGGCCGTCGGCCTCGGCTCCCTGGCCCTGTGGCTCGTCCTGCCCGGTGGTCTGCTCAAGCTCGGCGTCGAGGCGTTGGTGTGGGCCAACCTCCTCGTCGGCGTGCTCAACCTGGTGCCCGGGCTGCCGCTCGACGGCGGGCGGGTGCTGAAGTCGCTGGTCTGGGGGCTCACCGGCAACATGCACCGAGGCACGCTGGTGGCGGGCTGGGGCGGCCGGGTGGCCGCCGTCCTGGTGCTGCTCTGGCCGCTCGCGCAGCAGCGGCTGCTCGGCACTCCGGCCACGGTGATCGACCTGGTGCTCTCGATCGTCGTCGCAGGCTTCCTGTGGACGGGAGCCACGGCGGCGATGTCGTCCGCGCGGCTGCGGCGCAAGCTGCCGAGCCTGGTCGGGCGCTCCCTGGCGCGGCGCACGCTCGCCGTTCCCGACGACCTACCGCTTGCGGAGGCGGTCAGGCGGGCGCAGGAGTCCGAGGCCGGCAGCATCGTCACCCTGACCTCTTCCGGCCAGCCGGTGGGCGTGGTCAGCGAGGCGGCCGTCCTGGCCACCCCGGAGGACCGGCGCCCGTGGGTGTCGGTGTCCGCGGTGGCCCGCACCCTCGACGCCGGGCTGTCGCTGCCCGCCGACATCGCGGGGGAGGAGCTGATCCTCGCGATCAGCCGGCGGCCTGCCGACGAGTACCTCCTGGTCGAGCCCGACGGGTCGATCTACGGCGTGCTGGCGACCTCCGACGTCGACCGCGCGTTCCGCGCCACCCGCTGACTAGGGTGCGGGCCATGACCGGACCCGAGGATGCTGCCGCCGACGTGCCGACCGAGGCCTGGTCGGGTGTACACCGAGGCCCACTCCGGGCCGGCGAGTGGGTGCGGCTGGTCGACCAGAAGGGACGACGGCACAACGTCGCGCTCGAGCCCGGGAAGCGGTTCTTCTCCAGCCGCGGCCACCTCGACCACGACGACCTGATCGGCCGCGAGGAGGGGTTCACCGTCGTCTCCTCGGCCGGTGGGGAGTACCTCGTGTTCCGGCCGCTGCTGACCGAGTTCGTGGTGTCGATGCCGCGCGGGGCCGCCGTGGTCTACCCGAAGGATGCCGCCCAGATCGTCGCCTTCACCGACATCTTCCCCGGCGCCCGGGTGGTCGAGGCGGGGGTCGGCTCGGGGGCGTTGACCTGCTCCCTGCTGCGGGCGGTGGGGCCCCAGGGCCGGGTGTCGTCGTACGAACGGCGCGAGGAGTTCGCCGACGTGGCCCGCCGCAACGTCACCCGCTTCTTCGGCGGCGAGCATCCCGCCTGGACGCTCTCGCTGGGCGACCTGAGCGAGGCGCTGCCGGCGTCCGGTGAGCGGGCCGACCGAGTGATCCTCGACATGCTGGCGCCCTGGGAGTGCGTCGATGCCGTGGCGGAGGCGCTGGTGCCCGGCGGCCTGGTCTGCGTCTACGTCGCCACCACCACCCAGCTGTCCCGGGTGGTCGAGACGATCCGCGCCCACGGGGCGTTCACCGAGCCGCACGCGTGGGAGTCCCTGGTCCGCGACTGGCACGTCGAGGGGCTGGCCGTGCGCCCCGGTCACTCGATGACCGGGCACACGGCGTTCCTCGTGACGGCACGCCGACTGGCGCCCGGCCAACGGGCACCGCTGAAGAAGCGCCGCCCGGCCCCCGGCGCGTACGGCCCCGACTACACCGGGCCACGGCCGCCCTGGCTCCCGCCTCAGGCCGACGCCGGCCAGGGCGACGGGTGAGGCCGGCGCGCGCCCGAGCGCGCGTTGGCCCGGCCCGGTAGTTCAAATCGTGACCAACTCGGGCGGGGAACGCCTTCCCTTCGGCGGTCACGCGGGTAATGTCCAGACACAGGGGTCACATCAGCGTGGTCCCGGAGCCGAGTCCAGACCTGGGGAGGCGAGCACATGTCGACGCCGGACGAGCGCGGACAGGCCGAGCACGAGGCCCAGGTGCGCTTCCTCGAGAACGAGGTCGAGGACCTCCGCCGGCGGCTCAGCGAGTCGCCCGCCAGCAGCCGGGGGCTGGAGATGCGGCTGGCCGACACCCAGCGCTCGCTCGCCGCGGTCACCCATCAGAACGAGAAGCTCGCGACCACGCTCCGCGAGGCGCGCGAGCAGATCACCAAGCTCAAGGAGGAGGTCGACCGGCTCGCCCAGCCGCCGGCCGGGTTCGGCACCTTCCTCGCTCGCAACGACGACGACTCCATCGACATCTTCACCGGCGGCCGCAAGCTGCGCGTCAGCGTCAGCCCCTCGGTCGACCTCGACAGCCTCCGCCGTGGCCAGGAGGTGATGCTCAACGAGGCGCTCAACGTGGTGGCGGCCTTCGACTTCGAGGAGGTCGGTGAGGTCGTCATGTTCAAGGAGCTCCTTGCCGACGGCGACCGGGCCCTGGTCATCGCCAACGCCGACGAGGAGCGCGTGGTCCGGCTGGCCGAGCCGCTGCGCGCGGAGACCCTGCGGGCCGGCGACTCCCTGCTGCTGGACTCCCGCGCGGGCTACGTCTACGAGCGGGTGCCCAAGTCCGAGGTCGAGGAGCTCGTGCTCGAAGAGGTCCCCGACATCGAGTACGACTCGATCGGTGGGCTCGCCGGCCAGATCGACCAGATCCGCGACGCGGTCGAGCTGCCCTACCTCTACCCCGAGCTGTTCGAGGAGCACCGGCTCAAGCCCCCGAAGGGGGTGCTGCTCTACGGCCCGCCCGGCTGCGGCAAGACCCTGATCGCCAAGGCCGTCGCCAACTCGCTGGCCAAGAAGGTCGCCGCCAAGACCGGCCAGGAGGGGAAGTCCTACTTCCTCAACATCAAGGGCCCCGAGCTCCTCAACAAGTACGTCGGCGAGACCGAGCGGCACATCCGCCTGGTGTTCCAGCGGGCCCGCGAGAAGGCCAGCCACGGCACGCCGGTGATCGTGTTCTTCGACGAGATGGACTCCCTGTTCCGCACCCGCGGCTCCGGGGTGTCCTCCGACGTCGAGAACACCATCGTGCCCCAGCTGCTGAGCGAGATCGACGGCGTCGAGACGCTGGAGAACGTGCTGGTGATCGGCGCCTCCAACCGCGAGGACATGATCGACCCGGCCATCCTGCGCCCCGGTCGTCTCGACGTGAAGATCAAGATCGAGCGTCCCGACGCCGAGTCCGCGCGCGACATCTTCAGCAAGTACCTCGTCACCGACCTGCCGCTGCACGCCGACGACCTGCGTGAGTTCTCCGGTGACGCCCAGGCCTGCGTCGAGGGCATGATCCAGGCCACCGTCGAGCGGATGTACACCGAGTCGGAGGAGAACCGCTTCCTCGAGGTGACCTACGCCAACGGCGACAAGGAGGTCCTCTACTTCAAGGACTTCAACTCCGGCGCGATGATCCAGAACATCGTCGACCGCGCCAAGAAGATGGCGATCAAGGACTTCCTCGACCACGACCAGAAGGGGCTGCGCGTGCAGCACCTGCTGGCCGCCTGCGTCGACGAGTTCAAGGAGAACGAGGACCTCCCCAACACCACCAACCCCGACGACTGGGCGCGGATCTCCGGCAAGAAGGGCGAGCGGATCGTCTTCATCCGCACCCTCATCACCGGCAAGCAGGGCACCGAGCCGGGCCGGTCGATCGACACGGTGTCCAACACCGGTCAGTACCTCTGAGCGGCTCCCTCACAGCTCGACCGAGCCGCCCAGCGGCAGGTCCAGCAGCCGTACGCCGGGGCACGCGGCGGCCAGCCGCCGTCTGAACAGCCGCCCGGGCCGGGTCATCCAGTCCAGGTTGCCCAGCTCCATCCCGCGGGCGTGGAACGTGCCGTAGTGGATCGGCAGCACGGCTCGCGGTCGGACCCGGCGGCACGCCTCGACCGCCTCCTCCGGGCCCATGTGGCCGGCCGACAGCCGAGGCCCCCAGCCACCGATCGGCAGCAGCGCGAGGTCGACGGTGCCGCCGGCCAGCTCGGGCAGCTCCGACATGTCGTCGTAGAGGCTGGTGTCGCCGGCGAACCACACGCTGCCCTCGGGGCTGCGCAGCAGATGGCCGTGGGCCTCGTTGGGCCGGTGCGGCATCGGACGGGAGTGGTGGTCGGCGCGCACCAGGCGGACCGTCACCCCGTCGTCGGGGTCCCCGGCCTCGTGGGTGGGCGCGGCCAGCCCCTCCGGGGTCATCCGGACCCAGTCGTCGTCGGCGGCACCCACGACGCGCGCGCCGACCCGCGAGGCCAGCCACCGTTCGTTGCGGGCGGCGCTGAGCATCGGCACTCCGGGCAGCATCCGCAACGAGGCGACCGATGCGTGGTCGGAGTGCAGGTGGGACACCAGCACCAGGTCGGAGCCGGTCCAGGCGGCGGGGTCCGGCGCCGGGCCGACGCGGCGCAGCGGCCCGGCATGCCGCCGCAGCAGCGGGTCGGTGAGGACCCGCACCCCGGCCAGGTCGAGGACGACCGTGGCGTGCCCGACCCAGGTTACCCGCACGGTGCACCTCCGGGCCTGCTCATGCGGTGGCCCGCCCGAGGTACATCCAGCCCCAGGG
The DNA here is from genome assembly GCF_041393715.1 of Nocardioides sp. GTDB lineage: Bacteria > Actinomycetota > Actinomycetes > Propionibacteriales > Nocardioidaceae > Nocardioides. The sequence goes on along the minus strand of NZ_JAWKJQ010000004.1, from coordinate 172,488 downwards.
ACGGCCGGTGCCGGCGAGTGGCTGCTCGGTGACCGACTCGACGTGGAGACCGGCCTCCACGAGGAGGGTCGGCACGTGCCGGGTGAGGTGGCAGCCGCCCGCGAGGCGCCGCTGCCACGGCTCCAGGCGGCGCTGCCAGCGGACCACCTCCGGCTGCGGGGCCAGGCCGTGCTCGAGGAAGTGCACCGCGCCGCCGGGCCGCAGCACCCGGCGTACCTCCGCCAGCGCGGCGGCCACGTCGGGGATCGGGCACAGCGTGAACGTGGTGAGCACCGCGTCGTAGGCGTCCGAGTCGGCGTCGAGGCGCTGCCCGTCGAGCCCGGTGCGCCGCACCGGCACGTCGGACCGATCCCGGCGACGCTCGGACAGCGCCCACGACACGTCCGCCGGCTCGACCGCATCGACGCAGGCCACCTGGTCGGGATAGAAGCGCACGTTCAGGCCGCTGCCGAAGCCGATCTCGAGCACCCGGCCGTGGAGGCCCGCGCAGGCGTCGGCCCGCAGCCGGCCCACCTCGTGACCGCGCAGCGAGCGGTCGGCCAGGCGGGGCAGGGCATGGTCGTTCCAGAGCCGCCCCAGGCCCATGCTCATGCCCCGACCTCCACCGCGCCAGGCTACGCGCGGCCGGGTGCCCGGACAGCGTCCGGGGCGCCCGCGTAGGCTCCACCCATGAGCGTGCGCCGGGTGATGGGCACCGAGGTGGAGTACGGCATCTCGGTGCAGGGCCAGCCGCTGGCCAACCCGATGCTGGCCTCCTCCCAGGTCGTCAACGCCTATGCCTCGGCCACCGCGCGGGCCCGACGGGCGCGCTGGGACTTCGAGGAGGAGTCGCCGCTGCGCGACGCCCGCGGCTTCGACATGTCGCGTCAGGTGGCCGACCCCAGCCAGCTCACCGACGAGGACCTCGGGCTGGCCAACGTGATCCTGACCAACGGCGCCCGCCTCTACGTCGACCACGCCCATCCGGAGTACTCCACGCCCGAGGTGACCACCCCGCTCGACATCGTCCGATGGGACAAGGCGGGGGAGCGGGTGATGCTGGACGCGGCGCGGCTGGCCGGACAGGTGCCGGGTGCCACGCCGATCGTGCTCTACAAGAACAACACCGACAACAAGGGCGCGTCCTACGGCGCCCACGAGAACTACCTGATGCGGCGCTCCACCCCGTTCGCCGACATCGTGCGCCACCTGACCCCGTTCTTCGTGACCCGTCAGGTGGTGGCCGGCGCGGGTCGGGTCGGGATCGGCCAGGACGGCCGCGACCACGGCTTCCAGATCAGTCAGCGTGCCGACTTCTTCGAGGTCGAGGTCGGCCTGGAGACCACGCTCAAGCGGCCGATCATCAACACCCGCGACGAGCCGCACGCGGACCCGGAGAAGTACCGCCGGCTCCACGTGATCCTCGGGGACGCCAACCTCGCCGAGGTGTCGACGTACCTCAAGATCGGGACCACCGCGCTGGTGCTGGCGATGATCGAGGACGGCTTCCTCGGCGACGAGCTCGCCCTGCAGACCCCGGTCGCCTCGCTGCGGGCGGTCTCCCACGACGCGACCCTGACCCACCAGGTGGCCCTGATCGACGGCCGCCGACTGACCGCGCTGCAGATCCAGCAGGACTACCTCGACCAGGCGCGGAAGTTCGTCGAGGACAGGTTCGGCAGCGACGCGGACCCGCAGACGCTGGACGTGCTGGCCCGTTGGGAGTCGGTGCTCGAGCGGCTGGCGCGTGACCCGATGGAGTGTGCCGGCGAGCTCGACTGGGTGGCCAAGCTCAAGCTGCTGACGCAGTACCGCGACCGCGACGGGCTCGACTGGGACGACGCCAAGCTGGCGCTGATCGACCTGCAGTACGCCGACCTGCGGCCCGAGAAGGGTCTCTACCACCGGCTCGCGGCCTCGGGACGGATCGAGCGGCTGCTCAGCGACGAGGACGTCGCGGCGGCGGTCAGCAGCCCGCCGGAGGACACCCGGGCCTACTTCCGTGGTCGTTGTCTGGACAAGTACGCCGACAACATCGCGGCGGCCTCGTGGGACTCGGTGATCTTCGACCTCCCTGGGCGGGAGTCGCTGCAACGCATCCCGACCATCGACCCGCTGCGCGGCACCCGGGCCCACGTCGGGTCGCTGCTGGATCGCTGTGACGACGCGGAGGCCCTTTTCACCGCGCTGACCAGGGCGGCCGGATAGGGTCGGAGACATGGCACAGGAGCAGAAGCAGCCCCGCAAGTCGACGGGTGCCGAGGAGAGCGTCGAGGAGGTCGCCGAGACCGACGTCGCCGAGCGCAAGGAGGCGCTGGACGACGACGTGGACGCGATCCTCGACGAGATCGACGAGGTGCTGGAGTCCAACGCGGAGGACTTCGTGAAGTCGTTCATCCAGAAGGGCGGGGAGTAGCCCGTGGCCGAGGGACCCCGGCTCGCGCCGGCGTACCTGCGACCCGGCACGGTCTCGTTCTCCGACTTCCTGTCCGCCGAGGCGCCCGAGCTGCTGCCCTCACGACGGGCGGTGCCCCAGGGCAACGCGGCCGACCTGGCGCCGCACGGCACCACGATCGTGGCGGCGACGTTCCCCGGCGGCGTGGTGATGGCCGGCGACCGGCGCGCCACGATGGGCAACATCATCGCCCAGCGCGACATCCAGAAGGTCTTCCCCGCCGATGAGTTCTCGGCCGTCGGCATCGCGGGCTCCGCGGGGCTGGCCGTCGAGCTGGTCCGGCTGTTCCAGACCGAGCTCGAGCACTACGAGAAGATCGAGGGCACGACGCTCTCGATGGACGGCAAGGCCAACCGTCTCGCCGCGCTGATCCGCGCCAACCTCGGCATGGCCATGCAGGGCCTGGCCGTGGTGCCGCTCTTCGCCGGCTTCGACCTCAGCGCAGACCAGGGCCGGATCTTCTCCTACGACGTGACCGGCGGTCGCTACGAGGAGACCGCCTTCCACTCCGTGGGCTCCGGCTCGCTGTTCGCACGCGGGTCGCTGAAGAAGCTCTACCGCGAGGACCTCAGCGAGGACGAGTGCGTCACCGCCACCGTGCAGGCGCTCTACGACGCCGCCGACGACGACTCCGCCACCGGCGGGCCCGACCTCACGCGGCGGATCTTCCCGGTCGTCCACGTGATCACCGCCCGCGGCGGCCACCGGATGACCGACGACGACGTCGCCGCCATCGCCGACCGGGTGATCGCCGGCCGGATGAACCGTCCCGACGGCCCGGCCGCGGCCCTGACGTGAGCGGGAGGTTCGACCGATGAGCATGCCGTTCTACGTGTCGCCGGAACAGCTGATGAAGGACCGGGCGGACTTCGCCCGCAAGGGCATCGCCCGCGGCCGCTCGGTGGTGGTCGTCCAGTACGCCGACGGCGTGCTGTTCGTGTCCGAGAACCCGTCCCAGGCACTGCACAAGGTGTCGGAGATCTACGACCGCATCGCGTTCGCCGCGGTCGGTCGCTACAACGAGTTCGAGAACCTGCGGATCGCCGGTGTCCGGCTGGCCGACATGCGCGGCTACGCCTACGACCGGCGCGACGTCACCGGTCGCGGCCTGGCCAACGCCTACGCCCAGACCCTCGGCACGATCTTCTCCTCCGGGGGCGAGAAGCCCTACGAGGTGGAGCTGTTCGTGGCCGAGATCGGTGACGCGGCCGCCGACGACCAGGTCTACCGGCTCACCTACGACGGCCAGGTGGCCGACGAGCACGGCTTCGCCGTGATGGGCGGCGCCGCCGACGAGGTGGCCGGCTATCTCCAGGACCGGTTCGAGGACGCGATGACGCTGGAGGCCGCGCTGGCGCTCGCGGTCGCCGCGCTGGGTCACACCGACGGTGCCGACCGGGTGATCCCGGCGGCTCACCTGGAGGTGGCGGTGCTCGACCGCACCCGCACGCAGCCGCGCAAGTTCGCACGCATCGTCGGTGACCGGCTCCGGGTGCTGCTGGGCGACCGGGGCCCGGAGGAGCCGGCCGAGGAGGCCCACGAGGAGTCGGTCCCCGAGGAGTCGGGCGGCGACGGGTCGGGCGGCGACGGGTCGGGGAGCGACGGGTCGGGCGGCGAGGCCGGCGGGCGGACCGGGGGAGACGGCGACGACGAGCCGCCCATCGCCCCACCGCTGGCCTGAGGGCGGCGCGGCCCGTGGACGGCGCCTGGGAGCAGGTCGGCCCGGACCGGACGGCGTACCAGGGCTTCGTGCGGGTCATCCACCGCACCCTGCGGCTGCCCGACGGGCGCGAGGCGGTCTGGGACATGCTCGACGCGCCGGCGACGGCCACCGTGCTGCCGTTGACCGTCGACGGCGACGTGGTGCTGGTCCGGCAGTTCCGCGCCGGCCCGATGGCGCAGGTGCTCAGCCTGCCCGGCGGCCTGGTGGAGGAGGGCGAGCCGCCGGAGGCCGCGGCCGCGCGCGAGCTGCGGGAGGAGACCGGCTACGCCGCCGAGCTGATCGAGCCCGTGGTCGCGATCCACGCGAACTTCCGCACCCGGCCGTCGTACACCCTGGTCGCCCGTGGCTGCCGTGTCGTCGGCGAGCCCGACCTGGACGACTTCGAGGACTGTGAGCCGGTCGTCGTGTCGGTCGCCGAGCTGCGCCGGTTGCTACGCCGAGGCGAGGTCGTCACCGCCGAGCAGGCGTACCTGGCCCTGGACTTCCTGGGGTTGCTGTGAGGGTGCGGTTTGGGCACAAACGTCACCCATCGGCGGCACCGGGCTGCACTTTCCGCACAATCGCGGCCCCGTAGGTCGCAGCTACCCGCCGGACTGAGCCGCTATCCACAACACGCGCCTGAGGTGATTGCAGACTCCAACAACGGGGCACGCTCCCGGCCATGGAACCACGCTCAGAGGCGATCCGTGGAGCAGTGCGATCGCCGGCCTACGAACGAGTGAGTCATGGGCTGTATCTCCCACGCAAGGCCGCTCTTCCGACCCGCGTCGCACTTCTCCGCGGTTTGCAGGCTTACACGCTGGTGCTGCCACCGGACGCCGGTTTCACCCACATCTCTGCGGCGCAGGTTCGTGGTTGGAGCCTGCCGCGCCTGCCGGTCCTGCCGCCCGTCTTCGCGGCTGGCAAGTCACACCATCAGCCGCGCCGCGCCGGGTTGGTCTACTCGCGCCTTCGGGGCCTTGCAGAGCCGGAGCGGGTGGCCGGGGTTCCCCTGGTCAGCAGCGCCGAGGCACTCCTGCGCTCGGCCCGGGACCTGGGCACGCTCGACCTAGTGGTGATGCTCGACTCGGCGCTTCGTTCCGGCGGCTGCGACACTGCGGACCTCGAGTTCATCGCCTCGTCGTCTCGGCCAGGCGCGCGGCGGCTGAGGGTTGCCCTGTCGTGGTCAGACGCGCGCGCCGAGTCACCCTTCGAGACGCTGCTCCGGCTGTTCCACGAGTTTGCGGGCATCGAGGTGGAGCCTCAGTTCCCAGTGCTCGACACGGACGGGAGGCTGCTGGCCCGGGCCGACCTCCGGGTCAAGGGCACCCCGCTGTTGCATGAGTACGACGGGGCAGGACACGCGCAACAGGCACAGCGCGCCTGGGATCTTCGCAGGCAGCGCCGCCTGACCGGCTCCAGCTACGTTCGACAAGGCTTCGTGGCCGAGGATCTCTTGCTCTACCCGCTGGCGACGCTGCAGGAGATCGACCGCGCTGTGGGCAGGACCCACCACCCAGGCCGCATCGCTCGCTGGAAGCGTGAAGTCGAGCTGTCGTCGTACTCGGTCCAGGGCCGGCAGCGACTCCTGAATCGCTGGCTGGCGTACCCGGGCTTCAACGATTGTGCAAAAGCTGCATGACCTGGTCGCGATTTCATGACGTTTGTGCCAAAACGACGGAACCCAACGCCCCACCGCACACCCCCCACCCCACCCCGCCACGTAGGCTCTACCCCGTGGACCGGCGCATCTTCGGGATCGAGAACGAGTACGGCGTGACGTGCACGTTCCGAGGACAGCGCCGGCTGAGCCCCGACGAGGTGGCCCGCTACCTGTTCCGCAAGGTCGTCAGCTGGGGGCGCAGCTCCAACGTGTTCCTGCGCAACGGTGCCCGGCTCTATCTCGACGTCGGGTCCCACCCCGAGTACGCCACGCCCGAGTGCGACGACGTGGCCGAGCTGGTCACCCACGACAAGGCGGGAGAGCGGATCCTCGAGGGGCTGCTCAAGGATGCCGAGCAGCGGCTCCATGACGAGGGCATCGCGGGCGACATCTACCTGTTCAAGAACAACACCGACTCGGCCGGCAACTCCTACGGCTGCCACGAGAACTATCTCGTCGGGCGGCAGGGCGAGTTCGCGCGGCTCGCCGACATCCTGATCCCGTTCCTGGTCACCCGGCAGATCGTGGTGGGCGCCGGCAAGATCACCCAGACCCCCCGCGGTGCGTCGTACGCCGTCTCGCAGCGCGCCGAGCACATCTGGGAAGGGGTCTCCAGCGCCACCACCCGCAGCCGGCCGATCATCAACACCCGCGACGAGCCGCACGCCGACGCCGAGAAGTACCGCCGCCTCCATGTCATCGTCGGCGACTCCAACATGAGTGAGACCACCACGATGCTCAAGGTGGCCTCCTGCGACCTGGTGCTGCGGATGATCGAGGAGGGGGTGGTGATGCGCGATCTCACCCTCGAGAACCCGATCCGCGCCATCCGTGAGATCGCCCACGACGTCAGCGGCCGGCGCAAGGTGCGGCTCGCCAACGGCCGCGAGGCCAGCGCCCTCGACATCCAGCACGAGTACCTCACCCGCGCCCGAGACTTCGTCGACCGTCGTGAGCTGTCCACGCCGGTGATCGCGCGCTCCCTCGACCTCTGGGAGCGGGGTCTCAAGGCGGTGGAGTCGGAGGACCTCGGGCTCGTCGACCGTGAGATCGACTGGGTCATCAAGTGGAAGCTGATCGACCGCTACCGAGCCAAGCACGGCCTGCCGCTGGGGCACCCCCGGATCGCCCAGCTCGACCTGGCCTACCACGACATCCACCGCCAGCGCGGCCTCTACTACCTGCTGGAGAAGAAGGGCGCGGTCGCCCGGGTGACCACCGACCTGAAGATCTTCGAGGCCAAGTCGGTGCCGCCGCAGACCACCCGCGCCCGGCTGCGGGGTGACTTCATCAAGAAGGCCCAGGAGCGGCGGCGCGACTTCACCGTCGACTGGGTGCACCTCAAGCTCAACGACCAGGCCCAGCGCACCGTGCTGTGCAAGGACCCGTTCCGTGCCACCGACGAGCGGGTGCAGCGGCTCATCGACGGCATGTGAGGACTGGTCCGGTCCGGGTCCCGGCCGTGCCGAGAACCTTCAGGTACGCCGGATAGGGTGGCCCAGCCCGCACTGCTCGACTCCTTCGAAGGTTGCCCCATGCCCCGACCCCTCCGCCGTCTTCTCCTGCCTGTCGCCGCGCTGCTCCTGCTCGCGGGACTGGCGGCGTGCGGCGACAGCTCCGACGACCCGAAGGAAGCCTCGGCCGACTCCGCGCCGGCCTCGAGCGGCACGGCGTCCGACGCACCGTCGGCCTCCGCCGAGGACAAGGCCGCCCTCGCGACGCTCAAGGTCACCGGAGACTTCGGCAAGGAGCCCAAGGTCGAGTTCTCCAAGGTGGTGGAGGCCACCGGTCTGGCCAGCACGACCATCACCGAGGGCGACGGCCCGGCGGTGGCCGAGGGCGACAGCGTGTTCGCGCAGTTCTGGGTCGGCAACGGCGCGACCCAGAAGCAGGTCTACAGCAGCTACGACGGCAAGCCGCAGCTGCTGACCCTGTCCGACAGCCTGATCCCGGCGATCCGCGACTCCCTCGTCGGCGTCAAGTTCGGCTCCCGGGTGCTGGTCGTCTCCGCGCCCGCGCAGGCGTTCGGCGACACGGGCAACACCCAGCTCGGGATCGGCAACGCCGACAGCGTGGTCTTCGTCATCGACGTGGTCAGCCAGCTCCCCGACGGCCCGTCCGGCACCGACCGGACGCCGGCGGCCTGGGCGCCGAAGATCGTCTCCACCGACGACGTCCCGACCGCGCTCGACTTCGCCGCGGCCGGCAAGCCGTCGGGCAGGTTCCAGCGCACCACCGTGATCCAGGGCAACGGCCCGGTCACCAAGACCGGCGACCACCTCTACGTCAACTACCTCGGCCAGGTCTATGGCGGCGACAAGCCGTTCGACGACTCCTACTCCCGAGGCACGCCCTTCGACTTCGACCTCGGCGCCGGCCGGGTGGTGGCCGGGTGGGACCAGGGTCTGGTCGGCGTCAAGGTCGGCAGCCGGGTGATCCTCCAGGTGCCGCCGAAGCTGGGCTACGGCGAGTCGGGCTCGCCCGATGCTGGCATCAAGGGGACCGACACGATGTACTTCGTCGTGGACGTGCTCGCCGCCAACTGAGCCGTCCGCCTCGACGCCCGTCCGGATCGGCCGGACGGGCCTCGACCGACCGACGGGAGGGACGCACCGACGTGGCCGCGCCGAAGAGCGAGCGCCTGCTCAACCTGCTCATCATGCTCCTGGTCCAGCGCCGTTTCGTCGCCAAGGAGCGGATCCGCGAGATCCTCTACCCCGGGCAGGGGACCGACGCCTTCGAGAAGATGTTCGAGCGCGACAAGGAGGAGCTGCGCAGCCTCGGGGTGCCCATCGAGGTCGGGCAGATGGATGCCTTCTTCGACGACGAGCCCGGCTACCGCATCCGCCCCGACGAGTTCGCGCTGCCCGAGGTCTCGCTGGAGGCCGACGAGGCCGCGGTGCTCGGCGTCGCGGCGAAGGTCTGGGAGCACACCCGGCTCGCCGACGCCACCTCCGATGCCGTCCGCAAGCTCACCACGGCCGGCGTACCCGTCGACGAGTCGGCGCTCGACCTGGTGCAGCCTCGGCTGCTCGCCGACGAGCCGGCGTTCGACGTCTTCTGGGAGGCGACCCTCGAGCGCAGCCAGGTCGCCTTCGACTACCGCCGGGCCGCCAACCCGGTCGCCACCCGCCATCTGCAGCCGTGGGGGGTCGTCCGCTTCTCCGGCCGCTGGTACGTCGTCGGCTACGACACCGACCGTCGCGACGAGCGCATCTTCCGGCTGTCACGGGTCGAGGGACTGCCCCACAAGGAGGGCGACCCCGGCGCCTTCGAGGTGCCCTCCGGGACCGACGTCCGGGAGATCGCTCGTCGGCTCGCGCCCACACCGCCGGCCGAGCCGGCGTTCGTTCTGGTCCGGCAGGGGGCCGGCCACGGGCTGCGCCGCAAGGCCGTCGCGGTCGAGGAGGGGGTGCCCGGGCCCGACGGCGGCACCGGCTGGGACCGCCTCGAGCTGCGTCGCGGCGCCCTGGCCGACGAGGTGCTGTCCTACGGGCCGGACGCCTTCGTGGAGCGCCCCGAGCACCTGCGCGGCGAGGTGGTCGCCCGGCTCCGCGCGACGGTCGGGGCGTCCGGATGAGCGCCGTGGTCAGCGGGGCCAAGGAGCAGGTGGCCCGGTTGCTCACCCTGGTGCCCTACCTCCACTCCCGAGGCGAGGTGCGCCTCGAGGATGCCGCGCGTGACCTCGGGATGACGCCGGCGCAGCTGCTGCGCGACCTCCGCGTGCTGCTGATGTGCGGCCTGCCCGGCGGCTACCCCGATGACCTGATCGACGTCGACCTCGACGCGCTCGAGGACCCCGAGGGCGATGGCGTGATCCGGGTCTCCAACGCCGACTACCTCGCCCGGCCGCTGCGCCTGACCGCCATCGAGGCGAGCGCGCTGATCGTGGCGCTGCGCGCGCTGCGCAGCGAGTCGGGCGCCGACACCCGTGACGTGGTCGACCGGGTGCTGGCCAAGCTCGAGGCGGCCGCCGCGTCCGGCACCCACGCCGGCAGCATCGACGTCGGTGAGAGCGTCGACGCCTCCGCGCGGCTGCGTGCGACGCTCGGCGACGCGGTGCGCCGCCAGCGGCAGCTGCGGCTGACCTACTACGTGCCCAGCCGCGACGAGGAGTCCGAGCGGGTCGTCGACCCCCGCGGGACCGTGACCGCGGGCGGGGTCGACTATCTCGACGCCTACTGCCACAGCGCCGACGCGCCGCGCCTGTTCCGGCTCGACCGGATCCACCAGGCAGAGGTCCTGGAGACCGAGGTCGCCGACCCCGCGCCGCCGCGCCGGGTGGACGAGGGCTTCCTGCTCGCGGAGCAGGACACGACGCTGGTCCGGCTGCGGCTGGCGCCCGAGGCCCGCTGGGTGCCCGACTACTACTCCCTGGAGTCCGTACGCCGGCGCGCGGGGGGAGTCCTGGAGGTCACCATGCGGGTCGCCGACCCGCGCTGGCTCGAGCGGTTCCTGCTCCGGCTGACGCCCTACGCCACCGTCCTCGATCCCCCCGACCTGGCCACTTCCCACCTCAAGGCCGCACAGGACGCGCTCAGGTGGTACACATGACCCGTCACGTGGTCGTCCGTACCATGGACAGCACACACTTCGAGGTGAGGAAACCATGATCACTCCGCTTGTCACCATGCCCGGTGGATGGGAGCTCATCGTCATCGTCTTGGTGATCGTGCTGCTGTTCGGCGCCAAGAAGCTCCCCGAGCTGGCCCGCGGTAGCGGCCAGGCGCTGCGGATCTTCAAGGACGAGACCAAGGGCCTGCGCACCGACGACGACCAGATCACCCCGGAGGAGCGGGAGATCGAGGCTCGCCGCACCGAGGCCGAGGCCGACCGCGCCCGCGAGCAGCGCCCCGACGACACCACCGCCTGACCCACCCCACGACGGACGTGTTCGGCTCCGGGCTCTTCCGCCTGTTCTCAGGAAAGCCGGCACACCCCGTCGGCGACGACGGTCGGATGGCGCTGTCCGACCACCTCCGCGAGCTGCGCGGCCGGCTGATGCGGGTCGCCCTCGTGATGACGCTCGCGTTCGTCGCGGCGCTCTTCTTCTACGACGCCATCCTCAAGGTGGTCACCGGTCCCTACCTGCACGCGCAGGAGGCGCTCGGCAGCGGCGTGACCGAGGCGGTGATCTCCGGGGCCGGGGGACCGTTCCTGCTCTACTTCAAGCTCTGCGGGCTCGCCGCCGTGGTGCTGACCAGCCCCTACTGGCTCTACCAGGTCTGGGCCTTCATCCTGCCCGGGCTGCACGCCCACGAGCGCCGCTGGTCGATGGTGTTCGTCTCGATCGCCGGCCCGCTGTTCATGATCGGCGTCGTCACCGGCTACCTCACGCTGCCCAAGGGGCTCGAGGTGCTGATCGGGTTCACCCCCGACAACTTCACCAACCTGGTGGAGTTCCAGGAGTACCTCTCCTTCTTCTCCCGCACCCTGTTGGTGTTCGGACTCGCCTTCGAGATCCCCGTCTTCATCGTGCTGCTCAACCTGGCGGGCGTGGTGACCGGGAAGTGGCTGGGTGAGCACCGGTCGTGGATCATCCTGGGCGTCTTCATCTTCGCCGCGATCGTGACGCCGTCCACGGACCCGTTCACGATGTGCTTCATGGCGGTCCCGATGGTGCTGCTCTTCTTCATCAGCGAGGTCATCGCCCGCGGCAACGACCGCCGGCGGGCGCGCGCCCGCGAGGACTTCCTCGAGGGCGGTGCCAGCCGCACGTGAGCACGATCCTCGATCTCGACCCGTTCGACCTGCCCGGCTGGCTGGGGGAGGGCGAGGTGGTCTGGGAGCCCGAGACGAGCATTGCCGGGGGCTCGCTGGTCCGGGGCCGGCTCACCGACGGCGACCGCTCGGTGCCCTGCGACCTGCTGGCCGTCGACGAGGCCTACCCCTCGCCCGTCGCCGGAGACGGCGTACGCCGGCAGAGCCACCAGGCCTGGCGGCACGGCCAGGTCCACCTGGTCGAGCACGACGGCCGGCCGACCCTCGCCGTGCCCGGGAGAGACTTCACCGCCGACGCCGTGCTGGAGGCCGTCGGACGACTGGCCAAGGCGGTCGGCGCGGAGACCGAGCGCTACTCCGTGCTGCTCCGCCTCGGGGAGTCCCGCGGCGGCTAGTCTCGCCTCGTGTCGTCCTCGCGCGAGATCGCGCTGCTCACCAACCCGACCGCCGGCAAGGGCCGCGCGGTCGGGGCGCGTGAGGCCGCCCTGCCCCGCCTGCGCGCCGCCGGTTTCAGCGTGCGCAACCTCACCGGCCGCGACGCCGCAGAGGCGCTCGACCTCGCGCACCGGTGCGTGGCCGACGGCGTGGAGGCGCTGGTGGTCGTCGGAGGCGACGGCATGTGCCATCTCGGGGTGCAGGCCGTGGCGGGCACCGCCACGCGGCTGGGGTCATCCCCGCCGGCACCGGCAACGACGTCGCCCGCTACCTCGACATCCCGCGCCGTGACCCGGCTGCGGCCGCCGACCGGGTGATCGCCGGCCACGCCCGCACCATCGACCTGGCCCGCTCGGGCGACCGCTACTTCGTCACCGTGCTGGCCGCCGGCTTCGACGCCATCGTCAACGAGCGCGCCAACCGGATGACCTGGCCCAAAGGTCAGATGCGCTACAACCTGGCCACCCTCGCCGAGCTGCGCACCTTCCGCCCCTTGGCCTACACCCTGGACCTCGACGGCGAGACCCGCCACCTCGACGCGATGCTGGTCGCCGTCGGCAACGGGCCGTCGTTCGGCGGTGGGCTGCGGATCACCGAGGGCGCCGTGCTCGACGACGGGCTGCTCGACGTCGTGGTGATCAAGCCGATGAGCAAGGCCGGGCTGGTGACGACCTATCCCAAGCTGTTCAAGGGCACCCATGTGACGCACCCGCAGTACGAACACCACCGCGTCCGGCGGATCACGCTGGCCGCCGCCGGCATCGTGTCCTACGCCGATGGTGAGCGGTTCGGTGCGCTCCCTCTCACGGTGGAGTGCGTGCCCGGCGCGCTCACGGTCCTCGCATGAGCGACCACACCCAGCAGCCGGCCTCCCCGGCCGAGGGCTATGCCCGGATGCGGGCCGCCCAGGCCCATCCCGTGCTGCACGAGTTCACCGGCCGCTACACCTTCCCCCTCGACGACTTCCAGCTGCGCGCGTGCCGGGAGATCGAGGAGGGGCGCGGCGTGCTGGTCGCCGCCCCCACCGGGTCGGGCAAGACCGTCGTCGGGGAGTTCGCGGTGCACCTGGCGCTCGCGACCGGTCGCAAGTGCTTCTACACCACGCCGATCAAGGCACTGTCGAACCAGAAGTACCACGACCTGGTCGCGGCCTACGGCGCCGACAGGGTCGGCCTGCTCACCGGCGACAACACCGTCAACGGCGAGGCGCCGGTGGTCGTGATGACCACCGAGGTGCTGCGCAACATGCTCTACGCCGGGTCGCGCACGCTGCTGGGGCTCGGTTTCGTGGTGATGGACGAGGTGCACTACCTCGCCGACCGGATGCGTGGCGCGGTGTGGGAGGAGGTGATCATCCACCTCCCCGAGTCCGTGAGCGTGATCTCCCTGTCCGCCACGGTCAGCAACGCCGAGGAGTTCGGCGAGTGGCTGGAGACGGTGCGCGGTGAGACGACCACCATCGTCGAGGAGCGCCGGCCGGTCCCGCTGTTCCAGCACGTGATGGTGGGCCGCCGGATCTACGACCTGTTCGCCTCCTCCGACGTGGACGCCTCGGCCGGCTTCGTGCGCGAGGGGGCGCCCGTCAACGACCAGCTGCTGCGGGTGGCTCGCGACGACTGGGCCAGCAGCCGGCTGATGCGCGACCGGCGGTCGCCGCGCAAGGGCCGGCCGGGCTCGTCGAAGAACCCCCGCAACGTCGGCAACGGCCGGCGGGTCTGGATCCCGAGCCGGGTCGACGTGCTGGAGCGACTCGAACGCGAGGGCCTGCTGCCGGCGATCGTCTTCATCTTCAGCCGCGCCGGCTGCGACGCGGCGGTCAAGCAGTGTCTCGACGCCCACGTCCGGCTCACCACCCCGGCCGAACGCGACGAGATCTTCGCCTTCGGCGAGAGCGAGTGTCGCCACCTCGGCGACGAGGACCTCGGCGTGCTCGGCTATCACGACTTCCTCGACGGCCTCACCCGAGGTGTGGCGGCCCATCACGCCGGGCTGCTGCCGGCCTTCAAGCAGGTGGTCGAGCAGCTGTTCGTGCGCGGCCTCGTCAAGGTCGTCTTCGCCACCGAGACCCTGGCGCTCGGCATCAACATGCCCGCGCGGACGGTCGTGCTGGAGAAGCTCACCAAGTTCAACGGCGAGACCCACGCCGACATCACGGCGGGGGAGTACACCCAGCTGACCGGCCGGGCCGGTCGACGCGGGCTGGACGTCGAGGGCCACGCGGTGGTGCTCTGGCAGCCGGGCATGGACCCGCGCGAGCTGGCCGGGCTGGCCTCGACCCGCACCTACCCGCTCCGCTCGTCGTTCCGGCCGTCGTACAACATGGCGGTCAACCTGGTCCACCAGTTCGGTCGGGCGCGCGCCCGCGAGCTGCTGGAGATGTCCTTCGCGCAGTTCCAGGCCGACAAGGCCGTGGTCGGGCTGGCCCGCCAGCTGCGCAAGGCGCAGGAGGCTCTGGACGGCTACGCCGACGCCGCCGCGTGCGACCGCGGCGACTTCATGGAGTACGCCGGCCTGCGCCGACGGATCTCCGAGGTCGAGAAGGGCGCCGCCAAGGCCCGCAGGGCCGACGTGCGCGACGAGGTGCGCGCGTCGCTGGAGGCACTGCGCCCCGGCGATGTGATCCATGTCCCGTCGGGTCGGTTCGCGGGCTGGGCGGTGGTGATCGACCCGGGCCTCGCCGGCCACGAGCCCCGCCCCTACCTGCTGACCGAGGAGCGACAGGCCCGTCGGCTGGCACTTCCGGACTTCAGCCAGCCGGTCCGGTCCCAGGTCAGGATCAGGATCCCCAAGAGCTTCAACGGTCGCAACCCGCAGGCGCGCCGCGACCTGGCCTCGGCGCTGCGGGAACGGACCCGCCACCTCGACCCTCCCGAGGTCGGGCGGCGGCGCCGCGGCGGGTCTCGGCCCGAGGGCGAGGTCGAGCGTCAGGTCGCTGAGCTGCGGGCCGCCCTGAAGGCGCACCCCTGCCACGACTGTCCCGACCGCGAGGACCACGCGCGCTGGGCCGACCGGTGGTTCAAGCTGTCCCGTGACGCCGCCACGCTCGAGCGGCGCGTCGAGCAGCGGACCAACACGGTGGCTCGGACCTTCGACCGGGTGTGTCAGGTGCTCCAGGGACTGGGCTACCTCACCGACGACGGTGAGCGGGTGACCGACCGTGGCCGCCACCTGATGCGGATCTACTCCGACATGGACCTGGTGGCGGCGGAGTCGATCCGCCACGACCTGTGGCAGGGGCTCGACCCCGCCGAGCTGGCCGCCGTGCTGTCCGTGCTGGTCTTCGAGGCGCGGCGCACCGACGACGCCAGTCCCCGCTGGCCCGGCGGCCGTGCGAGGCCGGTGACCGAGCAGATGGTGCGACTGTGGCGGGACCTTGCGGACGTCGAGCGCGAGCACCGGCTCGACTTCCTCCGCGAGCCCGACGCCGGGTTCGCGTGGGCGGCCTGGCGCTGGGCCCTGGGCGACGACCTCGACGACGTGCTGGTCGGCACCGACCTGGCTGCCGGTGACTTCGTCCGCTGGGTCAAGCAGCTCGTCGACCTCGCCGGTCAGGTCGCCGACGCCGCCGGTGACACCCCGCTGCGACGCACCGCGCGAGACACCGTCGCCGCGCTGCGCCGGGGCGTGGTGGCCTACTCCTCGCTGGACTGACGCTCGGCCATCGCGGTCACCACACGGGCCAGCGGCGAGTCGAGTCCCCAGCGGGCGCTCAGCTCGACGATCCGGGCGTGGTCGGGCGGCGACAGCGGCAGGCTGGCGTCGAACGTGCCGAGGTCGAGGTCACGCGCGACGGCGACCACCTCGGGCGCCACCGCGAGGTAGTCACGAGCGGCCTTGATCTTGCCTCGCGGACCGGGCCCGAGGTCGGAGTCGGGGTCGTCGACGGCGGCCAGGATGCCGTCGAGGTCGTCGAAGCGCTGGAGCAGGGTGGCCGCGGTCTTCTCGCCCACGCCCGCGACCCCCGGCAGCCCGTCGGAGGCGTCACCGCGCAGCGTCGCGAAGTCGGCGTACTGGCGCGGCTCGACGGCGTACTTCTCCCGCACGACGGCCTCGGTGACCCGCTCGTGCCGCCCGACGCCGCGGGCGATGTAGAGCACCCGCACGCCCGCGGCGTCGTCGACCAGCTGGAACAGGTCCCGGTCGCCGGTGACCACGTCGACCGGCATGGACGCGCCGGTGGCCAGGGTGCCGATCACGTCGTCGGCCTCGTAGCCGTCGGCGCCGACCACGGCGATGTCGAGCGCGTCGAGCACCTCGAGGATGATCGGGATCTGCGTCTCCAGCGGGTCGGGCACCTCCTCGATGTCCGGCGCCCCGGCTCCGGTGACGGCCTCGACCCGATGCGCCTTGTACGACGGCACCAGGTCGACCCGCCACTGCGGACGCCAGTCGTTGTCCCAGGCACAGACCAGATGGGTCGGCTGGTACTCCCCGACGAGCCGGGCGATGAAGTCGACCAGACCGCGCACCGCGTTGACCGGGGTGCCGTCGGGTGCACGGAAGCTGTCAGGGACGCCGTAGAAGGCCCGGAAGTACATCGAGGCGGTGTCGAGCACCATCAGCCGCTGCGAGGTCACGCCGGTCATCCTCGCACGATGAAACATCCTGTCCGTGACGGCGGTCACGCACTAGGGTGCAGTCGTGGAAGAGACCGACCGCAAGATCCTCACGCTGCTCGCGGCCGACGGGCGGATGTCCTTCACCGACCTCGGCAAGGCCACCGGCCTGTCCACGTCGGCCGTCCACCAGCGGGTCAAGCGGCTCGAGAAGCGCGGCCTGATCAAGGGCTACGGCGCCACGATCGACCACGACCAGATCGGCCTGCCGTTGACGGCGTTCGTGTCGATCACCCCGATCGACCCGTCCGAGCCCGACGACTACCCCCAGCGGCTGGCCGACATCGTCGAGATCGAGTCGTGCTGGTCGGTGGCGGGGGAGGAGTCCTACATCCTCAAGGTGCGGGTCGCGACCCCGGCGTCGCTGGAGGACCTGCTCGCTCGCATCCGTTCGGTCGCCAACGTCTCGACGCGGACCACCATCGTGCTGTCGACGCCCTACGAGAGTCGCCCCGTCACCGGCTGAGCGTCTCGCGCGCGACCAGCCACGGCGGCATCGCCAGCAGCGTCACCGCACCGGTGACGACGAAGGCCAGCGGATAGGACCCGTGGTCGACCAGGAGCCCGGCCAGCACCGGACCGACGATGGCTCCGGCATCCTGCGCCATGGAGTACGCCGCCAGGGCGGGGCCGCCCGAGCGCTCCCGCCCCACGACGTCGGCCATCGCCGCCTGCTGGGCGGGGTTGAGCGTGCCGGCCCCGGCGCCCGCCACCACCGAGAGCGCCAGCAGCACCCCCAGCCCCGACGCCCACCCGGTGAGCGCCGTGGCCACCCCGCTCACTGCCAGACCGAGGAGCACGAAGGGACGCCGGCCCCATCGGTCCGTCAGCCGTCCGGCGGCGGTCAGTCCGGTCGCGTTGCCCGCGGCGAAGACGGCCAGCGCCGTGCCGGCCACCCAGGGCTCGTCGCTGACCACGGAGGCGGCGAACAGGGGGAGGATCGCGTTGCGGACGCCGAAGTTCGACCAGCCGTTGGCGAAGGCGGACGCGAGCCCCGCCCGATAGGCGCTGTCGTGCAGCGCCTCCCGCGCCGTGAGCGGCGGCAGCACGGACCCGTCGTCGGCGTCCGGTCGGCCGGCCGCCGGGATGAAGGTCGCCACCACGACGGCGGCGAGCAGGAGCATGGCGGCGTAGACCAGGAACGGCACCCGGAGGCCGAAGCCGCCCAGCAGACCGCCCAGCACCGGCCCGAGGATCGCCCCGACCAGGAACGTGGACGCCCACGCCGCCGACACCCGGCCGCGGATCGCCGGCGGTGCGAGTCGCACGATCATCGCCAGCGCCGACACGGTGAACATCGTCGAGCCGACCCCGCCGAGGCCGCGGAAGACCAGCAGCTGGGTGTAGCTCTGGGCGAACCCGGTCGCGGCGGTCGACCCCGAGACCAGCAGCAGGCCGGTCAGATAGACCGGCCGCTCGCCCAGCCGGGCCACCAGCCGACCGCCTGCCGGTGCCGCAACCAGCCGGAAGAACGCGAACGCGCTGACCACGACGGACGCCGCCGTGGCGCCCACGCCGAAGCTCCGCGCGAACTGCGGCAGCACCGGCACGATCAGCCCGAACCCGACCGCGACCAGGAAGCTGGACGCGATCAGGATCCAGATGTCGCGCGGGATCCGCTCACGGGGCGTGCTCATCGCCCCGCAGTCTGCCGGGTGATCCTCAGTGCGCCTGGAGGGCGGCCATCCGGCGGGACGCCTCGGCGACCTCGGCGGCCTTCAGCGCGGACTCGTCCAGCCGCCCGTGCTGCTCCCACCACGCCTGGCCCTCGGCGGGCAGCGTGTGGATCGGGTCGTAGTACTCGTAGGCCCGGGTGAGCGCCTCGGGGTCCTCGGACTCGATCGAGGTGCGGTAGTTCTTGGTCCAGTAGGAGATGCCGCGCTCGGTGTCGTAGGCCGTCAGCTGGTGCACCCAGCGCTTGCCGACGAACGGCACGTCGCAGACGATCCGAGGGGTCGCGAACCCGGGCAGGTAGCCCATGATCTGGTGCTGCAGCCGCTGCGCCTCGGCGACCGAGACCCGCCAGTGCTCCGAGAACGGGATCATGTCGCACATGTAGAAGTAATAGGGCATGATCTGCGCGCCGTCGAGGAGCGCGAAGCACAGGTCGAGCAGGTCGTGCTCGTCGGCGTTGACGCCGTCCATCAGCACGCCCTGGTTGCGCACGTCGCGGACGCCGGCTTCGAGCATCGCCCGGGTCGCGTCGGCGACAAGGGGGGTCACGGAGTTGGCGTGGTTGACGTGGGTGTGGATCGCCAGCGAGACGCCGCGGGATCGGGCCAGCGTGGCGACCCGGCCCATGCCCTCGACGACGTCGTCCTGCAGCCAGTGCTGCGGGAGCGCCATCAGCGCCTTGGTGGCGAGGCGCACGTCGCGGATGTTCTCGATCTCCAGCAGCTCGGTGAGGAACGCCTCCAGGCGCGCCCACGGCATGTTGGCCACATCTCCGCCGGAGACCACGACGTCGCGGACCTGGGGGGTACGACGCAGGTAGTCGAGCATGTCGCCGAGCCGGTCGTTCGGCTTCCCGACGAACTTGAGCTTGTCGATGACCGCGGTGGAGTTGCCGACCAGGTCCATCCGCGTGCAGTGCCCGCAGTACTGCGGGCAGGTGGGCAGCAGCTCCGCGAGCACCTTGGTGGGGTAGCGGTGGGTGAGCCCCTCGGCGACCCACATGTCGTGCTCGTGCAGCGAGTCACGGGTGGCGTGCGGGTGGCTGGGCCAGTCGGTGCGTCGGTCGGAGAACACCGGGATCATGTAGCGCCGCACCGGGTCGGCGTAGAACGCCTCGGTCAGCGAGCCGGTACCCGCGGGGTCCACGGCCGGCGCCATGGTTTTCATCATCTGGGGCGGCACCAGCATCGACATGGTGGCCCGCTCGGCCTGGTCCTTCTCGAGGTCGGCATAGAACCGGTCGTCGAGGAGGTCGCCCATCAGCTCGCGCAGCTGCTTGACGTTCTTCACGCAGTGGGACCGCTGCCACTGCGCCGAGGCCCACTCCTCGGCCGTGACGTCGCGCCAGCCCGGGAATCGGGTCCAGTCGGGCTCGACGAGCTCCACGCGGTGGTAGGCGTAGGGCTGCCCGTCGGGAGCCTCGGTGCCGGCCGCGGACAGGGTCAGACCGGGGGTCGCTCGGGGGCTCTCGGGGGCGCTCTCAGCGGCGACGTCGACGCTCATCGGACCTCCTGGTCGCGTGGGGGCTGGCGGGCAGGGTCGTTCGGTTGTGTCCGAACGACCCTGCATGACAGAGTAGGCGTAGAACATCCGGCAAGTCCAATACATCGGGAAAGGATTTGCTGTGGATAGCCGTGATCAAGGGAGGATGGGTGTGACGCAGACCACGGGAGACCCGACCGGGCTGCACCGGGTCCTGGACCGACCGCTGGTGCTGCCGCAGGCCGCCCAGCGACTCGACACCCGTCGTGACCTCTGGCCCGACGAGGTTCGGATCCGGGTGGAGAAGCTCAACCTCGACGCCGCGTCGTACCGCCAGCTCGAGGGCACCCACACCGCGGCCGACGGCTCCGTCGACGGAGCCGCGGTGCGCCGTGCCGTGCTCGACATCGTGGCCGGTCGCGGCAAGATGCAGAACCCGGTCACCGGGTCCGGCGGCATGCTCATCGGCACCGTCGAGGAGGTCGGCCCGGCCTCGCCCCTGGGTCTCGCCGTCGGCGACCGGGTGGCCACGCTGGTCTCGCTCACGCTCACTCCGCTGGTCATCGAGGACGGCCTCGAGCAGTGGGACGGGATGGGGGAGCAGGTCCCCTGCGACGGGTACGCCGTCCTCTTCGGGCGGTCGATCGCCGCGGTGCTGCCCGACGACCTCGACCCCGACCTCGCGCTGTCCGTCATGGACGTGTGCGGCGCCCCGGCGCTCACGGCGCGCGTGGTGTCGCGCTACGCGGCCGAGCATCCCGGTGACGTCACCGTCGCGGTGGTCGGTGGCGCCGGCAAGTCCGGCTCGCTGAGCCTGGCCGCCGCCCGTGCGGCCGGCGCCACCCGGACCATCGGGGTCGTCCCGCACGGGGACGAGGCCACGCTGCTGACCGACGCGGGGCTCGCGGACACCGTGGTGGTGGCCGACGCGCGCGACCCGATCGCGCTCCGCGACGCGGTGCTCGACGCGGGCGGACCGGCCGACCTGACGGTGGTGTGCGTCGACGTGCCCGGCTGCGAGGGGGGCGCGATCCTCGCGACCGCCGAGGGGGGCACCGTCATCTTCTTCTCGATGGCCACCTCGTTCGCCGGTGCCGCGCTGGGGGCGGAGGGGCTGGCCGCCGACGTCACGATGCTCGTGGGCAACGGCTATGTCCCCGGACACGCGGCCTACGCACTCGACCTGCTGCGCACCACGCCCGGCGTACGCTCGCTGTTCGAACGGCGGCTGGCCGCGGCCGCCGGGGCGGCCGAGGAGGCACGATGAGCAAGTCCCGCGGTCGTCTCGACCTCGACCCGGCCCAGATCCGGCTCGCCCGGCAGCTCGCTCGCAAGGTGGGCAAGCCCATCGTCAAGGTCGCCAAGCAGCACACCACCGTCTCCGTCGAGCGTGCCACGCTGCGGCTGGCCGGGCTGTCCGGCGCCGACGTCGACGGCATCCCGTGGGTCAACCGGCTCGCCGACTGCGTGCGCGCCGACGTCGGCCTCGAGCACGGCGTCGCCCTGCCCGTCTGGGATGCCCTCAGGCGCGGTGAGGCGGCCACGCTCCACGAGCTCGCCCAGAAGGCGGCCGCCGGGTCGGTCCGCTTCGAGCGGCCCGCGGGGCGCGAGGAGCCCCGCGCCCGCTCGGCGGCACGGCGCGCCGGGCACGCCGGGATCAAGCGGGTCGACGTCCGGCGCCGCGAGCGCGAGCGGATGATCGCCCGGGTCGGCGACGCCCCGCGCAAGCCCTGGATCTACCTCATCGTGGCCACCGGCGACATCCACGAGGACATCCCCCAGGCCCAGGCGGCGGCCCGCGAGGGCGCCGACGTGATCGCGGTGATCCGCTCGACCGGGCAGTCGCTCCTCGACTACGTCCCCGAGGGTGCGACCCGCGAGGGGTTCGCGGGCACCTACGCCACCCAGGAGAACTTCCGGTTGATGCGGGCCGCCCTCGACGAGACCTCCAGGGAGCTCGGGCGCTACGTCCGGCTGACCAACTACGCCTCGGGGCTCTGCATGCCCGAGATGGCCGTGATGGCGGGCCTGGAGCGTCTCGACATGATGCTCAACGACTCCATGTACGGCATCCTCTTCCGCGACATCAACCCGATCCGCACGTTCGTCGACCAGCGCTTCAGCCGCCAGGTCCACGCCCGCGCCGGGATCATCATCAACACCGGTGAGGACAACTACCTCACCACCGCCGATGCGGTCGAGGCCGCGCACACGGTGACCACCAGCCAGCTCCTCAACGAGTACTTCGCCAAGGAGGCCGGCCTGGAGGACTGGCAGCTGGGCCTCGGGCATGCGTTCGAGATCGACCCCGACGTGCCCGACTCGTTCCGGCTCGAGCTCGCCCACGCGATGCTGGCGCGCGACCTCTTCCCGAAGGCCCCGCTCAAGTGGATGCCGCCCACGCGGCACATGACCGGCGACGTGTTCCGGGGCTACCTCCTCGACGGGTTCTTCAACCTGGTGGGTGCGCTGACCGGACAGGGGATCCTGCTGGTCGGGATGATGACCGAGGCCGTGGTGACCCCGTGGCTGTCCGACCGCGACCTGGCGCTGCAGAACGTCCGCTACGTCATGAACGCCGCCGGCAACCTCCACGAGGACTTCCGCCCGGCCAAGGACGGCTTCATCGAGCGGCGTGCCCGCGAGGTGCTCGGGGAGACGATCGAGCTGCTCGAGGACATCGCCCTCGACTCCGACGACGCCGGCCACGCGCCGCTGCTCGCGGCCATCGCCGACGGCACCTTCGGCCTGATGAAGCGCCCGGCCGATGCCGGCAAGGGGCTCGACGGGGTGGCCGCCAAGTCGCCGGCGTACTACAACCCGGCCACCGAGATCCTCGAGGGGGAGTGATGGCTGCCGAGCAGAAGACCGCCAAGGGCACCGGCCACCTGGTCCGGCCCTACGGCGACACGACCGGCGACGGCATGGTGCAGCTGTCGTTCACCCTCCCGATCGCGCACTCCAAGGCCGCCGAGGGCGCGGCCGCGCAGCTGGCCCACAAGATGGGCATGGACCCGGCCCTGGTCGTGCACAGCAAGCCGATGGGCGACGGGTTCACCTTCTTCGTCGTCTACGGACGGGTCAACCACCTGGTCGACCTGTCCCAGGTCGAGGTCGTCGAGCGCGACTACCCGCTGCTGACGCCCAAGGAGGTCAACGCCGCGGTGCGGCGGTCGCTGCGCCGCCGCCTGGTCGTGGTGGGCGGCTGCATCGGCACCGACGCCCACACCGTCGGCATCGACGCGATCCTCAACATCAAGGGGTTCGCGGGGGAGAAGGGCCTGGAGTACTACCGCGAGCTCAAGGTGGTCAACCTCGGCGCCCAGGTGTCGGTGCCCGACCTCGTCGCCCGGGCACAGGCGGAGGGTGCCGACGCGGTGCTGGTCTCGCAGGTCGTCACCCAGCGCGACGCCCACCTCCTCAACACCCGGGAGATGTCGGCGGCCTTCCGCGAGGCCTACCCTGCCGACCGTCGGCCGGTGCTGATCGTCGGCGGACCGCGTTTCGACGAGACGATGGCCGACGAGCTGGGCGTCGACCGCGTCTTCAGCCGCGGTACGACGCCCGCCGAGGTCGCCAGCTATCTCGTGCACCGGCTGGCCCCGGGCCCGGGGTCCAGCAAGCCCGTGGGAAGGATCGCCTGATGACCGCCACCGTCGGGACGCGCGTCGTCCACCGTCGCTACGTGCCCTACTCCCACGCCCACTACGCCGGCAACCTGGTCGACGGTGCCTACTCGCTGGGTCTCTTCGGCGACGTGGCCACGGAGATGTGCATCCTCACCGACGGTGACGAGGGCCTGTTCGCGTCGTACTCCGACGTGCAGTTCCGCGAGCCGGTGCGCGCGGGTGACGTCCTCGAGATCACCTGCGAGGTGACCCGGGTGGGCAGCCGGTCGAGGGAGCTCTCCTTCACCGTCTCGGTCGTCGCCCGCGGCGCGGCCACCGCCGACCGGCCCGGTGCCGCCTCCATGCTCACCGAGCCGCTGCTGGCCACCACCGCCGTCGGCACCGTCGTGGTGCCGCCGGCCTGACCCGTCTGCGACGCCTCACACCACCGTCTGCGACGCGTCGGCGCCCCGTCTGCGACGCCTCACCGGCGTGTCGTCGGCGACACGCCGTCCGGTGGGCGAACGGAGCGGAAATGCAGGGTGTCCGGTCGACCCCTCTGACCTGCGCGTTCTCGCGTTGCCGCTGGTCAGGGGCCGGTTGACAGCGGGGCGCGCGGGAGTAAAGGTAGCCCGGATTCGTCCATGCAGTGCGCGGTGGTGGCGCGGCGACGCGGTGGGTCGGAGTGGGGCAGGCGGCCAGTCGTCCTCGGTTCCGTCCACCCGCCAGACGCGCGCCCGCGAGGACGGTGGTGGAGGGAGCCTCGGCGCCGTAGACAACAGCCTCGGCGGCGGCAGCCGGTCGGTGCCGGGTTGGTCCGAAGTGCCCGGGTTCCCTCCGCCCCTGCGATCTCGGCGGGGCGCTGGCGGCGTTGGGTATTTTGGGCCGGTGACCGTCCCCGACCTGCTCGCGCCTCCGGTCGTCCACGACGACCGGTCCGCGCCGCCGGCCAGCCGGCGACGGAGGGTGGTCGGCCTCTCCGTGCGATCGGCGTTCGCCGCGGCGGCAGGCGCCGCCACGTCGCTGGCCTTCGAGCCCACCGCCTGGGTGTGGGTCGCTCCCCTCGGCGTCGCCGGCTTCGTGCTGGCCG
The DNA here is from genome assembly GCF_041393715.1 of Nocardioides sp. Classification (GTDB taxonomy): domain Bacteria; phylum Actinomycetota; class Actinomycetes; order Propionibacteriales; family Nocardioidaceae; genus Nocardioides. The sequence goes on along the minus strand of NZ_JAWKJQ010000004.1, from coordinate 148,063 downwards.
TGCGCGGGGTGTCGCCACGGGCGGCGTGGCTGCCCGGTCTCGCGTTCGGGCTGGGCTACGAACTGCTGCTGCTCGGCTGGATGCGAGCCGTCGGACCCGACGCCTGGCTGGCGCTGGCCGGGCTGGAGGCGCTGTTCTTCGGCGTGCTGGGCTGGGCCACCGCGGTCCTCACCCGAGCCCGGCTCTGGCCGGTCTGGGTGGCCCTGGCCTGGGTGACCGCGGAGGTCTGGCGCGGCCAGTGGCCGTTCAGCGGGATGCCGTGGGGACGGCTCGCCTTCGCCACCGTGGACACCCCCATGGCCCAGGCGCTGCCCTGGGTGGGCGCCAACGGCGTCAGCCTGCTGCTGGCGCTGATCGGCACCGGCCTGGCCTGGCTGCTGACCGGCGGTTGGCGGCGACCGGTGCTGGCCGCCTCCGCGGCGGGTCTGGCCGTCGCCGCCGTCTGGCTGCCCGGCCTGGCGACCCCCAGCCTGCCCGGCGACGGGACGGCCACCGTGGCCGCCGTCCAGGGCAACGTGCCCGGCGACGGCTCCGACATCCTGCTCGACCACCGGCAGGTCACCCGCAACCACGTGGACGCCACGCTCGAGCTGGCCGAGGACGTCGCCGCCGGTCGCCGCCCGGCACCCGACTTCGTGGTCTGGCCGGAGAACTCCACGGCGGTCGACCCGTTCCGCGACGCGGAGATCAACCGAGAGCTCGACGAGGCCGCCGCCGCCATCGGCGTACCCGTGCTGGTCGGGGTGATCGCCGACGCGCCGCGCCCCGGTGACGTGCTCAACCAGGGCATCGTGTGGGACCCGCTGTCCGGGCCCGGCGACCGCTACACCAAGAAGCACCCGGTGCCGTTCGGCGAGTACATCCCCTGGCGCGACAAGGTGTTCAAGAGCAACTTCGGCCAGCTGGCGCTGGTCCAGCGCGACATGCTCTCGGGCACCCGCACCGATCCGTTGACCATCGCCGACGTGCCGATCGCCGACTCGATCTGCTTCGACGTCGCCTACGACGACGGCATCCGGGTCCAGCTGGAGAACGGTGCCCGCCTGCTCGTCGTGCAGACCAGCAACGCGACGTTCATCCACACCCACCAGATCGCCCAGCAATTCGCGATCACCCGGCTGCGAGCGATCGAGACGCAGCACAGCGTCGTGGTGGCCGCCACCAACGGCGTCACCGGGGTCATCGACGCGCAGGGTCGGGTCGTCGACAGTGCGGAGCCCCGCACGCAGGCGGTCCTCGTCGACACCGTCGACCTCGTGTCCGGGGTGACGCCCGGTGTCCGGTTCGGGCCCTGGGTCGGCCGCGGCGCCGTGGCCGCCACCCTGCTGGCCCTGATGCTCGTGCTGGCGCGGCCGAGGCGCTCCCAGGACCCGCAGGCGCCGCAGGCTCGTCTCGGCGGCGCGGCCCCCCAGGCGCCCCTCGTGAGTGGCGCGACCCAGCCCTTCGGACAGCAGGCCCCTCCGCCGGGGGGTGCCGGATGAGCGAGCCACACGACCTGGGCCGCATCGTCATGGTGGTCCCGACCTACAACGAGGCGGAGAACCTCGACTGGATCGTCGCGCGGCTTCGCGCCGCCCAGCCGGCCGTGGACGTGCTCGTCGTCGACGACGGCTCGCCCGACGGCACCGGGCAGATCGCCGACCGGCTGGCCGCGGCCGACTCCCACGTCTCGGTCGTGCATCGCACCGAGAAGGCCGGCCTCGGAGCGGCCTACCTGCACGGCTTCGGCGTCGCGCTCGACCGTGGCTACGACGTCGTCGGGGAGATGGACGCCGACGGCTCCCACCAGCCCGAGCAGCTGCACCTGCTGCTCGACGCCCTGCACGACGCCGACCTGGTGATCGGCTCGCGCTGGGTGCCCGGCGGCTCGGTGGTCAACTGGCCCCGGTCGCGCGAGCTGCTGAGCCGCGGCGGCAACCTCTACGTCCGGCTGCTCCTGGGCCTGCCCGTCCGCGACGCCACGGCCGGTTTCCGGGTCTTCCGTCGGACGGCGCTGGAAGCGGTCGACCTCGGGTCGGTGCGATCGGCCGGCTATGTCTTCCAGACCGACCTGACCCACCGGGTGCTGAGCGCCGGCCTGCGGGTGCGCGAGGTTCCGATCGAGTTCGTCGAGCGCGAGCGCGGCGACTCCAAGATGAGCCGTGCCGTCGCGACCGAGTCGCTGCGGCGGATCACCGCGTGGGGTCTGCGTGAGCGGCGCCGTCAGCTGTCCCGGATCTGGGGGAGGAACGACCGATGACCCGACGTCGCCGGCTGTCGCTGTGGCTGCTCTTCGTCGCCTTCGTGGTGCTGCCGCTGGTCGAGATCTACGTGCTCATCCAGGTGGGGCAGGTGATCGGGGCGTGGCCGACCGTCCTGGTGCTGGTCGCCGACAGCATGCTCGGCGCCTGGATCGTGCGCCATGAGGGGCGGCGCGCCTGGCAGGCCCTCAACGAGGCGCTCGCGAGCGGCAGGATGCCGGCCTCGGAGATCGCTGACGGGGCGCTCATCCTGGTCGGTGGGGCGCTGATGCTGACCCCCGGCTTCGTCACCGACATCCTGGGCGCCCTGGCCGTGCTGCCGTTCACCCGCCCGATCGCCCGCCGGCTGCTGGCGCAGGTCGTGTCGCGGAGGCTGCTGGTCGTCGGGATGACGTCGTACGACGCACGTCGCCCCGGACCTCCGGCGCCCGGTGAGGGGCCGGTGGTCCGGGGCGACGTGGTCGACTGACGACCCGTCCGCTTCGCGGGTACGTCGGCGGTCAGCCGGTGACGGTCAGGAGACCTTGCGCTTCTTGGCGTTGGCGCGGTGCAGGTGCGCCGGGCCGATCTCGCCGCCGCGCAGCAGCTCGAGGCGCTCCTTGAGGATGTCCTCGAGCTCCTTGACGCTGCGCCGCTCCAGGAGCATGTCCCAGTGCGTGCGGGCCGGCTTCTCGGCCTTGAACTCCGGCTTGATGCCGGTGGTGCTGAGGGCCTCGGCACCGCAGCGCGGGCACTCCCACACCGCCGGGACCTCCGCCTCCAGCGACATCGTGATCTCGAAGCCGTGCCCCTGGGGGCACTTGTAGCCGACCTGCTGGCGAGCCGCGAACTCGATGCCGCGCTCGTCCTCGAAGCTCTGGCCGCCAAGCCGGGCGCCGCGCAGTGTGCGCTCCGCCATGAGCCACCTCCCGTTGGTATTGATCCCCCGCTAACGGTGATGTGACGCTCGGGGTCGTCGTCCATGACGCGAAAAACGTCTAGACCTTTCAGATTTCTTCAACGGTCTCACACCGCCAAAGATTCCCGGGCCCGCGGACGGTGACTCAGACCACCTGGGGGAGCGGGTTGCCCGCCTCCTCGATGCCCTGACGCACGTTCACCCGGCTCAGGAAGGCCAGGCCGAGGACGAAGAGCAGCAGCAGGGCGAGCAGGGCCGGGCGGTAGGACCCGGTCACCTGGTGCACCACACCGAAGATCAGCGTGCCCACCCAGCTGGTCCCGCGCTCGGCGGCCTGGTAGAGCGAGAAGTACTCCGCCTCGCGACCCCGCGGGATGAGCTGGCTGAAGAACGACCGCGACAGGGCCTGGGTGCCGCCCAGCACGAAGCCGATGCCGACGGCCAGGGCCAGGAACAGCGGGAAGTTCCCCGCCGGGGTGAAGTAGCCCGCGATGACGACCAGGATCCAGATCATCAGACCGATCATGATGATCCGGTGGGCGCCCGTGCGCCGCGCGATCCGTCCGAAGACCAGCGCGCCCCCGATGCCGACGAACTGCACCACCAGGAACGCCGACAGCACCGTGGACTTCTCGAACCCGAGCTGGAACTCGCCGTAGACGGAGGCGGCGTAGATGACCGTCTGGATGCCGTCGTTGTAGAACAGGTAGCCCACCAGGAAGAGCATCGTCATCCGGTAGCCGCGCAGGTCCTTGAGCGTGGTCCAGAGCTGGCCGAAGGACTCGCGGACCAGGCCACCTGACTCGGGGACGACGTTGACCGGTGGCCGGTTCTTGACCCCCAGGTAGGGGATGAAGGTGAAGACCGCCCACCACACCCCCGCGGACAGCAGCGAGATGCGCACGGCGAGCTCGGTGTTGTCGCTCATCACCGTCAGCAGACCGAAGTTCGCGGCGAGCAGCAGGCCACCACCGAGGTAGCCCAGCGCCCAGCCGCGCGACGACACCGCATCGCGCTCGTCGGGCAGGGCGATCTCGCACAGGATCGCGTCGTAGATCACGAGGCTGGCACCCAGGAACAGGGTGGCGACCACCAGCAGCAGCGCGCCGAGCTGCCAGTTGGTGCCGGCCACGAAGAACATCGCCATCGCCGCGACCGCACCCGACCAGGCCGACCGCGACATCAGGGTGACCTTCCGCGGGCTGCGGTCGGCCGCCGCACCGACGACCGGCAGGATCAGCGCCGAGAGGATCGTCGAGAGCGTGACCAGGTAGAACACCAAGGACCCGGCCGAGACGGAGATCCCGAGCACGTGCAGGGGGGTCTCGCACTTGCGGTCGTCACTGCTCGAGAAGCCGCAGGCCGCGTTCTCGGCCACCGACGTCAGGTAGGGGCTGAACAGCACCGCGGCCGTCGTGGTCACGAAGGCCGAGTTGGCCCAGTCGTACCAGTACCACGCCTTCTGCTCCTTCTTCCGAGACTCCCAGAGCGGCTGGAGGTTGGCGATGCCGTCCGACGCTGGCTCCTCGGGTGGCTGCATCTGCGTCCCTTTCTGGGCGGTGGTGGCCGAGTGGCCCACCGGGGCGAAACGAGCCTCATCGGCGCGGAGGCGTGCTCAGTATGGCCGCCCCGGAGGCCGACGGCCATGGAGCGGCGTACCTGGTCGCGGGCGTGTCGCGTACCCGTCGTCGCGGCCCCACATGCGGCGCGTTGGGTCCGGCAGCCACGCGTCGGGGGAGTAGCGTCGAGCCATGGACTCCTTGACGTGCCCTCGCTGCGGAGCCGAGATGACCGAGCGGACCCTCGGGGACGCCCGGGTCAGCCGCTGCCCCGACGGCCACGGCGTCTTCCTCGAGCGGGCCGACCTCGGAGCCCTGGTGGAGGCCGAGACCGACTGGCACGAGCGGTCGGTGCACGACACCGCGCGGCTGCCGCGCATCACCAGCGACATGACGGCACCGCCGCTGCCGCCCAAGCCCCGCGGCTGGGTCGAGACGCTGTTCGACTGAGTCCGCCGGCCGTCAGCCGGTCAGCGTCATGAAGACGCTGTTCGGGTCGGGCAGGTAGTCGCCGAAGGGTCCGCACTCGACGAACCCGTGCCGGGCGTAGAGCCGGCGCGCCGGAGCGAAGAAGTCCTGGCTGCCGGTCTCCAGGCTGACCCGCGCATAGCCACGCCGGCGGCACTCCGCCACGACGTGGGCGAGGAGGGCTGCGGCCACCCCACGTCCGCGGGCCGCGGTGGCGGTCCGCATCGACTTGATCTCCCCATGCGTCGGTGAGAGCTCCCTGAGTGCTCCGCAGCCCACCAGCTGGCCGTGCTCCCGCGCCGTCCAGAAACTCACCCCCGCCGCGGCCAGCGCCCCCGCGTCGAGGGCATGGACGCTCTCCGGGGGGCTGGTCGCGCGCATCTCGGTCAGGTGCTCGTGCAGCAGGGCCAGGACGTCGGCCCGCCGCGGGTCGTCGAGACCGATCTCCACCGAGGGTGCCTCAGATGTCGCGGAAGGGCTCGATCTGGGCGCCGAGGAGGTTGAGGCGCTCCGCGAGGTCCTCGTAGCCGCGGTGGATGACGTAGGTCGAGCGCAGCACCGAGGTGCCCTTGGAGACCAGCATGGCCAGCAGGATGACCACGGCCGGCCGCAGCGCGGGCGGGCAGACGATCTCGGCACCCGACCAGTGGGTCGGCCCCTCGATCATCACCCGGTGGGGGTCGAGCAGCTTGACCTGGGCGCCGAGCTTGGTGAGCTCGGTGAGGTAGATGGCCCGGTTCTCGTAGACCCAGTCGTGCAGCAGCGTCTGCCCGTCGGCCACGGCGGCAATGACCGCGAAGAACGGCAGGTTGTCGATGTTGAGCCCCGGGAACGGCATCGGGTGGATCTTGTCGAGGGGGGCGTGCAGCTCCGAGGGGCGGGTCGTGAGGTCGACCAGCCGGGTCTGCCCGTTGCGGGCGAGGTACTCCTCGGAACGGGTGTACTCGAAGCCCATCTCCTCCAGCAGCGCCAGCTCGATCTCCAGGAACTCGATCGGCACCCGCGCGATGGTGATCGCCGACTTGGTCACGATCGCCGCGGCCAGCAGGGACATCGCCTCGATCGGGTCCTCGCTCGGGGCGTAGTCGACGTCGACGTCGATCGTCTCGAGGCCGGTCACGGTCAGCGTGGTGGTGCCGACGCCCTCGACCGCCACGCCGAGCTTCTGCAGGAAGAAGCACAGGTCCTGGACCATGTAGTTGGAGGAGGCGTTGCGGATCACCGTGGTGCCCGGGTGCAGCGCGGCCGCCATCAGGGCGTTCTCGGTGACGGTGTCACCGCGCTCGGTGAGCACGATGGGGCGGCTGGGCTCGATCGCCCGGTTGACGCTGGCGTGGTAGTTGCCCTCGGAGGCCTTGACCTCGAGACCGAAGGGACGCAGCGCCGCCATGTGCGGCTCGACGGTGCGGGTGCCGAGGTTGCACCCCCGGCGTAGGGCAGCTCGAAGGTGTCGGCGCGGTGCATCAGCGGGCCGAGGAACATGATCACCGAGCGGGTGCGCCGCGCCGCCTGCTCGTCGATGTGGTCGAGGTCGAGCTCGGGCGGCGGGACGATCTCCAGGTCGTTGTCGTCGTTGAGCCACCGCGTCTGGACGCCCAGCGACCCGAGCACCTCCAGCAGGCGGTTGACCTCCTCGATCCTGGCGACCTTGCGCAGCGTGGTCCGGCCCCGGTTGAGCAGCGAGGCGCACAGCAGCGCGACGCCGGCGTTCTTCGAGGTCTTCACATCGATGCTGCCGGAGAGCCGCGTCGGACCGGTGACCCGCAGGTGGGTCGGCCCGGCACCGAGCGCGACGATCTCGGAGTCGAGGGCCGCGCCGATCCGCGCCAGCATCTCGAGCGAGAGGTTCTGGTGGCCCTTCTCGATCCGGTTGATGGCGCTCTGGCTGGTGGCGAGGAGCTCGGCCAGCTGGGCCTGGGTCAGGCCCCGGTGCTTCCGGGCGTCGCGGATCAGGTTGCCGATCCGGTTCTTGTAGTCCTCCGTCATGCCGTCCACGGTATCTCAGATATGAGATAGCGCCCAGGCGCCGCCCGGATCCGGTCAGCGGCCGAAGTCCTGCACCCAGTACGGCGTCCCGTCGGCGTCGCGGGCCAGGCCGAGGCCGATCTTGCGGAACTTCCGGTTCAGGATGTTCTTGCGGTGTCCGGGGGAGTTCATCCAGGCCTTCATCACGGCCTTGGCCGTGGGCTGCCCGGCCGCGATGTTCTCTCCGACGGCGGTCAGCGACGGGCAGGTCTCCCAGACCTTGGTCAGGTCCTGATGGGCGAAGCTGCCGGTGGAGGCCATGTGCTTCGCCCACGGCTGGGCGACCTTCTTGGTCAGGCACACGGTGGCGCGCAGCGGCTTGCGACCGTGGGCCTTGCGCACCTTGTTGACGCGGCTGAGCAGGTTCTGGAGGGCCGGCTTGAGGGTGACCGTGCGGCTGGTGACCGAGGCCTGCCGCGGCGCCGGGGGAGCGGCGTCGGCGGGACCGGTGAGGACGCTCACCGGGAGCACCAGGGTCAGGGTGAGCGTGGCGACGAGCAGCGACAGCGAACGGGCCGAGAGCATGCCGCCAGGGTAGGCGGTCGTCGCGGGTCCCGTGGCCCGATCGCGGCAGCCTTGACTGTCGTGACTGTCGGTGTAGTATCGCGATATATCGCCAACCGATCGTCAGGAGAACACCATGGGGGGACCCTTCGGCTTCGGCCCACAGCACCACGACCAGGGCAACCCGTGGCGACACCACCCCCGCCCGGGGGACCGCGGCCCCTGGGGCCAGGGAGGGCGCGGCGCGCGCGGCACCGGCGGCCCGCCGCCGTGGGTGGCCGGGCTGTTCGGGCTCGCCCAGGGGATGCAGCAGCGGGGCCCCAAGGTCCGTCGCGGCGATGTCCGCGCCGCGGTCCTCGACGTGCTGCGCGAGGGGCCGCGCAACGGCTACCAGGTCATCCAGCAGATCGAGGAGCGCAGCGGAGGAGCGTGGCGCCCCAGCCCGGGGTCGGTCTATCCCACGGTCTCCCAGCTCGAGGACGAGGGCCTGGTCGCCGCCGACGCGGCCGAGGGCCGGCGTACCCTCCGGCTGACGGCCGACGGCGAGGCCTACGTGGCGGAGCACCCCGACGAGCTGGAGGCGGTGTGGACGCCGTTCGACACCCCCGAGGACGCCGACGACCCGGGCGACTACGCCAACCTGAAGCCGGAGATCGGCGCCCTGATGAACGCCGTGTGGCAGATCGTCAGCACCGGCACCGACCAGCAGCGACGCGAGGCGGTCCAGCTGCTCACCGAGACCCGCAGGCGCCTCTACGGCCTGCTGGCGGAGGGAGAGGCCGAATGACCGGGCAGCCCCGCCCCGACCAGCCCCGCCCCGACCAGACCCGGTTGCGTCTCAGCGACGCCGAGCGCGAGGAGGCCGCGCGGTTGCTCGGCGAGCACTTCGCGGCCGGCCGTCTCACGGCCGACGAGCACGCCGAGCGACTCGACGCTGCCTATGCCGCCCGGACCCGCGGCGAGCTGCCCGTGCTGTTCGCCGACCTGCCCGGCGGGTCGCCGTGGACCCCGCCCGCGCCGAGCGTGGCCTGGGCCGGGTCGGGCTCCCGACCGTGGCCCCAGCCGGGCGGCTGGACGCCGTCCCGGTCGCGTGCGGGGGGCGCCGGGGTCCCGACGGTCCTCAGGCTGCTCGCCGGCCTGCTGCTCCTGGTGCTGGTGCTGACACACCTGCCCTGGATCCTGCTGGGGCTGGCGGTCTTCCTGGTGGCGAGTCGGGCCATGGGCCGGCGCCGCGTCGCCTGTCGCGGGGCGACGCCCGCCTGGCACCGCTGAGCAGGGTCGACCCGCAGGACCCGCGGGTGTCCCTGCGCTAGGTTCCTGCGATGGCCCTCGACCTGCCGCCCGACTTCGTGGTCCCGCTGCCACCCCCTCATCCCGCGTTCCGGTTCGAGGTGCTCGGTCCCGAGCACAACGAGAGCGACCTGGCGGCCTGGTCGGCGTCGATCGAGCACATCCACGCGACCCAGGGGTTCCGGGCCGACGGCTGGCCGGAGCGGGTCTACACGCTCGAGGAGAACCTCGCCGACCTGGTCCGGCACCGTGAGCACCACGAGCGCGGCGAGGACTTCGCCTGGACGGTGCTGGACCCGGCCGACGGCGTCACGGTGGTCGGCTGCGCCTATCTCAAGCCTGACCCGACGGGGGAGGCCGACGGCACGGCCCACTGCTGGGTCCGAGCCGACCTGGCCGCGTCGGACGAGCCGCTGCGCAGCCACCTGCGCGCGTGGTACGCCGCGGCGTGGCCGATCAGCGTCCGTTGGCCGTGACCCGGCGGGCCGCGCCGCGGTGCGACCGCCGTCAGCGACAGCCTTCGGCCACCGTCCGGACCCGGGCCTGCACGGCCGGGTCGTCGGCCCCGAACGTGGGGTCCAGCAGCGCCGTCGTGGGGTAGATCCGCACCAGCCGGTCGGCCACGCACGCCGCCACCGCCGGTCGCGCTCCGGAGCGGACCAGGCCGACGCCCAGCGCGGACCTCGTCACCGCCAGCTCGAGTGCCTTGCCCGAGGAGTCCGACCCGACCTTCGCGTCACTGCCGGGGTCGCACGAGCGCAGCACCACCAGGTCACCCTCGTGACGCACCTTGGCGGGTGATCCGGGGGCGGCCCCGACCCAGTCGCGCAGCGCCCGCAGCATCGCCCTGCTGTCACCGGCGGTCCGGCCGGCATAGGCCGCCTTGACGCACGAGGTGCCGTCGGCGTCGGCGTAGGACACGTAGGAGTCGCCGTGCCAGCCGTCGACGACCGAGAGCGCGCGCGTCGCGGGCATCCGCTCGGAGAGCATGAGGTACCACGTCAGCGCGCCCAGCTCGCCGGTGTCGTGGACCGTGTCGTCCTTGGCGGTGGGCGGCGTCTCGACGTCGGCCACCCCCCGCGCACCCTTGAGAGCGGCGAACGGCTGCAGCAGGGCGATGTCGTGCTGGGGAGGGTCGCGGAGCAGGGCGTCGACGGCGTCGTTGCCTCCCTCGGCGGCGGCCGCGCCGACCAGCGCCGAGCCGAGCAGGTAGGGGGAGCTCATCATCGTGACCAGGACGGTGGGCACGTCGTCGAGCCGCTTGTCCGCGGTCTTGCCCTGCTGGTCCTGACCGCGGTCGAGCGCCTTGCGCTGCTTGGCGGAGAGCGAGTCACGGTACTTCGCCTCGATCCGCTCCGCGTCGCCCTCGGCGATCGCGCGCAGCACGGAGAGCGCGGTGGAGTCCGACGCGGCCTCGTCCTCCTGGAGGCGGGCGTACTTCGCGCCCAGCGAGAAGTTCTGGTCCTGCAGCACGTGGGTCAGCTCGTGGACCAGCGTGGACCGCACCTCGGGCCGCACCTTGGTGCCTCGGACGGTGATCGTCTCGTCCTCGAGGGAGTAGTAGGCCAGCACCCCGCCGCTCTGGGCGTCGTTCATGGCAGCGGTGAGGTCGACGTCGCCGGTCAGCAGGCCGAGGGCCCGCATCTCGCCGGTCATCCGCTCCACCTCGGCACGGTCCTCGTCGGTGAGCTCGGCGTCGTCGGTGGTGACGGTCTTCTCGAACTCCTTCGCGGGCAGGAAGTAGACCTGCACGGGGTGCTGGAACTTCAGGCCTCGCTGCTTCTCCGCGATCTTGACGTAGGGCGCGATGCGCGGGTCCCAGCTCGAGGGGTAGGTCCGCGCGTCGGAGCCGCCTCGGGGGAGCACGAAGTAGACCGTCGCCGCGCCGAGGGCGAGGACCAGCACGAACATCGCCACCAGGGCCCAGATCGGGACCCCGCTGTCGTCGGGCCGGGGAGGCTGGGGGGCACCGGGCATGCCGTAGCCGGGCGGCGGTGGGTACGCCGTCACGGTAGGCGGGGGCGCCGCTGCGCCGGGTGGCGGCAGCGGGACCGGGTCGCCCTGGGGCTCGGGCGCCGGGCCGGTCGGAACCCGTCCGAACTCGGCGAGTCCCCCGATGTCAGTCATGCCGCCGAGGGTAAAGGCCGGTCCGGGGCCGCCGTGGCGGAACGGGTGAATCGTGACCGACCGGTGAGGTGGTGCCGGCTGACCCGTTCGGGTCATCTTCGCCGGTTGCGGCCCTGGGTCCGCAGGACGGACGTCTACTGGTGGCTCCCTCGAAGCAACCGATCGGGCGTGCCGGGCGTCGTATCAGGAGACGGCCCCGGCGGTCCTCCCAGGAACAGAGAGGAGTGGTGACGATGTGCGAGTCCAGGCTCAACGGCGGCGTGCTCACCTGCCAGCGTCCGGCCGGTCACGACGGCGGCCACGTCTACCACTGCGACCACGGCTCGTGGGTCGCCGACCGCCACGACCGCGACTGACCCGGCCGTCCTCGGGCGGGGTGCTGGCCACCCCGGCCCGACCCAGGTCTTCTAGTCTCCTGTCCTATGGAGCCGGACTTCGTCGCCGCGCGGTCACAGTCCGTCGGGGGAGACCCCGGATGAGCCTGCACGTCCTCGAGGTGGGCGAGGCCGGGCCGCGGGTGGTGTTCCTGCACGGACTGTTCGGTCAGGGCCGCAACTTCCTGCAGGTCGCGAAGGCACTGACTCCGGACCTGCGCTCGGCGCTGGTCGACCTGCCCGACCACGGCCGGTCGCCTTGGAGCGACGAGGTCCCCTATCCGGCGATGGCCGACGCCGTGGCCGAGACGCTGCGTGAGCGCTATCCCGGCGAGCCGCCGATGCACGTCGTGGGCCACTCGATGGGCGGCAAGGTGGCGATGCTGCTGGCGCTGCAGCACCCCGAGCTGGTGGACCGACTCGTGGTGGTGGACATCTCCCCGGCCGAGAGCGAGGGCGCGGGCGAGTTCGTGCACCTCCTCGACAGCCTCGCCGGCCTCGACCTGGCCGCCCTGTCCCGACGGTCCGAGGCCGACGCGGCCCTGGCCGGGGCGATCCCCGACGACCGGGTCCGTGCCTTCCTGCTGCAGAACCTGCGTTCCAGCACCGAGGGCTTCTCCTGGCAGGCCAACCTGTCCCTGCTCCGCCGCGACCTGGCCACGATCGGCGGGTTCCCGGCCCTGGAGGGGAGGTTCGACCACCCGGTGCTGTGGATCGCCGGCGAGCGGTCGGCGTACGTCCAGGAGGAGCACGCCGCCGACATGAGGCGGCTCTTCCCGCGCACCACGTCGGTCACGATCAAGGGGGCCGGCCACTGGGTGCACTCCGAGCAGCCCGAGGCGTTCGTCTCCGCTCTGCGTGTGTTCCTGGCGTCGGACCGGCGTGGTAGAACCGAGCACTGACCCTGCGGAGGAAGGTGCGGACGATGTCTCGCGGGTCCGGGAGGCGCCCCCATCCGCTGCTACGGCGCGCGCCTATCCGGCTCGCCTACGCACCCAGCTGGTCGCTGGTCCTGGTCGGGGTCTCGGCCCTCCTGGTGGCCGCACTCGTGGCTCCCGGATGGTTCCTTCACGCAGCGGAGGACGCCGCACTGGGCGCCAAGCGCGGCGCGGCCGACTCCAACGCGTTCGGCACCGACTCGGCCAACGTCCGGGTGACCTGGACCGGCCGCATCCCGAAGGACGTGGAGGCCGACTACCACCAGGCCCTGCGTGACCTTCCCGGGTACGCCGACCCGGTGACCACCGGGTCGGGTGCCGGCGAGACCGCGTTCGCGCGGCCGCTGGTCAGCGCCCACGGTCGGTCCGTCGTCGCGGTCCTCTGGACCCACGACGGCGCGGTCGACACCCTGGCCGGGAGCGGCGCGGCCCCGCCGGGCCTGTGGCTGCCGAGGAGCCTCGGGGAGGAGCTCGGGGTCCACGCCGGCGACCCGGTGCAGCTCAGCATCACGGCGTACTCCACGCCCGGCCTCGGCGACCACGTCGTCTCCGTCCCCCTGGCCGGCCTCTACGACCCCGTCGAGGGCTCGACGCTGCCCGCCGCACTGCAGTCGCTCGGGCTCGACCCGCTCGCCTACCCGTGGCGCCCCGACAGCGGAGCGGGCACCGCTCTGGCGGTGACCGACGCCGAGTCCTTCCGGAGCTGGTGCCGCCAGCTGCGCGACGCCCCCCGCTACACCGCCGACCTGCGACTCGAGGGCGACCCGACACCGGCCCGGTTCGCGACGGCGGTCGCGGCGGTCGAGAGGTTCGAGAAGCGGCTCTACGAGCCCGGCGACGTGCTGCGCACCGGTCTCGACACCGCCAAGCCGGAGCCCATCACGCCCCAGGTGGTGACGGCGGCGCCGGCCATCCTCAGGGGCGCGCGGATCGCCGCGGACCAGTCGCGCGTCCAGGTCACCCCCTTCGTCCGGGCCACGGTCCTGCTGGCGGTGGGGCTGCTCCTGGTCGCGCTGGTGCTGCTCGCGTCGCGACGCTCCCTCGAGCACGAGTCGATGACGGCGTCGGGCATGTCTCTCCTCCAGCGCGGGCTGGTGGCCACGCTGGAGCTGGTGCCGGTGGCCGTCCTCGCCGCGCCGATGGGGCTGCTCCTCGCGTGGGCCGACGTACGGTTCTTCGGCCCTCCCGGACGCCCGGGCATGGCGGAGAGCCGGGTCGAGGCGGCGCTGCTCACCGCCGGCGGCCTGGCCGTGGTCCTGGTGGCCGGCGCCGCTGTCGCAGTGGTCACCGCCCTGCGTCAGGAGCGCCTGCCAGGGCGACGGCACACGTCGGCCCTCGGGCGTGCCTCGGTCTGGCGCGCCGGGGTCCTGGTGCTCGGCGTCGTGGTTGCGGTGGCCGCGGTGTCGAGCGAGCCGGCGGGCCGGGCCGCCGGCCCGCTGACCCTGCTCTTCCCGCTCGCGACGGCCGGGGCCGTGGCCGTCACCGCCACCTGGCTGTGGCAGCTGCTGCGGCCGCGGCTGCCCCGATGGCCCTGCCGGCCCGGCTCGGGGGCCTGGCTGGCCCGGCACCGCTCCTCGCTGGCCACGCTGGTGCCGGTGACGCTCGCCCTGGTGGTGGGCCTGTCGGTGCTCGGCTACGGCCTGGCCGTACGCCGCGGGGTCCAGGACTCCGTGGCCGACAAGACCGCCGGCCTGGCCGGCGCACGCACCACCGTCGACCTCGGACAACAGCTCCAGGGCGTCGCTTTCCGGCGACTGCCCGACCTGGCCGGTCCGGACTCGACGGTGATCCACACCCGACCCGCCACCCTGCCACCCGCGTTCGGCTCGCATCCGCTGTGGGTCGTCGAGCCCGCGGAGCTGGACCGGGTGGCCGACTGGGGAGCAACGCTGGGCGGCGAGGCGCGACGCGCCCTGCACCTCCTCGCGGTCGCCAGCGAGCGCGCCAAGGCGGACACCCTGGCGTCGCCCGACGACGCGGGCCTGGCTCCGGTCCCGGTGATCCTGGTCGGCCCGACGGACCAGGATGTCGGCGACCTCGGGACGATGGCGCTGGCACCCGGCCCGTTGGTCCCGATCACGGTGGTCGCGGTGCTCGACACGTTCCCCGGCACCACGGCCGCGTCCCCCGACGTGACGGTGGTCGCCGCCCGCTCGGGCCTGTTCGCACGTCGCCTGACCGGCATCGACCCGCGGATCAAGAGCGAGAGCACCCTGGCCGGTGAGTTCTCGGCGCAGGTCTGGTCGGGCCGCTCGACGCACGACCTGCGCGCCGCCCTGGAGGGAGAGGGCCTCGTGGGGGAGCACGAGCAGACGATCCAGCAGGTCGGCAGCCGGCCGGAGCTGCTGGCGTCGGGATGGGCCGTCGGCTATCTGGGCCCCCTCGAGGTGGGGGCCGCACTCCTGGTGGTGGCCGCCGTCGTGCTCCTCGCCCGGAGGCTGGTCGAACGAGATGTCGTCACCGACCTGCTGCTGCAGCGGATGGGATGGACCCGCCGGGAGCTCGCGGCCTCGCGCGCTCGCGAGCTGGTGGCGGCGCTCGTGGTGGCGTGGCTCGCGGCAGCGCTGACCATCTGGCTGCTCGTCCGGGCGCCGACGACGATCGAGACCGTGCCCCAGCTCCCACCACTGACGCGACCACACCTCGACACGCGCGAGCTGGTGACCTGGCTCGGAGGCGTCGTCGGGGTGCTGGTCGCGGGCCTCCTGGTCCTCGCCCGCGGAAGCCGCACCCCACCCGAGGAGGTGCTCCGTGGCAACAGATGACCGGGTCGCGGTGGCCTGCCGCTCCGTCGTCCGCGTCTACGGCAGGGCGACGGAGGAGACGCAGGCCCTCAAGGGCATCGACGCCGAGATCCACCGCGGCCAGCTCACGGTGGTCACCGGCCCCTCGGGCAGCGGCAAGAGCAGCCTGCTGTCGCTGGTCGCCGCCCGCGACGAGCCCAGCGCCGGCTGGGTGGAGGTCCTCGGTGTGGACGTCGGCGGCGCCTCCCCGCGCCAGCTGCGGAGCCTGCGCCGCACCCGCGTCTCGTGGGTCCCGCAGCGCGCCTCGGCCGCGTTGTTCCCGCATCTGACCGTGCTCGACCACCTCTCGCAGGCGGCCTCCTGGCGGAGTGCCCGGGTGGACCCTCGCGAGCTCGTCGCCCGGCTGGGGCTGACCGGCTGCGGCGACCGGCGGCCCGCGGCGCACTCGGGCGGTGAGCAGCAGCGTGTCGCGGTGGCCATGGCCGCCGTGGGCAGGCCCGAGGTGCTGGTGGCCGACGAGCCCACGGCGGAGCTGGACGCCGAGCATGCCGAGGCGGTCCTGATGCTGCTCGCCGACGTGGCGGCGCGCGGCGGCGCCGTGGTGGTGAGCAGCCACGATCCGCGCGTGGTCCGCCACGCCGATCGGGTGCTGCACCTGCGGCACGGCGTGCTGGCCGAGGAGCGTGGCTCGGGAGGCTCGGTGACGTTCATCGACTCCTCGGGCCGCGTGCAGCTGCCGCCGGAGGCCCTGGAGGCGTTCCCCGACCAGCGGGCGGTGGTGCGCATCGACGACGACGGGGTGCACCTCACGCGCCCGGATGACCCGTCGTGAGCGCGCCGGTGGTCGTGGTGCGCGGTCTCAGCTGGGGCTATGGCGCCGGTCGGGCCCGGGTCGAGGTGCTGCACCAGGTGGACCTCGAGGTCGCCGCCGGCGAGCTGGTCGCCCTGGTGGGTCCGTCCGGGTCCGGCAAGTCGACCTTGTGCCACCTGGTGAGCGGGCTGGAGCCGATGCCCCGCGGTGAGAGCGCGGTCCAGGTCGGGGGTCGGCCACCGGCGCGGAACGGCGACTGGGCGGTGGTGGCCGTCGTGCCCCAGCAGCACGGGCTGGTCCCGGGGCTCGACGTGCGCGACAACGTGGCGCTGCCGGCGCTGCGTGCCGGCGGGGACGGGTCGGCGGTCGACCGGATGCTGGAGATGCTCGACCTGCGTCATCTCGAGCATCACGACGCCGTCGAGACCTCCCTCGGCGAGCGGCAGCGCACCGCCCTCGCCCGGGCGCTGGTGCTGCGCCCGCAGGTGCTGGTCCTCGACAGGCCCAGCGGGCACCAGGACGCCGACCACGTGGACCTCCTCGTCCGGGCCATCCGCGACGCCACCGACGCCGGCAGCGCGGTGCTGATGGCCACCCATGACGAGGACCTGATCACCGCGGCGGACCGGGTGGTTCGGCTCTCCGACGGCCGGGTGGTCTGAGCGCCCGCGCGGTGTCCGGTCACGTTCCGCGGCCGGCGTACGTCAGGGGAGGGCCGGGCCATCGGGTCCTGGCTAGGCTGAGCGCTCGGCGGTCGCCGCCGGGGGAGGGGAGGGGCCGATGCCCAGCAAGGAGACCGCCACGCAGCATCCCGCCGACGCACACGACCTGATCCGGGTCCACGGCGCCCGGGTCAACAACCTCAAGGACGTCAGCCTGGAGATCCCCAAGCGCCGGCTGACGGCGTTCACGGGCGTGTCCGGGTCCGGCAAGAGCTCCCTGGTCTTCAGCACGATCGCCGCGGAGTCGCAGCGGATGATCAACGAGACCTACAGCGCCTTCGTGCAGGGCTTCATGCCGACCCTCGCCCGGCCCGATGTCGACGTGCTGGAGGGGCTGACCACGGCCATCATCGTCGACCAGGAGCGGCTGGGCGCCGACCCGCGCTCCACCGTCGGCACCGCCACCGATGCCAACGCGCTGCTGCGGATCCTGTTCAGCCGGCTGGGGGAGCCGCACCTCGGCCCGCCGAGCGCCTACGCCTTCAACGTCGCCTCGGTGTCGGCCACCGGCGCGATCCAGGTCGAGAAGGCCAACCAGCGGCGTGAGCGGGTCAGCTTCACCCGCACCGGAGGGATGTGCCCGCGCTGCGACGGCCGCGGGTCCGTCAGCGACTTCGACCACACCCAGCTCTACGACGCCACCAAGTCGCTCGACGAGGGCGCGATCACGGTGCCGGGCTACAGCATGGACGGCTGGTACGGCCGGATCTTCAAGGGCTCGGGCTACTTCGACCCCGCCAAGCCGCTGGGCAAGTACACCAAGAAGGAGCTGCACGACCTGCTCCACAAGGAGCCCACCAAGATCAAGGTCGACGGCATCAACCTGACCTACGAGGGGCTGATCCCCAAGATCACCAAGTCGATGCTGTCCAAGGACCGCGAGGCGATGCAGCCCCACATCCGGGCCTTCGTCGACCGGGTGGTGACATTCACGATCTGTCCCGAGTGCGACGGCACCCGCCTCAACGAGGGCGCTCGCTCCTCTCGCATCGACGGGCTCAACATCGCCGACGTCTGTGCGATGCAGATCAGCGACCTCGCCGCCTGGGTGACCGCCCTCGACGAGCCCAGCGTCGCCCCGCTGCTCGAGACGCTGCGCGACACGCTCGACTCGTTCGTGCAGATCGGCCTGGGCTACCTCTCCCTGGACCGGCCGGCCGGCACGCTGTCGGGCGGCGAGGCGCAGCGGACCAAGATGATCCGCCACCTCGGGTCGGCGCTGACCGACGTGACCTACGTCTTCGACGAGCCGACCATCGGCATGCACCCCCACGACATCCAGCGGATGAACGACCTGCTCCGCCAGCTGCGCGACAAGGGCAACACGGTGCTCGTCGTCGAGCACAAGCCCGAGGCCATCGAGATCGCCGACCACGTGGTCGACCTGGGGCCCGGCGCGGGGTCGGCACGGCGAGGTGGTCTTCGAGGGGACGATCGCGGGGCTCCGCAACAGCGGCACCCTCACCGGTCAGCACCTCGATGACCGGGCCTCGGTGAAGGACACCGTGCGGACGGCCACCGAGCATCTGGAGATCCGTGGTGCGGACACCCACAACCTGCGTGACGTCGACGTGGACCTGCCGCTGGGTGTGCTGTGCGTCCTCACCGGCGTGGCCGGCTCGGGCAAGAGCTCGCTGATCCAGGGGTCGGTCGCCGGCCGCGACGGCGTCGTCCTGGTCGACCAGGCGCCGATCCGCGGCTCCCGGCGCAGCAACCCGGCGACGTACACGGGGCTGTTGGACCCGGTCCGCAAGGCGTTCGCCAAGGCGAACGGCGTCAAGCCGGCGTTGTTCAGCGCCAACTCCGAGGGCGCCTGCCCGACCTGCAACGGGATCGGCGTCGTCTACACCGAGCTGGGGTTCCTCGAGACCATGGCGGCCACCTGTGAGGAGTGCGAGGGGAGGCGCTTCCAGGCCAGCGTCCTCGACTACACCCTGGGGGGCAAGAACATCGCCGAGGTGCTGGCCATGTCGGTGGCCGAAGCCGAGGAGCACTTCGCCGACGGCGAGGCGGCCACGCCGGCGGCGCACAGGGTGCTGCGTCATCTGGTTGACGTCGGTCTTGGTTATGTCAGCCTGGGGCAGCCGTTGACGACCCTCTCCGGAGGAGAGCGGCAACGCCTCAAGCTGGCCACGCATCTCGGTCAGAAGGGCGGCGTGCTGGTCCTGGACGAGCCGACCACCGGCCTGCACCTGGCCGACGTCGAACACCTGTTGGCACTGCTGGACCGGCTGGTCGACGCGGGCAAGTCGGTGATCGTCATCGAGCACCACCAAGCCGTGATGGCGCACGCCGACTGGATCGTCGACCTGGGTCCCGGCGCCGGTCACGACGGCGGCCGGGTGGTCTTCGAGGGGACGCCCGCCGACCTGGTCGCCGGGCGTGCGACGCTCACGGGCGAGCATCTCGCGGCGTACGTCGGAGCCTGAGGAGCGGCGACCGATGGCGATCGACGCGCGAGCCTCACGGGTGTACGTCGACATGGTCGGCGACCTCTTCCACGGCGGTCACGTCGAGCTGCTGCGGGCGGCCCGTGAGCACGGTGACACGGTCGTCGTCGGCGTGCTCGGCGACGAGACGGCCGAGGCCTACAAGCGGCGGCCGATCATGACTCTCGAGGAGCGCGTCACGGTGATCGCCGCCTGCCGCTTCGTCGACGAGGTGGTCGTCGACGCCCCGCTACGGGTCACCGCGGAGTTCCTGGCCGCGCACGACATCGACCTCGTCGTCCACGGTGACGACCTGGCGCCCGACGTCGCCGCGGACGTCTACGGCGAGGCCGTCGCCGCCGACCTACTGCGTCTGGTGCCGCGGACGTCCACGCTGTCGACCACGGCGGTGATCCGGAGGGTCCTGGATCGCGGCCAACCACCCCACTCCACCCCTGGGGATATCGCCGATAACTGACATTATGTCAGGAAGCGGAGGCGAGTAGTCCCCCAGACCGACGCAGCCGGTCTATCCCCCGGGCAGCGGCCGCAGCGTGAACATCAGGATGCCGAGGTACTTGTTCATCACTGCCTGCTTGTGGGGGTAGCGCTCGGCGGCCTCGGCGGGCAGCTGCGGCTCCACGGCGGTCTCGATCCAGAGGCCGGCGGCGCTGAACGTGTTCAACAGGTCCGACATCGTGTAGGGACGCTTGGTGAGGGTGACCTGGTCGTTCCACCCGCGATGCCGGTAGGAGAACGACTCGGTGGCGAAGTACTCCTCGCCGAGCGTGGTCCCGTTCTCCTCGGCTCGCTCGAGGGCGTAGCGGACCGGCTGCGTCCGGGTGAGCAGGATGAAGCCGTCGTCGGTCAGCATGTCCCGCGCGGTGCGCAGGGCGGCGACGCCGTCGGCGGCGTAGCCGAACGACTGCAGGAACAGGATCCGGTCGAACCGCCGGCCAGCGAGTCCCGGCACCGACGCCAGGTCGGAGAGGTCGCCCTCGACCAGCTCGACGCCCGGCGGCGGCGTGACGAAGTCGCCGTTGACGTCCACGCCGACCGACCCGACGGCTCCCTCGCGGGCCAGCTGGGCCAGTTTGGCCCCGTTGCCGCAGCCGGCGTCCAGGATCGTCAGCCCGGTCACGTCACCGAGGAGCGAGCGCTGTGCCGGCCACTCGACGAGTCGGTCCAGCGAGTCCTCACGGGAGCGAGCCTGCTCGTACCCCGAGGCAAGGGTCTGCCAGGGCCGGCTGGCGTCGCCGCCGACCACGCCGCTGACCACACCGCCGCCCACGCTGCCGCCCACGCCGTCGGTGTCCGGTGCCGGGGTCCCCTCGACCATGGTCGAACAGCGTACGTGCGGTCCCCGCGGCGGGGTGACTCAGCCCCGGAGCTTGGCCAGCTGCTCCACGTGGGCGGGCAGGTGGCGGGACGCCTGGAGGTGCACGGCGATCTGGACCCACGGCATCGGCTGGTCCAGGACCACCTCGCCGTCGTGGTGCAGCGTGCAGTGCACCAGCGCGTCGAGCTGGTCCTCGTCGAGGCGGCTCACGGCGGCGATGGCCACGTCGGCCGCCCGGCGGCCCATCCCGATCAGCGCCTCGAGGCTCCCGGCACGGTCGATCTCGGCGGCCATCACCTCGCGGTCCTGGCAGACGAGGTTGCCCAGGCGCAGGTCGGTGCGCCGGTGCACCAGGGCATGCGCGATCGCGGTCATCGCCAGGTCGTTGAGCGCCACGTGGGCCAGCACCTGCGCGGCGTCCCACTCCCCTGGCTCCGGCTCACCGAAACCACCGCGGGCGGCCTCCGCGAAGAAGGCGTCGTACGCCGACCGCAGCGCGCCCAGGTCCACGGCGGGGTCGACCCGGTCCTCCGCGACATCGGCGAAGTGCTCCAGCACGGCGCCCCAGGCACCCGGGCCGACATAACGTCGCCGCTTGAGCATCGCGCTGTCACCGAACCGCTCCCAGCCGCGGTGCTCCAGCACCACGCGCGTCCCGTCGCCCTCGGCGGCGAAGGTCACCTCGACCTCGCTGGCCTGGTCGGGCTCCCCGCCGGGGTGCCAGCTGACCACGAGCCGGTCGGGAGGCTCCCAGGCGAGCACCGAGCCCCAGACGGACTCCTCCCCCGCCACGGAGCGCTCGACCAGCCGGCCGCCCTCGAACGCGGCACCGCCGGCCCGGTCGCCGTAGATGCCGTGGGTCGGCAGCGGCCACCAGGCGCCGATCTGGTCGGTGAACGCCTCGAACGCGCGCGTCGGCGCGCAGCGCACCCAGGTCGCCCGCACCACCGGCGGAGCCGTCTCGATCATCGCCTCGGTCATCGCGTCTCTCCTTGGTCGTCGTGGTCGCGGTCGACGAACGCCGCGAACTCCGAGAGTGCCTCGTCCCAGAACCGGTCCACCCACACCCGCAGCTCCGCGAAGCCGTCGGGGTCGATCCGGTAGAGCCGTCGCGCGCCGCTCGGCCGGCTCCGCACCAGTCCCGCGTCCGCCAGCACCTTCAGGTGCTGGGAGACCGCCGGCTGGGACACCTCGACGGCATCGGTGAGCTCCCGCACGGTGTGCTCTCCCCCCTGCAGGAGCTCCAGCACGGCCCGCCGGGTGGGCACCCCCAGCGCGTCGAGCACCACCATCGCATCGGTCACCACTTATGATAAGCACACACTTATTAGCGGCGTCAAGGGGTCGACCGGTTCGCCCTGCCGGACCGTCCCGCACCACCACCGATCCAGCCCGTTCGCGCGGCCCCTAGCCTGGTCCGGTGCGCTGCGACTACTACGACGCCGGTCAGTGCCGCTCCTGCGAGCTGATGGGCGTTGCGGCGACCGACCAGCTCACCGCCATGCAACGCGACCTCGAGGTCGCGCTCGCCGGTGTCGTGCCGGCCGACGTCTGGCGACCTCCCGCACACGGACCCGAGGAGGGGTTCCGCAACAAGGCGAAGCTGGCGGTCGGTGGTGTCCGCGGTGCCCCGACGCTGGGCATCCTCGACGGCGAGCGGCGAGGTGTCGACCTGCGCGACTGCGGGCTCTACGAGCCAGGTCTGCACGAGGCCGTCGTCGCGTTGGCCGCTCTGGTCGCCGACCTCGACCTCACGCCGTACGACGTCCCGGAGCGCCGCGGGGAGCTCAAGCACGTGCTCGTCACCCACTCCCCCGACGGCGAGCTGATGATCCGCTTCGTGCTGCGCTCGCGTGCCCAGCTCGGCAAGCTGAAGGCGGGACTGCCGGAGCTGCGGCGCCGGCTCCCGCACGCCCGCGTGGTCACGGCCAACCTCCTTCCGCGCCATGAGGCGCTGCTCGAGGGAGCGGAGGAGATCTGGTTGACCCGCGACCGCCAGCTGCCGATGCGGGTGGCGGACCTGACGCTCCACCTGCGACCACGCAGCTTCTTCCAGACCAACACCGTGGTGGCCACCCACCTCTACGCCCAGGCGGCGACCTGGGTGGGCGGGCTGGAGGTCGCCACGGCCTGGGACCTCTACTGCGGCGTCGGTGGGTTCGCCCTCACCGCGGCGACAGCGCTCCCCCGGGCGACGGTCACCGGTGTCGAGGTGGCCGCGGAGGCGGTGCGCAGCGCGCAACAGGCAGCAACCGAGAGCGGGCTCGACGGGCGGGTGGGGTTCGTCGCCGCCGACGCCACGTCGTACGCCGAGGCGCACGACGCCCCCGACCTGGTGATCGTCAACCCGCCCCGACGTGGACTGGGCGCCGAGCTCACGGACCGGCTGGAACGCTCCCCCACGACCCATCTGCTCTACTCCAGCTGCGACGCCGGCACCCTGGCCGCCGACCTGCGGGCGATGCCGTCGCTCCGGGTCGTCCACGCCCGCGGGTTCGCGATGTTCCCCCAGACCCGGCACGCCGAGGTGCTGGTGCTGGCCCGGCGGGGTTGATGGCCCACCAGACGACGAGAGGGTGTCCGAGTCGACGGTCAGGTGGCAGTATC
This sequence comes from Nocardioides sp., assembly GCF_041393715.1. Classification (GTDB taxonomy): domain Bacteria; phylum Actinomycetota; class Actinomycetes; order Propionibacteriales; family Nocardioidaceae; genus Nocardioides. The sequence continues at coordinate 124,988 of NZ_JAWKJQ010000004.1, read as the reverse complement.
CCGCTGAACCCACCCAGGAGGTGCCCCATGACCCGACGCGGTGTCGCCACCCTCGCGGCCGTCACGGTGACAACCCTGCTCGTCGTCGCCGCCCCCGCCGAGGCAGGGACGTTCCGCGGCAACGCCAGGGCCAACACGATCCACGCCACCTCACATGGCGACTCGGTGTGGAGCTACGGCGGAGCCGACAAGGTCTACGCGCGTGGCGGCTCCGACAGCGTCTGGTCCGGTTCCGGAGCCGACAAGGTCTACGGCGCGGCGGGCCAGGACCGGATCTGGGGCGAGGGCGGCAGCGATCGGCTCTTCGGGCAGGCCGGCGGCGACTCGATCTGGGGTGGTGGGGGCGGCGACCTCCTCGACGGCGGCGCCGGTCGCGACTCGCTGTGGGGTGGCGCTGGCAACGACAAGATCCGCTCGGGCGGGGACACCGTGAAGGACACGATCCACGGCGGATCCGGCGGCGACACCATCGTCATCGACGGCTACGACCAGGTCTGGGGAGAGGGCGGCAACGACACGATCACGCTGCGCGGGGCACCGCAAGGGTCCCTCAGCATCGACTGCGGGCCAGGCGACGACACCGTGGTGCTCGACGTGGCGATCAAGGTCCTGGTCACCGACTGCGAGCACGTGGTCTACCCGCCCGCCGCGCTTCCTCAGCTCAGCGCCGCCACCGCGGCGTCGTAGTCGGGCTCCTGGCCGATGGCCGGCACGAGCTGGGTGTGGAGCACCGTGCCGTCGGTGTCGAGCACCACGACGGCGCGGGCGAGCAGGCCGCGCCAGGGCCCGTCGGCCATCGCCACGCCGTAGTCGTCGCCGATGCTGCTGCGGAACGCCGAGGTCGTGAGCACCCGGTCGATGCCCTCGGCGCCACAGAATGCCTTGAGGGCGAACGGCAGGTCCTTGCTCACGCAGATCACCGTGGTGTTCTCGAGTGAGGCGGCCAGCTGGTTGAAGGTCCGCACGCTCTGCGAGCAGACACCGGTCCCGACGCTGGGGAAGATGTTCAGCACGACGCGCTGCCCGGCGTAGTCGGTGGACTCGACGTCCCGGACGTCGGCGTCGACGACGGTGAACGCCGGCGCCGAGGAGCCCACCTCGGGCAGCTCTGCGACGGTCTGGACGGTGGTGTCTCCGAAAGTGGTGGAAGCCATGAGGGGTGTCTAGCACAGCCGGGCAACGGCCGGTCCCGGCGGTCCGTCGGGGCGGGTCAGGGCCGGGTCAGGAAGTCGCCCACCAGCCGGTTGAACGTGGCGGCGTGCTCGATCTGGGTCCAGTGGCCGCACTCGCCGAAGAGGTGGCACTGCGCATGCGGCACCAGCTCGAGCAGCCGCAGCGCGTTGCTCATCGGGATCACCCGGTCCTCGCGACCGTGCAGCACCAGGGTCGGGTGCGGTAGGGCCCGGATCGCCTCGTCGGGCACCGTCATCGCATCCACCCAGCGCTGTCGGGGTTCTGGGAACATCGCCGCGAAGGACTCCTGGAAGCCGGGGCGCACCGAGGCGGCGTACCGCAGCTCCGCGAGCTCGTCGGTGACCAGGGATCGGTCGTGGGCGAACAGGTCGAGCAGCCCGCGCATCGCCTCCAGTGACGGCTGGTAGCCCCACACGGCGTCCAGCCCGGGCGTCAGCTCGAACGGCACGCCCACGGAGCCCATCAGCACCAGGCGGTGGACCCGCTCCGGCATCGTCGTCGCGATCGACAGCGCCAGCGCGCCCCCGAAGCTGTTGCCCACCAGACTGAAGCGCTCCAGGCCGAGCGCGTCCGCGAACTCGACCAGGTGCGTGCGCCACCGGTCCAGCCCGTAGGCCGCATCGGCGGGGCGCTCGGTGAAGCCGAACCCCACCAGGTCCGGCGCGAACACCTCCAGACGCTCCCCCAGCGCCGGCAGGTTGAGCCGCCAGTTGGCCCACGCCGACACGCCGGGTCCCGACCCGTGCAGCAGCAGTGCGGGCGGCACCGCGGACGGCTCGCCGGCGCGGTGGTAGTTGGTCTCGAGGCCGGCCGCCTGCACGCTCGCGCCGATCTCGGGGTTCTGCTCCACGCCGCCATCCTGCAACAGTGGGCCCATGCGGCCACCCACCCCGTTCCTCTCTGTGGACCGGTCGCGCGTCGAGGCCAACGTACGCCGGGTCGCCGGGTGGGCCGCCGACCGCGGGCTGGCGCTCCGGCCGCATGCCAAGACACACAAGTCCCCCGACCTCGCCGCGATGCAGCTCGCGCACGGCGCCGTTGGCCTGACGGTGGCCACGGTGGGCGAGGCGGAGGTGTTCGCCGACCACGGAGCCACCGACCTGTTCGTGGCCTACCCGCTTTGGGTCGACGCCGAGCGCGCCGGGCGGCTGGGCGACCTCGCGGGTCGGGTGCGGATCGCGATCGGCGTCGAGTCGCCCGAGGCCGCGGCCCAGGCGGGCCGGGCGCTCGCCGGCCGCCCCGTGGACGTGCTGGTCGAGGTCGACACCGGGCACCACCGCACCGGTGTCGCTGCCGCCGAGGCGGGCCGGGTCGCCGAGGCGGCTCTCCGCGCCGGGCTGTCGGTGCGGGGCGTGTTCAGCTTCCCCGGCCACAGCTACGCCCCACAGGGACGCGCCGCCGCTGCTCGCGACGAGGCCGTGGCCCTGGCCGAGGCCGCGGCGGGGGTCCGAGCGCTCGGTCTCGACCCGGTGGTCAGTGGGGGCTCGACGCCCAGCCTGGCGCACAGTGACGCCTCGGCACTCACCGAGGTCCGGCCCGGCGTCTACGTCTTCGGTGACGCGCAGCAGTGGGAGCTCGGCGCGTGCACCGCGGACGAGATCGCGCTCACCTGCCGGGCCACGGTGGTCAGCCGCGGTCCTGGGCGGTTCGTCGTCGACGCCGGGAGCAAGGCGCTCGGCGCCGACCGGGCTCCGTGGGCCACCGGTTTCGGCCGCCTGCTCGACGATCCCGAGGCTCGCGTCGTGCAGCTCTCCGAGCATCACGCGGTCGTCGAGTGCTCGTCCCCTCCCCCGCTGGGCAGCACCGTCCGACTGGTGCCCAACCACGTCTGCAACGCCGTCAACCTCGCCGACCGCCTCTGGGTCACCGAGCACGACCGGGCCGAGGACCCACGCGCCGCTCAGGACCAGCAGTGGGTGTCCTGGGCTGTCGCGGCCCGCGGCCGGAAAGCCTAGGTGGTCGCCGTACCATCGGCGCCATGCGTCGACCTCGTGTGCACCCGGCCGTCGTGGCCGCCGTCCTGTTGCTCCCGGTGAGCGCGCTGGCCGCCTGCGGCGACGACGCACCCGAGTCCAGCCCGGCGCCGGCCGCGCCGTCGTGCGCGTTCACGCCCGCCGGCGACGCCGCCAAGAAGGTCGACCTGCCGCCGAGCCAGGCCACCGCCACCGGGCCGGTCGAGGTGACCATCTCGACGACGCAGGGCGACCTGCACGCCACGCTCGACGGCGCGCACGCGCCCTGCACGGTGACCTCGTTCCTGTCGCTCGCCGACCAGGGCTACTTCGACTCCACGCCGTGCCACCGGCTCACCACCGAGGGCATCTACGTGCTCCAGTGCGGCGACCCGACCGGCACCGGCTACGGCGGCCCCGGCTACACCATCCCCGATGAGTACGACGACTCCGAGAGCTACCCAGCCGGCACCCTGGCGATGGCCAACGCCGGCCCCGGCACCGGCGGCTCGCAGTTCTTCATCGTCTACGAGGACACTCAGCTCGACCCGTTCTACACCGTCTTCGGGACCCTCGACGGCGAGAGCACCTCGCTGGTGCGCACCATCGCGGCGGGCGGTTCGACCCCGAAGGGCGACGGCAAGCCCAACACGGCCGTCGACCTCACCGGCGTCACCCTCGACTGACCGTGCGCTCCCACCCGTCAGGGCGCGTCGCTCAGTCCGCGTCGCCGGCCGCGAGCTCGCCCAGCCGGTAGTCCGCGGCCTCGCCGGCCGCGACCGTGCGCCCCACCGTGCAGAGCCGCTCGCGGGACTGCGCCAGCGCCCGCGGCAGGATCGCCCGGGCCGCGTCGCCGGCCTCGTCGTCGGGGAACCGCAGGTCGAACACCAGGCGCAGGTCGCTGAGCCGGTTGCCGCCGTCGTCGCGGACCTTCTCGCCGCTGGCCTCCGCCTCGAACACCACCGCCGTGGCCCGCTTGCGGGTGATGAAGTCGAGGTCGATCGAGGTACACCCCACCAGGGCGGCCAGCAGCAGCTCGGACGGGGTGAAGTCGGGGTCGGCCCCCGACCCGATCGGCAGCACGCCGCCGCGCGCGTTGGTGGCGAGGTAGCGGCCCTCGCCGATCTTGTGCAGCCGGACGGAGCGGTGGTTGTCCTGGGTCATGGGGCCAGCCTGCCACCGCGAGCCGCGGCACGGCGGGCCGACGCCGGCACCGCCACCCCGTCCGGCACGTCGGGCGCCGGCTCGGGCCGTCCGGCCGCGAGCCACAGCGGGACAATGCCCGCCCAGACGTCGCGTGGCTCGTCGTCCTCGGGGTCGTGGGCGTCGCTGCGGCCGATCTTCACGCTCCAGCGCTCCAACGGCACCCGCAGCACCAGCGTGGCGGCCAGCTCCTTGCGGGTGCTGGTGCGCAGCTCGCCGGACCGCCCGGGCAGCAGGTGGTCGGACAGCACCTCCAGGGCCCGCTCCTTGCGCTCCCCTTCCAGCACCTCGGCGACGCCGAGGACGACGGCGCTGCGGTAGTGCACGGAGCTCTCGAAGAGCGAGCGCGCGAACACCAGTCCGTCGAGGTGGGTGACGGTCACGCAGACCTCCGCGTCGACGCCCCGGCGCAGCACGCCCGCGCCGGTCGAGCCGTGCAGCAGGAGGCCGTCGCCGTCGCGGGCGCACGCGAACGGCAGCACGACCGGCCGCCCGTCGCGCACCACCCCCAGGTGCGCGACCAGTGCGTCGTCGAGGATCGCGTCGAGGTCGGCCCGGTCGCTCGACTGGTACTCCGGGAGGCGGCGTACCCGCAGCTCGTCGTCCACGCGGGGACGATAGCCCGCCCGCCGGGTCGGCACGAGCGCGGACGGCAGACGTCCCCGGCACCACGGGGTGCCGGGGACGTCGTTGCCCGAGTGGTCCGAGCGGTCAGTACACGACGATCGAGAACCGCTTGCGTCCCTCGACCACGTGCGACTGCGGGGCGGAGGTCTCCTGCGTCGACACCCGGTTCTTGCCGTAGGTGTCGATCATGGCCACCACCTCGTCGTTGCGGACGTGACCTGCGACGACCTTCTGCATCGCCGCGACGGTCTTGGCGCCCCAGAAGTCGTCGTAGACCCTGGTGCCGCCCATCACGCTGATCGTGCCGTCGGTGCCCTTGGCCTTGGCCGGGATGGCGACCGAGACCGGCACCGTGTGCGTGGCGCCCGTGCTGTCAGCCAGCGTGGCACGCAGCTTGAGCGTCTTGCCCGCCTTGGCCAGCACCGCGGACTTGGACCCGGTCAGCTTGACCCACTTGGTGCCCGACTTGTACTCGACGGCCGTCACCTTGAAGGTGCTGTTGTCGTCGGAGATGTCGCTGGTCATCGACACGTCGTCGAGCGTGACGCCCTTCATCCGGCCGAGCACGTAGACCATGTCGGGGATGTTCCAGACCGCGGAGAAGGTGATGTCGTAGTCCGACGCGTAGCGGTCGCTGACCTGGAGGCTGAACGGCGTGCCGTTCGGCTTCTTACCGTTGATGGTCCACGAGGTCTCCTCGGAGCCCGGCCCGTAGCCGTCCATCACCCGATCGTGGTTGGCCACGAACTCGTAGAACGTGACGTCCGGGTTGTAGTCCTGCATCGCGACGTGACTGGAGCCGGTCCGCGACCGGGTGCCATAGGTGACCGCCGAGGTGACGTCGAAGGTGTCGGGGACCGCGCCGAAGTTGCCGGTGATGCCGGTCAGGTGGTCGTCGGTGATGGTGCCGACGGGCTCGGCGATGTTGGCGACCTTGAACGGGTAGAGCGTCGGGTCCTCCTGGATGTAGACCGCATCGGCCGGGCTGAGGCCCGCGGTGATCTTGCCGCGGAAGGTCGCCGGGTGGCCGAAGCCGACCACGGTGTCATCGCAGACCGACGTGGCCGTGCCGACGCCGCCGATCGTGATGTCGCCGTAGGACATGGTCAGGGCCAGGTTGCCACCGGCCACGACGGTGTCGACACCGACCGCGGCGGCCGACGTGGTGCCGGCCGTGCCCGCGGCGCGGTCCAGGTAGGGCCGGTTGCGGGTCTTGCTGAGCCGCTCGGCGCGGATGCCGGCCACACCGGTCGGCACCGGCAGCTGCTCGAAGCCCTGAGACGCCTGGGCCTTGGTGACCTCGCTCCCGGCGGCGATCTTGGCGGCCGCTCCTGGCGAGATCTTGAGGGTGACGGGCGCGGGGGGCAGGTAGTCGTTCATGTCCTCGAAGGGCGTCACGCCGGCCACCGGCGAGGGACCGAAGGCGAGCCCGTAGGCGACCGCACCGATCAGCTGGCCGTTCTCGGCGTAGACGGGCGAGCCGGACATCCCGGCCCAGATGCCGCCGACCCGGTCGATCTCCGGGTTGCTCAGCCGCACCATGATCATGTCCAGGCCCGGCGCGATGCCGTCCTTCAGGACGCCGAGCACGGTGCCGGTGAAGGCATCGGGCGTCGTGCCCTTGCTGACCGTGAGGCCGTGCACGGCCTGGTCGGCGACCAGGTCGGCCACCGGGAAGGGCGTGGCGCAGTCTCCGACCACCACCGACTGAGCCGGTGTCGGGGCCGAGACGATCCCCACCAACGCAGTGGCCGCGGCTGCGGCCAGCACGAGGAGGGACCGGGTCCCCCGCTTGCTTGTTGCCATGTGAACTCACTCTCCGATCCAACGGTCCACGGCGGCTTGTTCCCCCGTTGCCGGGTAGGACGCTAGACCAACTGAAATGGTTGCCGCCTGAGTAGGAGAACTCGACTCGCCGATGGATACCCCGGACCGCTGCGCGATGATGTTCCGGTGACCCCCACCCGCGTCGCCGTGGCCGCCACCGGTGAGCAGGCGCTGCGGGCCGGACTGGCGGTGGCCGCCGAGGGGGGCAACGCGGTCGATGCCGCGCTCGCCGCCTCGTTCGTTGCGCTGGCGACCGAGCCCGGGATGGTCAGCCTGGGCGGCGGCGGCTTCGTCGCGGTCTGGCCGGCCGACGGCGAGCCGGTCGTGGTCGACGGCAATGTGGCCATGCCCGGCAGCGAGGCGCCCGCCGAGCGGTTCGGGACCGGGCTGCGCGAGGTGGTGACGACCTACGGCGGCGGCGTGACGATGTACGCCGGCCACGGCTCGGTGGCGACGCCGGGGGCGCTGCCCGCACTCGCGCAGGCACACGAGCGCTTCGCCCGGCTTCCCTGGCCTCGGCTGCTGGCGCCCGCCACCACGGCCGCCCGCGATGGCTACCCGATGAGCCCGGCCGCCTCGCGCTACCTCGGCTTCGTCGCGGAGTCGCTGTTCGGCCGCGACGCGGAGGCGCACGCGCTGGTGACCCGCCGCGACGGAGGGCTGCTCGAGGGCGGCGAGACCACGAGCAACCCGCTGCTGGCCGAGGTCCTCGACCAGCTGGCCGTCGACGGCGCCGAGCTGTTCCGCACCGGTGCCGTGGGACGCGCACTGGTGAGCGACATGGAGGCACACGGCGGCCTCGTCGGGGCGGCCGACCTGACGTCGTACCGTCCCGAGGTGCGGCCGGCCCACGTGCTCGACGTGGGTGACTGGCGGATCGCCACCAACCCTCCCCCGTCGGTCGGGGGGCCGATGCTGGCTGTGATGCTGGGCGAGCTCGCGCGGCGCGGCGACTGGACCTGGAACGACGCGATCGAGATCCAGCACGCGGTGCTGGGCTACCGCCGCGACGTGCACGACGCCGCGGCCGACCTCGAGGCGGAGGGGCGGGCGCTGCTCGACCGGGTGACCGCCGGTGGCCTCGGTGCCCTGCGCGGGTCGTCGTCGACGGCCCACATCTCTGCGGTCGACGCCGACGGCAACGCGTGCGCGGTGACGATGAGCAGTGGCTACGGGGCCGGGATGTGCATCCCCGGCACCGGGATCCTGCTCAACAACACCCTGGGCGAGGTGGAGCTCAACGGCCGCGGCCTGCACGCCGCTCCCCCGGGCACCCGGCTGGCCTCCAACATGGCGCCGACCACCGGGCGGACGGCCGACGGCCGGGTGCTCGCGATCGGCTCGCCGGGCGCCGACCGGATCACCACGGCCCTGATGCTGGTGCTCGGCCAGGGCTGTCTGCACGGCGCGGACCTGCGGCACGCGATCGCGGCCCCGAGGCTGCACGTGCGGGTGGGTGGCGAGCGGGTCCGCGTCGAGTTCGAGCGAGACCCCGGGCTCGCCGCTGCCGTCGCGGCGGCCGGCCTGGCGGCCGAGGAGTACGCCGAGCCGCACATGTACTTCGGCGGTGTCGGCGCGGCGTACCTCCGTCGCAGCGGCGCGGTCGAGGCGGCCGGCGACGCCCGCCGCGAGGCCGCCGTCGGCGTCAGCCCCTAGACCGCGGGCCCCTGGGCGCGCAGGTCGTCGACCTGGCTCATCGCCTCGCGCAGCTGGGTGAGCCAGTCCTCGGTGTGCTCGCCGACCAACCGGACGGCCCAGGCGAGCGCGTCGGACCGCGACCGGGCGACGCCGGCGTCGACGAGCGTGTCGAGGACCCGGCGCTCGGGCTGACGCAGCCGGGTCATCACCGGCACCGCCAGGTGGGTGAACAGCGCGGTCACCTCCCCGTGTGTGACGCCCCAGGCGACCTTGCGCTGGTAGCGCGCCTCGGCCTCCTGGGCGATCTCGATCCGTTGCTCTCGGGTCTCGGCGCGGAACCGGGAGATCCGCCCCTCGGCTGCGGCGTCGTCGTCGGGCGGGTCCCCGGCCAGCGTGCCGACCACCGTGATCTCCTCGCGGTCGACGGTGACCTCGAGGTCACCGAACCAGCCGTCGGGCAACCGGCCCTCGAACCACGACCCTGCGTCGTCGGCCGGCGGCAGGTCGGCGGTCTGCCAGCCGCCGCGGCGGCCGTGCCGGCCGCTGTGATGGTGCTTCATGGTGTTCCTCCTGAGTGCTTACTTGATTACAGTGTTGCACGCAGGACAAGCGCTCCCCGGACACACGACCGGCGCCGCCTCGGTGAGCGAGTGCGGCGCCGGTCGGATGGTCGCCCGAGAGCGACGTGGTGGTCAGCTCCGGAACGCGTCCTTGACGTCCTCCGCTGCGTCCTTGACCTTGTCGCCGGCGCTCTTGACGTTGGCCTCGGCCTGGTCGGCGCGGCCCTCGGCCTCGAGCTCCTCGTTTCCGGTCACCCGCCCCGTGGTCTCCTTCGCCTTGCCGCCGAGCTCCTCGGCCTCGTGCCTGATCTTGTCGTCCATGCCCATGGGGGCTCCTCTCATCGGGGGGTCTGAGTGGTCTGCGCCCACCCGACCCCGGACTCGTCGGCGGTGTCGTCCGACCCGCCGGTGACCTTGTCGCGCGCCGCGGCCGCGGCGGCCTGGGCCTTGTCGACGGCGGCCGCGGTGGCGACCGTCGCGGTCTCCTTCGCGAGGTCGGCGGCCTGGTGCGACTTCTCCTGCACCCGCGGGTCGTCCTTGACCCTCAGGAACCCGCGCTTGATCTGCTCGTAGCGCCCACGACCGGCGCGCGAACCGAGCACGTAGCCCACCGCCACGGCGGCGAGCAGCAACAGCTTCTTCACGTCGTCCTCCCTCGACAGGTTCGTTGTCGAAGGGAGTACCCCCTCGCGCGCGTTCCACTCGCCTTCGGGGCGGATGCCGGGCATAGACTGCGAGCGAGGTCACAGTCCCCGTTCCGGCAGGAGCCATGTCCACGCCCACCTCTTCCCCGGCGACCGCCGAGCGCGCCGCGCTGGTCCGCGCCGTCGCCGAGCAGCACCGCGAGGTCCGCGGTCCTCTGCTCCCCGTCCTGCACGAGCTGATCTCGGAGTTCGGCTACGTCGACCCGGCCGACGTACCCGTGGTCGCCGACGTCCTCAACCTGTCCGCCGCCGAGGTCCACGGCGTGGTCAGCTTCTACCACGACTTCCGCACCACCCCGCCCCCACCGCACGTCGTCGCGCTGTGCCGGGGAGAGGCGTGCCAGGCGGTCGGCGCGCAGGCGCTCTACGACGACGCGCGAGCCTCCGACCGGCTGGGCGAGGCCGAGGTGCAGCAGGTCTTCTGCCTGGGCAACTGCGCCTTGGGACCCTCGGGCCTCGTCGACGGCGCCCTCCACGGGCGGCTGAGCCCGGAGCGACTGGCGGAGCTGACCCGGGGGTGGGGCGGGTGACCACGGTCTACGTCCCGGGTGACGCCAGCGCGGTGGCCGTCGGCGCCGACGAGGTGGCCGCGGCCTTCGCCGAGCTGGTCGACGTCACGGTGGTCCGCACCGGGTCCCGCGGCCTGCTGTGGGCCGAGCCGCTGGTCGAGCTCGAGGTCGACGGCGTGCGGCTCGGCTTCGCCAATGTCGAGCCGGGTGAGGTCGGCTCGGTGCTGGACGGCTCGCTGGAGCGCCTCGAAGGTCGCTTCCTGGGCGTCGTCGACGACCACCCCTGGCTGGCCCCTCAGCGCCGGGTCACCGCCGCGCGGGTCGGCGTGGTCGACCCCGCCTCGATCGCCGACTACGAGGCCCATGGCGGCTGGTCCGGGCTGCGCCGTGCGCTCGGCCTCTCCCCCGCGGAGGTGGTCGCCGAGGTGACCGAGTCGGGGCTGCGCGGCCGCGGCGGCGCGGGCTTCCCGGCCGGGGTGAAGTGGAAGACCGTCCTGGAGACACCGGCGGAGCAGAAGTTCGTCGCCTGCAACTTCGACGAAGGCGACTCCGGCACCTTCGCCGACCGGATGGTCGTCGAGGGCGACCCGTTCACCCTGGTGGAGGGCATGACGATCGCCGCCCACGCGGTCGGCGCGACCGAGGGCTACGTCTACGTCCGCTCGGAGTACCCCCACGCGATCGCGGCGCTGCGGCGCGCCATCGAGGCGGCCTACACCCACGGGTTCCTCGGCGACGACGTGGCCGGCAGCGGGATGCGCTTCGACCTGCACGTGCGGGTCGGGGCCGGCGCCTACATCTGCGGCGAGGAGTCGTCGATGCTCGAGAGCCTCGAGGGCAAGCGGGGTGAGGTGCGCGCGAAGCCGCCGATCCCCGCGATCGCCGGGCTCTTCGGACAGCCCACCGCGGTCAACAACGTGCTCACGCTCTGCACGGTGCCGATGATCCTGGCCGACGGCGGCGCGGCGTACGCCGAGCTCGGCACCGGCCGCTCCCGCGGCACCCAGCTCTTCCAGCTGGCCGGCAACGTCGCCCGCGGGGGGCTCGTCGAGCTGCCGTTCGGAGTGACCCTGCGGGAGCTGCTCGAGGACTACGCCGGCGGCACGCGCACCGGGCGGCCGATCCGGGCGGTGCAGGTCGGTGGTCCGCTCGGGGCCTACCTGTCTCCCGAGCAGTTCGACCTGCCGATGGACTACGAGGCCTTCGCCGAGGCGGGAGCGATGGTGGGGCACGGCGGCATCGTGGTCTTCGACGACTCCGTCGACATGGCGCGGATGGCGCGCTTCGCGATGGAGTTCTGCTCCCTCGAGTCGTGCGGCAAGTGCACGCCCTGCCGGGTCGGCTCGGTCCGCGGCGTGGAGACCCTCGACCGGATCATCGCCGGCGACGACGTGGCCGCCAACCTGGTGTTGCTCGACGACCTGTGCGAGACGATGACGAAGGGGTCGCTGTGTGCGATGGGCGGGCTGACGCCGATGCCCGTCCAGAGCGCGATCCGGCACTTCCCCGAGGACTTCGACCGGTCCCCGGCCACACCCGAAGGAGCAGTGCGTTGACGGTTCTCGACGAGCCCGGCCAGGGCTACGCGACCGAGCCCGACCTCGGCACGCCCGCCGTCGCCGCCGACGCCACGGCCACCGTCACGATCGACGGTCGCGAGGTCACCGTGCCCGCCGGCACGTCGGTGATGCGCGCCGCGGCCGAGGCGGGCGTCGACATCCCGAAGCTCTGCGCGACCGACTCGCTCAAGGCCTTCGGGTCCTGCCGGATGTGCCTGGTCGAGGTGGACGGCGCGAAGGGCACGCCGGCGTCGTGCACCACGCTGTGCAGCGACGGCATGGTGGTCTCGACCCAGACCGACCAGGTGCAGCGGCTCCGCCGCAACGTCATGGAGCTCTACCTCTCCGACCACCCGGCCGACTGCGAGGGCTGCGCGCGCGGGAACTGCGAGATGCAGTCGCTGGCGGTCACGGTCGGCGCGGTCGAAGCGCGCTACGGCGCGGGCCGGACCCACCTCGACGACGCGACGTACGACGCCAGCAACCCCTACTTCGACTACGACCCGGCCGCCTGCATCGTCTGCTCGCGCTGCGTGCGGGCCTGTGGCGAGGTCCAGGGCACCTTCGCGCTGACCGTCGAGGGTCGCGGCTTCGACTCCCGGATCACCCCCGGCGGCACCGACTTCCTCTCCTCCGAGTGCGTGTCGTGCGGTGCCTGCGTGCAGGCCTGCCCGACGTCCGCGCTGCAGGAGAAGTCGCTGGTCGAGCTCGGCATGCCGACCCGGGTGGTCGACACGACCTGCGCCTACTGCGGTGTCGGCTGCTCGTTCCGGGCCGAGGTGACGGGCGAGGGTGAGGACACGCGGGTCGTGCGGATGATGCCCGCGAAGTCCGGCGGTGCCAACGAGGGCCACTCCTGCGTCAAGGGGCGCTTCGCCTACGGCTACACCAACCACACCGACCGCCAGCTGGACCCGATGGTGCGCGACACGATCGACGACGAGTGGCGCGTGGTCTCGTGGGAGGAGGCGATCGCGAAGGTCGCCGACGGGTTCGCGGCCATCCAGCGTGACCACGGCGTCGGCGCGATCGGCGGCATCTCCTCCTCGCGGTGCACCAACGAGGAGGTCTACGTCGTCCAGAAGATGGTCCGGGCGGCGTTCGGCAACAACAACGTCGACACCTGCGCACGGGTCTGCCACTCCCCCACCGGCTACGGACTCAACCAGACCTTCGGCACCTCGGCCGGCACCCAGGACTTCAAGTCGGTCGAGCAGGCCGACGTGGTGCTGCTGATCGGGGCCAACCCCACCGACGCCCACCCGGTCTTCGCCTCGCGACTCAAGCGGCGTCTCCGGCAGGGCGCCCAGATCGTGGTGGCCGACCCGCGCCGGATCGACCTGGTGCACGGTCCGCACATCGAGGCGGCCCACCACCTGCCGGTGCTGCCCGGGTCCAACGTGGCGTTCGTCAACGCGATGGCGCACACCGTCGTCACCGAGGGCCTGCACGACGAGGCGTTCCTCCGCGACCGCTGCGAGAACGTCGACGACTACCTCGCGTTCATCGCCCGCCCCGAGAACTCCCCCGAGGCGACCGAGGAGATCACGGGCATCCCCGCCGCGAGGCTCCGTGACGCCGCGCGTCTCTACGCCGGCGCCGGCAACGCCGCGATCTACTACGGCCTCGGCGTCACCGAGCACAGCCAGGGCTCGACGATGGTGATGGGCATGGCCAACCTCGCCATGGTCACCGGCAACATCGGCCGCGAGGGCGTGGGCGTCAACCCGCTGCGCGGCCAGAACAACGTCCAGGGCTCCTGCGACATGGGGTCCTTCCCCCACGAGCTGCCCGGCTACCGGCACATCTCGCGACCCGAGGTGCGGGCGATCTACGAGGATCTGTGGGGAAGGACGCTCGACCCGGAGCCCGGGCTGCGGATCCCCAACATGTTCGACTCGGCCCTGGCCGGGACGTTCCGCGGGCTCTATGTCCAGGGTGAGGACATCGCCCAGTCCGACCCCAACACGCAGCACGTCGAGGCGGCGCTGCGGTCGATGGACCTGGTGGTCGTGCAGGACCTGTTCCTCAACGAGACCGCACGGTTCGCCCACGTCTTCCTGCCCGGCACGTCCTTCCTGGAGAAGGACGGCACCTTCACCAACGCCGAGCGGCGGATCAACCGGGTCCGTCCGGTGCTGCCGCCGCGCCAGGGCAAGGACGAGTGGCAGATCACCTGTGACATCGCCGCTGCCATGGGCTTCCCGATGGACTACGCCGGTGCGCACGAGATCATGGACGAGATCGCGGCCACCACGCCGACCTTCGCGGGAGTGTCGTTCGCGCGACTCGACGCGGAGGGCTCGATGCAGTGGCCGGTCACCGACGCGGCTCCCCACGGCACGCCGACGATGCACGTCGGCGAGTTCGTCCGGGGCAGGGGCAACCTGGTGGAGACGGTCTACGTGCCCACCACGGAGCGCACCAACCGGCGCTTCCCGCTGGTGTTGACGACCGGCCGGATCCTCACGCAGTACAACGTCGGCGCGCAGACCCGTCGTACGGCCAACCAGACGTGGCACCCCGAGGACATCCTCGAGATCCATCCCGCCGACGCCCAGGTGCGGGGCATCTCCACCGGCGACCTGGTGGAGCTGTCGAGCCGGGTGGGGGCGACGACGCTGCGAGCCGAGGTGTCCGAGCGGATGCCGGCCGGCGTGGTCTACACGACCTTCCATCACCCCGTCACCGGGGCCAACGTCGTGACGACGGAGAACTCCGACTGGGCGACCAACTGCCCGGAGTACAAGGTCACCGCGGTCGAGGTCGGGGTGGCCAACGCACGCCGCGAGACCGACGCCGAGGCGGCCGCCCGTGACGACCGCGAGCCGGCGGGGCGCTCGTGAGCGAGACCACCCAGCACACCGGCCTCGCACCCGAGGCGCGGATGGGCAACGACATCGCCCGCCAGTTCGCTCACCTCGGCGAGGAGGAGGCGGTCGCCCGGATCGCCGCCCACATCGACCGGTTCTGGGAGCCGCGGATGCGCCACGCGCTCGAGGCGCTCGCCGCGGCCGGCGACGACACCCTCGACCCTCGCCTGGCCGCGGCCGCCCGGCGGCTCTAGGGGGTTGTTGCTTCACCATGCTGAGTAGCTGACGTCGCACTTCGCACGGTCGGTTGGGCGTGCCAAGTGCAGCTTCGACCACTCAGCATGGTGAAACATCGGCCCCGGCCCACGCCCACCGACCGGGCACGGAAGGATTCACGAGGTGCTGACTCGCTGGGGTGCGTTCGTCGCCCGCCGTCGTGTCGCGGTGCTGCTGGCCTGCGTGGCGGTGGTGGCGGCAGCGGCGGCGTACGGGCTGGGCGTCTTCGGGTCGCTGTCCAACGGCGGCTACTTCGTCGAGGGCTCGGAGTCCTGGGACGCCGCCACCACGATCCGTGACGACTTCCCCGACCAACCGGTCGACGTCTTCGTCATCTATCGCAGCGACGACCTCGTCGTGACCGACCAGGCGTTCGCCGACGAGGTCGCGGCCCGGGTCGGCGAGGTCACCGCGGCCCACCCCGACCTGGGCGTCCGCAGCTTCTACACCACCGAGTCGCCCGCGTTGGTCAGCGAGGACCAGCACGCCACCCAGGTCCTGCTGACCTTCCCGGGCGTGGGCGACGAGGCCGGGCTCACGCTGTTCCGCGAGATCGCTCCCGAGCTCCGCTCCGAGGTGCTCACCACCGACATCGGTGGGCCGATGGCGCTCTACGACGACGTCAACACCCAGGTCAAGGAGGACATCGCGAAGGCCGAGGCGATCTCGCTGCCGCTGGTGCTGCTCCTCAGCCTGGTCATCTTCGGCAGCCTCGCGGCCGCCGCGATGCCGACCCTCGTCGGCGGGGTCGCGGTCCTCGGCGCGTTCGCGGTGGTGCGGATGATCGCGGGCGTCGCGGACGTCTCCGTGTTCGCGATCAACGTGATCACCCTGCTCGGCATGGGTCTCGCCATCGACTACGCGCTGTTCGTCGTGAGCCGGTTCCGCGAGGAGCTGGCCGCCGGCGACGGCACCGCCGCGGCACTCGGCCGCACCATGGGCACCGCCGGCCGCACCGTCTTCTTCTCCGGCATCATCGTCGCCGCCTCGCTCTCGTCACTGCTGCTCTTCCCGCTGTCCTACCTGCGCTCGCTCGGGTACGGCGGCATGGCCGCGGTGCTCGTCGCGATGCTCGCGTCGCTCACGGTCCTCCCCGCCGTGCTGGCCCTGCTGGGTCCACGGATCGAGTGGGGCCGCGTCGGCCGACGTCGCCCGGCCGGACGCCACAGCACCGGCCACCACCGGTGGGCCGCGATCGCGCACAGCGTGATGCGGCGCCCGGTCGCCTACGCCGTCTCGATCAGTGCGGTGCTGATCGTGCTCGGCGGCCCGTTGCTGCACGCGGAGTTCGGCGGGGTCGACGAGCGGGTGCTGCCACGGGAAGCGCCCAGTCGGGCCGCGTCGATCGTGCAACAGGACCTGTTCGGCGGGGAGCGGTCGAGCGCCGACCTGCTGGTCACCGGCGGCAGCGAGGCCGACCTCGCTGCCTACGCCGACCGGCTGGGCACGCTCGACACGGAGGCCGACCTGGTCGTCGTCCCTGTTGCCACGGCCGGCCAGGTGGCCCTCTGGCAGGCGTCGTGGCCCGGTCACAGCCAGTCGCAGGAGTCACAGCAGGTCGTGAAGGACCTGCGTGCGGAGCCGGTGCCGGACGGGATGAGTGTGCAGGTCGGCGGGGCGACCGCGACGACGGTCGACATCGTCGCGGCGGTCGGTGACCGGCTGCCGTGGATGGCCCTGACGGTCGTCGTGGTGATGATGGTGCTGCTGTTCGTCGCGTTCGGCTCCGTGGTGCTGCCGATCAAGGCGATCCTGATGAACACCGTCTCGCTCGGGGCGTCGTTCGGTGCCCTCACCTGGATCTTCCAGGACGGACATCTCTCGGGGCTTCTCAACTTCGAGCCCACCGGCTATCTCGACGCCACCCAGCCGATCCTGATGCTCGCGGTGCTGTTCGGGCTGTCGATGGACTACGAGGTGTTCCTGCTGTCGCGGATCCGCGAGGAGTGGGACCGCACCCACGACAACACCGCCTCGGTCGCCGCCGGCGTCCAGCACACCGGCCGGATCATCACCAGTGCCGCCCTGCTGCTGTCGGTGGTGATCGCCGGATTCGCGACCTCGGACATCGTGATGATCAAGTTCGTCGGCGTGGGCATGCTGGTCGCGGTGCTCCTCGACGCGACCGTCGTCCGGGCGCTGTTGGTGCCGGCGACGATGCGGCTCCTCGGCCGCGCCAACTGGTGGGCGCCCGGTCCACTGCGGCGGTGGTGGGAACGGCACGGGATCCGCGAGCACTAGGCTTGCTCGCCGTGACGCACCACATCCTCACCCTCCAGTGCCCCGACCGGCCCGGCATCGTCGCCGCCCTGGCCCGCGGGATCGGCCGCGCCGACGGCAACATCCTCGACAGTGCCCAGTTCTCCGACCCGGGCACCGGCCTGTTCTGCGTGCGCACCGAGCTCGAGTCGCCGCTCGACGACACCGCGCGGCTCCTCGAGCTCATCGGCGAGGAGCTGACGGCGTACTCCCCCGAGCTGACACTGCGCCCGAAGGACCACCGCCGACGGGCGCTGCTGATGGTGTCCAAGATCGACCATTGCCTGGTCGACCTGCTCTACCGGTGGGACCGTGGCGAGCTGCCGGTCGACATCCCGGTCGTGGTCTCCAACCACGAGGACCTGCGGGCCATCGTGGAGTACTACGGCATCCCGTTCGTGCACGTCCCCGTCACCGCCGAGACCAAGCCGGAGGCCGAGGCGCGCCTGTTCGAGCTGGTCGAGGAGCACCAGGTCGACGTGGTGGTGCTGGCCCGCTACATGCAGGTGCTCTCCGACGACGCCTGCCGGCGGCTCGCGGGGCGGGCCATCAACATCCATCACTCGTTCCTGCCGGGGTTCAAGGGAGCCAAGCCCTACCACCAGGCACACGACCGGGGCGTGAAGCTGATCGGCGCGACCGCCCACTACGTCACCGCCGACCTCGACGAGGGTCCGATCATCGAGCAGGACGTGGTGCGCGTCTCGCACACCCGGACGGCGCCCGAGATGGTGCGGCTCGGCCGCGACGTCGAACGGCTGGTGCTCTCCCGGGCGGTCGCCGCCCATGCCGAGGACCGGGTGTTCCTGTGCGGCACCCGCACCGTGGTCTTCGCCGAGTAGCCACCCCGGCGGCGGGCGGGTCGCCGGCTCACCGGGTCGGCCCTAGAGTGGCCGGGTGACGGCGTACCACTCCCTGCGCAGGGACGAGGCGGCGGCGCGCGCGGCGCTGCTCGACCTCACGTCCTACGACGTCACGCTCGACCTGGCGAGCGACGAGAAGACCTTCCGGTCGCGGGCGGTGATCAGGTTCTCCTCCCGGGGCGGCGACACCTTCTGCGACCTCAAGCCGTTGGCGGTCCACGAGATCACCCTGGACGGGCGTGCCCTCGATGCGGACAGCCTCCGGCACGGGCGACTGCCGCTGGCCACCACGCCCGGCGAGCACGAGCTCCTGGTCGACGCCACGATGGTCTACCGCCACGACGGTGAGGGGCTGCACCGCGCCACCGACCCCGCCGACGGCCGGCCCTACGTCTACGGCATGAGCTTCATGGAGGCGGCGCCCAGCATCTTCGCCTGCTTCGACCAGCCCGACCTCAAGGCGCCGTTCACCCTCCACGTCAGTGCGCCGCTCGACTGGGTGGTGGTCGCCAACGGCCCGGGCGAGCAGGTCGAGCCCGGCGAGTGGGAGTTCGCGACCACCCCGCCGCTGTCGACGTACTTCGTCACCGTCGTGGCCGGGCCCTACCACTGGGTCCGCGACCACCATGACGGCATCCCGCTCGGACTGCTGGCCCGCGCCTCCCTGGCGCGTGACCTCGACCGCGACGCCGAGGAGCTGTTCACCCTCACCCGGCAGTGCTTCGACGAGCTGCACCGGCTCTTCGGCATCCGCTACCCGTTCGGCGACTACCACCAGGCCTTCGTGCCGGAGTTCAACGCGGGGGCGATGGAGAACCCCGGCTGCGTGACCTTCCGCGACCCGTTGATCTTCACGTCGAAGGTCACCCGCGGCCGCCGGATCACCAGGGCCACCACGATCGCCCACGAAATGGCCCACCAGTGGTTCGGCAACCTCACCACCCCGGTCTGGTGGGACGACCTGTGGCTCAACGAGAGCTTCGCCGAGTACATGGGGGTGAGGGTCACCGCCGCGGTGACGCAGTACGCCGACGCGCACACCCACCACGCCTACTCCCGGCGGCAGTGGGGCCTGATGGCCGATCGGCGACCGAGCACCCACCCGGTCGCCGGCAACGGGGCCATGGACGCCGCCTCGGCGCTGCAGGACTTCGACGGCATCTCCTACGCCAAGGGCTCGGCGGTGCTCAAGCTGCTCAACGCGCGGCTCGGCGACGAGACGTTCCTGCGTGGGGTCATCGACCACTTCCAGTCCCATCGGTTCGGCAACGCGACCATGCACGACCTCTTCGCCAGCTGGGAGCGCGCCGCCGACCAGGACCTGTCCGAGATCACCCGCGACTGGCTGCGCACCGCGGGCGTGGACCGGCTCACGTTCGACCGCGCCACCGAGACCGTGCGGCGCACGCCGCCGGACGACCATCCCGGCGACCGCCGCCACACCTTCCGCGCCGCCACCGCCTCCCCCGGCGGCGCCTGGACCACCGTCGAGCTGGCCGTCGAGGCCGACGCCGCGCCGTACGCCGTCGACAGCGGCGCCGCGGTGCTGCTCGACCCCTACGAGGACACCTGGGCGGTCCCCCACGTGGACCCGACCACCGTCCTCGCCCTGCCGTCGCTGATGCCCGACACCCACGACCCCGACCTGCGGGCGGGGGTCTGGAACGCCCTCGCCAGCACCTTCCACGACGCGGCGCTGGACCCCGAGCACTACCTCGACGTGCTGGTCGCCACGGTGCCCACCGAGGACAACGACGACGCGCTGGTCTATCGCCTGCACGCGGCGCTGCCCCGACTCGCGAGCCTGGTCGCGCAGCCCGACGCGGCGCTGGCCCGTCTCCACGTGGCGCTCGACGAGCGGCTGACCACGGCTCCGCCCGGCAGCCCCCTCCAGCTCGCGGCCGCTCAGAACCTCGTCGCCACCAGCGTCGACGCCGAGCGTCTGGACCGGTGGCTCGCCCACGAGGGGCTGCCCGAGGGGCTGGACCTCGACCTCGACCTGCGCTGGGCCGTGCTGGAGCGGCTCGCCCAGCTCGGCGCCGTCGACCGCGAGCGGCTCCACCGTCATCTGGAGCGCGAGATCACGGCCGTGTCCCGGCTGGCGCACCTGCGGTCGGTCACCTCGCTGCCCGACGCGGCGGCCAAGGAGCTCGCGTGGGCGCACTTCACCGGCGACCTCGAGGCGACCAACTACGAGATCGAGGCGGCCGGCACGGGCATGTGGCAACCCGGCCAGCTGAGCCTCACGGAGATCTACGTCGACCGCTACGTCACCGAGCTGCCCGACACCACGAAGGTGCGCGAGGGCTGGGTGCTCGGCGACGCCGCCAAGGTGTTCTTCCCTCTCACGCACGTCGACGACCACACGCTCAGCGCCGCCGAGCGCCTGGCCGCCGACCAGTCCCTCGACCCGACGCTGCGCCGCGCGGTCATCGACAGCACCGACGAGCTGGCCCGCCGTCTCGCCGTCCGCGCTCGGTACGCCGCCCGATGACCGCCCGGAGACCAGGACCCACCGTCCGCACCAAGGTCACCGAGCTGCGCCCCGACGGCGAACAGCTCCGCGAGGACCGTCTGGCCACCGAGGAGCCGCTGGAGATCCGGATGACCTGGCCGGGCAGCGCACCGCGGCGGATCTGGGTGACGATGCGCACCCCCGGCCATGACTTCGAGCTCGCCGCAGGGTACGCCGTCCACGAGGGGCTCCTGGGACCCGACCTGCTGCGCGGCGTCGCCTACTGCACCGACGAGGACCTGACTCCCCGTCAGGAGTACAACGTCGTCACGGTCACCCTCGGGGGGCCGCCGTGGCACGACCCGGGGCAGCGCCACGGCGGGTTCGGGGCGGGCGCGGCCTGCGGGGTGTGCGGCAAGGACAGCATCGAGGAGGTGCTCTCCCTGCCACGGTCGCAGCCCTGGGGTGGCGCCGTACCCTCCGACGACGTGGTGCGCGAGCTCCCCGAGCGGTTGCGCCGTGCCCAGACGGTCTTCGCGCGCACCGGCGGCGTGCACGCGGCGGGCCTCTTCGACGCCGACGGGGTGCCCCTGGTCGTGCGGGAGGACATCGGCCGGCACAACGCCGTCGACAAGACCTCCGGTGCCCGCCTGCTGGCCGGCCGGGCACCGGCCGCGGCGTGCCTGGTGGTCAGCGGCCGGGCGGGCTTCGAGCTCGTGCAGAAGGCCGTCGCGGTCGGTCATGGGTGCCTGGTCGCCGTCGGGGCGCCGTCCAGCCTCGCCGTCGATCTCGCGCGCGACGCCGGGCTGGGGCTCTACGGCTTCACCAGCGAGCGGCGCGTGGTCCGCTACGCCTGAGCGGTCCGGTGGCGCGCGGCGGCCCGGGTCCCGGCGTGGCAGCCCGGGAGTGTCGGTGCGCCTTCCTAGGTTGGTGCCGTGCGGATCCTCCACACCTCCGACTGGCACCTGGGGCGGTCCTTCCACCGGGAGGGCATGCTGGACCACCAGGCTGCCTTCGTCGACCACCTCGTCGAGGTGGTGGCGGCCGAGCGGGTCGATCTGGTGGTGCTCGCGGGCGACGTCTACGACCGGGCGCTCCCCCACGTCGACGCGGTCCGGCTCGCCGATGAGGCCTTCGCCCGGCTCGCGTCGAGCCGGGCGCGCGTGGTGGTCACCAGCGGCAACCACGACTCGGCCCAGCGGCTCGGCTTCGGGTCACGGCTGATCGACCGGGCGGGCGTCCACCTGCGCACCCGCGCCGACGCGGTGGCCACGCCCGTCCTGCTGAGCGACGAGCACGGCCCGGTCGCCGTCTACGGCATCCCCTACCTCGACCCCGAGGCGCTGCGCGAGCCCTGGGGGCTGCCGGCCCGATCCCATCAGGCCGTCCTCGGCGAGGCGATGAGCCGGATCCGCGACGACCTCGGCACCCGCACCGACGGCCCCCGGGTGCGCAGCGTGGTGCTCGCGCACGCCTTCGTGGCCGGTGGTCAGTCCAGCGACTCCGAGCGCGACATCAGCGTCGGTGGCATCTCCAGGGTGCCGTCCCGGCTGTTCGAGGGCATCGACTACGTCGCGCTGGGCCATCTCCACGGCGCCCAACAGCTCACCGACGAGATCCGCTACAGCGGCTCTCCACTGGCCTACTCCTTCTCCGAGGCCGACCAGGTCAAGGGCAGCTGGCTGGTCGACCTCGACGACGGCGGGCTGTCGGCCTCGGAGTTCGTGCCCGCGCCGGTCCCGCGCCCCCTCGCCCGCCTGCGGGGCAGGCTGGCCGACCTGCTGGCCGATCCCGGGCTCGCCACGGCGGAGGGAGCCTGGGTGCAGGTCACACTCACCGACGACCTGCGGCCGCGGCGGGCCATGGAGCAGCTGCGCGGGCGGTTCCCGCACACCCTGGTGGTGGGATTCGAGCCGAGCGCTGCCGCGGGCCCGGCGGTGCCCGTCGCCCGCCGGGGGGTGCGCTCCGACCATGCGCTGGCGCTGGAGTTCGTGGCCGACCTGCGCGGGGTCCCGGCCGGCGCCGACGAGAGCGCGCTGCTCCAGACCGCCTGCGACGCCTGTGCCCACGACCCCGAGGCCGACGTGCTCGTCGCCGTCGAAGGCGAGGGCTGATGCGGCTGCACCACCTGGAGGCGACCGCCTTCGGACCGTTCGGAGAGACCGTCGAGGTCGACTTCGACGCACTCTCGGCCGCCGGCGTCTTCCTGCTCACCGGCGCGACCGGGGCCGGCAAGAGCAGCGTCCTCGACGCCGTCTGCTTCGCACTCTACGGCGACGTGCCCGGTGACCGCGCCTCGGCCAAGCGGCTGCGCTCCGACCACGCCGCCCCGGGGGTCGCGCCCCGGGTGCGACTGGAGTGCACCCTCGCGGGACGGCGCTTCCGGATCACCCGCACCCCCGCGTGGGAGCGGCCCAAGAAGCGGGGCACCGGCCTGACCAGGCAGCAGCCGAGTGTGTCGCTCAGCGAGCGTGTCGACGGCGAGTGGCAGCCGCTCACCACCCGCCTCGACGAGGCCGGTCACCTGGTCTCCCACCTGCTGGGGATGAACCTCACCCAGTTCACCCAGGTGGCGCTGCTTCCCCAGGGCCGGTTCCAGTCGTTCCTACGCGCCCGCTCCGACGACCGGCACCGCCTGCTGCAACAGCTCTTCCGCACCGGCCGCTTCGAGGCCGTCGAGGGCTGGCTCCGGCACCGACGCTCCGAGCTGGCCGCCGAGACACGGGTCCATCACCAGGGCCTCGTCGAGCTGGCCAGCAGGGTCAGCGAGACCGCGCAGGCGCCGCTGCCGTCATCGTGGGTCGAGGCCGGCCCCGACCACGACGCGGGGGCCGAGCTCGGTGCCTGGGCCGATGCGGGCCTGGCCGGGCTCCGTGACCGGTTCGCCGACCTCCGGGACGGGCTCGACTCGGCCCGCACGGTCGCGCACGACACCGCCACGGCGCTCGCCGAGGGCAGGGCGCTCGCCGAGCGGCAGGAGCGCCATCGCGCCGCCCTCGACGAGCAGCGGGTGCTGCTGGCCCGCGCCGACGAGGTCACCACGCTGCGCACCGCCGTCCAGCGCGCCCGGCGCGCCGCGGTCGTCGTACCCCTCGAGCGGGCGCGGGTTGCCGCCGCGTCGACCCGCGAGACCGCACGCCGTCGCCTCGACCAGCTGCGGGCCACCCTCGCCGACGGGGACCTCGACGCCGGCGATCTCGGCCGGGCGAGCGCCGAGGAGGTCGCCGCGCTGGCGGGCGGCCTGGCGCTGGACCTCGCCACCGTCGACGCACTGCTCCCCGAGCAGCGACGTCTCGAGACGATCCTGGGCACGGCGGCCGGCCTCGACGAGCAGCGGGCGGCCACGGAGGCCGAGCTGACGACGCTGGCCGCGGTGCTGGCCGAGGCGCCGGCTCGTCTGGGCGAGGCGACCCGTGAGCGTGACGCGGCGCTGGCGGCGAGCCAGACCCTCCTCTCCCACACCCGGGAGACCGACGCGGCCCGTCGCCGATCCGCCGCGGCCGCGGAGCTGGTCACCCTGCGCGTCCAGCACGCCGAGGCGCTCGCCCGCCGGGCCGACGCGATCGACGCCGCCCAGGCCGCCAAGGAGCACTGGCTCGGCGTGCAGGAGCGTCGGGTCACCGGCATGGCGGCGGAGCTCGCCGGGCGGTTGGCCGTGGGCGACAGCTGCCCCGTCTGTGGCTCGGCGGAGCACCCCTCCCCTGCCCAGCCGCACCCGGCCACCCCCGACGAGGCGGCCGAGCGCGAGGCGAGGCGCGCGACCGACGATGCGGAGGGGGTGCGGCTGGCCCACGAGGAGGCCGTCCGCGACCTCTACACCCGGGTGGCACTGGCCGAGCAGGCCGCCGACGGCCACCCGCCGGAGGAGGCGGCGGCCCGACTGGCCGAGCTCGAGGCCCGGGTGGCCGACCTGGCCGAGGTCGCCGAGCGGCTGCCCGCAGCGGAACAGCGCCTCGACGCGCTGCTCGCCGCCCAGGACGCCGACGCGCAGCGCCGCGCCGACCTGCAGCGGCAGGCGGCCGCCCTCTCGGAGCAGCTGGCCGGCCTGGTGGCCCAGGGTGAGGAGATCTCGGCCCATCTCGCCGCGGCGCTCGACGGCTCGGCCGACACGTCCCTCGACGCACGTCGACGCAGGCTGAAGAACGGCCTGCGCCAGCTTCGCGACCTGGAGGCGGCGGTCCGCGAGGCGGCGCAGGCGACCCGTGCCGAGGAGGTGGCGACGCGGCGGGTGGCCGAGGCCGCGGTGGAGGCCGGGTTCGGGGACGCCGACGAGGCCGGGCGCGCCGCCCTCCCGGAGCAGCGGCTCGCCGAGGCGGAGGCCGCGCTGCTCGCCCACGACACCGGCCTGGCGGCCTGCGAGCGGGTGCTGGCCGAGCCCGACCTGGCCCGGGCTGCCGCGTCCCCCGCTCCCGACCTCGCCACGCTCGAGGCCGCCGCGAGCGCCGCCGGCGAGGCCCTGGTCTCGGCGGAGTCCTCCGCCCGGTCGGTGGAGCAGCGATGTGCCCGCCTGGCCGCGCTCGTCGGGGAGCTCACCGCCGCGCTGACCCGGGCCGCCCCTCTGCGCGCGGAGCTCGACCTGGTCAGCAGCGTGTCGCTGTTCGTCGACGGTCGCTCCCCCGACAACCGTCTCCAGATGCGTCTGTCGGCCTACGTCCTGGCCGCCCGGCTCGGTCAGGTCGTCGACGCCGCCAACGAGCGCCTCGCCTCGATGAGCGACCGTCGCTACGCCCTGGAGCACACCGGCCGGCGCGGCGCCGGAGAGACCCGCGGCGGCCTCAGCCTGCTGGTGCGCGACGACTGGACCGGCGAGACGCGCGACCCGGCCACCCTCTCCGGTGGGGAGACGTTCGTGGTCTCCCTGGCGCTGGCGCTCGGCCTCGCCGACGTGGTCACCCACGAGGCCGGCGGCGCCGACCTCGACACCCTCTTCGTCGACGAGGGCTTCGGCGCGCTCGACGCCGACACCCTCGACGACGTCCTCGACACCCTCGACACCCTCCGCGACGGCGGCCGGGTGGTCGGCGTGGTCAGCCATGTGGCCCAGATGCGCGAGCGCATCCCCAGTCACCTCGAGGTGCGCAAGGGTCGGCAGGGCTCGTCGCTGGCGCTGGCTCGGGAGTAGCTCGGCGCGCCTGCGCGCGTTCGGGATAGTCCGCTACGTTCGGCACCAGTTCGACGCCCCGACGTGGTGCCGAACGTAGCGGACCAGGCGGAGCGCACCGGTCAGCCGGCGGTGGAGCGCCAGGCCGCGAGGTCCAGGCCCCAGTCGTCCACGAGACGCTGCAGCTGAGGGCGGTAGAGCACGCGCAGCGACTCCTCGAGCCCCTCGGGCGGGTCCCAGGCGGCCTTGCTGCTGGAGCGGGAGGGCCGGTCGGTTTCCTGCAGGGTCACCGGGTCGAGGCCGAGCCGGCGCCACACGGACTCGACGGCGGCCTGGGGATCACGGCGTACGTTCTCGAAGACCATCACGGTCATCCGGTCTCGGCCGACGAAGTGCGCCCACATCGCCAGCTGGTCGGCGTAGAAGCCGCTCCAGGTCTGCACGGTGATCGGGACCGGGTAGGGCCACGGTGACGTCCCGCGCGTCGCGTTGAGCCGCATCGCGGACAGGAATCGCTCCACCGGGTCGCGCAGCAGCACCAGCACCGGCAGGTCGGCGTCCAGCAGCCGTACGGCGGTCGGCGGGGCCGAGGAGTGGCGGAGGTACTGCGGGGTCCACTCGCCGCGACGGATGCCGTCGGCCGGGAAGAGGTCGAGATACTCCTCCGGCGCGCGGCTGCCGTCCCCGACCTTGTGCAGCAGATGCTGCTCCTTCTTGCCGTTCGTGCCCAGGCCCACCTGGGGGTGCTGGCAGAGCAGGTCGGTGAACCACGTGGTCCCGGAGCGCTGTGCTCCGATGCCCAGCCAGGCCGGTGAGGTCATGGCTCCAGACCCTACCGGCCGGAGGGGTGCGGCCCGGGCGAGCGGGTGTAGACGAAGGTGGCGATCTCCAGGTGGCTGACCGAGCCGTCGTCGCCGCGCCGGACGTGGAGGGTCTCCCCGGTGTGATAGCCGGAGACGCCGACGATGCGACCGTCGCGGACGGCGAAGGAGTAGTCCTGCTCGCCGCCCTCGCGTGCCACCAGCAGGCCCTCCTCGAGGGCGAACACCAGCGGCGTGTTGCCCCAGTGCCACACCCCCAGGACGTCGGCCAGCTCGGGCGGAACCGCCTGCTGCGGACGCCAGGGTGCCGGGATGGTGGGCTCGTGCTCCTCGAGCCTCTCCAGCAGCCCACGCACCACGGGAAGGGTGTCGGTCCCGGTGGTGCCGTTGGCTAGCAGCACACCCCCGGTGCCGCGCCCGCGGTCCACGAACAGGCCCGCCAGGAACCCCGGCATCGAACCGGTGTGCCCGACCAGCATGCCGGAGCCGCCGCGGGCCAGCGCGAAGCCGAGACCCTGGGCCCAGGTCAGCTCGTCGTGGCGGTCGCCGCTCTGGGGATGGCTGGCCGTGAGCAGGACCTCGAGCGGGAGCACGTCGGGATGGCCCTCGAGCAGGAACACCGCATAGCGCGCCAGGTCGGCGGTGGTCGACCAGACCTGGCCCGCTGGGGCCATCGCCCCGGTGTCCGTGGCCGGCTCCGGATGCAGCGTCGCGGCGTACGGGTCGACGCTGAAGCCCTGGGCCGCCGGCGGCTCCGGGAGGTACGACGTCCGGTCCATGCCCAGCGGCGCCAGCACCCGCTCCCGGACGCCCGACCACCACGGCTCCCCGGAGACGACCTCCGTGACCCGGCCCAGCAGCGCGAAGCCCAGGTTGGAGTAGTGGAACCGCCGCTCCCCGGGCAGCACGGCGAGCGAGCCGTCGTGGGCGGCGGCCAGCTCCTCCCAGGAGCCACCCGGCGAACGCTCCCACCAGGACCCGACGGGCTCGGACTGCATGCCCGAGGAGTGGCTCAGCAGCGAGCGGACGGTGCGGTCGGCGTAGCCGATGTCGCCGAGCACGTCTCCCACCCGGGTGTCGAGGTCGAGCGCACCCGCACCGGCCAGCTGCAGCACCCGCACCGCGGTGAGGGTCTTGGTGATCGACCCGATGCGGTACTGCAGGTCGGGACCGGCCGGCGGGCCGCCCGTCGCCTCCCCCCGCGACGCGGACCAGCACACCGCCCCGTCGCGGACCAGGGCGACACTGACGGAGGGCAGCCGAGCCGCCCGCTGGACGGCGGCGAGCCGCGCCAGCAGGGCGCGGGCGGTCGACTCGACGACCGCCGCCTGCTCAGTCACCGGCACCCGTCGGCTCGGCGAACGCATCGGGCGCCGGGCACGCGCAGACCAGGTGCCGGTCGCCGTAGGCCTGGTCGATGCGCGCCACCGGCGGCCAGTACTTGTCGGGGTCGATGCCGGCCGGGAAGACCGCGAGCTCGCGCGAGTAGTCGTGCGACCACTCCCCGACCAGCGCCCGACCGGTGTGCGGCGCGTGCCGCAGCGGCGACTCCTCGGGCGACCACTCCCCTGCCGCCACCCGCTCGATCTCCCCCTTGATCGCGATCATCGCGTCGCAGAACCGGTCGATCTCACCGAGGTCCTCCGACTCGGTCGGCTCGACCATCAGCGTCCCCGCCACCGGGAACGACATCGTCGGCGCGTGGAACCCATAGTCGACCAGCCGCTTGGCGACGTCGTCGACGGTCACGCCGGTCTCCTTGGTCAGCTGCCGCAGGTCGAGGATGCACTCGTGGGCCACCAGCCCGTTCTCGCCCCGGTAGAGCACCGGGAAGTGCTCCTCCAGACGCGCGGCGACGTAGTTGGCCGACAGCACCGCGGCCGCGGTGGCCGCCACCAGCCCCTGAGCGCCCATTAGCCGGATGTAGGCCCACGAGATGGGCAGGATGCCGGCCGAGCCGTAGGGCGCCGCGCTGACCGGGCCGATGCCCTCGCGCTTGTCGGCCTCCGGATGCATCGGATGCGAGGGGAGGTACGGCGCCAGGTGGGCGCGCGCGGCCACCGGGCCCACGCCGGGCCCGCCGCCGCCGTGCGGGATGCAGAACGTCTTGTGCAGGTTGAGATGGGAGACGTCTCCGCCGAACTCACCCGGGCGGGCGAAGCCGAGCAGGGCGTTGAGGTTGGCGCCGTCGACGTAGACCTGGCCGCCGTGCTCGTGGACGAGGGCGCAGAGCTCGCCGATGGTGTCCTCGTAGACCCCGTGCGTGGAGGGATAGGTCACCATGATCGCGGCCAGCTCGTCGGCGTGCGTCTCGCACTTCGCCCGCAGGTCGTCGAGGTCGACCGACCCGTCGTCGCCCGCTGCGACCACGACCACGCGCATCCCGGCCATCACCGCCGAGGCCGCGTTGGTGCCGTGGGCCGACGACGGGATCAGGCAGACGGTGCGCTGCTCGTCGCCGCGCGAGCGGTGATAGCCGCGGATCGCCAGCAGCCCGGCCAGCTCACCCTGGGACCCGGCGTTGGGCTGGATCGACACCCGGTCGTAGCCGGTGACGGTGGCCAGCCATCCCTCCAGCTCGGCGACCAGCTCGCGATAGCCCGCGGCGTCGTCCGCCGGGGCGAAGGGGTGCAGGTCGGCGAACCCCGGCAGGCTGACCGGCTCCATCTCGGTGGTGGCGTTGAGCTTCATCGTGCAGGAGCCGAGGGGGATCATGCCCCGGTCGAGCGCATAGTCGCGGGCCGAGAGCCGACGCAGGTAGCGCAGCATCTGCGTCTCGCTGCGGTGCGCGTGGAAGACGTCGTGGGTGAGGTAGGCCGTCTCGCGGGCCAGCGCGCTCGGGAGGCTCGAGCCGCCGAGCCCGAGCGCACCCTCGTGGTGCACACCGAACGCCTTGAGCACGTCGGCGGCGTGCCGCTCGCCGAAGGTCTCGCCGACGCTCAGCCCGACGTGGTCCTCGTCGACCAGGCGCAGGTGCAGGCCCAGGTCGCGGGCGGCACCCACGATCTCCTGGCCGCGTCCCGGCACCCGGGCCAGCACGGTGTCGAAGAACGCGGCGTGGAGGATCTCCACGCCGCCGGCCGCCAGGCTGTCCGCGAGGGCGGCGGCCTGCTCGTGCACCCGGGTCGCGATCGCCTTCAGCCCCTCGGGGCCGTGGTAGACGGCGTACATCGACGCGACGACGGCCAGCAGCACCTGCGCGGTGCAGATGTTCGACGTGGCCTTGTCCCGGCGGATGTGCTGCTCGCGCGTCTGCAGCGCCAGCCGGTACGCCGGCCGGCCCTCCGCATCGACCGACACGCCGACCAGGCGCCCGGGCAGATGCCGCTCCAGGCCGGCGCGCACCGCCATGAAGCCCGCGTGCGGGCCGCCGTAGAACAGCGGGACCCCGAACCGTTGGGACGAGCCGACGACGACGTCGGCACCGAGCGCGCCGGGCGACTCCAGCAGCGTGAGGGCCAGCAGGTCCGCGGCGACCACGGCCAGGCCGCCCCGCTCGTGGACCGCCTCGATGACGGGGCGAGGGTCGGTGATCCGGCCCGACGCCGCGGGGTACTGCACCAGCACGCCGCTGACCTCGCCGTCGGGGAGTCCCTGGTCGAGGTCGGCCACGACCACCTCGATGCCCATGGCGGCGGCCCGGGTCTGCACCACGGCGATCGTCTGCGGCAGGGCGTCGGCGTCGACCACGAACGGACCGGACGCGCCGCGCTGGGCCCGGCGCACCAGCGTCATCGCCTCCGCGGCGGCGGTGCCCTCGTCGAGGAGCGAGGAGTTGGCCGTCGGCAGGCCGGCCAGGTCGCCGACCATCGTCTGGAAGTTGAGCAGTGCCTCCAGCCGTCCCTGCGAGATCTCGGGCTGGTAGGGCGTGTAGGCGGTGTACCAGCTGGGGTCCTCGAGCACGTTGCGGCGCACCACGGGGGCGTCACGGTGCCGGCGTAGCCGAGCCCGATCATCGGCTCGGCCGGGTCGTTGGCCGCGGCCAGGCAGCGAAGGGACCGGGCCACCTCGGGCTCGGACAGGGCCGGCGGCAGGTCGAGGTCGGCGGTGCTGCGGATGCCGCCGGGGACCGCGGCCGCCATCAGGTCCTCGAGCGTGGCGTAGCCGAGCAGCTGGAGCATCCGCGCCTCGGCCTCGACCGTGAGGCCGACGTGGCGGCGTACGAACGAGCCGGGATCGGGCGAGGTGGGCTGGTCTGTCATGGGGGCTCCCTCCCGCGGGTCACGCGGTCGTGGTCGGTCCCCTCCCCCTCTGTCGGCGTCGCCTCCAGAGTCGCCTGCTCCACGCGGTCCGGGCGCCTGAGAGGTTCCGGGGAGGAATTGCCCCTTCGGCGCTTCGCGGTGCTCGTCGACCAGCCGGACGAGCGGCCCCGAAGACTCTCCCGCGTGGGATCGTCGGCTGCCCGCAGGCTACCAAAGGTGTCCGGCCGCGCCGGGATCGCTCCGGGTCAGCCGGTCTGCCGGGCGGCCCGACGCGCGGCGAGCTCGTCACCCGGGACCTCGGCGGGTGCCTCGTCGTCGGCGGTGCGCTCCGACGGCAGCTCCGCCAGGGTGCCCTCGATCTCCCGCCAGACGCCACCGATGGCGATGCCGAAGACGCCCTGGCCGCCCTGGAGCAGGTCGATGACCTCGTCGTTGCTGGTGCACTCGTAGACCGAGGCGCCGTCGCTCATCAGGGTGACCCGGGTCAGGTCGTCGGTGCCGCGCTCGCGCAGGAACTGCACCGCGGTGCGGATCTGCTGCAGGGAGATGCCGGCATCGAGCAGCCGCTTGATGACCTTGAGGATCAGGATGTCGCGGAAGGAGTAGAGCCGCTGCGAGCCCGAGCCCTTGGCGCCGCGCACCGTCGGCTCCACGAGCCCGGTGCGGGCCCAGTAGTCGAGCTGGCGGTAGGTGATGCCGGCCGCGTTGCAGGCGGTCGGGCCGCGGTAGCCGGTGTCACTCGGCAGCGGCGAGACGTCGTCGGTGAAGAGCAGCCCCTGCTCCTCGGCCTTCTCGCTCGCCTCGGCACCGGCGGCCAGGTCGGCCCGCGGCTCGTTCTCGTTGCTGCCCATCGACCCTCCGTCGACTACTCCGTGACGCGCAACTCCCGGGGGAAGGACCGGACGGGCGGCACGAGGGCCACCACAACCACAACGGTGGAGTTACACCAGAGACAGTTCACGGTAGGCCGCCGGACCCTGTCGGTCAACGCACGGCCCGGGCGTGTCGCAACCCTCACGTTCAACTTGAGGGTGAGAGAAATCGGGTCGGTCGGGCCTACTGCGCCTCGAAATCCTCCGGGGTGACGTGGTCGAGGAACTCGCGGAACTTCTCCACCTCGTCCTCCTGCTCGTCGGGGACGGCGAGGCCGGCCTCCTCGAGCACGTCGTCGGCGCAGACGATCCGACTGCCGGTGCGCAGCGCGAGGGCGATCGAGTCGGACGGCCGGGCGCCGACCTCGACGCCGGAGCCGAAGACCAGGCTGGCGTAGAAGACGCCGTCCTTGACGTCGGTGATGCGCACCTCGTCGAGCGTGTTGCCGGTTGCCTCGACGACCTCCTTCAGCAGGTCGTGGTTGAGCGGCCGGGGCGGCACCACGCCCTGCTGGGCGAAGGCGATCGCGGTCGCCTCGACGGCGCCGATCCAGATCGGCAGGTAGCGGTCGCCGGTGACCTCGCGCAGCAGCACGATCGGCTGGTTGGAGGGCATCTCCACCCGGACCCCGATGACATCGACTTCGCGCACGCCACCACCCTACCCCCGGCCCGAGCGGCGGCCGGGGCCGGCGGCACCGGGTCAGGACCGCCGCAGTCCGGCCTTGACCAGCGTCGCGTGCAGGCGCACCGAGAGCGCGGCGATCTCGTTGACGGCCTCCTCGGCGCGGCCCGCCGCGGAGGCGTCGCGGCCGCGCTTGAGCGGCTCGACCACCTGCTCGACCATCCCGATCTCGCGGTCCGCGGCGGTCTTGAACGCCCGCAGGTGCCGCGGCTCGAACCCGAAGGCGGCGAGCTCGCGCGCGGTCCTGGCGACCACCAGCGCATCGGTGTCGTAGTGGCCGGTGCCGGGGTAGGGCGCGACCAGGTCGAACTGCTCGAGCTGGCCCAGCAGCTCCTCGTCGATGTCGGCCACCTTGAGCAGCTCGCGACGCGACATCCGCAGCCGGTCGCGCCGCGCGAAGGACTCCGGGCTCGGCGTGCCGTCGGGCGTCAGGGCGACCGTCGGCACCGTCGGCACGACCGGCTCGAGTGGTGGTGGCTCCAGGCCGCGGTCGATGGCGTCGAGGTGCTCACCGATCACCTTCAGCGGGAGGTAGTGGTCGCGCTGCATCCGCAGGATGTAGCGCAGCCGCTCCACGTCGTCGCCCGAGAACTTGCGGTAGCCGGCCGGGGTGCGCTCGGGCTTGATCAGGCCCTTGTCCTCGAGGAACCGGATCTTGGGGATCGTCACGCCGGGGAAGTCGGGGCGCAGCTCCTCCAGGACCTGTCCGATGTTCATCCTCCCCCGTGCGGAGGCAGCGGTCGACGCCACCTCCGGTCAGCCGTTCGCGTGGCCGGAGTAGAACACCAGGCGGTACTTGCCGATCTGCACCTCGTCGCCGTCCTTGAGAGTGACCTCGTCGATGCGGTCGCGGTTGACGTAGGTGCCGTTGAGGCTGCCCACGTCACGCACGGCGAAGTGGGTGTCGGCGCGGTGGAACTCGGCGTGGCGGCGCGAGACCGTCACGTCGTCGAGGAAGATCTCGCTCTCGGGATGCCGCCCGGCCGTGACCAGGTCGAGGTCGAGCAGGAAACGGTTGCCGGCGCCGGGGCCGCGTTGGACGACGAGCAGGGCGTGGCCGGCCGGCAGCGCGTCGACGGCCGCCGCGTCCACCGGGCTGAGCTGGCGGTCGGAGGTCTCGACCTTCTCCCCCGACCCGCCGAAGGTGATCGTCGCCGTCACGTCGGTGGGAGCGTCCACGGGCGGCTCCGGGGTCGCGACAGCCTCCTGTCCGGGCTCGGCGGCGGCGAGCGGGGTGCCGCACTGGGAGCAGAACCGGGCGTCGTCCGGGCTCTCCTTCCCGCACGCGGAACAGAAGGGCATCGGGTCTCCTCGGGCCTGGTCGGCGTCATCCCGTCGGCGCCGTGCGCCGCAGGGCGACGGGGTGGTCTGCGTGTCCGAACCTACCAGCCGCTCTGGGGGTCGGACGTCGGCGCGCGGCGGGTCAGCCCTCGATCGAGGCCTGGTAGGCCGCGGCGTCCATGAGGCCGTCGAGCTCGTCGGGGCTGGCCGGGGCGATCTCGAAGAGCCAACCGCCGCCGTAGGGGTCGTTGTTGACCAGCTCGGGCGTCGCGTCGAGCGACTCGTTGCGGGCCACGACCTCGCCGGAGACCGGTGCGTAGATGTCGCTCACCGACTTGGTCGACTCGAGCTCACCACAGGCGGCGCCGGCCGAGACGGTGTCCCCGACGGTGGGCAACGAGACGTAGACGATGTCGCCCAGGGAGTCCTGGGCGTAGTGGGTGATGCCGATCCGGACGGCCCCTTCGGTCTCGCCGGCGCGGCGCACCCACTCGTGCTCGCTGGTGTACATCAGATCGTCGGGATACACGCAAACCTCCTGATCAAGGCGGGCGGCGCCCGCGGCGGCGTCGTCCCGAGGCTACTGCGCGGTCGTGGGCTGTGCGTACTCGGCTCGCGTGGGAGGCCGGACCGCGTCGATGTCGAGGGCCGCGAGGGGGTGACCTCGACCGTGGCCCCGTCGTGCTCGAGCTGGTCGGTCGGCCCCTGGACGAACGACATCGCTCCCTGGAGGGTGCGCGGGTCGCCGATGACGTTGAGCACGAACGGCGAGCTGACCAGCGTCCCGTCGATGAGGATCCCGCCCACCGCGTCGGTGAACGACGTCTGGGCGACCACCCGCACCTCGTCGTTGAACTCCATGGCCTCGGCGCCGGCCGTGCGCAGCTCCTGGACGGTGTCGAGGAGGGAGTCGACATCGACGGTGCCGGTGGTCTCGGTGACCACGATGCGCACGCCCGGTCCGGTGACCGGCACCTGGCCGGCCATGATCTCCAGACTGTCGGCGGCCTGCTCGGCCGAGGCGAGCGCGACCTCCCGGCTGCTGTTCTGGTTGAGCAGGTCGCGACGCGTCGTCTCCAGCCGGGCCAGCTCGCTCTGGGCCCGCTGCGACGCCTCGGTCAGGGTGCTCAGGACGTCGACCAGGTCCTGCTCGCGATAGCTGGCGTAGGTGTTGTCGACGTCGTTGGACCGCACCTGGGTGACCGCCGCGAAGCCCAGCGCCGCGAGCAGCACGCCGACGACGACCTGGCTGCGGGTCGGATGCATCGCCGAGCCCCAGAGCCGACGGCGCGCCTCGTCGGGCTGCGGCGGCCCGTCCGACTCGAGCGGGTCGCCGGCCGGCTCGGCAGCGGCGACGGGCCGGTCGCCGGACCCCTCAACGGATCCGTCCGGGTCGGTCGTCGTGCCGGTGGTGGTCAGGTCGTCGTCAGGCACGGAGCAGATGCCTCCGGATCGCGGCGACGTTGGAGAAGATCCGGATCCCGAGCACCACGATCACACCCGTGGACAGCTGGCCGCCGACTCCCAGCTTGTCGCCGAGGTAGACGATCGCGGCGGCGACCACGACGTTGCTGAGGAACGACACCACGAACACCTTGTCGTCGAAGATGCCGTCGAGGAGCGCACGCAGGCCGCCGAACACCGCGTCGAGGGCCGCCACGACGGCGATCGGCAGGTAGGGCTGCAGTCCCACCGGCACGTCGGGCTGGAAGATCAGCCCGAGCACGATGCCCACGACCAGCCCCAGGATGGCGATCACGGCTCTTCCCCCTTCGACGAGGCGCTGGCCCCATTGTCCACGCCGCTGCCGTCGGCTCCGCCCGCGGCCCGCAGGGCCCGGGGCGAGGCACCTGACAGCACCAGGTTGCTCTGGTTGCTCATGTCGTACTCCAGGCCGAGGGCGTCGGCGAGGGCGAAGAAGTGCTGGCCCCGCGGGCTGTTGACCAGGTCCGACTGCAGCGTCTTGGGGTCGCCGATCGCCTCCACGACGTACGGCGGCGAGAGCGGCCGACCGTTGACGTGAATCGCGACGTCGACGTTGCGGATGCCGGAGAGCACGGTGAGCCGTTCACCGTTGATCGCGATCGCCTCGGCGCCGACCGACCACAGCGCGTTGACCAGCTCGGCGAGGTCGGAGTCGCGGACGGCCTCGTCGGGCACCCCGCTGGGCGAGTCGTCGACCTGGATCCGCACGCCCGGGCCGCTGACGGCGCCGTAGCCGGTGCGGCCCCGCAGCCGGGTCAGCCGGCCCTCGACGGCGGCCTCCTCGTCGTCGAGCTCGGC
The DNA here is from genome assembly GCF_041393715.1 of Nocardioides sp. Classification (GTDB taxonomy): domain Bacteria; phylum Actinomycetota; class Actinomycetes; order Propionibacteriales; family Nocardioidaceae; genus Nocardioides. The sequence continues at coordinate 89,304 of NZ_JAWKJQ010000004.1, read as the reverse complement.
GGACCTCCGCTCGAGGACGGTGATCTTGGCCTGCTGCTTGCCGATCCGGTCCTGGATGCCGGCGAGCGCCTGTCGCCGCTGGTCGATCTGGTCGATGAGCTGGGCCCGGTTGGTGGCGTCGACCGGTGCCGACCTGGTCTCCTGCACCGCCGCGGTGGCGACCAGCAGGCCGAACAGCGCCAGCGCGACCAGCACCGCGACGCTGGTCCCGCGGCCGGTGGGTGCCGGCTCGTCGCCCTGAGCGCGCCGCCGCGCCACGTGGGCGTAGTCCTGGTCGAGCGACTGCTGGGTCACCAGGTCGAGCAACGGCATGGTGACGTGCGCGGGGAGGTCCGGGGTGGCCCGGTGCTGGCTGTCAGGCACCGGGCTCCGCCATCCGCCGGTCCACGTCGGTCAGCAGCTTGTAGACCTGGTAGGCGTAGAGCACGCCGGCCCACCAGTAGAGCCCGATCCCCCAGAAGGCGAACGCCCAGCCGAACACCTTCGCCAGCGTGGCGACCGTGCCCTCGCCGTCGCCGAGCAGCAACAAGGGGAAGGCGTAGAGGAGGTTGAAGGTCGCCGCCTTGCCGAGGAAGTGCACGGGCAGGGCGCTGTAGCCACGGGTGCGCAGGAACGGCACCAGGGCCCACAGCAGCAGGTCGCGCAACGGCAGCACCACCGCGACCCACCACGGGATGATGTCGCGCAGCGCGAGCCCGACGACGACGGCGAGGATGTAGAGCCGGTCGGCGACGGGGTCGAGGATCTGGCCGAGCTGGGTGAACTGGCCGAGTCGCCGGGCGAGGTAGCCGTCGAGGTAGTCGGTGACGCCGGAGATCGCCAGGAGGAGCAGTGCCCAGCCGTCCCACTGGGGCCCGAGCACCAGCCAGAGGAACACCGGGACCCCCAGCAGCCGAGCCATGCTGAGCATGTTGGGGATGGTCCACACGCGGGTGCTGCGTGCGGCGGTCTCGGACACGGTCACCTGCTGTCTGGTCGTGGTGGGACGCCCCCGACGGGCGCCCCCACACCTTAGCGAGCGACCCCCGCCATCCCGGGCATCGTGAGGCCCGGCAACCGCCCGGACCGGAGGCTCAGGCGTCCTCGAGATGGGCGGCGTCGCGGATCTCGCCGACCAGCTCCTCGATGACGTCCTCCAGCGCCACCAGACCGCGCACCTCGCCGACGGAGGAGACCACGCGCGCCATGTGGGCGCCACGCCGCTGCAGCGTCTCCAGGGCGTCGGTGAGCAGGTCCTCCTCGCTGACCCTCGCCAGGGGGCGGATCCACTTGTCGGCGACGGGCTGGTCGCGGTCGGCGTCGTCGTCGTACTCCAGCACGTCCTTGATGTGCAGGTAGCCGACGAGCTCCTCGTCGTCCCCCACCACCGGGAAGCGGCTGTAGCCGGTGTGCGCGCAGAGGTCCTCGACCTCGGCGGCCGTCGAGCCGCGGCGCACCGTCGCCAGCGACGCGGGGTCCATCACGACGGCGTGCACGGTCTTCTCCGAGAAGCCGAGGGCGCCCGACAGCCGGTCGTACTCCTCGTCGGCCAGCAGCCCCTCGCCGCGGGACTCCTCCACGAGCGCGGCCACCTCCTCGCGCGTGTAGGTCGAGCTGACCTCGTCCTGGAGCGTGACGCCGACGCGTCGGAGCAGCAACCGGGCCAGGCCGTTGATCACGATCACGACCGGGCGGAGCACGGTCGCGATCGCCCACACCAGCGGTCCCAGCACGAGCGCCGCCCGTTCGGGGCCGGCCAGCGCGATGTTCTTGGGCACCATCTCGCCGAGCACCACGTGGAGATAGACCACGACCAGCAGCGCGATCGGGAAGGAGATCGGGTGCACCCAGCCCTCGGGGACGTGCAGGGCGTGCAGCACCGGCTCGACCAGGTGGGCGACGGCGGGCTCGCCGACGGCGCCCAGCACCAGGCTGCACACGGTGATCCCGATCTGGTTGACGCCGATCACCAGGGCGATGTTCTCCATCGCCTTCAGGGTGGTGCGGGCCAGTCGCGACCCGGCCCGGGCGCGGGGCTCGATCTGGCTGCGCCGCGCCGAGATGAGCGCGAACTCCGCACCGACGAAGAAGGCGTTGCCGAGCAGGAGCAGCACGGCCAGCGCGAGGGCGGTGCCGGGGCTCACGGCGCGTCTCCCGGCTCGAGCGGCTCCTGGGTCACGGTGACGACGATGCGGTCCACGCGCAGCCCGTCCATGTGCTCCACCCGCAGCGCGGCGGTACGCCGGAACAGGGGCTCGTCGTCGTCGAGCGACTCGACCGGCAGCTCCACGGAGGCGACGTCGCCGACCGCCGGGATCCGGCCCAGCCGCTGCAGCACCAGACCGGCGACCGTGTCGTAGTCCTCGTGCTCGGGGAGCGCGATGCCGGTCAGGTCCTCGACCTCGTCGGGACGCAGCAGGCCGGAGAGCAGCCAGCCGCCGTCGCGGCGCTGCCTGGCCTGCGCGCTGCGCGGGTCGTGCTCGTCGGCGATGTCGCCGACGATCTCCTCCACCACGTCCTCGAGGGTGACGATCCCGGCGTGGCCGCCGTACTCGTCGAGGACCACGGCCATCTGGAAGCCGTCGGCCCGCAGCAGCGCGAGCAGCGGGTCCAGGCGCAGGGTGTCCGGGACCACGATCGGCTTGACCATGATGTGCTTCACGCGCGTCGTGGCGCGCTCGGGCACGGGCAGCGCGACGGCGTGCTTGACGTGCACGGTCCCGACCACGACGTCGTCGTCGTCGAGCACCGGGAACCGGGAGTGGCCCGTCTCCCGGGCCAGCTCGATGACGGCGCTGGCTCGCGCCCCGTCCTCGAGGGTGACGCTGCGCACCCGCGGGGTCATGATCTCGCCGGCCGTGCGGGTGCCGAACTCCACCGACCGCTCCATCAGCTCCGCCGTCTCGGCGTCGAGGGTCCCGTGGTCGGCGGAGCGCTGGATCAGGCTGGCCAGCTCCGTCGAGCTGCGCGCGGAGCGGAGCTCCTCCTGCGGCTCGATGCCGATCCGGCGGACCACCGCGTTGGCGGACCCGTTGAGCACCCGGATCGGCCACAGCATGGCGGTGGTGAAACCACGCTGCACCCCTTGGGTGGCCCGTGCGGTCTGCATCGGCCGGGCGATCGCGAAGTTCTTGGGGACCAGCTCCCCGAACACGATGGTGAGCAGGGTGCTGAGCCCGAGCCCGAGTGCGAGCGCGACCGGGCGGACCGCGCCCGCGGGCAGCCCGGCCGCCTCGAGCGGCCCGTCCACGAGGTCGGCGATGGCCGGTTCGGCGAGGAAGCCGATCGCCAGGTTGGTGACGGTGATGCCGACCTGGGCGCCGGACAGCTGGGTCGACAGCGAGCGCAACGCCTTCTGCAGGCCCCGGGCGGTCCCGTCACCCGCGTCCGCGTCGCGGTCGACGGCGGCCCGGTCGACGGTCACGAACGCGAACTCCGCCGCGACGAAGATGCCGGACGCCGCGATCAGGGCCAGCGAGACGAGAACGAGGATCACCGCGGTCATCGGGACCCAGGTTCACGGGACTGCTCGGACTCGGGACTTTGAGAGCCATCCATGGGTGGTGCGTGCTGTCCTTCGGCTGGGAGGCGACCGGTGCGTCACGACGGTCTCGCGTCGTGCGGGGCCGTCGTGCGGGGCGAACGAGCCACCACTCTAGCGAGCCCCCGTCGAGGCGGCGGGTCGGCGGGGTGGTCTGGACCACTAGACCACTTGCTGCATTCCGCGAACAGGACCGATGCCCCGCTCCTAGCCTGCCGAGGGTCCCGGACACCCCGTCGTGAGCGATCTCGGGCGGTGGTCGACGGGGCTTCCCCCCTTCCCCGACCCGGAGATCCGATGAGCGCGAGCACGTCCCCGTCCCCGTCGCGCCGGACCCTGCTTGCGGGCGCCGCGGTGGCCGGCGCCTCGGTGCCGGTCCTGGCCGCCGCGCCCGCCCAGGCGGCGTCGTACACCCCGCGGCACTACCGGGGCGAGCCCTACCTCCCGGCCTCGCAGCGGCATCTGGTGAGCCGGTTCTCCTACGGCCTCAACCGTGCGCTCGTGAAGGAGGTACGACGAGCCGGTGGCGCCCGGAAGTGGTTCGAGAAGCAGCTCGCGCCGAACAGCATCAATGACAAGTCCGCCCAGGCCGTCACCTCGTGGTGGCCCTCCCTCACCAAGGACAAGCTCACCCTGTGGGCCCGGGAGAAGAGCGGCGCCGAGGACGGCTGGGACTGGGTGCTGAACTACCAACGGTGGCTGCTCAACCGCCGCATCCGCACCCGTCGCCAGGTCCTCGAGGTGATGACGGAGTTCTGGGAGAACCACTTCTACGTCCCCGCGACCGGGATGAACCACTTCATCTTCCGCAAGCCCTACGGCGACCTGCTGCGACGCAACGCACTCGGCACCTTCGAGGCGCTGCTGCAGGGAGCGGTCACCCATCCGGCGATGCTGGTCTACCTCGACAACGCCGTGTCGACGGCCACCGCGCTCAACGAGAACCTCGGGCGTGAGCTGTTGGAGCTCCACACGGTGGGGGTGGGCGCGGGCTACACCGAGGCCGAGGTCAAGGCCTCGGCTCGCATCCTCACCGGCTGGCGGGTCGACGTCGCCAAGACCTGGGACACGTCGTACCGCCCGGCGGACCATGCGACCGGGCCGGTGTCGGTGCTGGGCTTCAGCGACCCGAACGCCGACTCCGACGGCAAGGCGATGAGTCGCCGCTACCTGACCTACCTGGCCCACCACCCGGCCACCGCGACAGCGCATCGCCCGCAAGCTGGCCATCAAGTTCGTCTCCGACGACCCGCCCCAGGCGCTGGTGGACCGACTCGCCCAGGTGTTCCTCGACAACGGCACCGCCATCAAGCCGGTGCTGCGGGCGCTGGTCGACTCCCCCGAGTTCGCGGCGGCGGCCGGTCAGAAGGTGCGCGACCCCGGCGAGGACGTGGTCGCGACGTACCGCGCGCTCAACATCAAGGTCACCGACCCCCCGAACACCGGCGGCGATGACCACGCGGCCAACGCGATGCTGTGGCAGGCCGGGCAGATCGGGTTGACACCGTTCACCTGGCCGCGTCCCGACGGCAGCCCGATGGACAACGTGGCCTGGTCGTCGCCGTCACGGATGCTGTCGTCGTTCCAGGTTCACTACGCCCTGGCCGGCTCCTGGTACCCGAAGAAGGGCATCCGCTACAAGAGCCGCGGCTCGTGGGTGCCGCGCTACCCGATCCGCTACGACGAGCTGGTCGACTACCTCTCCCTGCGGCTGCTCGGCAAGCGCTCCACCTCGACGCTGCTCCAGGCCTGCTGCGAGGTGGTCGGCTACCGCCCGTCGGACCGCATCGTGAAGGGGCACCGGCTGGTCAAGTGGGACATGCCGTTCGTGCTCGCGACCATCCTCGACTCCCCCGACCACCTGAGCCGGTGAGCCTCATGGACCAGACCTCGACCCAGCCCTCCTGCTGCACGGAGATGGCCGCCGCCCGGCCGATGCTCTCCCGGCGCGGCCTCTTCGGCGCCGCCGCGCTCGCTGGCACCACCACGGTGATCGGCGACGCCGTCCTGCAGACCGCCGCCGCCAGCCTCGCGCCGTCGCCGTCGGTGCTCGTCGTGCTCTCGATGCGCGGCGCCGCGGACGGGATGTCGCTCGCCGTGCCCTACGGCGACCCGGTCTACTACCAGGCCCGACCCAAGATCGCGATCCCGAAGGGCAAGCTGCTGGCCACCGACGGGTTCTTCGGCCTGCACCCGCGGCTCAAGCCGCTCCTCCCCCTGTGGAACGGCGGCAAGCTCGCCGTCGTGCACGCCGCCGGGCTGCCGTCCGTCAGCCGCTCGCACTTCGCGGCCATGGAGGAGATGGAGGACGCCGAACCCGGCTCCTCGGCACGGACCGGCTGGCTGAACCGGCTGATCGGCACCGACGCGATCAGCTCACCGCTCCAGGCCGTCAACGTGGGCGGGGCCGCCCCGCCGTCGTCGCTCTACGGCCCCGAGCACTTCATGTCGCTGTCCAAGGTCGACCAGGTGCAGATCGCCGGCGACGGCAAGGGCCGCGTGCCCCGCGGGCGGGTGACGTCGCTGCACACGATGTGGGACGGCCAGAAGACGCCCCTCGGTGCCGCTGCCTCCTCCACGTTCAGCGCCGTCAAGGGCTTCAAGCCGGTCACGTCCACCGCGGCCGGACCGCGCAACGGCGCGACGTACCCGAAGGGGTCGCTGGGCAAGGCGATGGCCGTCGCCGCCCGGATCGTCCGCGGGGATGCCGGAGTCTCGGTGATCACCATCGACCAGGGCGCCTGGGACATGCACACCGGCCTCGGCACGCTGGAGTACGGCGCCATGATCCGCAACACCGAGGAGTTCGCGAAGTGCGTCGCCGCGTTCTTCACCGACATCGGCGGCCTCGCCTCCAAGGTCACCCTGGTGACGATGAGCGAGTTCGGCCGCCGGGTGAAGGAGAACGCCAACGTGGGACTCGACCACGGCTACGGCAACGTGATGTTCGTGGCCGGCGCCGGCGTCAAGGGCGGCAAGTACTACGCCAACTGGCCCACGATCACCAACGACGTCGACGCCGACCTGCTGGTCACCACGGACTACCGCTCGGTGCTCTCCGAGGTGGTGGCCGCGCGCTTCACGACCAGCACGTCCCAGGTGTTCCCGGGCTTCACCCGCGAGCGTGTCGGCCTGATGGTCGGTCAGTAGACCCCTGGGGCGCGTCGAGGGCTCAGTCGTCCTTGCGGTTGGCGACGATCACCGCGACCGGCGGCAGCACGGCCGCCACCAGGGACATCGCCAGTGCGAGACGCATCGAGAACTGAGGAACCACGGTCCAGGCGAGCACGATCAGCACGACGCAGGCGGACATGATCTCGAGGTAGCGCCGGCGGCGGCGGCGCTGCTGCTCGCTGAGCGGCAGGGGCACCTCGGTCACCCGCCGCACCTGCTCCCGGGTCACGGCTCCACGGTAGCCCGACGTACGTGACCGGCCCCGGGACGCTCCTCCCTTGCATCACCCTCGTGCCGTCCACGGCCGAGGTCGCCGAAGGGAGGAGCCATGACAGCCCGCACCGCGCGCACCGTCGACAAGGTGCTGCAGGCGCTCGCCGACGGCTCCACCTGGCTGCTGTTCAAGGGCACCCGGGTCCGCTGCTGACCGCCACCGCGCCGGCGTGCAGCACCCGCTGCCGGGTTCGGCCATCATGGAGCGCATGAGCAGCGCCGGGGCGGGTGGAGCCGAGGCCGGTCTCCCGGCCGGTGCCGACGCCGACGCGGCGGCTCCGGCCGGACTGCCTGACGACGAGTGGGCCGCCAGCGTGCCGGCGGCCGTGGTGCTCGGGCCCGGCCGGCGTTCGGCTCTGATCGTGCTCGTGCTGCGGCTGATGCGGGCCGGCTCGATCACGGTGATCCTGGCAGGCGCCGCGGTCGCCTCCGCGTTCGGCGGGCTGGACGAGGAGACGGCGGGCGAGCTGGCGTCCGTGGGTGGCCTGGTGCGGGCCCTGGCCACTCCGCTGATGGTGCTGGCCGCAGGCATCGTGCTTCGGCTCCTCGTCGGGCCACTGGCCTACCTCGCTGCCCTGGCGGTGGTCGGGATCCATCGCGGAGAGGTCACGCCCTCCGACGAGCGCCGACGCTCGTTCACCCGGTGGCGTGACCGGCTCAGGGTCGTCGGCGGCTACCGGAGCCTGCGCTGGACCATCGCCGTGAAGCACGAGGCGGTGGACCGGCTCGGAGCGACGGGCAGGCTGCTCTCGTGGGCCGAGGCCGGGATCTACGTCGCCGACGTCGTCGCCGTCCTCGCCCTCGTCGCCGTCTCGGTCCGCTGAGCAGCGCCGGGCCTAGGATCGGCCCATGCGACTGCTGATCATCGGCGGCACCCGTTTCGTCGGCCACGCGATGGCCGAGGCGGCGCTCGCCGCCGGACACGAGGTGACGGTGTTGCACCGGAACGCCACCGAGGACCTCCCGGACGCCCGCCACCTGCTCGCCGACCGCGACGGCGACCTCTCGGCACTCGGCGAAGGCACGTGGGACGCCACCATCGACACCTGCGCCTACCTGCCCGGGCAGGTGGCCTCCCTCGCCGACGCCCTCGGGGACCGCGGCGGCCACCACCTGCTGGTCTCGACGGTGTCCGTCTATGCCGAGCCGGCCGCCGCGGGAGCCACCGAGGATGCCGAGCTGCTGGCGGCGGCGGAGCCCGAGGTCACCGAGGTCACCGGCGAGACCTACGGGCCGCTCAAGGTCGCCTGCGAGGCGGTGGCGCGGTCGCGCTACGCCGACGCCGGGTTGACGCTGGTGCGGCCGACGTACGTCGTCGGGCCGCGCGACTACACCGGTCGGTTCCCGTGGTGGGTGAGGCGGCTGGCGCGCGGCGGCCCGACCCTCGCCCCCGGACCCTCGGACGCCCCCATGCAGGCCATCGACGCGCGTGACATGGGTCGTTGGGTGGTCGCCCTGGCCGCGGACCGGGTGGCGGGCACCTTCACCGCGGCGCGACCGGCCACCACGTTCGGGCAGCTGCTCGAGGAGACCGCCGCGGCGCTCGGCAGCAGCGCCGAGCTGGTCCGGGTCGACGGCGACTGGCTGGTCGGCCAGGGCGTCGACGCCGCGCAGCTGCCGCTGTGGTCGGAGGGGACTCCGGAGCAGGCGCTGGCGATGTCGACCGACCGCGCGGAGTCGGTCGGCCTCACCCACCGACCCTGGGCCGACGTCGTCCGCGACACCCTGGCCTGGGCCGAGGCCGATCCCGAGTCGGCGGCCGGCCGCGGCCTGGGGCTCTCCCCCGAGCGGGAGCAGGAGCTGCTCGCCGCCTGGCGGGCCCGCGCCTGACAGACCCGCCTGTGCTCTTGCCGGTCCGGGCGAGCTGCAGGACGCTGAGGGAATGTCCCACGCGACGACCGACCCCCGACCGATGACGGTGCCGCTCACCGCCTGCGCCGCCGGCGCCGTGGTGGCGCTGCTGCTGGGCGTGTTCGGCAGGGTGCACGACCCGACGCTCTCCGGGACCACCACGCTGGGCTACGACACCGTCCTGGCGATGAAGGTCGTGGTGTCGTCCGTGATCGCCCTCCTGGCGCTGCTGCAGCTGCTCGGCGCCCTGTGGCTCTACGGCAAGCTGGGCCGGCCGGCGCCGGCGTGGCTGGGTCGGGTCCATCGGGCCTGCGGCGCGCTGGCGGTGCTGCTGATGCTCTTCGTGGGCTACCACTGCCTCTGGGCCCTGGGGCTGGAGTACGGCCATCTCCCCGACGGCGAGGAGGTGTCGCTACGCACCGTCGTGCACGGTGTGCTCGGCTGCGTCGTCTTCGGCGCCCTGGTCGTCAAGGTGGTGGCCGTCCGGTCCCACCGCGCACCCGGCTGGTTCCTGCCGATCGCGGGCGGCCTGCTGTTCACCGTGCTGGTGCTGGTGATCCTCACCTCGGTCGGCTGGTACGTCGGCACGAAGGGGTGGCCCACCTGAGGGCAAGGCGCCGCCCAGCACGCGCAGAAGGCCGCCTCCGGAGCTCCGGAAACGGCCTCTGACCTGCGAAAACGCTGGTCGGGCTGACAGGATTTGAACCTGCGACCCCTTGACCCCCAGTCAAGTGCGCTACCAAGCTGCGCCACAGCCCGATGCCCGTCGCCGGGAGGCGCTCGAGCGGAGTGAACCCTACCGCAGGCGGGCGGCTGTCCCCCAAACGGGCCCGGCCACGGGACTCGTGGCAACTCTCGCGCGCCCAGCCGCATCCCATCGGTACGTCCACCCACGAGACCCGATGTGGAAGGAGTGCCCGTGCGCCGCACCGCCTCCCTGACCGCCCTGCTCACGACCACCGCGCTGGCCCTCGGGCCGATGGTCGGTCCCGCGCGGGCCGAGGACACCACCGCCCGCCAGGCCGTGAGCACGGTGACGGTACGCCTCGGCACGCTGCCGACCGGCTCGCACGCGCGGACGACGTACCTGATCGGCCGCGACCTGCACCTGGCCGACGGCACCGTGCGGCACCTGCCCTTCACCAAGGCGCAGGCGAGAGACCTGGTGCTCGCCGGCCGCGCCGGCGGCGGCTGGGTGATCGGCGGTCCGGCGATGCCGTCGCGGGACTTCGTCCTGGTCAAGGGGAAGAAGAAGACCGTGGTCCACCGCGGCTTCTCCGACGACGACACGGACTCCTGGCGGCTCAGCCGCGAGGGCACCCGGCTGCTGGTGTCCTATCTCGACCGGGGCGACGACACCGAGTTCTTCGTCAACCGTCTCGACGGCACCCGGGTGGTCTACAAGTACGTCCCCGGCCCCAGCAGGATGCTGGAGTTCGCCGCCGGCACGGTGACGTTCAGCGTCGGTGCGAAGACCAAGCAATGGAGCAAGGCCGAGGGGATGTCCACGCTCACGAGGCGGCCCAGCGCCCTGGCCGACCAGCCGCACGACCTGCTGTTCGTCCGCGGCGACCACGCCGGCGAGTTCGGGCCGACGACCCTCACCGCCCCGGACACCCCGACGTGGACGGCCTCGTTCCTGCCGGTCGCGCTCTCCCCCGACGGCACCCTGGTCGCTGGATACCAGCGCAAGGGCGGCTGGACCACCCACCGGATCGACGTACGCCGAGTCAGCGACGGGGAGCGGATCGCGAGCTACCAGCCCGGCATCTCGGCGACGCTGCGCTGGGAGGACGACGGCGCCCTGCTCTGGACCGACTACCTGCGCGGCTGGACGTCCAAGCACGCCCTGGTGCGCTGCACGATCGGCAAGAAGTGCCAGCGGGTGACCAGCCTGGTCAAGAGCCGCCCCTTCGGCTTCCCCTCGCCGTGACCGTCGGCTGCCGCTGCCCGGGTCAGCGCTTGCGCTTCTCCCGCGGCCGCTGCTGCAGCACGATCGGGGTGCCGACGAAGCCGAACTCCTCGCGCAGCCGGCGCTCGATGAAGCGTTCGTACGACGCCTCCAGCTTGCCGCTGGTGAACAGGATGAACACCGGCGGCGCCGTCGACGCCTGGGTGCCGAACAGGATCTTGGGCTGCTTGCCACCGCGCACGGGGTGGGGGTGCTCGGCGACCAACCGGCCCAGGAAGGCGTTGAGCGCGCCGGTCGGCACCCGGGTCTCCCACCCCTCCAGCGCCCGGTCGATCGCGGGCACCAGTCGGTCGACGTGCCACCCGGTGCGGGCGGTGATGTTGATCCGGGGCGCCCACTGCACCTGCACCAGGTCGCGCTCGATCTCGCGGTCGAGGTAGTAGCGGCGCTCCTCGTCGACCAGGTCCCACTTGTTGAAGGCGATCACCAGGGCGCGGCCGGCCTCGCGGACGGTCTGGATGATCCGGACGTCCTGCTCGGAGATCGACTCCCCGCCGTCGACCAGCAGCACCACGACCTCGGCCCGATCGATCGCGGTGGCGGTGCGCAGCGAGGCGTAGTACTCGTGGCCGGAGGCCTCCTTGACCCGCTTGCGGATGCCGGCGGTGTCGATGAACCGCCAGGTCCGGCCGCCGAGCTCGACCAGCTCGTCGACCGGGTCGACGGTGGTGCCGGCAACGTTGTCGACGACCACTCGCTCCTCGCCGGCGAGCCGGTTGAGCAGCGACGACTTGCCGACGTTGGGCTTGCCGACGAGCGCCACCCGCCGCGGGCCGCCCACCTCGACCTCCCGCTCCGGCGGCGGCTCGGGGAGGGCGGCCAGGCAGGCGTCGAGCAGGTCGCCGGAGCCGCGCCCGTGCAGCGCCGAGACCGGCAGCGGCTCGCCGAGCCCGAGGTTCCACAGGCCGTAGGCCTCCGCCTCGGTGCGAGCGTCGTCGACCTTGTTGGCGGCCAGCACGACGGGCTTGCCGGAGCGACGCAGCACCTTGACGACGGCCTCGTCGGCGTCGGTGATGCCGACCGTGGCGTCGACGACGAACAGCACGGCGTCGGCCAGCGACACCGCGATCTCGGCCTGGGCCTTGATCCGCTCGGCCATCCCCCGGGCGTCGGGGTCCCAGCCTCCGGTGTCGACGACGGTGAAGGCCCGGCCGTTCCACTGCGCGTCATAGGACACCCGGTCACGCGTGACGCCGGGGCGGTCCTCGACGACCGCCTCCCGCCGCCCGATGATCCGGTTGACGAGCGTCGACTTGCCGACGTTGGGCCGTCCCACGACGGCCAGCACCGGCAGCGGGCCGGCGGCGTCGGCCTCGACGGCGTGCTCGGTCTCGGGGCCGGTCTCGTGCTCGCTCACGACGCGTCCCCGGCAGCGACGGCCTCGGCGAGCGCGACCACCTGGTCGATCACCTCGTCGAGGGTGTACGCCGTGGTGTCGAGGTGGGCGGCTCCGTCGGCCTGCACCAGCGGCGCCGTGGCCCGGGTGGAGTCGATCACGTCCCGCTGCAGCAGCGACGCCTCGGTGGCCGCGAGGTCGGACCCGCCCTCCTCGAGGGCCCGACGGGCGGCGCGGGCGGCCGGGTCGGCGGTGAGGTAGACCTTCACGGGCGCGTCGGGCAGCACCACCGACCCGATGTCGCGGCCCTCGACCACGATGTCGCCCTCGGCGGCGACGGCACGCTGCAGCTCGAGCAGCCGCGCGCGCACCGCGGGCACCGCGCTGACCGGGCTGACCGCGGCGTTGACCGCGTCACTGCGGATCTCGACCGACACGTCGACCCCGTCGACGCTGATCGTGGGCGTCAGCGGGTCGGTGCCGGACTCGACCAGCGGCTCGCCGGCGCGTGCGGCGACCGCCTCGGGGTCGTGGACGTCGACGCCGTGGTCGAGCATCCACCAGGTCACCGCGCGGAACATCGCCCCCGTGTCGAGGTAGCGCAGCCCCAGTCGGGCGGCCACCCCGCGTGAGGTGCTGGACTTGCCGGAGCCCGACGGGCCGTCGATCGCGATCACCAGGCCGGCGGTGCTCGGCTGGCCGGTGCCCGGGGCGGGCGCGTCGGTGCTCACGGGGTGCCTCTCGAAGGAGCGGAAGGGCGCCGCGGAGGCGGCGTACGAACCGACACAGCCTAGCGGTGAGCCACCCATCCCCTCGATTCCAGAGCGGTCAGCAGCAGGTCGGCACGCGCCTCCTCGACCACCAGCTCCACCAGCCCGGTCTCCCGACCGGGATCGTGGTCGATGCGCACGTCCTCGATGTTGACCCCGCTCTCCCCCGCGTCGGTGAAGAGCCGCGCGAGCTCGCCGGGATGGTCGGGCACCGAGACATAGAGCGGTGCGGTTGGCGCGGGCGTGCCGCCGTGCTTGCCCGGGATCGCGCGGGTGCCCGCGACCCCTCGCTCCAGCATCCGCTCGAGCGCCTCACCGGAGCCACTGCCGACCGCCGCCATCAGCGCGTCCAGCTCGCCACGGAGCTCGCCCAACATCGTCAACACGGCCTCGGCGTTGCCGCCCACGATCTGCCGCCACAACCCCGGGTCGCTGCCGGCGATCCGAGTCACGTCGCGAACCCCCTGGCCGGACAGCGCCAGGTGCTCCGGCGGCGCCTCGGCCAGCCGTGCGGCCATCAGCACCGCCACCAGCTGGGGCAGGTGGGACACCCGCGCCACGGCCCGGTCGTGCTCGCCGGGCGTCAGCCGCAGGGGCACGCCGCCACACACCCGGGCCAGCTCCTCGACCAGCTCGACCGCGTCCGGAGCACTGGCCTCGTGGGGAGTGACGGCCCAGGGCCGGCCGTCGAACAGCGCCTCGCTGGCCGCCAGCGGCCCGGAGCGCTCACTGCCGGCCATCGGATGCGAGCCGACATAGCGGGTGAGCTCGCCCGGCGACACCTCGGCGGCCACGGCGGCCAGCGGCCCGGTCTTGATGCTGCCGACGTCGGTGACGACGGCGTCGGTCGTCAGCAGCGCCGCCGCGACGGCGTCGGCCAGGTGGTCGGGTGGCACGGCCACCACGACCACCTGCGGCGCGTCATCGTCACGCAGCGGCCGGCCGGCTCCCAGCCCGGTGGCCGTGCGCACGTGGTCGGCCGCCACGTCGGCCAGCAGGGTCTCGAGGCCCGCCCGCCGGCAGGCGAGCGCCACCGAGGTGCCCAGCAGGCCGGTCCCGACCACCAGCACCGGACCGGTCAGTCGCTGGCTCACGTGGGTCCCTCGACGGCGGGCTCGGCCTCGTCGGGCACCGAACGCACCCGGGTCAGGTCGGTGCGGAGCAGCGCGGCGCCGTGGAGGTAGCAGTGCGTGAGGTCGGCGCGCGGCAGGTCGGTCTCGACGTGGGCCAGCATCCGCACGACGCGCGGCATCGAGCGCTCGATCTCCAGCTCCTTGGCGCACAGCAGCGGGACCTCGCCGAAGCCGAGTCGGCGGGCGGCATAGGCGGGGAACTCCGAGACCAGGTCGGAGGTCGCGGTGAAGATGACCGAGATGAAGTCATCGACCTCCAGGCCGTTGGAGGCCATCACGTCGGTCACCATCTCGGCGACCCGCTCGAGCATGTGCTCGCGGGTGTCCTCGTCGAGCTGGGTGGCCCCCCGCACGGCTCGCACGGCCACGGTGCTGCCTCCTCCGCTGTCGCTCGCCGGCCCGTGGACCGGGCGCTCCCGATCCAGAGCACACCCTAGTGCCGCGTCCGGGTCAGAGGCCGACGCCGTCCAGCAACGCCCCCAGCTCGTCGGAGGTCAGCTCGCGCACGGCACCGGAGCGCAGCGAGCCCAGCCGCACCGGGCCGAGCCGGGTGCGAGTCAGCCGGCGTACGGGATGGCCGACCTCGGCCAGCAGCCGTCGCACGATCCGGTTGCGGCCCTCGTGGATGACCACCTCGACGATCGCGCGACCGGCGGCACCGCCCTCGCCCCGGCTGACCACGCGGGCCGACGAGACGGCCACCGGTCCGTCCTCGAGAGTCACCCCGTCGCGCAGCCGCTGCAGGGTCGCCTTGGTGACCTCGCCGTCGACCTCGGCGACGTAGGTCTTGTCCACCTCGTACGACGGGTGCGCCAGGCGGTGGGCGAAGTCGCCGTCGTTGGTGAGGATGATCAGCCCGGAGGTGTCGGTGTCGAGCCGGCCGACGTGGAACAGCCGCTCGGGCCGCTCCGCCACGAAGTCCTGGAGCGTCCTGCGACCCTCGGGGTCGGACATCGTCGACACCACGCCGCGCGGCTTGTGGAGCACCAGATAGACGTGCGGCGACACCGGAGGCAGCCGCCGGCCCTGCACCCGGATCACCGCGGTGCGCGGGTCGACCTTGGTGCCGAGCCGGGTGACGACCTCGCCGTCGACCTCGACCTGCCCGTCGAGCATCAGCTCCTCGCAGCGACGCCGCGAGGCCACGCCCGACTGCGCCAGCAGCTTCTGGAGGCGGACCAGCCCGTCGTCTGCCGGCCCCGCGTCGGCGCTCCCGTCGGCGGTGCCCGGCCGGGAGCCGGCGTCGGGATCGGTCACGCGTCGGTGCCCTCGCCCGCCGCTGGCGCCTCGGCCTCGGCGGCGGGTGCGACGCTGTCGGCGAGGCCGACCAGCTCGTCCTCGAGGTCGTCCATCTCCGGCAGGTAGGGCGCCAGCTCGGGCAGCTCGTCGAGGGACTGCACCCCGATCCGCTCCAGGAAGTAGCCGGTGGTCCGATAGAGCGTGGCGCCGTGCTCGCCGTCGTGGCCGGCCTCCTCGACCAGTCCACGGGTGAGCAGCGTGCGCATCACGCCGTCGACGTTGACACCACGGATCGCCGACACGCGGGCACGCGAGACCGGCTGCTTGTAGGCCACCACCGCCAGCGTCTCGAGGGCCGCCTGGGTCAGCCGGGCCTGCTGCCCGTCGAGCACGAACCCCTCGACCACCGAGGCGTACTCCTCGCGCGTGTAGTAGCGCCAGCCCCCGGCGACGTTGCGCAGCTCGAAGCCCCGCCCCTGCTGGGTGTACTCCTCGGCCAGGTCCTGCAGGGCCTGGCCCACCTCGGACACCGGGTAGCCCACGGCCGAGGCCAGGGCCACCTGGTCCAGCGGCTGGTCGGCGACCATCAGCACCGCCTCCAGCGACGGCCGCAGGTCGGCCATCGGTACCGCCAGCGTCGCCTCGTCGGGGTGCGGGGCCTGCTGGGCCTGCTCGGTCATGGGGTGTCCTCCTCGCTCACGGCGACCGGATCGGGGTCCCCGTCGGCAGCGGCTGCAGCGTCGGCAGCGGTCTCGGCGTCGGTCTGGGCGGCCGCCTCGGTTGCCGCCTCGCGCTCGTCGGGGGCCTCGGCGGCCGGCGTACCGTCGTCCTCGCCGGGCGGCTTGTCGAACTCGTCGTCGATCTCGATGTCGCCCTCGTCGCTGCCGGTCCAGCGGACGGTGAGCTCACCGAGCGGGGTCACCTGGTCGAATCCCACGGCACCCTCGCGGAACAGCTCCAACAGGGCCAGGAACCGGGCCACCGTGGTGATCGTGTCCGGAGAGTCGCCGCACAGCGCACGGAACGTCATGGTGCCGCTGCGGCGGAGCCGGTCGACGACCAGCGCCGCCTGCTCGCGCACGCTGACCTGCGGTGCGTGGATGTGGGCCAGCGACAGCTCGTGGACCGGCTTGGGCTCCATCGCCTTCGCGGCCAGGGCAGCGAACTGGTCGAGGCCGATCCCGATCAGCACCTCGGGCAGCAGCGTGGCGAAGCGCTCCTCCAGCCCCACCGCGCGGGGGTGCCGCCGGGTCTCCTCGGCGAGCCGGCGCTCCAGGACGCCGGCGACCTGCTTGAAGGCCTTGTACTGCAGCAGCCGCGCGAACAGCAGGTCGCGAGCCTCCAGCAGCGCGAGGTCCTCCTCGTCCTCCACGTCGCCCTGCGGCAGCAGCCGGGCGGCCTTGAGGTCGAGCAGCGTCGCTGCGACCAGCAGGAACGACGTGGTCTGCTCCAGGTCCCAGACCGGTCCCCCGGCCTTGACGTGGGCGATGAACTCGTCGGTCACCCGCGACAGCGACACCTCGGTGATGTCGAGCTTGTGCTTGCTGATCAGCTGCAGCAGCAGGTCGAAGGGGCCCTCGAAGTTGTCCAGCCGGACCTCGAAGGCGGAGCCGCTGTCCGGTGCGTCCGAGGCGTCGGCGGAGGCGGGGTCGAGCGCCTGCTCCGGCGCCGGCACGGCGACCACGTCGCTGGGTGCCGGGCCGCTCATGGCGTGGTCATTCCTCGGTCAGCCGCCTCACCAGGGCGGACTCCTCGCCGGCGTCCTCGAACTCCGCGAGCACCAGCGCCAGCGCCTCGCGCACCAGCCGACCACGGTCGACGGCCAGTCCGTGCACCGCGCGCAGCTGCAGCCGGGCCTGCTCCAGGTGGAGCAGCTCGGCGGCGGTGACGTAGACGGTCATCTTCTCGTCGTGCCGTACCCGCCCGCTCGGCCGCGGTGGGCCGCTGGGGCGGTCGTCGGGGTCGGGGACGGCGCGCACCCGCGAGGACGTCCTCGGGGTGGTCGTCGGCTCCGTGGGGTCGGTGGGGCGGAACAGGTCGTCCGCCGTGGGCATGCTCACCCGTCGTGCCAACGGTCGAGCACCTCCTTGGCCAGCTGGCGGTAGGCGTCGGCGCCCGTCGAGTCACCGGCGTACGTCGTGATCGGCTCGCCGGCCACCGTGGAGTCCGAGAACTTCACGGTGCGCCGGATGACGGTGTGGAAGACCTGGTCGCCCCAGGCCTCGACGAGACGCTGCATGACCTCGCGGCCGTGCAGGGTGCGGCCGTCGAACATCGTGCCGAGGACACCGTCGATCACGAGCTGGGGGTTGAGCCGCTCCTGGACCTTGTCGATGGTGTTCTTGAGCAGCGCGACGCCGCGCAGCGCGAAGTACTCGCACTCCAGCGGCACGATCACGCCCGTGGAGGCGGTCAGCGCGTTGACGGTGAGCAGGCCGAGCGAGGGCTGACAGTCGATGAGCACCACGTCGTAGCGCTCCATCGCCGGGGCGAGCACCCGGGCCAGGGTCTGCTCGCGGCCCACCTCGTGGACGAGCTGCACCTCGGCGGCCGAGAGGTCGATGTTGGACGGCAGCAGGTCCATGCCGGGCACCCCGGAGGGCACGATCACGTCGTCGAGCGTGACGTCGCGGTCCATCAGCAGGTTGTAGGCCGTGAGCTTCATCTCGTGCGGGTTGAGCCCGAGGCCGACCGACAGCGAGCCCTGCGGGTCGAAGTCGACGAGCAGCACCTTGCGGCCGTACTCCGCGAGCGAGGCGCCGAGGTTGATCGTGGTCGTGGTCTTGCCGACGCCGCCCTTCTGGTTGCACAACGAGACCACCCGGGCGTGGCCGTGCTCGGTGAGCGGCTGCGGCTCCGGGAACTCCGGCAGCGGCCGGCCGGTGGGCCCGAGGACGACCTCGACCGGCTCCTCGGCCGGCTCGACCTCACCGGCCGCAGCTGCCGGAGTCGGCTCGACCTCACCGGCCGCAGCTGCGGGCTCGACCGGCTCCTCGGCCGGTTCGTCGCGGGTCGGGAACGGGACGGTGTAGCTCACCACGGTGTCGCCTCCTGGGGAAGGGGAGGGATGGGTGGGACCATCGGCGGCATCTCGGGGGCACTGCTGCCGGGGTTGCTGCCCGGCTGTCCGGGGCTTCCCCGAACGGTGAGCCACCGCTCATCTGCACTCCTCGCTGTCGGCGGCGGGGCCGCTGCACCCCGTCACCTTTTGTCGACACGGCGACATCTCGCCCGTCGTTCGTCAGGCTAGGTCGGCTGCCGAGGCCCGAACAAGCCGAACCGCGGTTACCCCCAGGACTTTGTGAAATCTGTTGACGACGTGTGGACGAGGAGGGCGCGATCTGCACATCCCGCGCTCGGCCTGTGCAGAACCTGTGGAGGACCGACGTCAGGTGCGGGGATAGACGGTCACCTCGGTCGCCTTCACCACGAACACGGCGGAGACGCCGGGTGCCAGGCCGAGCTCGGCCACGGAGCGGGGGGTCACGTCGGCGCTCAGCCCGCCACCGCGGACCCGCAGGTGGCCCGCCTGTGGCTCGACGGAGGTCACCGTCACCGCGACGGCGTTGCGCGGGCTGCCTCCGGGGGCGGTGAGGAACACCGACACCGCCGAGGGCGGGAAGACGGCCACCGCCGGCTCGCCGGCCACGGGCCCGATCTCGGCCGACTCGCCCACCACGCGCAGCCCGTCGTCGGTCACCAGCCCGTCGTCGGTCCACCGGCCGGACACCAGGTTGAGCCCGGCGATCTCGGCCGCGAAACGACTGCGCGGCTGGGTGAGCACCTCGCCGGTCGGTCCCTGCTCCACCACGGCCCCACCCTCGACCACGACCACCCGGTCGGCCAGCAGCAGCGCGTCCAGGACGTCGTGGGTCACCACCACGGCGGTGCGCTCGGCGAGCACCCGGCGCAGGGTCTGCCGCAGCGCCGGACGGACCGCCACGTCGAGCGCGGCCATCGGCTCGTCGAGCAGGAGCACCCGAGGCTCCGCGGCCAGCGCGCGCGCCAACGCCACCCGCTGCGCCTGCCCCCGGACAGCCGGCCCGGCCGGCGGTCGGCCAGCTCGGTCAGGTCGAGGTCCGCGAGCCAGCGGTCGGCGGCCACCCGAGCGGTCGCCCGCGACGCACGTCGGCTGCGCGGCCCGAACGCCACGTTGTCGCGCACGCTCAGGTGCGGGAACAGCAACGGGTCCTGGGCGAGCAGCCCCACCGCCCGGTCGTACGCCGGCACCAGCAGGTCGCGCCCCGGCCCCCCCGCCGCGGTGAGGTCCCGGCCGTCGAGCACCACCCGGCCCCGGTCGGGTCGGAGCAGCCCGGCCACCACGTCGAGCAGCGTGGACTTGCCGGCCCGTTGGGTCCGAGCACGGCCACGGTCTCCCCGTCGGCGACGTCCAACGCGACGTCGACGCCGCGCTCGGCGACGGTCGCCGCCAGCTGCAGGCTCACAGCGCGCTCCGCCGCTGGCCGGCGACCCCGATCACCAGCACCGCCACCGCGACCAGCACCAGGGACAGCGCGACCGCGCCGGCGGCGTCGGTCTCGCGGCGTAGGTAGATCTCCAGCGGCAGCGTGCGGGTGCGCCCTGCAGGCTGCCCGCGAAGGTGATCGTGGCGCCGAACTCCCCCAGCGCCCGGGCGAAGGCCAGCACCGTGCCCGACAGCAGGCCCGGCAGCACCAGGGGCAGCGTCACCCGCCGCAGCACCGCGGTCGGCCGCGCGCCGAGCGTGGCCGCGACCGCCTCGTAGCGCTCCCCGCCGTCCGCAGCGCGCCCTCCAGGCTCACCACCAGGAACGGCAGCGCCACGAAGGTCTGCGCCAGCACCACCGCGGCGGTCGAGAAGGCGATCTGGACGCCGAGCACCTCCAGCGTCGAGCCGAGCAGGCCGCGCCGGCCGAAGGTGTAGAGCAGCGCGATGCCGCCGACCACCGGGGGCAGCACCAGCGGCAGCAGGACGAGCGAGCGAACCACCCCAAGAAGCGGTACGACGACCGCGCCAGGACCACCGCCATCGGCACCCCGAGGAGCAGGCACAGGATCGTGCTGGCCGTCGCGGTCCGCAGGCTCAGCCACAGCGCGTCCTGCGAGGCCTGCGAGGCCAGCAGCTCCCCGAAGCGCCCCCACGGGGTGCGCAGCACCACGGCCAGGAGCGGCAGCAGCACGAACGCCGCCCCCAGCAGCGCCGGCGCCAGGATCCAGCGGGGCAGGCCCAGGCGGCTGCGCGGGTCGGTCACCCCGACTCCGTCGTCCGCGCCTCCGGCGGTCCGAAACCGGCGCCTTCGAGCACCTGCTGCCCGGCGTCGGAGCGCACCAGGTCGACGAACTCCCCGCCAGGGTGTCGTGGTGCGACCCGGCGACCGTGGCGATCGGGTAGACGTTGACCACCTGCGCGGCCTGCGGCACCTCGATCCCGGTCACCGCGTCGCCGGCGGCCTGCACGTCGGTGACGTAGACCAGCCCGGCGTCGGCCTCACCCGAGGACACCTTGGCCAGCACGTCGGTCACCTTCTGCTCCTCACTGACCGGCGTCAGCTTCACACCCGCCCGGGCGGCGAGCTGCTGGGTGGCGGCGCCACAGGGCACCTCGGGGGCACAGACCACCACGTTGACGTCGGGGCTCTCGAGGTCCTGCATGGAGCGGATCCCGGCCGGGTTGTCGGCGGGAACCACGATCTCGAGGGTGTTGGTGGCGAACGGCACGGGATCGGACCCGGCGAGGTCGGCCGCACTCAGCTTGTCCATCGTGGGCTGGTCGGCCGAGGCGAACACGTCGGCCGGGGCCCCCTCCTGGATCTGGGCGACCAGGTCGGAGGAGCCGGCGAAGCTGAACTCCACCGTCACTCCCTGATGGTCGGCCTCGAACTCCTTGCCGAGCTCGGTGAACGGCGCCGTGAGGGACGACGCGGCGTAGACCGTCAGCGTCGTGTCGCTCGACGACGAGCCGCCCGCGGAACAGCCAGCGAGCAGCACGACGCCCGCGGCAAGGGCGGCAACTGCCCGGCTCATGCCTCTCCTCGGGTGGTCTCGACGATCACGTTGGTGGACTTGATCACGGCCACCGCCACCGAACCGAGCTCGATGCCGAGGTCGCGGACCGCCTCGCTGCTCATCAACGACACCACCCGGAAGGGCCCGCACTGCAGCTCCACCTGGGCCATCACGGCATCGGTGCGGATGTCGGTCACCAGCCCGACGAACCGGTTGCGCGCCGAGCTGACCACCCCACCGGGCACGGCGGGCGGGTTCGCCTGGTCGCGGGCGACCTGCGCCAGCGCATGGCCGTCGACCACCATCCGGCCGGACTCGTCCTGGTCGGCGGCCAGCAGCCCGCGGTCGACCCAGCGGCGCACGGTGTCGTCGGAGACCCCGAGGTAGACGGCGGCGTCACGAATTCGCACATGCGGCATGGAAGGATGCTAGCGCACGCAGATGCGGCTCATGTCTCAGGCGTGATCCGCAGCAGCCGGTCACGGTCGCCGTTCGACGTGGTCACGTAGAGCGCCCCGTCGGGTCCCAGCCGCGCGGCGCGCAGGCGACCGAAGGGACCGTT
This sequence comes from Nocardioides sp., assembly GCF_041393715.1. GTDB lineage: Bacteria > Actinomycetota > Actinomycetes > Propionibacteriales > Nocardioidaceae > Nocardioides. The sequence goes on along the minus strand of NZ_JAWKJQ010000004.1, from coordinate 67,490 downwards.
GGTCTCCTCGGGTACGTCGACCTCGGTCACCGCGCCCGCCTCGTCCAGGCGCAGCACCAACAACTTGGCCCCCTTGAGCGCGGTCACCACCAGCGCGCCGTCGAGGCTCCCCCACTGGTCGCCCTCGAGGAAGGCGTCGGCGCAGATCGCCTGGGTGGTGCTGCCGGACTGCCAGATCGCCGGCACCGCGTCGGGGTACCGCTGCCGGTCGGTCATCGGCACGCTCTCGTCGTAGCCGCCGACCGTGCCGCCCTGGGCGGGGTCCCAGCCGTAGTTGGCCCCCGGCTCGATGCGGTTGACCTCGTCGTTGTTGTCCGGCCCGTGCTCGGCGGAGTAGACCTCGCCGGTGGCGGGCCGGACCGCGACGCCCTGCACGTTGCGATGGCCAAAGCTGTAGACGTAGCGCTGCCGTGGGTCGGCGGCGTCGGCGAACGGGTTGTCCGGCAGCGGGCGGCCGGTGTCGAGATCCAGCCGGAGGACCTTGCCGCCCAGCGAGCCCAGGTCCTGCGCGATCGACCCGACCGCGGTGTCGCCGGTGCCGACGAGCAGGGCCCCGTCGGCGCCGATCGTGGGACGGCACCCCGAGTGCCGCCCACCCACGGCCACCGGCAGGCCGGTCAGCAGGTCGCGGACCCGCTCGGCGGAGCGGCCGTCGGCGCTGAGCCGCCAGGTGACCAGCCGGATGTCGACGGGGGTGCCGCCCTCCTGGTGGTCCTGGCAGGTGGTGAACAGCCGCGACTGCGCGAAGTCGGGGTGCACCACCATCCCGAGCAGCCCACCCTCGCCGGCGACGTAGACGTCGGACAGGTCGGCCTCGACCCGGGTCACCTCGGCGCCCGGCCGGGACGACGACAGCAGCGTCAGCCGCGCCGGGCGCTCGGTGACCAGCACCCGCCCGTCGGGCAGGAACCCGACGTCCCAGCCGTGCTCGAGCTCGTCGGTGACGACCTGGACCTGCAGGTCGGGCGCCCGCCCCGCGGGTGGCACGGTCACCGTCGGCGCCGGTGTGGCCGGCGTACCCGACCCGGCGCTCGACGACCCAGCGCTCGACGACCCCGAGGGCGGCGTGAGCACCGGCACCTCGCCGGTGCCGGGCGCGTCGTCGGAGCAGGCGGTCAGCACCAGCAGCGCCAGCGTCAGCAGCGCTCCTCCCCCGACGGTCCTCATCCGCGTGCCGGGCTCACGGGAGCCCGACGTGACCGCCCTTCATCTTCCACAGGAAGTACTTCTCGAAGCCGAGCTTCATCGCGTGGTTCTGGGGACCCGGGATCAGCACGCCGTGCTTGCGTGGCGGGAGCATCTTGTCGGCGAGGATCAGCACGCCGTTGTTGCCCGCGTCCATCACGCACACCGCGGGGATCTCCCCGAACTCCTTCTCCTCCGTGGGCTCCTCGCCGCGGATCTGGGCGGCGACGTTCTTGGCCGCGGTGTGGGCCATCGCCTCGGTCGGGAAGCCGGTCTTGGGGATGCCGACCGGCGTCGGCGTCTGCCAGGGGGCCACGACGGCGGCCGCGATGCCGACGGCATAGACCTCGTCGTGGTCCTCGGTCTGGTAGGTCGGGCGGACCTTGATGTAGCCCTTGGCGTCGGCGATGCCGTCGACCTCCTTGAGGAAGTCCTGGCCGACGAACGGCGGCACCACCATGGCGTACCTGAACGGCACCTCGCGGCCGTCGACGAGGGTGATCGCGTCGGTGTCGACGCCCGCCATCGCGACGTCGGTGACGGCCTCGATCTTCTCCTTCTTGAGGAACATGCCGAGCAGGTCCTCGCCGTGCGGCAGTCCGCCGATGCCGAAGTGGCCGAGGAACGGCTCGCTGGTGAGGTAGGTCAGCTTCACCTGCTTCTTCAGGCCGGCCTTCTTCAGCTGGTAGGAGGTGTTGAAGAGGAACTCGTAGGCCGCGCCGAAGCAGCCGGCGCTCTGGGTGGCGCCGATCACGACGTCGCCCGGGTCGGCGAGGAAGCGCTGCCAGGCCTCCTGCGCGTGCAGGGCGTCCTCGAGCGTGGTGATGGTGTGGGCGTGGCCGCCGGGGCCGAGACCCGGGACGACGTCGAAGTCGTTGCGGTAGCCGGTCGCGATCACCAGGTAGTCGTAGGACTGCTCGCCCGCGGTGGTCGCGACGGTCCGCTTCGCCAGGTCGATGCCGGTCGCGGAGGCATGCACGAACTCCACGCCGTGCTCCTCGAACGTCGGCGCGACCGGGAAGGTGATGTCCTTGGCGGCCCGCTTGCCGAACGGGACCCAGATCAGCGACGGGTTGAACAGGAACGTGTCGGACGCCGACACCACGGTGACGTCGACATCCCCCTCGAGCTCGTGCTTGACCGCCAGCGCAGCGGTCAGCCCGCCGAAGTTGCCGCCGAGGACCAGGACCTTCTTGCGCGCCATCCGAGCCACCTCCAGGATTCGATCGTCGTCGCGAGCCTAGCCCTCAACCGTCGAGGCGGTGCAGGGCCGAGGTGAGCAGCACCGGCTCCCCGACCTCGTCCGTCGCGTCGAGGTCGACCACGGAGTCGAGCACCCAGTCGCGGTCACCCGCCGGGTCGGCGAGTGTCTGGCGGACCCGGCGCAGCCGCACCTCGACGTCCTCGGCGCCGCCGGGCTGCGGACCGCGCTCCTCCTCCCCGAGCCAGAAGTACGCCGGCCCGCGGGCGTCGCCGCCGGTCTCGATGCGGTCGTGGTCGGCGTAGTAGTGCTCGAGGGCCTCGTCCCAGGCCCGCCGGTTCATCGCGACCTCCCGCGGAGGGTCGGTGCGCGTGGCGTTCTCCGCCTCGACCCGGGCCAGCCCGTCGAGGTCGTCGCGGGCACAGAGCAGGACGCGGCCGAACATCGCGTTGCGCACCATCACGACCAGCGCGCGCTGCTGCGACAGTGGCCGGGTCGGTGGCGCGGCACCGGCCTCCGGCGACCCGTCCTCGGGGTGGCTGAGCGCCTCCCACTCGTCGAGCAGCGAGGAGTCGGTCTGCCGGATCGTCTCGCCCAGCCAGTCGACGACCTCCTCCAGCGCCTCGGAGCGGTGCGCCTCCGGCACCGTCTGGCGCAGGGTGCGGTAGGCGTCGGTGAGGTAGCGCAGCAGCAGGCCCTCCGAGCGGGCCAGCCCGTAGCGACCGATCACGTCGGTGAAGCCCATCCCCTGCTCCCACATCTCCCGCACCACCGACTTGGGATCCAGGGCGTCCTCGCGCAGCCACGGGTGGGTCTGCCGATAGACGTCGTAGGCGCCCTCCAGCAGCTCGGCCAGCGGCCGCGGCCAGGTGATGTCCTCGATCCGGGCCATCCGCTCGTCGTAGTCGACCCCGTCGGCCTTCATCTCGGCGATCGCCTCGCCGCGCGCGGCGTGCTGCTGGGCCCACAGCACCTGCCGGGGCGGCTCGAGGACCGCCTCGACCACGGACACCACGTCGAGCGGGTACGTCGGCTGCTCCGGGTCGAGCAGGTCCAACGCGGCCAGCGCGAAGTGAGCCAACGGCTGGTTGAGCGCGAAGTCGTCGGGCAGCTCGACGGTCAGCACGTATCGGCGGCCGTGCGCGTCGGGCTCCTCGAGCCGCACGACGACCCCCGAGCGGACCAGGCTGCGCACCAGCCGCACCGCCCGTCGGGCCAGCCGCAGCTGCTGGCGGCGCGGCTCGTGGTTGTCCATCAGGAGCCGGCGGAGCACCGGGAAGGCGTCCTCCTCGCGGGCCAGCACGTTGACGATGAGGGCGTTGTCGACCTTCATCCGCGACGGCAGCGGCTCGGGCGTGCCGGCGACCAGCTTGTCGAAGGTCTGCTCGGTCCACACCACCGCGCCCTCGGGCGGCTTCTTCAGCTGCGCCTTGCTGCGCTTCTTCGGGTTGGCGGCGTTCTTGGCCTCCGCCTTGGCCTTGGCCCGCTCGTTGTCGATGACGTGCTCGGGCGCCTGGACGACGACATAGCCGGCGGTGTCGAAGCCGGCCCGCCCGGCGCGGCCCGCGATCTGGAGGAACTCGCGGGTGCGCAGGATGCGCTGTCGCGAGCCGTCGAACTTGGCCAGCGCCGTGAAGAGCACCGTGCGGATCGGCACGTTGATGCCCACGCCCAGGGTGTCGGTCCCGCAGATGACCCGCAGCAGGCCGGCCTGGGCGAGCGTCTCGACCAGGCGGCGGTACTTCGGCAGCATGCCGGCGTGGTGGACCCCGATGCCGGCCCGCACCAGGGTGCCGAGAGTGCGGCCGAACCCCGGGCCGAAGCGGAAGCCCGCGATCAGGGCCGCGCGCTGCTCCCGCCGCGCGCGGGGCTCCTTGCCGAACGCGCCGCGGCGCTGCAGCGCGGTGGCGTGCTCGGCGGCCGCCGCCTGGGTGAAGTGCACGACGTAGACCGGCCCCTGACCGGTGGTGACCAGCTCCTCAAGCGTCTCGTCGAGGGGGTCCAACGACCAGCTGAAGCTGAGCGGCACCGGTCGGGGCGCGTCGGTGAGCGCGGTGACCTCGCGCCCGGTCCGCCGGGTGAGGTCGTCGGCGAGGTCGGTGACGTCGCCCAGGGTGGCCGACATCAGCAGGAACTGCGCGTCGGTGAGCTCCAGCAGCGGCACCTGCCAGGCCCAGCCCCGGTCGGGCTCGGCATAGAAGTGGAACTCGTCCATCACGACCAGCCCCACGTCGGCCTGGCGACCCTCGCGCAGCGCGATGTTGGCCAGCACCTCGGCCGTGCAGGCGATCACCGGTGCCTCCGGGTTCACCGCGGCGTCTCCGGTGAGCATGCCCACCCGGTCGGCGCCGAAGACGGCGCACAACGCGAAGAACTTCTCGCTGACCAGGGCCTTGATCGGTGCGGTGTAGAAGCTGCGGCGCCCGCCCGCGAGTGCCAGGTGGTGGGCCGCGGTGGCGACCAGCGACTTGCCCGACCCGGTCGGGGTGCCGAGCACGACGTGGTCGCCGGCGAGCAGCGCCAGCACCGCCTCCTCCTGGTGCGGGTAGAGCGCCAGACCCTGCTCGCCGACCCAGGCCTCGAAGTCGTCGTAGAGCTCGTCGGGCGAGGCGCCCGGCGTGGTCACCAGCCGCATCAGCGGGCCCGCGGGTGCGCGGTCGCGAACACCTCGCGCAGGTTGTCGACGGTGACCAGCGTGTAGACCTGCGTGGTCGTGACCGACGCGTGGCCGAGCAGCTCCTGGACGACCCGGACGTCGGCGCCGCCGTCGAGGAGGTGGGTGGCGAACGAGTGCCGCAGCGTGTGCGGTGAGACGTCTCGGGTCACCCCGGCCCGCTCGGCGGCCTTGACCAGGACCGCCCACGCCGACTGCCGCGACAGCCGGCCACCCCGGGCGTTGAGCAGCAACGCCGGCGTGCCGCGACCGGCCGCGAGCAGCTCCGGGCGGCCCCGGGTGAGGTAGGCCGAGACCGCCTCCCGCGCGAAGGACCCGACCGGCACCAGCCGTTCCTTGCCGCCCTTGCCGCGCAGCAGCACCGTGCCGTCGACCAGGTCGACGTCGTCGACATCGAGCCCGACCGCCTCGGAGATCCGCGCACCGGTGCCGTAGAGCACCTCCAGCAGCGCCCGGTCGCGCAGCGCGAGCACGGTCCCCGCGCTGCCGGCCGCCTCGAGGATCGCCTCCACGTCGGACAGCGGCAGCGCCTTGGGCAGCCGCTTGGCCGGCGTCGGCGGCTTCACCGCCGCGGCCGGGTCGGCGTCGGCCAGCCCGTCGGCCACCGCGAACTTGTGGAAGCCCCGCACGGCGACCACGGTGCGGGCCGCCGAGCTCGCGCTCAGCGGCGGGTGGTCGGCATCGCCCTCACGCAGGCGAGCCAGGAAGTCGGTCACGGTCTGCTCGGTGATGGCGTCGAGCCCGTCGATGCCGGCGGCGTCCAGGAACTCGGCGTACCTCCGCAGGTCACGGCGGTAGGAGGCCAGCGTGTTGGCCGCGAGCCCCCGCTCGACCGACAGGTGGTCGAGGTAGGTGCGCACGGCCCGGGTCAGCGCGTCCATCGGCCTCCGGTCAGCGTCGCTCCGCGCCCTCAGGCGAGCACGGACTCGAGCGAGGCGGCCTCGATGCCCACCGCCTCGCCCACCGGCCCGTTGGTCAGCTGGCCGGCGTGGGTGTTGATCCCCATGGCCAGGGACGCGTCGTCGCGGCAGGCCTGCTGCCAGCCCTTGTCGGCCAGCGCCACGGTGTAGGGCAGCGTGGCGTTGGTGAGCGCATAGGTCGAGGTGTTGGGCACCGCGCCGGGCATGTTGGCCACGCAGTAGAAGATCGAGTCGTGCACGGCGAAGGTCGGGTCGGCGTGCGTGGTCGGGTGGGTGTCCTCGAAGCAGCCGCCCTGGTCGACGGCGATGTCGACCAGCACCGACCCGGGCTTCATCTGCGCCACCAGGTCGTTGGTGACCAGCTTGGGCGCCTTCGCGCCGGGGATCAGCACCGCGCCGATGACCATGTCGGCCTCCATCACCTGCTGCTGGATGGCCAGCTTGGAGGAGGCGAGCCCGTGCACCCGGTTGTTGTAGCGCCAGAACGACATCCGCAGCTTGTCGAGATCGGTGTCGAGCAGGGTCACGTCGGCGCCCATGCCGAGCGCGATGTTCGCGGCGTTCTGACCGGACACACCGGCACCGATGATGACGACCTTGGCGTTGGCCACGCCGCCGACGCCGCCCATCAGCACCCCGCGCCCGCCCTGCGCCTTCATCAGTGCGTGCGCGCCCACCTGCGGCGCCAGGCACCCCGCGACCTCCGACATCGGATAGAGCAGCGGCAGCGCTCCGGACGGCAGCTGCACGGTCTCGTAGGCGATGCCGGTGACCTTCTTCGCCACCAGCTCCTTGGTCAGCGGCTCGTCGGCGGCCAGGTGGAGGTAGGTGAACAGGGTGAGCCCCTCGCGCAGCCGGTGGTACTCCTCCGCGATCGGCTCCTTGACCTTCACCACCATGTCGGCGACGCCCCAGACCTCGTCGGGGTCGTCGAGCAGGGTGGCCCCGGCGGCGGTGTACTCCGCGTCGGGGACCTGGGAGCCGACCCCGGCGCCCTTCTGCACGAACACCTCGTGGCCGTGGGCCACCAGCTCGTGGACGCCGATCGGTGTCATCGCCACGCGGTACTCGTGGTTCTTGACCTCTTGCGGAACGCCGACCTTCACTGGGTCCTCCTCCTGGGTGCCACGTCGTCGGGGCACCCGCGCCGTGGCTCGGGTAGTGCGCCAGCCAACCTACTCTGCACGATCAGTGGGCGTCTCGCGGTGTCGGCAGCAGGTCGAGGGCGCGTGCCAGGAGCAGCGCCTGCACCACCGGCCCGTCGGCAAGGCGACCGTCCAGCGCGGCGGCGTAGAGCTCGGCGTAGGGCGCCCAGAACAGCGTCATCTCCGCCTCCTCGTGCACGAGCTCGAAGTCACCGCGCCCGACCTCGGAGAGCCCTCGGGCCAGGAACAGGTGCTGGATCTCGGTGGTCACGCCCGGGCTGGGGTACGTCGACGCGAGAGGCGTCCAGTCCTCCGCCGCCAGACCCGCCTCCTCGCGCAGCTCGCGCCGCGCCACCTCGAGTGGCTCCTCGCCGTCGACGTCCAGCAACCCCGCCGGCAGCTCGACGAACGCGATCCCCACCGCGTGGCGGTACTGCTGCAGGCACAGCACCCGGTCGTCGGCGTCGACCGCCAGCACCACCACGGCCCCGGGGTGCTCGAAGACCAGCCGGTCGAACGAGTCGTCGGGGTCGGCGCCCGGCAGGTGCAACCGGTCGCGGCGCAGCGCCATCACCCAGTCATCGCGGTAGAGGTCGGTGGTCCCCACCACCGGCCAGCTGTCGGGCCGGTCGCCCAGCGGTCCCGGCGCCTGCTCAGCCACGCCGGCGCTCAGACCGGCTCGTCCTCGTCGCGGCGGTGCAGCAGCGACTCGTCGATCGGGAAGCGCAGCTCCTTCTGCCGGTCGATGGCCGCCCCGACCAGGCCCGCGAACAGCGGGTGCGGGCGGGTCGGCCGGGAGCGCAGCTCGGGGTGCGCCTGGGTGGCGACGTAGTAGGGGTGCACCTCGCGCGGCAGCTCGACGTACTCGACCAGGCCGAGGTCGGGGTTGTTGCCGGAGAAGACCAGGCCGGCCTCCTCGAGCTGGTCGCGGTAGGCGTTGTTGACCTCGTAGCGGTGCCGGTGCCGCTCCTGCACGGAGGCCTGCCCATAGGCCTCGCGCACGATGCTCCCCGGGCTCAGGTCGGCGGGGTAGAGGCCGAGCCGCATGGTGCCACCCAGGTCGCCGGCACCCTCCACGAACGCCTTCTGCTCCTCCATGGTGGCGATCACCGGCTCGGGGCAGTCGGCGTCGAACTCGGTGGACGCGGCCTTCTCGAGACCGGCGACGGAGCGGGCGTACTCGATCACCATGCACTGCAGCCCGAGGCAGAGGCCGAGGGTGGGGATCTGGTGGACCCGCGCGTAGGTGAGCGCTCCGAGCTTGCCCTCGATGCCGCGGATGCCGAAGCCGCCGGGCACGCAGATGGCGTCGAGGTCCTCCAGGTTGCGGCGCGCGCCCTCGGGCGTCTCGCACTCGTCGCTGGGGATCCACCGGACGTGCACCTTGGCCTCGTGGGCGAAGCCACCGGCGCGCAGCGCCTCGACGACGGAGAGGTAGGCGTCGGGCAGGTCGACGTACTTCCCGACCAGGCCGATGGTGACCTCCTCCTTGGGGTGGTGCACGCGCCGCAGCAGGTCGTCCCAGGTGGTCCAGTCGACGTCGCGGAAGGGCAGGTCGAGGCGGCGCACGACATAGGCGTCGAGCCCCTCGCGGTGGATGACCTTCGGGATGTCGTAGATCGAGGGGGCATCGGCGGCGGTGACCACGGCCTCCTCGTCGACGTCGCACATCAGCGAGATCTTGCGCTTGATGCTCTGCGGCAGCTCGCGGTCGGAGCGACAGACGATGGCGTCGGGCTGGATGCCGATGGAGCGCAACGCGGCCACGGAGTGCTGGGTCGGCTTGGTCTTGAGCTCGCCGGACGGGCCGATCCAGGGCACCAGCGAGACGTGCAGGAAGAAGCAGTTGTCGCGACCGATGTCGTGACGCACCTGGCGCGCGGCCTCGAGGAACGGCAGGCTCTCGATGTCGCCGACGGTCCCGCCGATCTCGGTGATCACCACGTCGATGTGGTCCTCGCCCTCGGCGGTGACGCCCATCTGCCGGATCCGGTCCTTGATCTCGTTGGTGATGTGCGGGATCACCTGGACCGTGTCGCCGAGGTAGTCGCCGCGGCGCTCCTTGGCGATCACCGAGGAGTAGACCTGGCCGGTGGTCACGTTGGCCACCTGGTTGAGGTCGGTGTCGAGGAAGCGCTCGTAGTGACCGATGTCCAGGTCGGTCTCGGCGCCGTCGTTGGTGACGAAGACCTCGCCGTGCTGGAACGGGTTCATCGTCCCGGGGTCGACGTTGAGATAGGGGTCCAGCTTCTGCATGGTGACGCGCAGACCGCGGGACTTGAGGAGACTGCCCAGGCTGGAGGCCGTCAGGCCTTTGCCGAGCGAGGAGGCGACGCCTCCGGTGACGAACACGTGCTTCGTGGCGGGGGCTACCTTCACGGGTTTCTAGCCTACCCCAGAGGTACGGCGCCGTCGGAGCCCGACGCTCCGAACGATCCACCCTTCGTCGCGGGCCAGCGGGCCAGGGTCAGCACCGTGGTCACCTGACCCGTCGGTCGGTCCACGCCGTCGACGGTCGAGACCAGCCCGGCGACCGGGGTCTCCCGCAGCCGGCTGAGCCGTCCGTCAACGCCGTCGGCGGCGTCGGCGGCCACGGTCACCGCGGCGGCCTGCCGGGCCAGCCCGGTGATCAGGCCCTCGTAGATGGCGTCCTGCTGGGCGTCGGTGTCGCGGCCGAGCAGCACCACCACGTCGGGTGCGCGGGTCGCGGCGTCGTCGGCGCCGGTCACCAGGTCGGCTCCGGCGAAGCTCTGCAGCACCGTCGTCGCGATCGGCCCGACGACCGCCTTGCGGTCGGTGTCGGTGGTGGCGACGGCCAGACCGAGCAGCTCGCCGGCGCGCTCATAGGTGCTGGCGTCCTGGCTCAGCGACGTGTCGGGGTTCTGCTCGCGCACCTGGGTGAGCAGCTGGCTGCCGAGGGTGTCCACCAGTGCCTTCTCGCCGGGGTTGACCAGCGCCTTCGACAGCGCGTAGGTGCCGGAGACGGTGCCGCCGGCGGCGGTCACCTGCTCGGTCACGGCGGACACGGTCGCGTCGGCGACACCGGGGAAGACCACCACGGCCACCGGGCGCCGTTCGAGGGCCTTGCCGTAGAGCCGCGGGGCGGCGGTCACCGCCAGCTCGTCGCCGTAGCCCGCGGCCGAGCGGGCACTGGACAGCGCCGCCCGGTCGGCTCGCGACGGTGCCGAGCCGGTGGCGTCGGAGCGGCCGAGGTCGGACAACGGGCCGCCGCCCAGCGCGATGCCGGCGGCCAGCGCCAGGAACACCGCCACCAGGGAGACGACATGGAAACGAACGGGGATCACGGAAGCAGGCCTCGCAGCTGGTCGACGACGGACTGGAGCACGGGAACGGCGGCGTCGACCCACTCCTGGCCGACCGGGGTCACCGCGACCGCCGCGCCCAGGGCGGCCAGGCCGGCGAGCAGCACGGCGGCGAGGTGACGGGGCCGCACGGAGCCGGCGTACAGCTGCGGACGGCGGTCGCCGGCACCAGCCGGTGACCCACCCGCAGCCGGGTGAGGTAGGTGCTCGCCAGCCCGGGCCGGCGCCGGTCGAGCAGCTCCTCCAGGCCGGCGCCCATCCCCGCCGCCACGATCAGCGACGCGCCGGCGACGTCGGCCAGCACCAGGGCGGCGTCCTCCGGGGAGGTGCCGGTCTCGAGCCGGAGCGGGCGGACGCCGCGCCGCTCGAGGTGGTCGAGCGTGGTGCGGCTGGCGCCCCGCTCGACGCAGGCCACCACGTCGCGGGCGGCCTTGAGCGCCTTGGCCGAGGGGCCATCGGGGTCGGCCGGACCAGGGGCCAGGACCACGACCTCCGGGGCGGCGGCGACCTCGCGGACCACCTCGGCGGCGGTGCCCACGCCGATGACGACGGGTCGCTGCTCACGAAGGAACGGCCGGAGCGCCTTCAGCTCGGCGGCCAGGTCGGGACCGGCGGCGGCCACCACGACCGGGCGCCCCTGGAGGCGGGTCCGCAACGTGGGTAGCCCGAGGCCGTGCAGGAAGAGGTCCTGCTCGCGTCGCAGCAGCGCGCCGCTGTTGGCGACGAAGGTCTCGAGCTGCGTGGTCATGCCCGACCGGGCGTCCTCGAGCTCGGCGTCGACCGTCTCGGCGTCGACGACCCGCCCGGTGGCCAGCAGCAGGTCGCGGTCGTAGACGAGCCCGTCGAGGAGGCGCACCGTCTGCCCGTCGCGGAGGGCGGTGAAGCCCTCCCGGCCGAGACCGTCGACCACCGGGATGCCGGCCTCGATGAGGACCTGTGGCCCCAGGCTCGGGAACCGGCCGGAGAGCATCGGGGAGGCGTTGAGCACCGCGGCGACGCCGGCATCGACGAGGGCCACCGCGGTGGCTCGGTCCAGGTCGGCATGGTCGATCAGGGCGAGGTCGCCGGGTCGCACTCGCGCCAGCAGCGGAGAGGTACGGCGGTCGGCGCGGACCACGCCGACGAGACCGGGCGCGCCCGTGTCGGGGCGCGTGCGCAGGGGAAGCTTCATGACCGGTCCATGGTGGCACCGGGCGCCCTCCGGTCCGGGCAACCTCGTCGTGTCCGCGCGTCGTCGGCGCTGGGACCGGGCTCAGGCGTCGCGCGCCGACTCGAGGAGCTCACGGGCGTGCGCCACGGCGCTCTCGGACTCCTCCACCCCGGCCAGCATCCGGGACAGCTCACGGACCCGGGCCTCGTCATCGAGCACGGACAGCCCCGAGCTGGTCACCGAGCCGTCGGTGGCCTTCTCGACCACGACGTGACGGTCGGCGTAGGCCGCCACCTGGGGCAGATGGGTGACGACCAGCACCTGGGCGCTCCTGGCCAGCTGGGCGAGCCGGCGTCCGACCTCGATGGCCGCGCGGCCGCCGACGCCGGCGTCGACCTCGTCGAAGACGAAGATGGGCACCGGGCTGGTCTCGGCCAGCGACACCTCGAGGGCGAGCATCACCCGGCTCAGCTCTCCACCCGAGGCCCCCTTGGCCAGCGGGCGCGGGTCGGCGCCGGTGTTGGCCGCGAGCAGCAGCTCGACCTCATCGACCCCGGAGCTGCCGAACCGCAGCCACCGCTCCCCCACCTGGAGCGGGCCGCCGCCGTCTGCGTCGGCCGGTGCGGGCTGCTCCTGCTGTCGCACCTCCACCGTGAGCCGGGCGTGCGGCATGGCCAGCAGCCCGAGCTCGTCGGTCACCTGGTCACCCAGCCGGACAGCCGCGGCCACGCGGGTCGCGCTGAGGGCGGCCGCCCGGGCGGCCAGCTCCTCGCGAAGGGCCACCCGCCGGCCGCGCAGCTCCTCGATGCGGTCGTCGGTGCCGTCGAGGTCGAGCAGCCTGGCGGCGGCCTCGGCGGCCCAGGCCAGCACCTCGTCGACGGTCTGGCCGTACTTCCGGGTCAGTGCGACCAGCGCCGCGCGTCGCGCGGACACCGCCGCCAGCCGCGCCGGGTCGGACTCCAGGCCGGAGGCGTACGACGACACGTCGGCCGCGAGGTCGGACAGCAGATAGCTGATCTCGGCCAGCCGGTCGGCGAGCCCGGCGGCCTCCGGGTCGTGCTCGCGCACCCCCTCGAGCAGCGAGCGGGCCGTCGAGGCCGTCGCCAGCGCATCGGGTGCCCCCTCCTCGCTGGACAGCGCCTCGCGGGCCTGGAGCGCGGCGGTGCGCAACGTGTCGGCGTAGCCGAGGCGGGACTCCTCGGCCGCGAGCTCGGCCTCCTCGCCGGGCTGCGGGTCGACGGCCTCGACCTCGGCGAGACCGAACCGCAGCAGGTCGGCCTCGCGAGCCCGCTCCCGGGCCGAGGCGGTCACCTCGGCCAGCTCCTCCTCGACCGACGCCAGCTCGGCATGGAGGAGGCGATAGGACTCCACCCGCTGCTGGTGGTCAGGACCGGCGAACCGGTCGAGCGCCTCACGCTGCGCGCGTGGCGCCAGGAGGCGGTGCTGGTCGGACTGTCCGTGGACCGCGACCAGCGGCTCGGCGACGGTGGCCAGCGTGGACACCGGCACGGCGGCGCCGCCGACGAACGCCCGGGAGCGTCCCTCCGCGGAGATCGACCGGGCCAGCACGACCCGGTCGTCGTCGGCCTCCCCACCGCAGTCGTCCACGGCGTCGAGGAACCCCGGCAGCGACTCGGCACCCACGATGCCCTCGATGCGCGCCGACCGGGCGCCCGAGCGCACCGCGCCGCTGTCGGCCCGTCCCCCGAGCAGCAGGCCGAGCGCCGTCACCACCATCGTCTTGCCGGCGCCGGTCTCGCCGGTGATCACGGTCAGGCCGGGGCCGAGCTCGAGGACCGAGCTGTCGATGACCCCCAGCGAGGAGATGCGGATCTCCTCAAGCATCGACACCTCCCTGCCGCCGCCGCTCGGCGGCGCCCCGCCAGCCCTCCACCCGGAGCCCGAACTTGGCCACCAGCCGGTCGGTGAAGGGGCGCTGGTGCAGCCGGATCAGGCGGACCGGCTGGGCGGCGCGGCGTACCTCCACCTGCGCCCCGGCCGGCAGGTCGACCATCCGACGCCCGTCGCACCACAGCACGCCGGGGTAGGGGCTCGGGTGCCCGCTCTCGAGCAGCTCCACGGCCATGGAGGAGTCGGGGTTGACCACCATCGGCCGGGCGAACAGCGCGTGCGCGCTCAGGGGGACCATCAACAGCGCCTCGACGTTGGGCCACACGACGGGGCCGCCCGCGGAGAAGTTGTAGGCGGTCGAGCCGGTCGGGGTCGCGAACACGACGCCGTCGCATCCCCACCGCGACAGCGGGCGTCCGTCGATGCCGACCACGACCTCGAGCATCCGCTGGCGGGCGCCCTTCTCCACGCTCGCCTCGTTGAGCGCGAAGGTGCGCAGCAGCAGCTCGCGGCGGTGGGTCACGGTCACGTCGAGCGTCAGCCGGTCTTCGGCGACGTAGCGCCGGTCGACGACCGCGTCGATGACCGCCTCGGCGTGCTCGGGCTCGGCCTCCGCCAGGAACCCCACATGGCCGAGGTTGACGCCCAGCAGCGGGGTCGCGCTCTCGCGGGTCAGCTCGGCCGCCCGCAGGATGGTGCCGTCGCCTCCGAGGACGATGGCGAGCTCGCAGTCGCGCCCGGCGTCGTCGAGGGAGTCGGTGACCTCCACGTGGCCGCTGGTCTCCTGGCTGACGTCGACGGCGTCCTCACGGGGCAGGCGGACCCGGAGGCCCTGCGCGGTGAGCGCCGCCACGAACACGCCGGCGAGGTCGCGCACCTCGGGCTTGCCGAGGTGGGCGACCAGCAGCACGCGACGGCCGTCGACGTCGGGCTCGAGAGTCACGACTCCACCCTCTCACCCGCCGCCCCCCAGCCGGCGCTCCGCTCCACCTCGGTGTGGAGGGACGCCCGATCGAGCGCCACCGGGCCGTGCCGCAGCCACAGGAAGTACTCGATGTTGCCCGACGGCCCGGGCAGCGGGCTGGTGGTGACCGCCTGCGCCCCCCAGCCGCGCTCGGCGGCCGCCTCGACCACCGCGGCGACCGCCTCCTCCCGCAGCGCCGGGTCACGGACCACCCCGCCACGCCCCACCCGGTCCTTGCCCACCTCGAACTGCGGCTTGACCATCAGCGCCCAGTCACCGTCGGGCGCGGTCACCCGGGCGAACGCGTCCAGCACCAGCGACAGCGAGATGAAGGACAGGTCGGCGACGACCACCTCCACCGGCCCGTCGATCACCTCCGGCGTCAGCTCCCGGACGTTGCAGCGGTCATGGACCCGCACCCGAACGTGTTGGCGCAGCGACCAGGCGAGCTGTCCGTAGCCCACGTCGACCGCGACCACCTCCGCCGCCCCGGCGCGCACCAGGACGTCGGTGAAGCCGCCGGTGGACGCGCCCGCGTCCAGACAGCGCCGGCCTTCGACCCGCAGTCCCCGCGGACCGAAGGCCTCCAACGCCCCCGCCAGCTTGTGCCCGCCCCGGGAGACGTAGTCGGGTCGGTCGGGATCGGCCACCACGACCAGCGCGACGTCGGTGGTCACCGCCGTGGCCGGCTTGGTGGCCACCGCGCCGGCCACCTTCACCCGGCCGGCGGCGACCAGCTCGCTGGCCTGCTCACGCGAGCGCGCCAGCCCCCGGCGTACCAGCTCGGCATCGAGCCGCAGGCGACGCGGCGGCACCGGCGGGCCCTCAGGCGGGTGCCGCGTCGTCGGCGGGCGGCTCGTCGGCGGGTGCGTCGAGCGCCGCGCGGAGCTCCTCGTGGGCGCGCTCGAAGATCGGGACGTGCGTCTCCACCGGTGCCTCCCGGAGACCGTCCAGGGAGTCGAGCACCGCGTCGACGCGGGCCTCCCCGGTGCGCGGCTCGGCCTCCGCCCCTGGCGTGGCGCCGGCGTCGTCGAGGTGATCCTCGGCGGGCTCGGCGGCAGGGTCGGCGCTGGCGTCGGCGGGCTCGGGGAGGTCGGGCGGCTCCGGCAGCTCGGTCATGGACGTGAGACTAGCCGTCCGGTGGGCCGGCTCAGGCCCGTGGAGGGGTCAGGCCGGCCACGTCGGCCACCGTCCCCTCGGCGTCGAGGTGTGCCCACGACGCCGCGGCCGCGGCTCGCCACCAGTCGTCCGCTTCGCCGCCACCCCGCACCGTCAACGCTCCGGACGACACCTCGGCCACCCAACCACCACACCGGGCCGCCGGCCCCTCCACCGTCGGCGCGGGGTGCGGCCGGCCCAGCCCCTCGAGCGTCACCGAGAGGTACGTCGGTCGCTGCCCCGGTGCGGCCGCCACCAGCGCGGTCAGGTCGGTGACCCCGGTGAGGACCAGGAGCGAGTCCATCCCCGCGGCGTGCGCGCCCTCGATGTCGGTGTCCAGGCGGTCCCCGACCATCAGCGGGTGCCGGCCACCGGCCCGGCGCACGGCCTCGTCGAGCAGCGGCCGGTGCGGCTTGCCGGCCACCTCGGGCTCGACGCCGCTGAACTGGCTCAGCATCCGCACCATCACCCCGTGCCCCGGGGCCACGCCGTAGGACGTCGGCAACGACATGTCCGTGTTGGTCGCCACCCACGGCAGGCCCTCGCGCACCCGGACTGCGACCCGCATGACGTCGCGCCAGACCACGTCCGGCCCGAAGCCGGTCACCACGGCCCGCACCTCGGGATCGTCGGCCGCGGTCACCGGCACCAGCGCCTCCTCGACCAACGCGGTCGCCAGGCCCTCGGCACCGAGCATCAGCACCCTGCTCTCGACCGGGTGCGCGGCCGCCAGCATCCGGGCCGCCGCCTGGCTCGAGGTGACCACCTGGTCAGCGGTGGCGCCGACCCCGAGCCGCACCAGGTTCCCGGCCACCACCTCCGGCGTGCGTGAGGCGTTGTTGGTGACGAAGGCGACCCGGGCGCCGGCCTGACGCGCGGCGTCGATCGCCTCCGTGGCCCGCGGGACCGCATGGCCGCCGATGTAGACCACGCCGTCGAGGTCGAGCAGGACCAGGTCGTGAGCGGCCGTGAGGGGGCTCGGGGACTCCCTCAGCGTCGCCCCAGGGGCGGCCTCGTCGCCCATCGCGGTCTCCGTTCAGTCCGGCAGCGTTGGCCCAGGGGCCTACGATGCATCCGATGGACGAGCCCGCCGTCGTGACGCCGCCCCATCTCGGCCGGCCGCTGCGACTGACACCGTTCCGCGGGCTGACGCTGGCCCCCCGGTGGATCGGCGGTCCCGCAACGGCGCGGACCTTCGCCAGACCCTATCGCGAGGTCGCGCGCCGACTGACCCGATGGGAGCGAGCGGGCCGGGTCAGCGCCGACGTGGAACCCGCGGTCTACCTCCACGAGTACACCGTGGGTGACACGACGGTCCGCGGACTGGTCGGAGCCCTCGACCTCACCCACCGCTCCGAGGACCCCGGCCAACGCGCGGTGCTCCCCCACGAGGGAGTGCACCTCGGACAGGTCCAGGACCTCGCGGAGCGGATGCTGGAGATGCAGCTGAACCCGGCGCCGATCCTGCTCGTCCACCGTGGCCCCGCCGAGGTGCGCGGGCTGGTCACGGAGGTGGCCGGCCGACCTCCCACCCGCGCGTTCCTGGACGCGGCCGGCACTCGGCACCGACTCTGGGCGATCCGCGAGGCGGGCGAGCTGACGCGGTTGGCGGCCGGCCTCGCGGACGCCACCCCCGTGATCGCCGACGGGCACCACCGCTACGCGGCCTACCTCCGCCTGCAGGACGCGCACCCCGGCAGCCCCTGGGACCGCGGTCTGACGATGCTGGTCGACCAGGACGACACCCCGCTGCGGCTGGGCGCCATCCACCGGGTGGTGCCGCGGATGCGGATGGACGAGCTGGCCGCCCTCGCCGGCCGGGCGCCCGGCGGCCGCTGGCGCGAGCTGGCCGGCGCCGCGGAGGGCCGAGCGCTGGTCACCGGCCGTGACGGTGACGTCGCGAGCGTGGCCGTCACCGACGGGGGCGAGCGTTGGGTCGCGTGGGACCTGCCGCACCCCGCCGACGCCGCCACCGTCGAAGTCCTGCACCAGTCCGTGATGGCGGATCTGCCGCGTCGCCGGCGGGTGCGGTATGAGCACAGCGCGGACGACGCCTGCACCCGAGCCCGCGAGACCGTGGGGCTGGCGCTGCTGCTGCCGACCCCGTCGTTCGACCTCGTCGCGGCCGTCGTACGGGCCGACCGGCTGCTGCCGGAGAAGGCCACCTCCTTCCAGCCCAAGCCGGCGGTCGGGGTGCTCATGCGGTCGTTGCGCGACGAATCAGCCGACCCGAGCTGACCTCCACCTCGACCCTGGAGGCGGCCCCGGCCGGGGTCCGGAAGAAGCGGCGCCGGATCGCGCCGGTCACCTCCACCAGGTCACCCTCCCGCCAGACCTGCACCGAACGGCGCACTCGCCCGCCCCACACCGCGCAGTCCAGGGCGTCCACCTGCCCGGACCGTCCACGACCGACCGGGCGCGGCACCACGACGCGGAACGTCCACAGGCGGTCTCCGCTCGGCAGCACCCGCTCGGCCGGCGCCCGCGACACCTTCCCGACCAGCGTCACCTCGTTGACCGGCTCCGACTCGACCAGCTCCATCCACCTCACCTCCGACCACCAGCGTCGCCGGAAGACCGAGAGAGACCCAGGCTCAGCTGGCAGCCTGTGGAGAACGGCGCGCGGAGACGCACCCGGGATGAATCCCGGCACAGCCGACGTGGGTCATGACGCGCGGCCACTCGCCAACCGGCACACCGGGCCCGCGAAAGACGTGGTAAATGGCCGAGAGAGGCCACGGTGGGTGGCCTCTCTCGGGTGTGGTGTGTGTTCGGCGGCGTCCTACTCTCCCACAGCCTCTCGGTTGCAGTACCATCGGCGCTGGCAGGCTTAACTTCCGGGTTCGGGATGGGTCCGGGTGTTTCCCTGTCGCTATGGCCGCCGTAACTCTTGTGACCTGTTACTACCTGTCCCACACACTCTCTCGCGTGTGTGGGTGGTGTTTGTGGTCTCAGTTTTGCATGTGGACGCGGGCGTTCTCTTTGTGTGTGGCTTGTCGTGGGTTTTGGGTTCTGTTGTGTGGTGACAAGCCCTCGGCCTATTAGTACCGGTCGGCTGGGCATTGCTGCTGTACACCTCCGGCCTATCAACCCCATGTTCTGTGGGGGGCCTTACCCCATTGCTGGGTGGGAAACCTTATCTTGAAATGTGCTTCCCGCTTAGATGCATTCAGCGGTTATCACGTCCGAACGTAGCTAACCAGCGGTGCCCCGGGCGGGACAACTGGCACACCAGAGGTTCGTCCATCCCGGTCCTCTCGTACTAGGGACAGCTTTTCTCAAGTTTCCTGCGCGCGCGGCGGATAGGGACCGAACTGTCTCACGACGTTCTAAACCCAGCTCGCGTGCCGCTTTAATGGGCGAACAGCCCAACCCTTGGGACCTACTCCAGCCCCAGGATGCGACGAGCCGACATCGAGGTGCCAAACCATCCCGTCGATATGGACTCTTGGGGAAGATCAGCCTGTTATCCCCGGGGTACCTTTTATCCGTTGAGCGACCACGCTTCCACTTGCCGTGGCCGGATCACTAGTTCCGACTTTCGTCCCTGCTCGACATGTCTGTCTCACAGTCAAGCTCCCTTGTGCACTTACACTCGTCACCTGATTGCCAACCAGGCTGAGGGAACCTTTGAGCGCCTCCGTTACATTTTAGGAGGCAACCGCCCCAGTTAAACTACCCATCAGGCACTGTTCCTGATCCAGATCATGGACCTAGGTTAGATGTCTAGGACGACCAGAGTGGTATTTCAACGTTGACTCCACCCCCACTGGCGTGAGGGTTTCACAGTCTCCCACCTATCCTACACAAGCCGAACCAAACACCAATACCAAACTATAGTAAAGGTCCCGGGGTCTTTCCGTCCTGCCGCGCGTAACGAGCATCTTTACTCGTAGTGCAATTTCGCCGAGTCCATGGTTGAGACAGCGCCCAAGTCGTTACTCCATTCGTGCAGGTCGGAACTTACCCGACAAGGAATTTCGCTACCTTAGGATGGTTATAGTTACCACCGCCGTTTACTGGGGCTTAAATTCTCCGCTTCGAACTTGCGTTCTAACAGGTCCTCTTAACCTTCCAGCACCGGGCAGGAGTCAGTCCGTATACATCGTCTTACGACTTCGCACGGACCTGTGTTTTTAGTAAACAGTCGCTTGGGCCTGGTCTCTGCGACCCTCCCCGCTACCCACCGCAAGGGTGTTCACGGGTCGGGTCCCCCTTCTCCCGAAGTTACGGGGGCATTTTGCCGAGTTCCTTAACCATGGTTTGCTCGATCGCCTTGGTATTCTCTACCTGATCACCTGAGTCGGTTTGGGGTACGGGCGGCGCATAGCTCGCTAGAGGTTTTTCTCGACAGCATAGGATCACCCACTTCACCAAAAGTTGGCTCGGCATCAGATCTCACACTCCCCACTCAAGGGGGATGGCCCGGATTTGCCTAGGCCACGTGCTACATCCTTACCCGTGGACAACCATCGCCACGGTTGGGCTACCTTCCTGCGTCACCCCATCGCTTGACTACTACCCGGTCGGGTCCCACGCTCCACCACCAGCCCCACACCCCTCCGAAGAGGCATGCGGGTTGAAAGGTGGCTTCGGGTGGTTAGCATCACGGACCTCGTCAGGGTCGCTACGTTGCCGGTACCAGAATATCAACTGGTTGTCCATCGACTACGCCTGTCGGCCTCGCCTTAGGTCCCGACTTACCCAGGGCAGATTAGCTTGACCCTGGAACCCTTGATCATTCGGCGGAAGAGTTTCTCACTCTTCATTCGCTACTCATGCCTGCATTCTCACTCGTGTCGCCTCCACACCTGGATCACTCCGGCGCTTCACCGGCGACACGACGCTCCCCTACCCACCCACACACCTGAACCAGCCGGCAAACCGACTGACTGGGCTTACATGTGAGTGCCATAGCTTCGGCGGATGACTTGAGCCCCGCTACATTGTCGGCGCGGAATCACTTGACCAGTGAGCTATTACGCACTCTTTCAAGGGTGGCTGCTTCCAAGCCAACCTCCTGGTTGTCACTGCGACTCCACATCCTTTTCCACTTAGTCACCGCTTAGGGGCCTTAGCTGATGGTCTGGGCTGTTTCCCTCTCGACTACGGAGCTTATCCCCCGCAGTCTCACTGCTGCGCTCTCACTTACCGGCATTCGGAGTTTGGCTAACGTCAGTAACCTGGTCGGGCCCATCGGCTATCCAGTGCTCTACCTCCGGCAAGAAACACACAACGCTGCACCTAAATGCATTTCGGGAGAACCAGCTATCACGGAGTTTGATTGGCCTTTCACCCCTATCCACAGGTCATCCCCTCAGTTTTCAACCTAAGTGGGTTCGGTCCTCCACGCGGTCTTACCCGCGCTTCAACCTGCCCATGGATAGATCACTCCGCTTCGGGTCTTGATCATGCTACTCAACCGCCCTGTTCGGACTCGCTTTCGCTACGGCTACCCCACACGGGTTAACCTCGCAACACAACGCAAACTCGCAGGCTCATTCTTCAAAAGGCACGCCGTCACCCCACCCCAAAAGGCAAGGCTCCGACGGATTGTAGGCACACGGTTTCAGGTACTATTTCACTCCCCGCCAGGGGTACTTTTCACCTTTCCCTCACGGTACTGGTCCGCTATCGGTCATCAAGGAGTATTTAGGCTTAACGGGTGGTCCCGCCAGATTCACACAGAATTTCAGGAGTTCCGTGTTACTTGGGAAACACGATCACACAGCCACACACTTACACGTACGGGGCTCTCACCCTCTACGGCACCGCTTTCCAACGGACTTTCGCTTCATGCATGGTTTCTCACTGCGCACCCGCACGGCAGCACGGATAAAATCGCGTCCCACAACCCCACACCAACAACCCCTGCCGGGTATCACATCAGCGTGGTTTGGCCTCATCCGATTTCGCTCGCCACTACTCTCGGAATCACTATTGTTTTCTCTTCCTGTCGGTACTGAGATGTTTCACTTCCCGACGTTCCCTCCCAACACCCTATATATTCAGGTGCAGGTGACTGGACATGACTCCAGCCAGGTTTCCCCATTCGGACACCCCCGGATCACAGCTCGGTTGCCAACTCCCCAGGGCTTATCGCAGGCTCCAAC
This sequence comes from Nocardioides sp., assembly GCF_041393715.1. GTDB lineage: Bacteria > Actinomycetota > Actinomycetes > Propionibacteriales > Nocardioidaceae > Nocardioides. Next base: position 45,806 of record NZ_JAWKJQ010000004.1, on the reverse strand, counting down.
GTCCTTCATCGGCTCTTGATGCCAAGGCATCCACCATGTGCCCTTCATAGCTTGTCACCAAACAACACAACTCAAACAAACACAACAAACTACAAAGATGCTCGCGTCCACTATGCAAAACTCAAACAACAAACCCCACCACCCCACACCACCCCACCACAGGAGCAGCACAGAGCCCAGGCCAAGACACCAACCCCACCCACCCCCACCCACCAGGCAAGGAACCCCACCCACAGGCAGGAACCCCACCCAGGGGGAACCCTGATCTCTCAGAACCCCAACAGCATGTGACCCCCACCAACCAGCCAGGCACCACCCTCACAGGCACTGCCCCGCCAACCGCCGGGGGACGTCGATGATTCCACTAGGACAGCAACCCACCCCCGACACCACATCCGGGCACCACCAGAACGGACCGCCCCACCACCCCCCCACGCCCACCCCACAGGGCAGGCACCAGAGCCAGCGGGTCAGATGAATTGCTCCTTAGAAAGGAGGTGATCCAGCCGCACCTTCCGGTACGGCTACCTTGTTACGACTTCGTCCCAATCGCCAGCCCCACCTTCGACAGCTCCCCCCACAAGGGTTAGGCCACCGGCTTCGGGTGTTGCCGACTTTCGTGACGTGACGGGCGGTGTGTACAAGGCCCGGGAACGTATTCACCGCAGCGTTGCTGATCTGCGATTACTAGCGACTCCGACTTCATGGGGTCGAGTTGCAGACCCCAATCCGAACTGAGACCGGCTTTTTCCGATTCGCTCCCCCTCACGGGATCGCAGCGGTCTGTACCGGCCATTGTAGCATGCGTGAAGCCCTGGACATAAGGGGCATGATGACTTGACGTCATCCCCACCTTCCTCCGAGTTGACCCCGGCAGTCTCCTATGAGTCCCCGGCATTACCCGCTGGCAACATAGGACGAGGGTTGCGCTCGTTGCGGGACTTAACCCAACATCTCACGACACGAGCTGACGACAGCCATGCACCACCTGTATAGGACCCTTACGGACCCCCCATCTCTGGAGGATTTCCCTATATGTCAAACCCAGGTAAGGTTCTTCGCGTTGCATCGAATTAAGCCGCATGCTCCGCCGCTTGTGCGGGCCCCCGTCAATTCCTTTGAGTTTTAGCCTTGCGGCCGTACTCCCCAGGCGGGGCGCTTAATGCGTTAGCTACGGCACGGAACCCGTGGAAAGGTCCCCACACCTAGCGCCCAACGTTTACGGCGTGGACTACCAGGGTATCTAATCCTGTTCGCTCCCCACACTTTCGCTCCTCAGCGTCAGGACATGCCCAGAGAACCGCCTTCGCCACCGGTGTTCCTCCTGATATCTGCGCATTTCACCGCTACACCAGGAATTCCATTCTCCCCTGCATGCCTCCAGTCTGCCCGTATCGAAAGCAAGCACCGAGTTAAGCCCGGTGTTTTCACTCCCGACGCAACAGACCGCCTACGAGCCCTTTACGCCCAATAATTCCGGACAACGCTCGCACCCTACGTATTACCGCGGCTGCTGGCACGTAGTTGGCCGGTGCTTCTTCTGCGCATACCGTCACCACCCAAAAGAGCAGCTTCGTCTGCGCTGAAAGAGGTTTACAACCCGAAGGCCGTCATCCCTCACGCGGCGTTGCTGGATCAGGCTTCCGCCCATTGTCCAATATTCCCCACTGCTGCCTCCCGTAGGAGTCTGGGCCGTGTCTCAGTCCCAGTGTGGCCGGTCACCCTCTCAGGCCGGCTACCCGTCAAAGCCATGGTAGGCCACTACCCCACCATCAAGCTGATAGGCCGCGAGCACATCCCACACCACCCAAAGGCTTTCCACCACACCCCATGCGGGGCAGTCCTATCCAGTATTAATCACCGTTTCCGGTGGCTATCCCAAAGTGCAGGGCAGATTACTCACGTGTTACTCACCCGTTCGCCGCTCGAGCACCCTCCGAAGAAGGCCTTTCCGCACGACTTGCATGTGTTAAGCACGCCGCCAGCGTTCGTCCTGAGCCAGGATCAAACTCTCCAAAGAAAATTCAAACCCTAACAACAAAACAAAAACCAACGATCAAACGTCAGTCCCAGAATCATTGCAAAACCACCAACCCAACCCCAAAACACAGGGAAAGATCGACAGGTAAACAAACAAATCAATTCATCGACTATCACACACTGTTGAGTTCTCAAAGATCAGACCGCACCGCGCAGAGCCTCTCGGCGCTGCCGCGGGGGCAACCTGAGAAAACTTACCGGGTGGGCGGGGGCGAGTCAACTTGGATCCGTGTGGGTGGCGTCACGTCAGCCCCGCGCGTCCGGGGCTCCACGCGGCGGCGCCGCCGGCCGGTACGCCGACACCCACGGCGACCCCGTCTCCCAGAACCTCCACGGCCGCTGCGCGGCGTGCCGGAGGCCGACCCGGGGTCCTCGGGAGACCCGCTCGTCGACCAGCCGCGTGGCGGGCAGCTCGAGGCGCAGCGACCCGCTCTCCAGCACGGCTCCGTCCTGGTCGCAGTCCAGCCCCAGCGCGGCGCACAGCCGGGCCGGCCCCCGGGCCAGGTCGCGGTCGCTGCTGCGGGGGCGCCGGGCCCGCGCGACGTCCAGCCCCGCGATCACCTCACCCGCACGCAGCAGCACCGCGCCGGCCTCGCCGACCGGTCCGCAGACCACGTTGGCGCAGTGATGCATGCCGTAGGTGAAGTAGACGTAGAGCCGGCCCGCGGGCCCGAACATCACCGCGTTGCGCGGCGTCCGGCCGCGGAACGCGTGCGAGCCAGGATCGTCGGCGCCGGCGTACGCCTCGACCTCGGTCAGCCGCACCGCCACGTCGTGGTGACGCAGCACCGCTCCCAGCAGCAGCGGCGCGACCTCGAGCGGCGACCCGCCGAGCAGTGCCTCCAGCTCAGCCGAGCCGCTCACCGTGCTCCCGCAGCCGGGTCCGCAGCTCGGCCAGCTGCTCGACGACCCGGTCCTGTGCGGTGCCGCCCCGGCCGGTGCGGGCGGCCACCGAGCCCTCCACCGTGAGCACCGACCGCACCTCCGGTCGCAAGGCGGGCGAGATCGCCGCGAGCTCCTCGTCGGGCAGCTCGTCGAGCTCACAGCCGAGCTCCTCGCACCGACGGACACAGGCTCCGGCCAGCTCGTGCGCCACCCGGAAGGGCACGCCGTCGCGGACCAGCCAGTCGGCCACGTCGGTGGCCAGCGAGAACCCCTGGGGGGCCAGGTCGGCCATCCGCGCGGTGTCGAACTCCAGCGTCGAGACCATGCCGGCGAGTGCGGGCAGCACCACCTCGAGGGTGTCGACGGAGTCGAAGGCCGGCTCCTTGTCCTCCTGGAGGTCGCGGTTGTAGGCCAGGGGCAGGCCCTTGAGCGTGGTGAGCACGGCGGTCAGGTTGCCGACCAGTCGCCCCGACTTGCCGCGAGCCAGCTCGGCGATGTCGGGGTTCTTCTTCTGCGGCATGATGCTCGACCCGGTCGACCACGAGTCGTGCAGCCGGACGAAGCCGAACTCCCGCGTCGACCACAGCACCAGCTCCTCGGCCAGCCGGCTCACGTCCACGCCCACCATCGCGGCGACGAAGGTCAGCTCGGCCACGAAGTCGCGCGCGGCGGTGCCGTCGATGGAGTTGGCCGCGGAGCCGTCGAAGCCCAGCTCGCGGGCCACCAGCTCGGGGTCCAGGCCCAGGCTGGAGCCGGCCAGCGCGCCGGCGCCGTACGGCGACTCCGAGGCGGTCCGCCGAGCCCACTCGGCCAGCCGGTCGAGGTCGCGCACCAACGGCCAGGCGTGCGCGAGGAGGTGGTGGGACAGCAGCACCGGCTGCGCGTGCTGCAGATGGGTGCGCCCCGGCATCACCGCGCCGAGATGCGCCTCGGCCTGCTCGGCCAGGGCGGTCGCCAGCCCCACGAGGGACCGACCGACGACGACGGCGCGGTCGAGGAGGTAGGCGCGCAGCAGCGTGGCGATCTGGTCGTTGCGGGACCGACCGGCGCGCAGCCGGCCGCCCACCTCGGGACCGACCTCCTCCAGCAGCAGCCGTTCGAGCGCGCCGTGGACGTCCTCGTCGGACGGATCGGGACGCAGCTCGCCCGACTCCAGACGCGCCCCCAACGCATCCAACCCGCGATGGAGCTCGGCCTCGTCGTCGGGGGTGAGGTAGCCCGCGGCGGCGAGCGCCTTGGCGTGCGCGTGCGAGCCCGCGAGATCGTAGGCCGCGAGCCGCCAGTCGAAGTGTGTGGAGCGGCTGAGCGCCTCGAGCTCGGGGCTCGGACCGCTGGCGAACCGGCCGCCCCACAGCGCGCCCGTGTTGGTCGTGCCCGAGGCATCCTCGGAGCTCATCAGACGTCACCCTCGGCCATCGCGACGAACCGCTGGGCCAGCGCGTCGCCTCCCGACGGGGCGCGCGAGATCACCAGCACGGTGTCGTCGCCGGCGATGGTGCCGAGGACGTCGGGCAGCTCGGCCTTGTCGAACGCGGAGGCCAGGAACTGGGCGGCTCCGGGCGGGGTGCGCAGCACCACCAGGTTGGCGCTCGCCTCGGCGCTCACCAGCAGCTCGGCGCAGAGCCGGCCGAGCCGCTGGGTGGCGGCGGCCGTCTCCCGGGGGGCGGCCGGCGAGCGGTCACCGCCCTCGCCGGGGACGGCGTACACCAGGGCGCCGGAGGCGCCGCGCACCTTGACCGCGTCGAGCTCGACCAGGTCGCGGGACAGGGTGGCCTGGGTGACGTGCAGGCCGCGCTCGGCGAGCAGGTCGGCCAGCTCGGTCTGGGACCGGAGCTCGTGGCTGGTCACCAGCTCGATGATCCGCTGCTGGCGAGCGTTCTTGGTGTGCGGCGCCGCGCCGAGGGGGACGTCCGTCATCGGTCCTCCTGCTGCCACAGCCAGGTCAGCACCGCCTTCTGGGCGTGCCGCCGGTTCTCCGCCTCGTCCCACACCACGCTCTGGGGGCCGTCGAGGACGTCGGCGGCGATCTCCTTGCCGCGGTAGGCCGGCAGGCAGTGCAGCACGATCGCCTCGGACGCGGCGAGAGCCAGCAGCTCGGCGGTGACCTGGTAGCCGATGAAGGCAGCGAGTCGCGCCTCCGCCTCGGTCTCCTTGCCCATCGACACCCAGGTGTCGGTGACCACGACGTCGGCACCGGCGACGGCCTCGCGCGGGTCGCGGACCAGCGCGGCGGAGCCGCCGGTGGCCGTGCCGATCGCCGCGGCCCGCTCCACCATGGCCCGCTCGGGCTCGTGCCCCTCGGGCGCGCTGACCCGCACGTGCATGCCGGCGGTCGCGCCGGCCAGCAGCCAGGAGTTGCCCATGTTGCAGGCGCCGTCGCCGACGAACGCCACGGTCAGCCCGGCCGTCCCCCCCTTGTGCTCGGCGACGGTCTGCAGGTCGGCCAGCAGCTGGCAGGGGTGGAACTCGTCGGTCAGCGCGTTGACGACCGGCACGCCGGAGAACTCCGCCATCAGCTCCAGGTTGGTCTGCGCATAGGTGCGCCAGACGATCATCGACGCCTGCCGGCCGAGCACCCGGGCGACGTCCTCGACGGACTCGCGCACGCCGATGCCGGCCAGCGACCCCTCGACCAGCATCGGGTGCCCACCGAGCTCGGCGATGCCGGCCGCGAAGGACGCCTGGGTGCGCAGGGTCGGCTTGTCGTAGATCGTGGCCACGGTGCGTGGGCCGGCCAGCGGCTTCGCCGAGTACGGCGACCGCTTCAGCTCGGCGGCCAGGGCGAGCACCTCGGCCTGCTCGGCGGGGCTCAGGTCGTCGTCGGCGAGGAAGTGCCGGGTCATGCGTCCTCCGTGGTCGGCTGGTCGGCTGCCCCGAGGATGCCAGCCCAGGCGTCGGCGAACTCCTGCAGGTCGGGTTCGCCGAGGGTGAGCGGCGGCGCGAAGCGCAGCCGCCCCGGCCCGGTGTTGTTGAGCAGGAAGCCGCGCTCCTGCGCGACGGCGACCACCCGGGCGGCGTTGTCGGCGGCCAGCTGGGCCCCGACGAAGAGACCCGCCGCGTCGACGGAGACCACCTGCTCGGGCTCTTCCACGACGTCGGCGAGGAGCTTGCCGAGCCGGGCGGACTCCTCCAGCAGGCCTTCGGCCTCGATGGTGTCGAGCACCGCCAGCGCGGCCGCGCACGCCACCGGGTTGCCGCCGAAGGTGGTGCCGTGGTTGCCCGGCTCCAGCAGCGTGGCGGCCTCGCCCAGGCCCACGCACGCGCCGATCGGGATGCCCCCGCCGAGCCCCTTGGCGAGGGTGACGACGTCGGCGCGCACCGGCTCGCTCAGCGCGGGGTTCTGGTGGGCGAACCAGGTGCCGGTCCGGCCGATGCCGGTCTGCACCTCGTCGAGCCAGAGCAGCGCGCCGTGCGCGTCGCAGGCCTCGCGAGCGGCGGTGAGGTAGCCGTGCGGCGGTACGACCACCCCCGCCTCGCCCTGCACCGGCTCGAGCACGACCGCGGCCGTCTCGTCGGTCACCGCGGCCGCGAGCGCCGCGCTGTCGCCGTAGGGGACGAAGGTGACGTGGCCCGGCAGCGGCTCGAACGGCGCGCGGTAGGCCTCCTTGGCGGTGAGCGCGAGCGCGCCCATGGTCCGGCCGTGGAAGGCGCCCTCGGTGGCCACCAGGTGGGTGCGGCCGGTGCGCCGGGTGAGCTTGAAGGCGGCCTCGTTGGCCTCGGTGCCGGAGTTGGTGAAGAAGACCCTGCCCTCGGCGCCGAGCAGGGCGAGAAGCCGCTCGGCGAGGGCCACCTGGGGCTCGGTGGCGAAGAAGTTGGACACGTGGCCCAGCGTCTCGAGCTGCTCGGTGACGGCTCGCACCAGCGCCGGGTGGCCGTGGCCCAGGGCGTTGACCGCGATGCCGCCGAACAGGTCGAGGTACTCCTTGCCGTCGGCGTCCCAGACCCGCGCGCCGCTCCCCCGGGCCAGCACCAGCCGCGGTGGGCCGAAGGTGTTCATCAGCGCGCCGGCGTAGCGGTCGCGCCACTGCTGCTGGTCGTTCATGGCGTCCCCTCCGCCGGGCGGATCTTGGTCTCGACGCCGGGCAGCACCTGGGTGCCGACGCCCTCGTCGGTGAAGATCTCCAGGAGCACGGCGTGCGGCTCCCGGCCGTCGACGACCGTCGCCTTGGGTACGCCGTCGCGCACGGCCATCAGGCAGGCACCCATCTTGGGCACCATGCCGCTGGCCAGCGTCGGCATCAGCTCGGCGAGCGAGTCGGGGCTGATCTCCTTGATGACGTCGTCGCTGTCGGGCCAGTCGCGGTAGAGGCCCTCGACGTCGGTGAGCACCAGCAGCTTCTCCGCACCCAGGGCGACCGCCAGCGCGGCGGCGGCGGTGTCGGCGTTGACGTTGTGGACCTGGCCGCTCGCGTCGGGCGCCACGCTGGACACCACGGGGATCCGGCCGGCCTCGATCAGGTCCAGCACCGCCTCGGGCCGGACATGGGCGACCTCGCCGACCAGGCCGAGGTCGACCTCCTCGCCGTCGACCACGGTGTTGGTGGCCTTGGCCGTGAACAGCCCGGCGTCCTCGCCCGAAAGACCGACCGCCAGGGGGCCGTGCTGGTTGATCAGCCCGACGAGCTCACGCTGCACCTGGCCGACGAGCACCATCCGGACCACGTCCATCGCCTCGGGCGTGGTCACCCGCAGGCCGCCGCGGAACTCCGACTCGATGCCGAGCCGGTCGAGCATGGAGGAGATCTGCGGGCCGCCGCCGTGGACGACCACGGGCTTGAAGCCGGCGAAGCGCAGGAACGCGATGTCGCGGGCGAACGCCTGCTTGAGGGTGTCGTCGGTCATCGCGTTGCCGCCGTACTTCACCACGATGATCTTGTCGTGGTAGGCGATCAGCCACGGCAGCGCCTCGGCGAGGGTGGCCGCCTTCTGCGGGTCGGGGGTCTTCATGGCGTCCTCAGGTGGAGTAGGCGCTGTTCTCGTGGACGTAGGCGTGGGTCAGGTCGTTGGTCCACACCGTCGCCCGCTCGGTGCCGGCCTTGAGGTCGATCGTCACGGTGACCTCCCGGCCGGCCAGGTCGATGCCGGCGGGGTCCTCAGCGGGCGTGGAGCTCCGGCAGACCCAGACGCCGTTCATCGCGACGTCGAGGTCGGCCGGGTCGAAGGCGGCCTGCGTGGTGCCGACGCTGGCCAGCACCCGCCCCCAGTTGGGGTCGTTGCCGAAGACGGCGGCCTTGAACAGGTTGGACCGCGCCACGCTGCGGGCGACCTCGACGGCATCGTCCTCCGAGGCGGCGTTGAGCGCGGTGATGGCGATGTCGTGGTCGGCACCCTCGGCGTCGCGGAGCAGCTGCATGGCCAGGTCGGTGCAGGCCTGGGTCAGCGCCTCGGTGAGGTCGGCCGTCGTCGGCGTGATGCCGCTGGCGCCGCTGGCCATCACCGTCACGGTGTCGTTGGTGGACATGCAGCCATCGGAGTCGAGCCGATCGAAGCTCACCCGGGTGGCCGCGCGCAGCGCCCGGTCGAGGTCGGCCGCGTCGACCACCGCGTCGGTGGTGAGCACCACCAGCATCGTCGCCAGCTGGGGGGCCAGCATGCCGGCGCCCTTGGCCATCCCCCCGATCGACCAGCCGGCGCCCTCGACCAGGGTCTGCTTCGGGACGGTGTCGGTCGTCATGATGGCGCGCGCGGCGTCCGGTCCGCCGCCGGGCGCGAGGGCGGCGTGGGCCGCGTCGGCGCCGGCCAGCACCTGGTCGCGGTCGTTGGCCAGACCGATCAGGCCGGTGGAGCAGACCACCACGTCGATCGCCCCGATGCCGAGGTGTCCGGCCACCCGCTCCGCGACCGCGTGGGTGGTCTGGAAGCCGTCGGGGCCGGTGTAGCAGTTGGCGCCGCCGGAGTTGAGGAACACCGCACGGACGACGCCGTCCTTGACGACCTGCTGGCTCCACAGGACCGGGTTGGCCAGGCAGCGGTTGGCGGTGAAGACGCTCGCCGAGTCGAAGCGCGGGCCCTGGTTGACGACGAGTGCGACGTCGGGCTTGCCGGAGGCCTTGAGGCCGGCGGTCACGCCGGCGGCCAGGAAGCCCCTCGGGCTGGTGACGGTCATGGTGCGACTCCGACGGTGGTCAGCCCGGTGGTCTCGGGGAGGCCGAGCGCGAGGTTGAGGCACTGGACGGCGGCGCCGGCGGTGCCCTTGGCGAGGTTGTCGATCGCGCCGACCGCGACCAGGCGACCGGCCGACTCGTCGACGGCGACCTGGAGATGGACCGCGTTGGAGCCGGCGACGGACTGGGTCTGCGGCCACCTGCCGGCCGGCAGGAGGTGGACGAACGGCTCGTCGGCGTACGCCGCGGCGTAGGCGTCGTAGGCCTGCTGCTGGGTGACCCCGGGCCGCAGCGGCGCGGAGCAGGTGGCCAGGATGCCGCGCGACATCGGCACCAGGAGCGGCGTGAAGCTGACACCGACCGGGGTGCCGGCGACCGCGGTCAGGTTCTGCACCATCTCCGGGGTGTGCCGGTGGACACCGCCCACGCCGTAGGCCGACGCGTTGCCCATCACCTCGCTGCCCAGCAGGTGCGGCTTGGCGGCCTTCCCCGCGCCCGAGGTGCCGCTGGCGGCGACGACGACGACCTCGGGCTCCACCAGGCCGGCCGCGACCGCCGGGGCCGTCGTCAGGGTGGCGATGGTCGGGTAGCACCCCGGCACCGCGATCCTCGTGGCGCCCTGCAGACGCTCTCGCTGGCCGGGCAGCTCGGGCAGTCCGTAGGGCCAGGTGCCGGCGTGCGGGCTGCCGTAGAACCGCTCCCAGGCCTGCCCGTCGGCCAGCCGGAAGTCGGCGCCGCAGTCGATGACGATGGTGTCGTCGCCGAGCTGCTGGGCGAGGGGGCCGGAGGCGCCGTGCGGCAGTCCGAGGATCACCACGTCGTGGCCGGCGAGGTGCTCGGCGTCGGTCGGCTCGAGGACCCGGTCGGCCAGCGGCAGCAGATGGGGCTGGAGCTCACCGAGGCGCTGACCGGCGTTGCTGCCAGCCGTGACCGCGCCGATCTCGACATCGGGATGGCCCAGGAGCAGCCGCAGCGCCTCGCCGCCGGCGTACCCGCTGGCGCCTGCGACCGCGACGGAGTAGGTGGTCATGATGCATGACTATACACACGAATGCATGACTAAGCAGGGGTGGTCGCATCGTGGACACCGGCCCAGGTCTCAGCACCAGCCGTCGTCGCCACGCCCGAGGACGTAGGGCTCCCCGTCGAGCAGCAGGCGGCCATCCTCCCACGAGGCGATCTCGCCGGGCTCGCAGCCGACGTCGTGGCCGTGGATCTCGAACCGGCCCCGCTCGGCGGGAGGCACGACCACGTCCAGCGACTCCCAGGTCACGTGCGCGTCGGCGTACGCCGGCACCCGGACGCTCACCGGGTCCGGTCCGGGGTTGACGACGTAGACCGAGACCACCGACTCGCCCTCGGGAGTCAGGCTGTGCATCCCCACGCTGACCGTCGGGGGGTGGGCGCACCACTCGCGGACGGCGGAGGCCAGGTCGAGCGGCTTCGACGGGAGGTAGCGATGCCGCTGCGCGGTGCCGTCGGTCTCGCGCTCGACGACGGACACGGCCGGCTCGGCCAGCGGCGCGCCGGGGGTGCAGTCGGGCAACACGCCACCACTGATCGACACCCGGTCGCCGGTCTCCACCGGGATGTCGTCGTACGGCGACTCCTCGTCCAGCCACAGGCTCCCCGTGTCCGATCGCGCCCCGTAGTGCACCCGCGCGTCGGACAGGGTGACGGCCCGGTCGAACCGCACCTCGGCGTCCCAGCCGACCCCGCCGTCGGTGACATACACCCGCATCGGCACGCGAGTGTTCGCGTCGACGGCCGCGGCCGCGTCGTTGCGGTCACGATGCGAGGCGGCCCAGCCGCCGGTCGCCACGAGGGCGCCGACTGCGAGGACGACACCCACGGGCAGCCATCGCCGCCCGGCCCCGCCGGCCTCCGTGCTCATCTGCCCCCGCCTCCGGCCCGAGGGCCTCGTTTCCGGACCGTTGCCGGGCCTCGTTGCCGCTCAGTATGAGACGGGAGGCGGTGCTCGGCCATGGCCTTCACCAGACCTCCACAGCAGGCTCGGGACCGGGGGTCTTTTCTGCCGAACCAGGACGGGTCTACGGTCGGAGACATGAGCTCACTCGACGCCCCCGACTACCTAGGGCACCTCCGGTCCGAGTCCACTCGGTTCCGCGAGGTGCTTTCCACATGTGCCCCCGACGCGCAGGTGCCGAGCTGTCCGGCGTGGACGGCCGCCGACCTGCTGTGGCACCTGGCCGAGGTGCAGCACTTCTGGGGCTGGGTGATCGCGAACCGGCCGGCTCATCCTCGCGACGGCTACGCCGATCCGGAGCGGCCGGCGTCGTACGACGAGATCCTGGCGGCGTTCGACGCCTCCCACGCGGCCTTCGTCGAGGCGCTCGCCGCCGCCGACCCCGCCGACAAGGCGTGGTCGTGGTCGGCCGAGCAGACGGTCGGCTTCACCTATCGCCGGCAGGCCCACGAGGCGCTCATCCACCGGGTCGACGCCGAGCAGACCGCCGGAGCCGTGACGCCGCTCGACCCGGCGCTGGCCGCCGACGGCACGCGGGAGTGCCTCGACGTCATGTACGGCGGCTGCCCCGAGTGGGGCGAGTTCTCACCGCTCCCCCACTACCTGCGCGTCGACCTCACCGACACCGGCGACCGGATCTGGGTGCAGCTGGGCCAGTTCCACGGCACCGACCCCGACGGGATCGACCACCACGAGGACGACATCCACGTCGTCGGCGACCCGGGCGTCGAGCCGGACGCCGTGGTCGAGGGCACCGCCGAGCAGCTCGACCTGCGGCTGTGGCGGCGCGGCGACGGCGACGACATCCACCTCCACGGCGACCTGTCCATCGTCGACCACTTCCGCCGGGCCATCCACGCGCCGATCGAGTAGGCCTGGCTGGTGGGCTGTGGAAATGTCGACGTTTGGCCCCAAACGTCGCGATTTCGCGGCCAGACCATGTCGTTTGTGCCCCATCGGTGAGGTTTCGCGACACCCAGCGACGGTGGGGGAACGCCCTGGCGGGTGGTGACGGGCCGTCGCGCCGAGTGGTGGGTACGACGTCGGCCGAGCTACCCCTGTGACGCCGGCCGCCAGCGGAACCGGCACATCACGATCCCGTGGTCGGTGGTGCCCTTCTCGCGGTGCACGTCGGCGGAGTCGTCGTTGAGGTGGTCGTTGGTGATAGCCAGCCCGTCGAACAGCCACTGCCGCCGATAGCTGTGGTCGTAGAACTGCTCGCTCACCATCACGTGGTCGAGCGACTCGCGCAGGTCCTCGTGGACGTGGGTGTAGTAGACGTCGCGGGTGTCGCGGTACTCCTGCAGGGTCTGTGCCGTGTAGAGCGCGATGTCACCGCCGCCACGGCTGTCGCCGACGAGGTAGCGGGGCTGCTCGCTGAGGATGTTGATGGTGTTGCTGTGCTGGCCGTCGTTGAGGTCGCCGAGCACGATCACCGGCGTCACGGTGCCCTTCATCACCTCGGTGAGCAGCACCCGCAGCGCGGCCGACTCGGCGGTGCGACGGATGGTCGAGAGCGCGCTGCCGATCGCGGTGCGGTGCGGCGCGTGGACGTCGGGGTCGTACCACGGCTCGCGGTGCACCTCGGCCGGCAGCTTGGACTTCAGGTGGGCGACGTAGACGCGGGTCAACGGCGGCGCGTCGCGCAGCGCCACCTCGAAGGTGAGCACCGGCCGTGAGAAGCCGGTGATGCCGACCTCGATGTCGGGTGCCTGCGGGTCGACGGTGTCCTCGAGGTGCAGGGCGGCGGGGAACGACGAGACCCACTCCGGGTCGCCGCGCAGCAGCCCCTTGCGGACGATCGCGGCACACACGATGCGGGTGCCGACAGCGGGCGCGGCCAGCAGGTCGTAGTCGTCGTCGAGGTTGGCCCGGTCGAGCGCCTCGGCCAGCGCGTCGGCGTGCCAGAGCTCCTGGAACCCGACGATGTCGGCTCGCAGGTCGCGCAGCCGGTCGGCGACGAAGGCCACCTTGCGGCGGTACTCCGCCTCGGTCCACACCCGCTGCCCGGGGTTCATCGACCGGTCCGGCAGCTGCATGTTGTAGAGGTTGAACGTCGCCACGCTGAAGCTGTCCAGGTCCATCTCGCCTCCGATGCCGGTGCGCACGCGAGAGCCATCATGCTCCCGCCCAGGAGGAGGCGGGAGAGCCTCAGCAGATACGGGTACGACGCCCCGTGCCCGCCCCGGACCGGTCAGACGCGCTGCACGGCCCCGCACCGCTCCGCGGCGACGGCGACGGCGGCGTCCCGGGCAGCCGAGGTCTCCTCGACCGTCAGCGTCCGGTCAGGAGCCCGGAAGCGCAGCCGGAAGGCCAGCGACTTGCGGCCCTCGCCGACCTGGTCGCCGTCGTAGAGGTCGAACAGCCGCACCGACTCGAGCAGGTCGCCGGCCCCCTCGCGCAGCGCCTGCTCCACCTCGGCGGCGGACACCGAGGAGGCCACGACGACCGCGACGTCCTCGCGGGCCACCGGGTACGACGAGAACGACGGCGCCGGGGCGACGTCGACAGCCAGCCGCAGCAGCGCGTCGAGGTCGACCTCCGCGGCCGCGGTGCGGGCGGGCACGCCGTAGGCACGGCACACCTTGGGGTGCAGCTCACCCGCGTGACCGACGACCAGGTCGCCGACCCGCAGCTCGGCACAGCGGCCGGGGTGCCAGGGTGCCCGGGTGGCGGCACGCACCTCGACGGCGACGCCGAGCGCGTCGCACACCCCACGCACCGCGGAGACGGCGTCCTGCCAGCCCGCGGCCCGCCCCTCGCCCCACCAGCCCGAGCGCTCACGCTCGCCGGCCACCACGAGGCCGAGGTGCAGCGGCTGGGCCGGCAGTGCCTTGGTGAGGTCGTCGTACTCCCCCTCGGTGGGGCGCCGGTCGACCGGCAGGATCGGGGTGCCGTCGCCCTCGTGCGGCAGCGTCACCGTCGCGGTCTCGAACAGCGCGACGTCGGCCTGGCCCCGCCCGGCGTTGCGGGCGGCCGCCTCGAGCAGCCCGGGCAGGAGCGTGGTGGTCATCGACGGCTGCTCGGCCGACAGCGGGTTGGCCAGCGTCAGCACGGTACGCCGGTCGTCGGCCGGGTCGAGCCCGAGCCGGTCGAGCTCGGCGATGCCGATGAACGGGAAGGCGAGCACCTCCACGAAGCCGGCGCCGGCCATGGTCCGGCCGACCCGGCGGCGCAGCCGCTGCTCACGGGTCAGCCCACGCCCGGCGGGGGCCGGCGGGAGCACCGAGGGCACCTGGTCGTAGCCGACGATCCGGACGACCTCCTCGACCAGGTCGTAGGGGTCGGTCAGGTCGGTGCGCCACGGTGGCACGATGGCGGTCAGCCGGTCGTCCTCCACGGTCACCGTGCACCCGACGGCCTCCAGGGCGCTGACCGTGGTCCCGGCCGCGATGTCGATGCCCGAGATCCGCGCCGGGAGGTCGCTCTCGATCGCGATCGTCCGCGGCGCGGGCGCCTGGCCGACCTTGGTGACCCCCGGGTGCGCGGTGCCGCCTCCGTGGGTGACCAGCAGCTCGACCACGCGGTCGGCCGCGGCCTCCGGGATGGTCGGGTCGACGCCGCGCTCGTTGCGCTTCCCGGCCTCGGAGGTGAGCTTGTGGCGGCGGCCGGTGCGGAACATCGAGACCGGGTCCCACGAGGCCACCTCGACGAGCACGTCGGTGGTGGTGTCGGACATCTCGGTGGTCGCTCCGCCCATCACGCCTCCGAGGCCGATCGGACCGGAGTCGTCGCAGACCACCAGGTCCTCGGCCGACAGCACCCGCTCGACGTCGTCGAGCGTGGTGAGATGCTCGCCCTCGGTGGCCCTCCGCACCCGGATCGGGCCGGCGAGCTTGGCGGTGTCGTAGCCGTGGATCGGATGCCCCATCTCGAGCATGACGTAGTTGGTGATGTCGACGGCCAGCGAGATCGGTCGCATGCCGGCCAGCTGGATCCGACGGGCCATCCAGTCCGGCGTGGGTGCGGCGGGGTCGACGCCGGTGACCCGGCGGGCCACGAACACCGGACAGCCGGCCTGGTCGTCGACGACTACGGGATAGCCGTCGGCATTCGGCTCGGGGGTCTCCCGCAGGGCGGGGTCGTGGAAGGTCGCGCCGTCGCCGTGGACGGCGTACTCCAGGGCCGCCTCGCGCGCCACACCCCGCAGCGACAGGGCGTAGGCGCGGTCGGGGTTGATCTCGAACTCGATCACCTCGTCGCGCAGCGGCAGCACGCCGAACGCGTCGTCGCCGGGCGTGCCGGCATCGGCGGGCAGCACCATGATCCCGTCGTGGTCCTCGCCCAGCCCGAGCTCGCGGGCCGAGCAGATCATGCCCGCGGAGACGTGGCCGTAGGTCTTGCGGGCGGAGATCTCGAAGCCGCCCGGGAGCACGCCGCCGGGCAGGATCACCACGACCAGGTCGCCGACGGCGAAGTTGAGGGCGCCGCAGACGATGCCCTGCGGCTCGCCGGTGCCGTTGGCGTCGGCGACGTCGACCTGGCACCAGCGGATGGTCTTGCCGTTGGACTGCGGCTCCTCGACGAGGTCGAGCACCCGACCGAGCACCAGCGGGCCGGTCATGTCGTGGCCGGGCCGCTCCAAGGCCTCCAGCTTGAGACCGAGCATGGTCAGCCGGTGGGCGAGCTCGTCGGCGGTGAGATCGACCGGCAGCTCGACGTAGTCACGGATCCAGGACAGGGGGGCGCGCATCAGATCTCCGTCCCGAACGCCGCGGCGAACCGCACGTCGCCCTCGAAGAAGTCGCGCAGGTCGGTGATGCCGTGGCGGAACATCAGCGTGCGGTCGATGCCCATGCCGAACGCGAAGCCGGTGTAGCGCTCCGGGTCGATGCCACAGGCGACCAGCACCCGCGGGTTGACCACGCCGCACCCACCCCACTCGATCCAGCCCTCACCCCTGCAGGTGCGGCACGACTCGACCGCCCCCTCGACGCCGCGGCACACGAAGCAGCGCAGGTCGACCTCGGCGGACGGCTCGGTGAACGGGAAGTACGACGGCCGGAAGCGGGTGTCGATCCCCTCGCCGAACATCGCGGTGGCGAAGTGGTCGAGCGATCCCTTGAGGTGGGCCATCGTGATGCCCTCGTCGACGACCAGGCCCTCGACCTGGTGGAACATCGGGCTGTGCGTGGCGTCGTACTCGTCGGTGCGGAAGACCCGGCCCGGGCAGACGACGTAGATCGGCGGGGTGCGGGTGAGCATGGTGCGCGCCTGCACCGGCGAGGTGTGGGTGCGCAGCACCACGTGGTGGTCGGCCGGCTCGGTCCAGAAGGTGTCCTGCATGGTGCGCGCCGGGTGGTCGGCGCCCAGGTTGAGCGCGTCGAAGTTGAGCCACTCGGCCTCGACCACCGGACCCTCGGCGACCTCCCAGCCCATCGCGACGAACACGTCGGCGATCAGCTCGGAGCCGGTGGTGATCGGGTGTCGCGCGCCGCGGGGGGCGCGGTCGACGGGCAGGGTGACGTCGACGGTCTCCTCGACCAGCATCCGCTCCTCGTGCTCGGCCTCGAGCACCGTGGTGCGGGCCGCGAGCGCCTGGTTGACGGCCCCGCGCGCCTGGCCGACGCGCTGCCCGGCCTCCTTGCGGGCCTGGGGCGGGAGCGCCCCGATCTCCCGGTTGGCCAGCGCCAGCGGCGAGCGGTCACCCGCGTGGGCGAGCCGCACCTCCTTGAGCTGGTCGAGGTCGGCGGCCGCGTCGATCGCCGCCAGGGCGGCGTCGCGCATCGCCTCCACCTCCTCGGCCTTCAGTGGGGTGACCTCGACGGGGTCGTAGTCGGAGTTGGGGCCGGACATGAGTCTCTCTCGTCGGGGGGCGTCGGGTGCAGCGCCGGGCGGGGCGGCTGCGGGGTCGCTCGGCTCGGCGGACGAGCGGCGACCCGTGGATTCTAGGGGCGGGACGGCGTCTGGTGGCATCGGGGACTCCTGGGTCGGACGGACGGGCCTGGTCTCCCCCGGGCCCGCCGCCAGGAGTCAGCCGCGGTGCCGGCAGGGCGGCAGCGACGAGCCTCCCGGACCGCTCACGGGCCCGGGGCTCGGAAATCGCTGTGCCGCCATGGCGTCAGCGTAGTCGCCCACCTCGACGAGCGCGCCCCCGTTTCCCCACTCCCCCTTGTCCCACTCCCGCGGTGCTGAGGGGACTCCTACGGTGGTCGACCACCGCGGAGGTGCCCACAGCGCCGCGGGAGTGGCAGCAGCGCCGCGGGGGTGGCAGCAGCACCGCGGGGGTCGGCGCCCGCGCGGGAGTCAGTCGGTGTCGGTCCCGCAGGAGGTGGCAGTCGCGGCCGCCGAGCCGCGCAGACCCGGGGACACCCCGACGAAGTCGTCGCCGAACGGCTCCGCCCGGGAGCGACCGAGGTTCCACGACAGCCAGTCGCCGTCGGTCTCCCGCGAGGGCAGGCAGGCGCGGGCGTCCGGGTCGTTCGCGAGGGCAGGGGTGGCGTCGTCGGAGAGCCCGGCCAGGTAGTACCAGTCGGCCCGGCCGGTGTCGGCGTACCGCGCCAGGTTGTGCTCGGCGATCCAGGCGTCCGGGTTGAGCAGCGCCAGCCCGAGCATCGCGGTGGCACCGGTGAGCAGGGCGGCCCGCGGCAGCCACGTCCCGCGCAGCCCCACGCCGGCGGCCAGGACCAGCAGCACCACCAGCCCGAGCCAGCCCTCGAAGACGTCGACGAGCAGCCGCAGCCGGGTGAAGCCGTAGGCCTGCTGGTAGACGTGCATGCGGTAGAGCGCCGAGGCCACCACCACGAGCGTCATCGCGCCCAGGGCTCCGAGCGCGGCGCGCAGCCAGAGCCGGTCGGCAGCCGTCTCCCGCGGCGCCTTGCGCGCGGCCGCCCAGACCACCGCCAGGGTCAGCAGGGTGGCGACGGTGAGCTGGCCGAAGCCCTGGTGGACGTACTCCGCATAGGTCAGCCCGGTGGTCCGCTGCAGGTAGGCGTGGCCGCCGAACGCCGCGGCCGCCTGGGCCAGGAGGAACACCACGAAGACGGCGTCGACCAGCAGCACCGGAGCCAGCCACTCGAAGCGGTGTCCGACCGGGCGTGGCGTGCGAGGCGTCTCGGGCTCGACGCGCGGCGGGTTCAGCGCGACGTACGCCGCGGCCAGCACGACGCCGCCGACGGCGACGGCGAGGAACGCCCGGGCGATCAGGGTGTCCGGCGTCCAGTCGGGCAGCAACGTGTCGACCCAGCTCGCGAACAGCGCGTCGGCGGACGCGAACAGCAGCCCGAAGACGAGCAGTCCCAGCACCGACCACGCGACGGTCCGCGCCATCGCCGTGGTGTTCGCCGACCCGGCCAGGCCCTTGGCGCTGCGCCCCAGCCAGGGCATCCCGCGCAGCCCGGCCAACGGCCAGGCCAGACCGGCGACCACGAAGCCGAGCATGGTCCGGCCCCGGGTCGCGCCGACCAGCATCGTCACCGCGCCGGTGAGCACGCAGAGGACCACCACCCAGTCCGCGTCGCGGAGCACCACCATGCCGGTGAGCAGCGCGCTCAGCGCCGCACAGGTGACCGTGAACCAGTCGCCCTTCGTCGACGACGCGACGGCGACGACGAACCCCGCGGCGGCGAGCACCAGGAACAGGCCGAGTCCGGGCGGCCGGAACGGCAGCACCGTGGCCGCCAGGACCCCGACCCCGAGCGAGGCCAGCAGCAGGTCGCGGCGACCGGCGAGCTCCCGCTCGGGCCAGAACGGCCCGAACAGCGCGTCCATGCCGCCGTCCGGGGCGGGGTGGGGCGGCTGCAGACCCGGGGCCCCCGGCGTGGTCGGCGCGGGCGCGGGCGAGGCCGCCGACGGGCCCGAAGCGGGTGGGACGGGCACAGGCACGGTGACCTCCTGGGTCGGAGCGGGCGTCGTCTGCATGGCGGCGGCGTGCGGCATCCGCAGCACGGCCCGGGCCCCGGGCTCTGCTGCCTCGGGATCCTCGAAGGAGAGGGTGCCGCCGTGCTGGGTCGCCACCGAGCGGGCGATCGCCAGTCCCAGGCCGGTGCCACCGGTGGTGGGGTCGAGGGTGCCGAAACGCTCGAAGACCCGCTCCCGGTGCTCGGGTGCCACCCCGGGCCCGGCGTCGCGGACCTCCAGCCGCCAGCCGCCGTTCGCGGTGGTCGCCGCGACGACCACCCGCCCCCCGGGCGGGCTGTGCCGGACGGCGTTCTCGACCAGGTTGGTGACCAGCTGCCGCAGTCGCTCGGCGTCGCCGACGACGACCAGGTCCTCGGGCACCTCGATGCCGACCACGACGTCGCGCCCGAGGTGCGCGACGTCCGCGACCGCCTCGCCGACCAGCGCGGACAGGGCGACGTCGCCGAGCCGGAGGGGGGCCGCCCCTGCCTCGCTGCGGGAGAGGTCGAGCAGGTCCCGCACCAGGGCCCCGAGCCGCCGGGTCTGGTCGAGCAGCTCGGCGAACGCCTCGGGGGTGGCCGGCTCCACGCCGTCGACCAGGTTCTCCAGCCGAGCGCCCAGCGCGGTGAGCGGCGTGCGCAGCTCGTGGGACACCATCGCCACCAGGTCGCGGCGCTCCCGGTCGACGACCGCCAGGTCGCGCGCCATCGTGTTGAACGCCGTCGCCAGCTGCCCCACCTCGTCGCTCGCGGAGGCGTCCACACGCACGTCGTAGTCGCCGCGCGCCATCCGCCCGGCCGCCTCGGTCATCTGCCGCAGCGGCGAGGTCATCCCCGTGGCCAGCAGCTGGGTGACACCGAGCGCCAGACCCACCGCGACCGGGATGGCCACCCACCACGAGACCCCGCCGGCCGAGGCCACCGTGCCGAGCACCGCCGCGACCAGCACGCTGGCCCCGACCAGCAGGGCGAGCTTGGCCTTGATCGTGGTCACCGGCCCGAGCGGCGGCCGGGAGGACGGCAGGCTCACGGCTGCTCCGGTGCCTCGAGCGCGTAGCCCACGCCATGAGCGGTGCGCACCCGGGCCGCGCCGATCTTCGCCCGCAGCGACTTCACGTGGCTGTCGACCGTGCGGGTGCCGGAGGCCTCCGGCCAGTCCCAGACCTCCGCCAGCAGCCGCTCCCGGGTCAGCACCTGTCCCGGGGCGGCCGCCAGGCAGGCGAGCAGGTCGAACTCCGTGGGCGTCAGGTGCACGAGCTCCCCCGCGGCCGTGCACCGGCGCGCCCCGGTGTCCACCACCAGATCGCCGACGCTGTGCACCGCCGGCGACTGCTGCGCGAGCTCGGCGGCCCGGTCGACCCGGCGCAGCAGCGCGGCCACCCGGGCCACCAGCTCACGCATCCCGAACGGCTTGGTGAGGTAGTCGTCGGCGCCGACCGCGAGCCCGGCGAGGATGTCGCTCTCGTCGTCGCGAGCGGTGAGCATCAGCACCGGCACCGGCCGCTCGGCCTGCACCCGGCGGCAGACCTCGAGGCCGTCGAAGCCGGGCAGCATCAGGTCCAGCACCAGGGCGTCGGGGCGCTGCTCGGTCGCCGCGCGCACGGCCGCCGGGCCGTCGGAGGCCCGGGCCACGGCGTACCCCTCCGCCTCCAGGCGGCGGCTCACCGTCTCGCTGATCACCGGGTCGTCCTCGACCACGAGGACCAGGCGGCGCACGGGCTGGGTCATGGCAGCAGCCTAGGAAGCCGAACCGCCGGGAAGCGGGTACGACCTGTGAAGGGTTCGTGCAGATCGGTCCACCGGTGCCCGTCGGGGCTAGTCGTCGCTCTCGGGCCAGGAGACCTGGATCCGCGCGCCGCCGGCGGGCGAGTCGTCGATCGCGACGTGGCCGCCGTGGGCCCGGGCCAGCCCGTTGACGATGTACATCCCGAGCCCGGACCCCCCTCGGACGCCGCCGGTCCAGAACTTCGTGAAGACCCGCCGACGCAGCTCCGGGGCGATGCCCTCCCCCTCGTCGTCGACGGTGAGCAACACCCCGGTGACGTCGGCCGGCGCCGGTCCCTCACCGGCGGAGAGCCGCTCCAGCGTCACGCGCACCGTCCCGTCGCCGTGCCGGACGGCGTTCTCGACCAGGTTGGTGACGACCTGGGTGAGCTTGTCCGGGTCGGCCTGGATCTCGGGCAGGTCACCGGCCAGCCGCAGCTCGATCGGCCGGGCGGTGCCCGCCTGCACCATGTCGACCACCCGCTGCACCAGCACCACGGCGTCGACGGGGCGGGGGTAGAGCGACAGCCTGCCGGTGTCGATCCGGGCCACGTCGAGCAGCTCCGCGATGAGCCGGCTGAGCCGGTCGGCGTCGGCGTTGACGGTGGTGAGCATCAGGACCTTCTGCTCGTCGTTGAGCTTGTCCCACCGGTTGAGCATCGCCTGGACGAAGCCCTTGACGCCGGTCAGGGGCGAGCGCAGCTCGTGGGCGACGGTGGCCACCAGGTCGGACCGTTCCCGGTCCAACCGCGCCCGGCCGCGCCCCGAGCGCAGGCCGATGCCGACCCGGACCACCTCGCCCCGCGGACGGTCGCGGTGCATGGTGGCGGCGACCAGCACCTCCTCGCCGCTGGGCAGCAGCCAGGACTGCTCGGGGATGCCGGTGCGGCTGTTGAGGCCGTCGTACGGCGAGGAGCAGGTCACCCAGTCGCGCCCCTCGCTGTCGACCAGCCGGAGCACCTCGCCCAGCGGCGCACCACGCCAGTCGTCACCGTCGAGCCCGAGCATCGCCAGCGCCGCCCGGTTGACCGCGACCACGGCGCCGGTCGCGTCGGCGACCACGGCGCCGTCGGGGAGCGCGTCGAGCAAAGCCAGCTCGTGGGGGCCGTCGTCCTGGCTCACCCGCCCACCCTACTGACGGCGCCGGGTGGCGGTGTGGATTGCCCACCAGAGCGTCGTAGCGCGCCGCACTTGCCACCGGTGCGGCCGGCCTGCACGCTACGCGGGTGCCCACCGACCCTCGCGGACTGCGCGCCGACGCGCCCCTGCTGGACGCATGGCTGCGGTTCCACGAGCAGGAGCTGACGCCGTTCACGATCCCCGGGCACAAGTACGACCTCGGCCTGCTCGGTGACGTGGTGGCCGGCGACGTCCCGCTCTACGGCGGACTGGCGAGCGTCAAGGACGCCGCGGCGCTGCTGGCCGCGGCCGAGGACCGCGCCGCCGCCCTGTGGGGCGTGGACCGCTGCCGCTTCTCGGTGGCCGGCTCGACCCACGGCAACCTGGCGACCGCCCTCGCGGTGGCGTCCCCCGGGCAGCGGGTCATCGTCGGCCGGACCCTGCACCGCTCGCTGCTCGTCGGTCTGGTGCTCGCCGGCCTGGAACCGGTCTGGGTGCGCCCCGAGGTCGACCCACGGCTGGGGGTGCCGCTGGGGCTGGCGCCGGCCGCGCTCGAGGAGGCGTTTTCCCGCGCGCCGGATGCCGCCGCGGTGCTCGTCGGCGACCCGTCGTACGTCGGCACGACGGGCGACGTCGCCGGGCTCGCCGAGGTGGCGCACCGGCACGACGTGCCGCTGGTCGTCGACGCGGCATGGGCGGCGTACTTCGGCTTCCACCCCAGCCTTCCGCGCCATGCGCTCGCCGCCGGAGCCGACATGCTCGTGACCAGCGCGCACAAGACGCTGCCGGCCTGGTCCCAGGGCGCCCTGGTGCTGGCTCGCACCGACCGGGTCGACCCGGCGCGGCTCGATGCGGCCTTCGACATCGCCCACACCACGAGCCCCAGCGGGACCATCCTCGCCAGCATCGACGCCAGCCGGGCGCTGCTGGAGCGCGATGGTCCGGAGGTGCTCGCACCCATCCTCGAGGCGGTGGCCGGGCTGCGGGCCCGACTGACCGCCGAGGTGCCCGGGTTGGTGGTCCTCGACGGACCCGGGGTCGACCCGATGAAGCTGACGCTGGTGCTGTCCGGCACCGGGGCCGACGGCAACGCGGTGGAGCGCGACCTGATCGCCGCCGGCTCACCGCTGGAGATGGCCGACCGGGACACTTTGGTGCCGATCGTGTCGCTCGCCGATGGCGCGGCGTCGCTGGCCGGCCTGGGCGACCTCCTGGTGAGGCTGCTGGAGCGCCATCGCGCGGACCCGCGCCCGGTCGTGGGCGCCGCTGCCTGGTCGCTGGTGCCCGAGCTGACCGTCCCGCCCCGGGAGGCGTTCTT
The DNA here is from genome assembly GCF_041393715.1 of Nocardioides sp. Taxonomy (GTDB): domain Bacteria; phylum Actinomycetota; class Actinomycetes; order Propionibacteriales; family Nocardioidaceae; genus Nocardioides. The sequence continues at coordinate 22,751 of NZ_JAWKJQ010000004.1, read as the reverse complement.
CGCGCCCCGGGAGGCGGTGCCGCTGGCGGCGGCGGTGGGCCGGGTGAGCGCCGAGCTGGTCGCGCCGTACCCACCCGGAGTCCCGGTGCTGGCGCCGGGCGAACGGGTCACCGGGTCCGTGCTCGCCGCACTCGAGGCGGCGAAGGTCAGCGGTGTGCGGATCGCCTATGCCGCGGACCCGACGCTCGCGACGGTGCTCGTGGTCGGCTGAGGCGCCTCCGACGTCGGGCTAGGCTCACCGCATGAGCCTCGTGCGGCACGTCGGACGGATCACGCTCGGCGTGTTCATGGTGACGGCCGGCACGTTGCACCTCACCACCCAGCGTCAGGAGTTCCAGGCGCAGGTGCCGGCGTGGTTCCCGCTCGACGCGGACCTGACCGTGCTCGCCTCGGGCGTGGCGGAGATCGGTCTGGGCGCCGCCTTCGTGGCGCTGCCCGCGCGACGCCGGACCGTGGGTGCGCTGCTGGCGGCGTTCTTCGTCGCGATCTTCCCCGGCAACATCGCTCAGTACGTCGAAGGCACCGATGCCTTCGGCCTCGACACCGACCGCGCCCGGTTGATCCGGTTGTTCTTCCAGCCGGTGCTGGTGCTCTGGGCACTGTGGGCCGGCGGGCTGTGGCCCCGGGAGCGAGATCAAGCCCGCTGAGCTCGGGCGCTGGCGTAGAGGCACACCGCCGCGGCGGTGGCCAGGTTGAGGCTCTCGGCGGCGCCCAGGATCGGGATGCGGACCCGGTGGTCGGCCAGCTCGGCCAGCTCGGGGGCAGCCCCCACGCCTCGTTGCCGAAGAGCCAGGCCGTGGGCCGCGCGAGCAACGAGTCGGCGTCGAACAGGTCGACCTCTCCCCCGCCGTCGGCGGCCAGCACGGTCAGCCCGCGCTCCCGCAACCCGGCCACCGCGGCGGCCGGGTCGGGCTCGAGGGCCAGCGGCAGGTGGAAGAGCGACCCGGCGCTGGCGCGCACCGTCTTGGGGTTGTAGGCGTCCACGGAGTGGCCCGTCAGCACCACGGCGTCGGCGCCGGCCGCGTCGGCACAGCGGACCACCGTGCCCGCGTTGCCGGGGTCGCGTACGTCGGCGCACACGGCGACCAGCCGGGCGTCGGAGCCGAGGAGATGGGCCAGCGGGCGGTCGACCTGGCGACACACCGCCACCAGCCCCTGCGGGCTCACGGCATCGGCCAGGGAGGCCAGCGCGTCGTCGGCGACCGGGGTCCAGCGGGGAGCCCGCGCTCGCAGGTCGGCGTACTCCTGGGTGGCGGCGACGGTCGCGAAGACCTCGACCACACAGCCCTCGACGCCGAGCGCCTCGGTCACGGCGTTGCGGCCCTCGGCGAGGAACAACCGCAGGTCGGACCGGGACGCACGACGGGCGAGCTTCCGGGCCTGCTTGACCCGGTCGTTGCCCTTCGAGAGGGGGACCGGGTCGGGCCGGGAGCTCGCCACGTCGTGGGGTGCCTCGGTGAGGGTCAGGACGCCGCGGGGGCGTTGACGTCCTCGGGCAGGGCCGCCCGGGCGGTCTCGACCAGCGCCGCGAAGGCGGCCTCGTCGTTGACGGCCAGGTCGGCGAGGATCTTGCGGTCGACCTCGACGCCGGCCAGGTTGAGCCCCTGGATGAACCGGTTGTAGGTCATCCCGTGGGCCCGGGCGGCGGCGTTGATCCGCTGGATCCAGAGCCGGCGGAAGTTGCCCTTGTTCTTGCGCCGGTCGTTGTAGCTGTAGACCAGCGAGTGGGTGACCTGCTCCTTGGCCTTGCGGTAGAGGCGCGAGCGCTGGCCGCGGTAGCCGCTGGCCCGCTCGAGGGTGGTCCGACGCTTCTTCTGGGCGTTCACTGCCCGCTTGACGCGTGCCATGGTGTTACTCCTTGATCAGTTCTCGGGCAGGCTCAGAGGCCCAGCAGCTTCTTGGCGCGCTTGACGTCGGCCTTGGCGACCTCGGTGGTGCCGGACATCCGGCGGGTCACCTTGGAGGGCTTCTTCTCCAGGTTGTGGCGCAGACCGGCCTTCTGGCGGCGGATCTTGCCCGACCCGGTCACCCGGAACCGCTTGCTGGCACCGGAGTGGGTCTTGTTCTTCGGCATGGTGGATCTCTTCCTGTTCTCGGTCCGCGAGCCCGGTGGGCCTGGGATCAGACGTCGATGTCGGCGTCGAGGTTCTCGGAGCGACGCCGCTCCTTCTTGGCGGCGACCGGACCCGCCGCGTGGGCAGCGTCGCGCTCGGCGCGCTCGTCGGCCTCGGCGGCTGCCCGCTCGGCGGCCTTCTCGGCCTTCTCGGCCTGCATCTCCGCCTTGGCCTCTGCCTTCTTGCGGTGGGGCCCGAGCACCATGATCATGTTGCGTCCGTCCTGCTTCGGCGCGGACTCCACGAAGCCCAGCTCCTGGACGTCCTCGGCGAGCCGCTGGAGCAGCCGGAAGCCCAGCTCGGGCCGGTGCTGCTCACGACCGCGGAACATGATCGTGATCTTCACCTTGTCGCCGGCCCGGAGGAACCGGACGACGTGGCCCTTCTTGGTCTCGTAGTCGTGCTGGTCGATCTTGGGACGAAGCTTCATCTCCTTGATGATCACGTTCGTCTGGTTGCGGCGTGCCTCGCGGGCCTTCTGGGCGTTCTCGTACTTGAACTTCCCGTAGTCCATGAGCTTGCACACCGGCGGGCGTGCCGTCGGCGCCACCTCGACGAGGTCGAGGTCCGCCTCCTGGGCGAGCTTGAGCGCTTCGTACGTCGGCACGATGCCCACGGTCTCGCCGTTGGGTCCCACGAGCCGGACCTCGGGAACCCGGATCCGGTCGTTGATTCGCAGCTCGGTGCTGATGTGTCCTCCTGGTCGGTACGTCTCCCGGAGGTCCTCGTCTGGGCCCGCACGGGCCGGAGTACGACGAAGGCCTCCGCTTGTCCTCAAGCGGAGGCCAGTCACCTCGCGCGCTCGCAAGCACGCGCCGCCGGTGCGAGCTGGTGCGGCGTGGCCGCCCGGAACGCCCCGGGACCGGACCCGACGACCTGTGCCTGCCCGGGGGCCGGCGGCGGTCGGTGCGGGTGGGAGACGGATCTCCGCTTGAGGGATCTGCCACGCAGGACCCACCAGGGGGACCCGCGTGACGGATCGGTCAACGCACGATGCTACCGGAACATTCCGCCGCGCGACCAATCCGGCGGTCCCTCTCCGCGGACCCGTCCGGTTCGGGCCATATGGGAAGGTGGAGGAGTGGGACTCGCATACGTCAACCCGGCCACCTGGGCGCTCGCGCTGTCGCTGGCGATCCTGGCCGGCGTGTGGACGTTCTTCGCGGTCCGTCAGGGGCGGCACGCGGCCGCCGTCCGCGGCGCCGGGCTGGTGCTGCTGCCGTTCGGGCTGCTGCTGACGGGCACCCTGACGCTGGTGCTGCGGATCCTCGACGCGGTGTCGCTGTGGGCGACCCGGCTGGTGTTCAGCCCGTCGGTCTGGCTCGGTGCCGCCCTGGTGGTGGTGGCGCTGGCGCTGATCTTCGGCGGCCGCTCGCTGGAGCGCCGGCGCGGCGGCAAGGACGTCGGCCGCGGCGGCGACGCCCCCGACCGTGAGCTGACCGCGCCGAAGCGGGGCCGGGCCGCCGCCCCGGCGACGACGGGTGACCCCGAGCTCGACGAGATCGAGGCGATCCTGCGCCGCCGCGGGATCAGCTAGCCGGCCAGGCACCGATGGCACACGAGTTCGTCGAGCGCAACCGGTTGTGGGCCCGGCTCGGCGCGGCGGTGCGCGACACCTCCGTGCCGCTGACCCCGCCGATCTGCGTGGTCGACCTCGACGCCTTCGACGCCAACGCCGCCGACCTGGTCCGCCGGGCGGCCGGCAAGCCGGTGCGGGTGGCGTCGAAGTCCCTCCGGGTGCCGGCCCTGGTCCGCCGGGCACTGGCGACGCCCGGGTTCGCCGGCGTGCTGGCCTACTCCCTCGCCGAGGCGCTGTGGCTGCACGAGGAGGGCGTGACCGAGGACCTGCTGGTGGCCTATCCCAGCGTCGACCGGACGGCGCTGCGAGCGCTGGTCACCTCCCCGTCGGCGGCCGCCGCCATCACGGTGATGGTCGACTCCCTCGCCCAGCTCGACGTGGTCGACTCGGTGCGACACTCCAAGGCCGTGCCGGTGCGGGTGGCGCTCGACATCGACGCCGGGCTGCGGCTGGGCGGGCAGCACGTCGGCCCCAAGCGGTCACCGCTCTACGACCCCGGCGACGTGGTGGCGCTGGCCCGCGAGGTGCTTCGCCGACCCGGCTTCAGGCTGGTCGGCGTGATGACCTACGAGGGGCAGGTCGCGGGCGTCCCCGACGAGGTCCCCCACCAGCGCGCCCGCAGCGCCGTCGTACGCCGGATGAAGCGGGCCTCGCTCGCCCAGCTGGGCGTCCGGCGCCGCGAGATCGCCGACGCGCTGCACACCGCGCTGCGTGACGCCGTCACGCTGGAGCTCTGGAACGCGGGCGGCTCGGGCTCGGTGGCCGAGGCCGCTGCCGACCCCGTGGTGACCGAGGTGAGCGCCGGCTCGGGGCTGCTCGGACCGGCGTTGTTCGACCACTACCAGTCGTTCCAGCCGCAGCCGGCAGCCTTCTTCGCCGTCCCGGTGACCCGCCGGCCCTCCCCCGAGATCGCGACCGTCCACGGGGGTGGGCTGGTCGCCTCCGGCGCGGCCGGCGCCGACCGACTGCCGGTCCCATGGGCACCACCGGGGCTGCACCTCACCTCGCTCGAGGGCGCCGGCGAGGTGCAGACCCCGCTCACCGGGCACCCGGCCGCGCTGCTGCGGGTCGGTGACCTGGTGTGGTTCCGGCACGCCAAGTCCGGAGAGCTGTTCGAGCACGCCAACCAGGTCCACCTGCTGCGCGGGTCGGCCTTCGAGGAGTCGGTGGCGACCTATCGCGGCCTGGGCCATGTCTTCTGACCCGTCTGACAGCTCGGGCCAGCGTCCCTCGGACAGCGGCAGCCACCTCGAGCGCGCGGCCGCGCTGGTGCTCGACCACGCGCTCACCCACGACCCGACGCTCGGCGACGCGCGACTGGTCTGCGTCGATGGGCCGGCCGGGTCGGGCAAGACCACGCTGGCAGACCGGCTGCTCGCCGCGGCCCGGCGTCGGGTGCCCTCGACGGCGCTGGTCCACATGGACGACCTCTACGAGGGCTGGGACGGTCTCGGGCCGGAGCTGGTGGCGCGGGTCAAGGACACCATCCTGCTCCCGCTCGCCGCCGGAGAGACGGGCCACCACCGCCGCTGGGACTGGTACGCCGGCCGATGGGCCGAGGAGCTGATCGTCGACCCGGCGGCGCTGGTGGTCATGGAGGGCGTCGGGTCGGCCGCGCTCGCCTACGACGACCTGGTCACCACCCGGGTCTGGATCGACGCGCCCCGCGACCTGCGGCTGCAGCGGGGGCTCGACCGCGGCGACTACGGCGATCCCGCCCATTGGCTGCGCTGGCTCGACGCCGAGGCGGCATGGCTGGCCGCGGAGCGGACCCGTGAGCGGGCCGATGTCCTCGTCGACGGCACCGGCGCCTGTCCGCCCCGACTCGCCGGCTGAGGTCAGGCGTCGAGCACGAACGCGTCTCCGCGGGTGACCGGCACCACCGAGCCGTCGGCCCGGATGCCGTCGATCTGCACCTCCGGGCTGCCGATCACGATGTCCACGTGGGTGTTGGACTGGTTGAGGCCAGCGTCGATGCGCTCCTGCGGCGTCTGCCCGTCCGCGCCCTCGAAGGCGAAGGCGAAGCCCGCGCCCCAGGCGATGTGGGAGCCGGCGTTCTCGTCGAAGAGCATGTCCTTGTAGACCAGGCCGGTCTCTCGCACCTTGGAGTCGCGGTCGACGATCGCGATCTCGCCGAGGTGGCGAGAGCGCGGGATGAGCTCGAACTGCTGCTGCACCTCCGCCTCGCCCCGGTCGGCGCGGGCACCGGTGATGGTGCCGTCGCGCAGCTCGAGCTCGAGCCCCTCGACCATCGCCCCCATCGTCGCCAGGAAGAACGGCGCGGCGGTACGGACCGTGCCGTCGGCCCGCCGCCAGTCCGGCGACAGGAACACCTCCTCGGTCGGCATGTTGGGCACGAAGGCCACGCCGTCGGAGGACTCGCTCTCCGCGCTCTGCCACCGGGACTGCGGGGCCAGGCCGATGGTCACGTCGGTGCCGGGCCCCTGGTAGCGCACCCGGTCGAACGCGTGGCCGTTGAGCGCGTCGGCGCGCCCCTTCAGCTTGGCGATGTGGGCGCGCCAGGCTGCGACCGGGTCGTCCTCGTCGAGCCGCATCGCGGTGGCGACGGCGTCCCAGAGCTCGGCGACCGAGGCCACCCCCACGCTCGCGGCCCAGCCGGGGGTGGGGGCACCGACGATGGTCCAGGCCAGGTGGGAGGTGCTGATCAGCGGGAACAGCTCACCGATCCGGTCGGTGGGCGCCGACTTCGCCAGCCGCGCCGGGTCCAGGCCGTCCATCAGCCCGGGATGCGGGTTGCCGGTGAGCCGGATCAGCGCCGGCTTCGACTCGCGCCAGGAGCGCACCTCGTCCAGGTCGAACGGCGAGCTCACCCCCAGCGTCTCCTCGGGTGCGTGGAGGACCGCGGCCCGCTGCAGGTGCGGGTCGTCGTACTTGATCGCGACCGACCGTGCGCCGACCCGATAGGCCTCCTCGGCGAGCGCCCGCGCCACCGCCGCCTGCTCGGGCAGGCACTGGATGACGACCGGCTGTCCCGGCTGGACGTTCACCCCGAGCCTGATGACGAGGGTGGCGTACTTCTCCAGGAGGTGGTCGAACGGCTCGCTCATGCGGCCTTCCTACACCATCCAGCTGGTCTCGAAGTCGGGATCGGTGAGGCCGGGTCGGTCGAATCCCCAGGCGCCGATGTCGGAGCTCGTCTGTCCGGTCGCCGCGAGCTCGGCCAGGATCCGACCGAAGGTCGGTGCGAACTTGAAGCCGTGCGCGGCGCCCAGCCCGACCCAGACGTTCGGGTGACCCGGTACGGCGTCGATGAGGAAGTCGCGGTCGGGGGTCAGGGTGTACTGACACCGCAGCGAGCGCACCGGCGACCCGGACCCCGGGAGCATCGACCCCACGTGCGCAGCCAGGAGGTCCTGCATGCCCAGGTCGGGGTCGAACCCGCGGGTCTCCGGGTCGACCGGCGGGCCGCCGCAGTCCTGGGCCGCCTTGATCGTCGCCTCGCCATAGCTCGGGAAGCCGTAGAAGCACGGCTCGTCCATCCAGATCCACAGCGGCAGCCGACCGGGGGCGAACGCCGTGGGGTCAGGGGGCGCGAAGTAGGTCACCTGCTCGAGCGTCACGGTCAGCGGCAGCGAGACGCCGAGCCCGCCCAGCACGTCGTTGGTCCACGCGTCCGCACAGACGACCACGCTGCGGCAGAGGTACGTCGTGTCCCCGGCGACCACCTCGACCCCGTCCGCACCGCGGTCGCGCACCCGGCTCACCGGGCTCTCGTCGCGGAGCTCGGCCCCGTGCGCGACTGCTCTTCGCTGCATCGCCGCGGTGCCGCGGCCGGCCGGCACGATCGCCCCGCGTGACTGGTAGAGCCCGACGGTGCCCTCGGGCACGGACAGCTGGGGCCAGCGCTCGCCGAGCGCCCGCACGTCGAGCAGCTCGAAGTCGACGCCCTCCGCCGCGAGGCTGCCGGTGTAGTCGTCGAGCGCGATCACCCCACCGGGCGGGAAGAGGTCGAGCCCGCCCACCTCGGTCACGAACGACTCCCCCGCGTCGCGCTCCAGGGCCGCCCAGTCGGCGTAGGCCTCATGGGTGAGCCGGACGTAGGCGGGCGTGTGATAGCTGTGCCGCAGGATCCGGCTGGTGTCGTGGCTGGCGCCGCGGTCGTGCCCCAGGGCGAAGCGCTCCAGACCGACGACCTGGTGCCCCGCCTTCGCCAGGTGATAGGCCGTGGCCGAGCCGAGCGCGCCGAGCCCGATGACGGCGTAGTCCACCCGCTCGGCCATCAGCCGTCCTGCCGGGCCGCCACCAGGTGGCAGGCGACCTGGTGGCCGACGGTCTCCGCCGGCAGCACCGGCAGTGGACTCCCGGCGCACGCGGCCGCGACCCCCGCCGCCTCCGCCGACCCGTCGGCGAGTGCGGGACACCGCGGGTGGAAACGGCAGCCGCCGGGGATGCGGGTCGGGTCGGGGATCTCGCCGGTCAGCACCACCGGCTCGAGCTGCTCGATCTCGGGGACCACCGACAGCAGAGCCTGGGTGTAGGGATGCTGCGGGGCGGCCAGCACGTCCTCGGTGCGGCCGGACTCGACCACCCGGCCGAGGTACATCACCGCGATCCGGTCGGCGATGTTCCACGCCAGACCCAGGTCGTGCGTGACGACGAGGACGCCGAGCCCCATCTCCTCGCGCAGCTTGAGCAGCAGGGCGAGGATCTCCCCGCGGATCGAGGCGTCCAGGCTGGACACCGGCTCGTCGGCGATCAGCAGCTCGGGCTGGAGGGCCAACGCACCGGCGATCAGCACGCGCTGTCGTTGGCCACCCGAGAGCTCGTGCGGGTAGCGCAGGAACAGCGACTCTGGCGGCCGCAGGCCCGCCGAGGCGAGCGCCCGAGCAACCAGCTCGGCCTCGCTGCGCCCCTCGGGGTCGCGGTCGACGAGCCGGTGCAGCCGCAGCCCCTCGGCGACGGAGTCATAGACGGTGTGCCGCGGGTTGAGGGACGAGGAGGCGTCCTGGAGCACCATCTGCACCCGGCGGCGCAGCTCCTTGAGGCCGCGGGCGGAGTAGTCCAGCCCGGCACCGTCCCAGCGGACCTCGCCGGCGGCCGGCCGCTCCAGCCCGATCAGGGTGCGTGCCAGGGTGGTCTTGCCGGAGCCCGACTCCCCGACCAGCGCCAGGATCTCGCCGGGCCGGACGCTGACGTCGACATCGTCGAGGGCGCGCGCGACCGCCCCCGACCGGGTGGTGAACTCCACCGCGAGACCGTTGGCCTCCAGGGTCGGGCGCTGCTCCGTTGCGGGCGTGCCCGTCGGCGTGGCCGCGGTCATGGCTCCCCCACCCGCCAGCACGCGACGGACCGGCCGTCGCCGTGGTCCGCCAAGACGGGAACCTCCAGGGAGCACGCGTCGACCGCGCGGGGGCAGCGCGGCGCGAACGCGCAGCCGGGGGGCAGCGCCGCCGGGTCGGGCGGGTCACCGGGCAGGCCCGCCGGCGCGAACCGGGCCGCCGGGTCCCCGACCTTGGGGAAGGCCGCGGAGAGCGCCCCGCTGTAGGGGTGCAACGGTTGCTCGAAGACCCGGTCGGCCGGGCCGGACTCGACCACCCGGCCGGCGTACATCACGACGATGCGGTCGCACAGGTCGGCCAGCACCGACAGGTCGTGGCTGATGATCAGCATCCCGACCCCCAGGTCGTGCACCAGGCCCGACAGCAGGTCGAGCACCTGGGCCTGGACCATCACGTCCAGCGCGGTGGTCGGCTCGTCGGCGACGATCAGCGACGGGTTGCAGGCCAGGGCCATCGCGATCATGATCCGCTGCTTCTGCCCGCCGGACAGCTGGTGCGGGTAGGCCTGGGCCCGCTGGCGCGGCAGCCCCACCTGCTCCAGCAGGTCACCGACGCGGCGCCGTACGTCGTCGTCGGACACCTCGGGCTCGTGGGTCGTGATCGCCTCGCCGATCTGGCGGCCGATCCGGTGCACCGGGTTGAGGGAGTGCAGCGCGCCCTGGAACACGATCGAGGCCTCGCCCCAGCGCAGCGTTCGCAGGTCGCCCCAGCGCATGGTGAGCACGTCGGCGCCGTCGACCAGCACCTCGCCGCTGACCTGGGCGGAGGTGGGCTGCAGCCGGAGGATGGTGCTGGCCAGCGTCGACTTGCCGCAGCCGGACTCGCCGGCCAGGCCGACGATCTCGCCGCGGGCGACGTCGAGGTCGACCGTGCGGACGGCGGGGACGTCGCGGTCGTGGGCACGGTAGGTCAGCGAGACGCCGCGCATGCTGAGCAGCGGGGCGGGTGAGGTCGTGGCCGGCGTCGTCATCGGCGGGCCTTCAGCCGGGGGTTGACGACGTCCTCGAGCGCCTGACCGATCAGCGTGAAGCTGAGCACGACCAGGATCACGCAGATGCCCGGAGGCATGAAGAACCACCAGGAGCCGGTGGTGATGGCGCCGACGCTGTAGGCCTGGTCGAGCATGGTGCCCCACGAGACCCGGGTCGGGTCCCCGAGGCCGAGGAAGCTCAGGGTGGTCTCGGTGAGGATCGCGATGGCCACCGTCAGGGTGGTGTTGGCGAACACCATCGGCATCACGTTGGGAAGGATGTGCCGTCCGATCTGGTGGCTGCGCCCGGCGCCCAGCACCCGGGCCCGCTCGAGGTAGGGCCGCTCCTTGATCGACAGCGTCTGGCTGCGGATCAGCAGGGCCGTCGCCGGCCACGAGGTGATCCCGATGACCAGGATGATGTTGAACAGCGAGCGCCCCAGCACAGTGGCCAACACGATGGCGAGCGGGAGGAACGGGATCACCAGGAACCACTCGGTCACGCGGAACAGCAGCGCCCCGCCCCAGCCCTCGAAGTAGCCCGACATCAGCCCGACGAGCGTCCCGATCACCATCGAGATGACGGTGGCGGTGAGCCCGACGAGCAGCGAGATCCGGGCACCCCAGATGAGCAGGGACAGCACCGGGCGGCCGCTGTCGTCGGTGCCGAGCCAGTACGTCGACGACGGGTGCTCGAGCACGCCGCCCGGCGCCCGCGTCACCGAGATGTCGGTGCTGCTGGCCAGCAGCGGGGCCGCCAGGGCGACCACGACGAACACGACCAGGATGCCGAGGCCGACCAGGCCGGCGCGGTGCTGGCGGAACTCGGCCCAGCCGCGACGAAGCGTCTCCCGGCGCCGCCGCCAGGCGAGCTGGCGGGCGGAGACCGCGGCTCGGGGCGTCGTGCTGGCCGCGCTCATACCCGCACCCGCGGGTCGAGGAGGCCGTAGAGCAGGTTGGCCACCAGGTTGGCGAGGATGACGCCGGCCGACGCGACCAGGAAGGTGCCTTGGAGCAGCCAGAGGTCGGGGCCTCGGAGGCCTTCGACGGCGAGCAGCCCGAGACCCGGGATCGAGAACACCGTCTCCACGGTGATCGCACCGGCGACCACGAAGCCGAGGTTGAGCGCGATCAGCGTCGTGGTGGGGAGCAGCGCGTTGCGGGCGGCGTGCCGGTTGCGCACCTGCAGGTCGCGCAGTCCCTTGGCCCGCGCGGTGGTGAGGTAGTCCTCGCCGAGCTCGTCGAGCAGCGAGGACCGCATGATGAGGGAGTAGTCGGCGAGATAGGCCAGGGTCAGCGTGATCACCGGCAGGGTGAGGTGCCAGACCGTGTCGAGCACGGTGGGGTTGGCGGCGTCGGTATGCAGGCCGCCGGTCGGGAACCATCCCAGGAAGGGCCCCACGCCCGAGGCGAGCAGTGCGATCAGCACCATGCCGAGCCACCACTCCGGCATCGAGTAGAGCACCAGGGACGTCCAGGTGGTCGACTTGTCGAAGAAGCTGCCGCGCTTCCATGCCTGGTTCATGCCCAGCCAGACGCCCAGCAGCGTGGCCAGCACCGTCGAGGTCCCGACCAGCAGCAGGGTCGGCCACATCCGGTCCAGGATCAGCTGCGAGACCGGCGCCCGCGTGCTGATCGCGAGCCCCATGTCACCGTGCAGCAGGTTGCCGAGGTAGGTGACGAACTGCTGCGGCAGCGGCTGGTCCAGCCCGTAGGTCTTGTTGAACTCCGCGATCGCCTCCGGCGTGTTCAGCCGGCCCCGGCCGAGCGTGCGGGCCGGGTCACCCGGCAGCACCCGGAACAGGAAGAAGTTGAGCACCACCACGAAGGCGAGGCTGGCCGCCGAGCCAGCCACCTTGCCCAGGACGTAGCGCCCGTAGCTGCGACGCCCCCCGGACCGACGCGCCTCCGCCTCGGGGACGGCGGCGTCGGCCGTCGCGAGCGTGGTCACTCTCGGTCACCAGCGGTGGAACGACGACGGGCCATCACGAAGCCGATCGCGGCCAGCGCCGCCACCGCTGCGATGCCACCGCCCACGAGGACGCCGGTGCCCGGCCCGCTGCTGCTCTCCGTGGCGTCGGAGGCCTGGGTGACCCCGGCCTCCCCCTCGCACTGGTCGGCCTCGGCGGCCGGGCGCATGTGGAGGTAGTTGTAGACGCCGTACTGGAAGATGTAGATGCCCCCCGGGTCCGGCTGCGGGCGCATGCACGCGAACCGGTCGGTGCGGAAGGCCTCGCCGACGGTGTTGTAGGCGGTCACCAGGTAGGGCGAGTCGTCGAACACGATCTGCTGCATCTGCTTGACCTCCTCGACCCGCGCGGCGTCGTCGGTCTCACTGTGCTGCTGGTCGTAGAGGGCGTCGTACTCCTTGTTGCAGTACCACGAGTCCGACCAGTTCCCGAGCTGGCCGCAGGTCATGTAGGACAGCATCGAGTCGGGGTCGGGCTCGACGTACCAGCCCCACTCGAAGATGTCGAAGTCTCCGGAGAGGATCACGTCGGTGAGCTTGCCCTCCTCGATCGAGCTCACCTTGGAGTCGATGCCCAGCTCGCCGAGCCACTCGGAGAAGAACGTCAGCACCTTCAGCGAGGTCTCGGAGTCGGCGCGGGCCATCAGCCGCAGCGTCCCGATCGGCTTCCCGTCGGGGGTGGTGCGCTTGCCGTCGCTGCCCATCGTGTAGCCGGCCTCGTCGAGCAGCTGGCCGGCCTTGTCGAGGTCGAAGGTGAACGCCTGGTCGCCCTCGGGGGTCCACTTCCAGTTGGCGTACGCCGGCGGCACGATCGTGTCGCCCGGCTTGCCGGCGCCGTAGTAGGCCTTCTCGATGATCTCGTCGAGGTTGACGGCGTAGCCCAGGGCGTGCCGGAACTTCGGGTCCTTGAGCACCGCGTTGCCGTCACCGATCGGCTTGCCGGTCCCGGTGTCGATCGCGCCGGTGTTGAAGGCGATCTCGTCGAAGCCGGGTGAGTCGCCGTTGATCGCCTCGATGTTGGGTTCGTTCTGCAGGGCCTGGACCTGCAGCGCGTTGAGGTTCTCCGCGAAGTCGATCTCGCCCTTCTTCAGCGCCGCGATCATCGGGTCCTTGGCCTTGTAGACCTTGAACACGATCTCGTCGATGTGCGGCGCGCCCTTCCAGTAGTCGGGGTTGGCCTCGAAGCGGTACTCCGAGCCGCCAGCGGTGCCGGACACCATCCGGAACGGGCCGGAGCCGACGACCGCGGGGCTGCCCCCGGGCTCGTTGGCGAACGTCTTGACGGCCTTCTCGTCGATGTCCTTCCAGATGTGCTCGGGCACGATCGGCATCGGCAGCAGCGGCAGCACCGCGTTGGGCTGCTTCAGCTCCAGCACCACGGTGGTCGGGTCGGTGGCGGTGATCGTCTTGGTGCCCTTGAGATAGGAGCCCCAGGTGGCCGCCTCGGGACCGCCGTCCAGGATCCGGTTGAGGGTGAAGGCCACGTCGTCGGCCGTCAGCGGCTCACCGTCGGACCAGGTGACGTCGTCGCGGATCGTGAAGGTCCAGGTGAGCCCGTCGTCGGAGGTCTCCCACTTGGTGGCGAGTCCCGGCTCGGGCTGCATGTCGGACATCGAGTAGCCGATCAGGTAGTCGTACTCCAGCGCCCACATCTCGAACGACGGGGCCTCGATGCCCAGGAACGGGTTGAACGAGTCGACCTCGTTGTCGAGGCCGACGGTGAAGACGACCTTGTCCTCGGCGGCGCCCGCCGGCTGGCCGAGGGCCACCGCGGGGGCGAGCGCGGCCAGCAGGAGCCCCGCTGCCGCGGCCATCCGCACGCGAGTACGTTGACGCCCGTGACCCATGCCGCGCCCCCGACCCCCGCTGCCGCCGCGCAGCCGCCGCAGGCCCCCCAGGAGCCCTTCACGCACACCGAGCACGGCGTGCCGCGACCGGACCCCTTCCACTGGATGCGAGAGGCCGGCGACCCCCGAGTCCTGGCCCACCTGCGCGCCGAGCGCGCCTTCTTCGACTGGTCCTGCGCTCATCTTGACTCCCTGGTCTCGGCCCTGAAGGCCGAGATGCACTCGCGGCTGGCTCCGACCGAGATCTCTCCGACATGGCGTCGTACGCGCTTTTCCTACTACACGTTTCATCCGGCGGGAAGTCAGTACACGCAACTGTTACGAGAAATCCGTATGTCGGACGGCGTTCCGGCAACCGATCCTGAGGCGCATCTCGGGTCAGACGACGGAAATCGTTCGGTCGTGCTCGACCACAACCTGCTTGCGGAGGGCTCGGACTACCTCGACGTGGGCGTCTCCTCGGTGAGCCCCGACGAGGACTGGCTGGCCTACTCCGTCGACCTCTCCGGCGAGGAGGTCTTCGAGCTGCGCTTCCGCGACCTGCGCACCGGGGCCGACCTCGACGAGGTGGTGCCGCGGACCTACTACAGCGGCGCCTGGAGCGCCGACTCGGCGTGGTTCTTCTACACCGTGCACGACGAGGCCTACCGGCCGTTCCAGGTCTGGCGGCACCGGCTCGGGACGCCGGTGGCCGAGGACGTGCTCGTGCACGAGGAGCCGGACGAGCGCTTCGAGCTGCAGGTCCGGGCCACGCGCAGCGGCGACCTGGTGGTGCTCTGGTCGGCCAGCAACACCACCGCGGAGTGCTGGACCGTCGACGCCCATGACCTCGACCGCGGTCCGTGGTCGGTGGGCGGTCGCCGGGCCGGCGTGAAGTACCACGCCGAGCACCGGCGCGGCTACGGCGGTCCCGGCGACCTGCTGGTGGTGACCGACGACGACGCGGTCGAGCTCCGGCTGATGACCGCGCCGGTGCCCGACGGCGCGGACCAGGACCACACCAGCTGGCGGGAGGCGCGGCCGGAGGACCCGGCCGACCGGCTCGAGCGGGTCGACGCCTTCGACCGCGGCGTCGTGCTCAGCCTGCGCTCCGGCGGCGACCACGTGCTCCGGATGCTGCCCCACGACGACCTCGCCGGCCCCGGCCACGACGTCCGCTCGCGGTTCCCGGGCGGGGAGGCCTACCTGTTCACCACCCCGCTGTACGACGCCCCGGCGGTCGGCGTGGTCGACGAGGCCTACACCGAGCCGGCCGTCTGGTCGGAGGTGTCCTGGGCCACCGGCGAGACGGTCGACGTGCACCGGCAGGAGGCGCCGGGCCACGACCCCTCGGCGTACGTCACAGAGCGGCGGAGCTTCCCGTCGGCGGACGGCACGCTGGTCCCCGCGACGATCGTCCGGCACCACGACACCCCACTCGACGGGACGGCCGCCGCGCTGGTCTACGGCTACGGCTCCTACGAGGCCGTGTTCGAGCCCGAGTGGGACCCGGCGCTCCCGAGCTTCCTGGACCGCGGCGCCGTCTTCTGCTTCGCGCACCTGCGTGGCGGCGGCGAGATGGGCCGGGCGTGGTACCTCGACGGCAAGCTCGCCCACAAGCAGCACACCTTCGACGACCAGATCGCCGTCGCCGACGGGCTTGCCCGCGACGGCCTGGTCGACCCCGACCGGATCGCCAGCCGCGGCCTGTCGGCCGGCGGGCTGCTGCAGGGCGCGGTGTTCTCCCAGCGTCCCGACCGGTGGCGAGCGGTGGTGGCCGAGGTGCCGTTCGTCGACGTGGTCACCACGATGTTCGACGAGACGACGCCGCTGACGATCACGGAGTGGGAGGAGTGGGGCGACCCGCGGGTCCGCGAGCAGTTCGACTGGATGCTGGCCTACTCCCCCTACGAGAACCTCCCGCCCGCCGGCTCCCGTCCCGACCTGCTGGTCACCGGCGCCGTCCACGACCCGCGGGTGATGGTGCGCGAGCCGGCCAAGTGGGTGGCCGCGCTGCGCGCCAGCGACCCGCAGTGGTCGTCGCGCTGCCTGTTCCGCTGCGAGACGGGGGCCGGCGCCCACGTCGGCCCCTCCGGACGGTTCGGCCACCTCGACTACGAGGCCGACGTCTATGCCTGGCTGATCGACCGGCTGGGGCTGCCCCACACGGTGGCGCGATGAGCCCCGGCACCGACCTGCACGAGGAGGTGCTCCGGGTCGCCCGCGACCTGATCCGGATCGACACCACCAACGGCAACGAGACCGAGGCCGCGGCCTACCTCCGCGACTACCTGGCCGCGGCCGGCGTCGAGGCCGAGGTGGTCGCCCGCGACCCCGCCCGCGGCAACCTGGTGGCCCGGCTGCCGGGCACCGGCGAGGCCCCGTCGCTGGCGTTCGTGGGCCATCTCGACGTGGTCCCCGCGGACCCGCAGGACTGGACGCACCCGCCGTTCGAGGCCGTGGTCGAGGACGGCTGGCTGTTCGGGCGCGGGGCCGTCGACATGAAGGACGAGGTGGCCGCGCGCTGCGTGGCGTTCGCCGAGCTGGCGCGCTCCGGCTTCCGCCCACGCGGCGATCTCTGGCTGGTGATGGTGGCCGACGAGGAGGACGGCGCCGCCGACGTCGGCATGCGCTGGCTGCTCGAGCACCGTCCCGACCTCCGCCCCGACCTCGCGGTCAACGAGGGCGGCGGCCAACGGCTGGAGCTGGCCGACGGCCGGGTGCTGCTGATGCTGTCGGTCGGCGAGAAGGGCACCCAGCCGGTGCGCCTCACCGCGCTCGGCGAGGCCGGGCACGCCTCGATGCCCACGCTGGGCGACAACGCGGTGGTGAGGCTGGGCGAGCTGCTTCGGCGGATCGGTCCCGGGCTGGCGACACCGGGGCGCTCCCCCCTGCTCGACGCGACCCACGAGGTGCTGTTGGAGGAGCCCGCGACCTCGGTCGAGGACGGGCTGCGCCGCGCGACCCCGCTGCACCCGACCTTCGCCGACGGGCTGCCGCCGCTGGCGGGCACCACCATGGCGCCGACCCTGCTCGCGGGCTCGACGGCGCGCAACGTGATGCCGGCCCGGGCCTCGGTCGAGCTGGACTGCCGGATCCTGCCGGGGGTCGAGGCCGACGACGTGCTGGCGGCGGTGCGCACGCGGCTCGGCGACGACCTGACCGAGGGCGTCGACTACGAGCTGTCGCTGCCCGAGCCGCTGGTGCCCGGGAGCGCCTCGGCTCCGGACGGCGCGCTGCCGGCGGCCATCGCCGCGTGGCTGGCCGAGACCGACCCCGGCACCGGTGTGCTGCCGGTGCTCTGCACGGGCTACACCGACTCGTCCTTCCTGCGGGCGGCCGGTGACACGGCGGCGTACGGCTTCAGCCCGTTCCGCGCCACCCCCACCGAGGTGCTCGACGAGGGCGTCCACAACGCCGACGAGCGGATCCACGTCGACGACCTGCTGCTGTCGGTGGAGTTCCACCTCGACCTGGCGCGTCGGCTGCTCGGCTGAGTCCCCTGTCGGCGGCCGGCCCTAGAGTGCGCCCATGGCGTACGACGAGGAGCTGGCCGACCGGGTGCGGGGACATCTGGAGGGCCTGCCCGACCTGCGCGAGCAGCGGATGTTCGGCGGGCTGGCGTTCCTGGTCGGCGGCCACATGGCCGTCGCCGCCAGCGGCCAGGGCGGTCTGCTGCTGCGCTGCGACCCGGCCGACACCGATCGGCACACGGCCGAGCCGGGCGTGGACCGGTTCGTGATGCGCCACCGCGAGATGAACGGCTGGCTGGCCGTGGCGGCGTCCGCGGTCGCCACCGAGCCCGACCTCGAGCGCTGGGTCGGCGTCGGCCTCGCCTACGCCGCATCGCTCCCCCCGAAGTAGCCCTCAGCCCGTCAGGAAGCTGAACCGCACCTCGCGGACGGCGTTGTCGACGTTGAGGTCGACCAGGCACAGGCTCTGCCAGGTGCCGAGCGCCAGCCGGCCGCCGAGCACGGGCACGGTGGCGTAGGGCGGCACCAGCGCCGGCAGCACGTGGGAGCGTCCGTGGCCGGGGCTCCCGTGCCGGTGCCGCCAGCGATCGTCGGCCGGCAGCAGGTCGCGCAGCGCCGCGAGCAGGTCGTCGTCGCTGCCGGCGCCGGTCTCCAGGACGGCCAGCCCGGCCGTCGCGTGCGGCACGAACACGTGCAGCAGCCCGTCGCCGCGTCCCGCGGCGAACTCGGCCGCCTGTCGGGTGAGGTCGAGCACGACCTCGCGGTCGCCGGTGCGCACGGTCAGCGTCTGGGTGTCCACGCGTCCATCGTGCCAACCTCCGCGTCGGTCTCCAGGCGCAGGTCAGGCACCAGCTGTCGCAGCCTGGCCAGCGCCTCGCGGGCCTGCGACTTCACGGTGCCGACCGCGATGCCGAGGATCTCGGCGGTCTCGCGCTCGGTGAGGTCGTCGTAGTAGCGCAGCACGATCACCGCCCGCTGTCGCGGCGCCAGCGCGGCCAGCGCGCGCTCCAGCGCCAGCGCGCGGCCGACGTCGGGGTCGGCACTCCCCCGGTCGGGTGCCTGGTCGGTCAGCACCTCACGGCCGCGGTGCTTGCGCCATCGCGAGATCGAGTGGTTGACCATGATCCGGCGCAGGTAGCCGTCGGGGTTGGACTCGATCCGCTTCCAGGCGGGGACCGCCTTCACGAGCGCGGTCTGGACGAGGTCCTCCGCGTCGTGCCGGTTCGACGTCAGCAGGTACGCCGTCCGCAGCAGCGCGGCGTAGCGCGCCGCGACGTACTCGTCGAAGGACTCAGGCGCGGCCACGGCGCCACCTCCCCGCGACGACGACCAGCAGCAGGAGCAGCGCGACACCGCCGGTGACCAGGAGCTGGCGGGTGGAGGTGCTCATCGGCCACGCGGGCTCCACGGCCGTCACCACCGGCGCCGACCACGCATCGGCGGCCACCACCAGCCCCGCGCCGGTCTGCGTGCCGGGCAGCGTCGTCAACGGCTCGTCGGCGCCCGAGCCGATGTCGACGCCGACCACCGCGCCGTCCGCTTGGCGGAGGACGACCTCGTCGTCGCCACGCCAGCCGAGGACGTCGTAGGCAGTGGCCCCCGGGACCCGCTGGGTCGCGGTCCGGGGCTGCCCCTCGGCGACGTCGGCGACGAGCACCGAGTGGGCCGCGCCGTCCAGCTCCTTGCTCTGCGGGGCCCAGACACCGGCCAGGCGCGCGCCACCGGGGGCCGGCACCGGGGTCGTCTGGAAGCCTGCGTCGATCCGGGTCGTCAGCTGCGGACCGTCCGCCCCGACCACGGTGTAGCGCTTGCCGCTGGTGATCACCAACGCGTCGGCGCCGGCGGCGCCCATCCCGGTGAGGTCGACCGTCTGCCGCAGGTCGGTCTCCTCGGTCCAGCTGCCGGCTCGCGCGTCCCAGGTGAGCTGGCCCACGGTGCGCGAGCCCCATGAGTCCAGTCCCACGCCGCCGGTGTCGAAGGCGCCGTAGCCCATCCGGAGCACCGGGCCGGTCCAGGCTGCGCCCTCGGCCGCGACCCCGTGCTCGGTGGTCAGCGCGATCCGGGAGACCGCGCCGGTGACGGTGTCGTAGACGGCGGCCCCGCCGCTGGGCTGCGCGCTCCCGTCGAGCAGCAGCGGCTCGCCGGTGGTGCTCCCGGTCGTCCAGTAGGCGACGTAGCGCCCGTCGGGGCTCAGCGCCAGCTGCTGGGACTGGTCGGACCAACCGTGGTCACCGACGTACCCGGGCAGGTCGAGGAACCGGTAGGAGCCGTCGAGGCCGACGCCGACGACACCCGGCGCGACCGACGTCCACAGGCTGTCCCAGCCGGCTCGCTCGGCGCCCAGGAGCGCGACGTAGGGGCCGCCCGGTCCCAGGTCGTCGGTGCCCTGGAGCCACGGGCTGGGAGTGAAGATCCGGTCCGGCAGCCGCATCTCGGCCGGCGCCGGTTCGGCCGGTTGTGGGCTGGTGTCGACCCGGGCCCACAGGGCGGCGCCGCCGATCCCGGTCGCGAGCGCGACGGCCAGCCCCGCGACCGCTCCGGCCACGACCCGGCGGGCCTGACGTCGACGTCCGCGCCGCCACAGGTCGGCGGCCGGCGGGCCGGTCGGCGCCCGCCGGGCCAGCTCGTCCAGCCGCTCGTGCAGGTCGGTGCTCATGTCCTCGGTCCCCCTCGTGGCGACATTCTCACCCGGTCTGACGCAGAAGCCGCGCAGACGGAGGGGTCGACCTGCCGGGACGCGCCGCGGCCGCCGAGGCGTGCTCGGCGGCCGCGGGTGCGGTGTCAGGTCGTCGCGGGCCGTCCGGGGAGGATGCCCCGCGAGGAACGAGTCACCGCAGCACGGGGTACTTCTCGACCAGGCCCGTCCTGGCCCAGGCCTTGCCGGCACCCCAGGTGTCGCCGGCCAGCGTCAGCGCGAGCACCAGGACGCTGATCGCGCCGAGGATGTGCTCGTCGAGCACCGGGTTGTTCTCCGGGGGCAGCGCGACGGTCCACATCATCAGGTACATCACGAACCCCGCGATGCCCGCGACGCGCATGCCGATCCCGAACGTCAGCGCGAGCCCGATGCCGAGCAGGCCCAGCATGAACAGCCAGTTGACCCAGGCGTCGCCGGCCAGGCCGTTGTAGAAGCTCTTGAAGGGGCCCTTGGCTCCGAACTTCAGGAAGCCGAGGGTCGGGTTGCCGCCGTGGATCCAGGCGGCGTCACCGAAGCGGTCCACGGTCTCGGCGCCGGTGGCCTCGTCGACGGTCCGGCCGGTGCCGAACCCGAGGGCGAGCAGCTTGTCGAAGAAGGCCCACAAGAAGGTGAGCCCGAAGGCGATGCGCAGTGCGGCCAGTGCTTGGCGGGCCCACGCGTGGGTGACCACCTCGTCCTGGGTGACCACGTGGTGCGACTCGGTCGGAGTGGCGGTGTGGGTGTTCATGTCTTCCTCCAGGATGTCTGCCGGGATCGCCGGCTGGTTGACGCTTCCACGGTCCCGCCTGGCGGGACGGACCCGCCACCGTTTGACTCCTGGGTCACACGTGACGTCTGAGACAGCCGTCCCGCGCCGTTTGTGAATGGCTTCACGATGTCCGGACAGGCCTCGGCCCGCCCGTCGGGGTCAGCCCACCAGGGAGCGCACCAGCAGCACCAGCGCCGAGGCGGCGCACACCGCCAGGATCGCCGGGCGTACGACGGCTACCGGCAGCCGCGACCGGAGCGGCACCGCCACCCCGAAACCGACCAGCAGCGCCGGCGAGAGGAGCAGCGCCAGCCCGAGCCAGCGAAGGTGCAGCTGACCGCCGAGCCCGAGCCCGACCAGCGACATCGCGGCCCCGACCACGAAGTAGACCGCGAGCGTCGGACGCACCACCCGGGGTGGATGGTGCTGATAGAGCAGCGCCAGCGGCGGCCCCCCGATCGAGGTGGCCGTGCCGCTGACCCCCGACACCAGACCGGCCACCGGCAGCGTGGCCCGGTTGACGGGCAGGGCGACGGTCCGTGCGGTCAGCGCCACCGTCGCCAGCACCATCAGGGCGACCGCGATCCCGATCTCCCGCGGCGAGAGGGCCGCGACGGCCAGCACCCCGAGCACAGTGCCGACGATCCGGGCCGGCAGCGCCCACCACAGGCCGTCCCAGTCGACGCCCTCCCGCTCGTGCAGCAACGTGCCGCCCGCCATCGCCAGCGCCAGCCAGAGCAGCAGCTCGGGCACCGCGTGCGGCGCCACCAGCGCCGTCACCGGGGCCGCCCCCAGGCCGAGTCCCAGCCCGATGGTCCCCTGGACCGCCGCCCCGAGCGCCAGCGCCGCCGCGAGCGTCACCACGACGCCCAGCGACAGGCCGAGCACTCCGGTCAGCCGCGGAGCAGGTTGCGCAGCACGAACTGCATGATGCCGCCGTTGCGGTAGTAGCTCGCCTCACCGGGGGTGTCGATCCGCACCACGGCGTCGAACTCCACGTCGCCGGCGGTGACCTTGACCGTGCGCGGCGTGGTTCCGTCGTTGAGCGCGGTCACGCCGGAGATCGAGAACGTCTCCTCGCCGGTGAGCCCGAGGGACTCCGCGGTCTGGCCCTCGGGGAACTGCAGCGGCAGCACGCCCATGCCGATCAGGTTGGACCGGTGGATCCGCTCGTAGGACTCCGCGATCACGGCCTTCACCCCGAGCAGCGCCGTGCCCTTGGCCGCCCAGTCGCGCGAGGAGCCCGAGCCGTACTCCTTGCCGGCCAGCACCACCAGCGGGGTGCCGGCGGCGACGTAGGCCACCGAGGCGTCGTAGACCGAGGTGACCGGCGCGTCGGGCCGGGTGAAGTCGCGGGTGAACCCGCCCTCGGTGCCCGGCGCCAGCTGGTTGCGCAGCCGGATGTTGGCGAAGGTGCCGCGGATCATCACCTCGTGGTTGCCGCGCCGCGAGCCGTAGGAGTTGAAGTCGCGCTGCTCCACGCCGTGCTCGACCAGGTAGCGGCCAGCCGGGGAGTCCTTCTTGATGGCTCCGGCCGGGCTGATGTGGTCGGTGGTCACGGAGTCGCCCAGCTTGAGCAGCACCCGGGCACCCGCGATGTCGGTGACCGGCTCGGGGCTCTCGGGCATCCCGTCGAAGTACGGCGCCTTGCGGACGTAGGTCGAGCCGTCGTCCCAGGCGAAGGTGTCGCCCTCCGGGGTCGGCAGCGAGCGCCAGCGCTCGTCGCCGGCGAACACGTCGGCGTAGTCGCTGGCGAACATCTCCGCCGTGATCGCCTCGCCGATCACCCGCTCCACGTCGGCCGGCGAGGGCCAGATGTCGCTCAGGAAGACGTCGTGGCCGTCGGAGTCCTGGCCCAGCGGGTCGTGGAAGAGGTCGACGTCCATCGACCCGGCCAGCGCGTAGGCGACGACGAGCGGCGGCGACGCCAGGTAGTTCATCTTCACGTCGGGGTTGATGCGGCCCTCGAAGTTGCGGTTGCCCGACAGCACCGAGACGACGGAGAGGTCGCTCTCCTGCACGGCAGCCGACACCTCGGGGATGAGCGGGCCGGAGTTGCCGATGCAGGTGGTGC